>JAGOUY010000006.1 GCA_018061025.1 Patescibacteria group bacterium
TGGTATACTCTCTCTTGCACCACAACATATAGTAATATAGTATTTCGCCTCTTACGAGATTCCACGCCAATATTCATACCTTGCGTATGAATGGATCTCCTCGGAACAAAATACACGTGGCCGCTCCGCTCATTCATCTCTTTTGCAATCGCTCATCCTCATGAACGTCGTGTACGCATACGACGAACGTTTTTGACGCCTCCTCATCTATGGACATGCTTCTAGAACTTCTCACCAATCCTAAACCCATCACCAAACGCGACGGAAAAACCCAGACGTTTCAATTTGAAAAACTCGAACGCTCCATCGCCTCTGCCTTTCGTGCCCACGGAAAAAACGAAGAGGCCTTGATCCGCCCGATTGTAGAAGAAGCGTTGCAAGAATTTGGGAAGGCCTATGCCGCCTCCAACAATCCTAGTACGGAACAATTACGCGAGGCTGTCATCCTCATTTTCGATAAACACAACCATCCAGCCGTAAAGGATGCCTACCAAACCAACCAAAAAACTCCTCGTACCACTTCCGCTCCAGCCTCCAATGCTCCTATGCCTTCTTCGGAAAAACCTTTGGCCTCCGATCTTAGACCTTTGCCATCGTCCGCCCCTATGCCTTCAAATCCTCTTCCTACCCCCTCCCTCCCTGTCGCAGGCGAAAACTACGTCGCACGGCGCCGTCGCTTAAATGAAGAGCGCAAGGCTGTCACCCACAAGTTCCAAGTCGGCGCGTATGAGGGCTACCTGATCGTAGGCTTATACGATGATGGACAGCCAGGCGAAATCTTTTTACGCATGAATAAAGAGGGGAGCATGTTGAGCGGTCTCATGGATTCCTTTGCCACGGCCGTATCGATTGGGTTGCAGTACGGAGTACCCTTAAAAGTCCTCGTGAAGAAATTTGCGGGCGTCCACTTCGAGCCAAACGGCCCTACACAGAATCCCAACATCCCACATGCCCGTTCTATCATGGATTACATTTTTCGTTGGCTAGCGGTCAAATTCTTGACCCCAGAGGAACGTCAGACCGTCCTTGGACTCCACATCGATGACCAAGGCATGGAAATCTTCGAAGTCTCCAACGTCGATGGCGCCCGTCAATCACGCTTATTGGATGGTTCCAGCGTCTAACCAAATTCTTGGTTATGTCGTCCGCCTTATTTGGTTCGTGTCCCATCCTGACACATCGCAAGTTCTACCGGCCCTTCGAGTATCCGCATTATTTTGAATTTTTCCGCAAACAAAACCAAGCGCACTGGTTACCTACCGAGGTTCCGATGGAAAGCGATATCAATGACTATCGCTTTCGCCTCAATCCACAAGAGGCCAATCTGATGATACAGATTTTGCGCTTCTTCACCCAAGGCGACATCGAAGTCAACAACAACTACAACACACGGCTCATCCCCATGTTTCCTAAACCGGAAATCAAGATGATGCTCTCGGCCTTCGCCGCCATGGAAAGTGTCCATGTTTGGGCCTATTCCTACCTTAATGACTCGTTAGGTCTACCAGAAAAAGAGTACTCCGCCTTCTTAGAGTACGAGGCCATGCGCAACAAGTACGACTTCTTGCAAAACTTTGAGATCAAGACCGTCGAAGACCTGGCTATAAACCTCGCTGTCTTTGGAGGTTTCATGGAAGGGGTGAGTCTCTTCTCCTCCTTTGCGATCCTTATGAATTTTCCTCGCCTGGGAAAGATGAAGGGGGTTGGTCAAATCGTGACCTGGAGCATCCGTGATGAAACGCTTCACAGCCAAGGTGTGTGCCAACTCTTCCGCGATCTCATCAACGAGAACAAACACATTTGGACCCAAAGCCTACGCAGCACCCTCTATCAAGCCTGTGATGACATGGTCAAGCTCGAAGACGCCTTCATCGACACCTGTTTTGGCATGGGAGCCGTCCAAGGCCTGACCCCAGAAGAAGTGAAGCTGTATATCCGGTACATCGCCGATCGCAAGTTGAATGACCTAGGCCTCGATCGTCTCTACATGGTCAGCAAGAATCCTCTGCAATGGCTGGACATCATGATCAACGCCAAAGAACACACCAACTTCTTCGAAAACCGCGCTACCGAATACGCCAAAGGAGCCGTGGTCGAAGACTGGACGTAATTCGTTCTTTATTCGCCTTTATACTCGATACTGGATACCCGATACTCGATACTTCCCACTATGTCCAAATCCTACGCCAGCGTCGTTGACGCCTTGTCTGACAACAATCTCTTGGTTGCTCGTGATCTTTTGTTAGGGGAGATCATGGAAAAAACCAAGACCCGTGAAAGCTGGTCCTGCTCTCACTACACGACCGATCGCGCCATTCAAGAAAGCATCCCGCTCAAGCACGAACGCAGTAAAGAGATTACCTATTTTGGATTAGAGAACATGCGCGACCGCTACTTTCTCCATGATGAGAACGGGGAAATTTGCGAAAATCCACAAACCTTTTTTGCACGCGTAGCGACGGGGATGGCAAGAGGAGATAAAGAATTAGCCCATCGTTTATACGAATACATGAGCAATGGCTGGTTTATTGCGGCGACCCCCGTCCTCATGAATATTGGAACAAGCAAAGGATTGCCTATTTCCTGCTTTCTAAACACCGTACCGGATACATTGGAGGGAATCTTCGATATTTACCGCGAGAACGCCTTCCTAGCCAAATATGGGGGCGGCATCGGTACAGACTGGTCACGCTTACGCGGACAAAACGCCCCTCTCAAATCCAGCGGCCTCAAATCTTCGGGCGTCATCCCATTTTTGAAGGTGATGGATTCAGAAACGCTTGCTATCTCTCGTAACAGCCACCGTCGTGGAGCGGCCGCCGCCTATTTACGCGTCGACCATCCAGACATCGAGGATTTTCTCGAAATCCGCCGTCCAACCGGAGGAGACATGGACCGTAAATGCTTGAACATCAACAACGGGGTCGTCATCACCGACGAATTCATGCGCGCCGTCGAAGAAAATCGCCCATACAATCTGGTCGATCCGCACTACGGCACTGTCACCAAAGAATTAAGTGCCGTCGAAATCTGGCGCAAAATCTTGACCATCCGTGCCGAGACAGGGGAGCCATATCTACTCTTCATCGATACCGTTAACAAAGCCATCCCTCCCCATCACAAGGAGAAGGGGCTCGTGGTACGCCAAAGCAATCTCTGTACCGAAATCGTGCTCCCAACCACCGATGAACGTACGGCCGTCTGTTGTTTAGGTAACCTTAACATGGAGACCTTCGATGAGTGGAAAGATAAGGTCGAGCAAATGACCTACGATTGCGTCAAAGCCCTCGACAACAATCTCGATAGTTTTTGCGAAATGGCCGATCCAGTCGAATACAAAAAAGCCATCAATTCCGTTAAACATGAGCGCTCTATCGGCTTAGGCGTCATGGGCTACCATGGCTACCTCATGTCCAAGATGATCCCATTTGAAAGTTTGCAAACACGCTTGATCAACAAGCAAGTCTTCAGCCTCATCAACAAACACGCCAAAGCAGCTTCCGTAAAACTCGGCCAAGAACGTGGCCTTCCACTCGATGGCGGCACCCAGCGCAACAGCTACATCATGTCCGTGCAACCCACCGCCAGCACGGCCTTCCTGTGCCGCCAGGCAACACCCTGCGTCGAGCCCATCTCCGGCAACGCCTACTTGCAAAAAACCTTGTCTGGCAGTTTTCTCGTCAAAAACAAATACTTAGAGCAAGTCTTAGAAAAGAAGGGACAAAACACCCTTGAAGTCTGGCAGGATATCATTAGTGCCAAAGGCAGTGTCCAGCATCTCGACATATTAACTCCAGAGGAAAAAAAGGTCTTCCGTACGGCCTACGAGATGAACATGCGCGAAATCGTACAACAAGCCGCCGATCGCCAACCCTTCATCTGCCAAGCGCAATCCATCAACGTCTTCTTTCCAACCCCCATCAGCGGCAAATACTTACATGACGTCCACTTCCTCGCCTGGAAAGCCGGCATGAAATCCCTCTACTACCTCCGCTCCGCCGCTCCGATCGAAGCCGAAAAGATCAATACCAAAGTAGAAAAGAGAGATCTTGCCAATGAGGAATGTGCGGTTTGCCAATAAGAAAAACAAGAAGAACATACTAAAACCCGGGATATCCCGGGTTTTAGTATGTTCTGTCGTTTTAAATCGTTTCTTCTTCCTCATCCAATCCAGACATGCTGGTCATCTCTTCTTCCTTCAATTCTTTTTCTTGACGAGCCAAAACCTTCAACTCATCATCCACCTCCTCATCTTCCTCCTCCTTTTTCTCTTCATCCTCAACTTTGGCATCGTCTAACACGATCCCTTCTTCATCCGGAACCACGGCTTTTGCCGCCTTAACCTCCTCATCCTCCTCATCCTCCTCCTTATCATCATCACCGGCTGCGGATTGTAACGCCAGAGCAGCCATATTCTCGTTCTCTTCTTCAAAGGTGTCGCCATCCCAATTAGCGGCAGGGCGGGAAAAATCAAGGTATGTCATAAAAGAAACATGTGCGAATATTCTTGTGCGTGATAAGCTACGACATACGCAAAACTAATGCAAGACCTATGGACACCAGCCTCCTCCTTATCATCATTATCCTGGGCTTTTTCGCCCTCGGCGTCTTCATGTATTGGCTAAGAAGGTCGACCCCGGCTCCAGAACCCTCGATCGACCCTCAATCCCTCCTCCTCTTACAGCAGGGGATGGGAGAGTTACGTAAAGAACTGCGCGAAACCCTCCAAGAAAGCGGTAAACAGGCGATTGATACGAGTCGCCATATTTCAAATACCGTCACGACAACCGTTCGCGACGTCACGGAACGTCTCGTTCGCTTAGAAGAGACGAACAAACAAATCCTCTCCTTTTCCGGCCAACTCGAAAACCTTCAACGCATCCTTACTAATCCAAAACAACGTGGCATCTTAGGCGAATATTACCTTGAGACCCTCCTCAAAAACTGCCTCTCACCAGATGGATTTCAGATGCAATACAAGTTCAAAGATGGCGAAATTGTTGATGCAGCTGTCTTCATCAAAGACAAAATCATTCCGATTGATTCAAAGTTTTCCTTAGAGAACTACAATCGCATCATCAGCGAGCAAAATGAGGCGGAACGCGAAAAACTCGAACGCGCCCTCGTCAACGACTTAAAGATGCGCGTGCAAGAAACCGCTAAGTACGTCCGACCAGAAGAGGGGACGATGGACTTTGCCTTCATGTTTATTCCGCATGAAGCCATCTATTACGATCTTTTAACAAATAAGATCGGGGCAGCCGGGGACGATCCAGAAAGTATCATCCAACGTGCGGCCGGGAAGTACCACGTTATTATCGTTTCACCTACGTCCTTCCTTGCCTACTTACAAACGGTCTTACAAGGCTTACGCGCCCTCAAGATCGAAGAACAGGCCAAAGAAATTCGCACCCGTGTCGGAGATCTCGGCCGACACTTAGCTGCCTACGAACAGCACTTCGGCAATGTAGGCAAGCATTTAACGACCACCGTCAATCAATACAATCTCGCCTCCAAAGAATTAGGCAAGATTGATAAAGATGTGATCAAAATTTCTGGACAAAGCACGGGCTATCAAGTAAACCTGATTGATAAACCACAAGAAGGGGAGGGAGGATAACCTATGCTGCGCCTAAAACGTTTTCTACCAGTATTCATCACGGGAGTCATCTCCCTTGGGTTAACGAGTGTTTCAATCATCCAACAAATTCAACGACATTACCAACCCGCCATCCGTTCGGTGAGCGAGGTTACCCCTGCCCCAACAGCTATGGTCTTGGGAGCGAGTGTTAAGCTAGATGGCACCCCTTCAGACGCGTTACGGGATCGCGTTATGGTAGGGATTCAACTCTATAAAGA
Source organism: Patescibacteria group bacterium (assembly GCA_018061025.1). Lineage (GTDB taxonomy): Bacteria > Patescibacteriota > Patescibacteriia > 2-12-FULL-60-25 > 2-12-FULL-60-25 > JAGOUY01. The sequence goes on from JAGOUY010000006.1 coordinate 5,860, forward strand.
AGGGAAAGTCTCAAATCTTCTCATGACGGGGGATGATGGGGGTTTCCACGCCAACGAGGTCGCAACCATGAAACGCTTGGCCATCGAAGCGGGCGTCCCAGAAAAAGATATCTTGGTAGATGGACACGGCTATCGAACCTACGAAAGTTGTAAACGCGCCGTGCAAACATTTAACATCCGCCAAGCCATCGTAGTCACTCAACGGTTTCACTTAGCCCGCGCCCTCTATCTTTGTTCGCATTTAGGCATGGACGCCCAAGGGGTAGCGGCTGACCTACAACCCTACGAACGCATCGTTTTTTTCACCCTGCGCGATTTTGCTGCTAGCTTAAAAGCCTGGTGGGATATCAATATTGACCCACCCCCTTCTCCTGTCGCCTATTAAGGCATACCCTCTAACCATATGGGAACTATTCTTACCATCTCCTTCATCATCATCACGATTGCCATCCTAGTCTTCACCTACCGTGTGACAGAGTAAGACATGAAAATCACCCCAACACCTGCCGCCTCCACCCAAGAGGACGTGCTGTGGTATTTTTTGAGCTTGCTCGTCATTCCATTCGGAAATGTCGCCTTTGGGATCGTCTTTTCTTTCATTTTCTACCTCGTAAAATTCCTCATCTCAAGAATCCCAACGCAGCGCTATGATAAACGACCTATTATATTCGTTGCATTTTTTATCCATGTCTTTTTTTCTATAAGCAGCATTGCTCTCTTTGCCACAATATTTTTTACCGGACCTCTCGATACACAACAAAAACTACGAACCGCCTTCACTATTCTGACGATTGTCCTCACCCTTATCCAATCCATACGCATCCTAAGACAAACATCCCGTAAATCTTAGGTATCCACAAGCCTGCTTGCCAGGTGTTCTATTTCTGTTCTATATTGAAATAGGTAGGAATTGTCCTTGCTTAGCTTAAATTTTAACCCCTATCCCAGGGTAGTTCGTCTCTATGCCTTCTCCCGAGCGAGAACAGATTTCTGTCCTGGCCATGTTTAGAAATGGTCTCATTGAACCGTTACGGTTTAAGAAAAAAGGCCGGGTCTATGACGTAACATCCGTGAACTTGCGCTACGAGGCCAAAGAGGGGAGAGAAGAGATCCTCTACTTCTCCATCTCCGATGGAAGCCAAACCCATAAACTCGTCTACGCGTCCGCCCATCATCGCTGGTATACAGAAGAAGAGGCGTGGCTATAAAACATATGCTCCTCTCCGCTTCACAACGCTTCATCGTCCATATTGATATGAATGCGTATTTTGCTTCTGTAGAGCAACAAGCCCATCCTGAGTGGCGAGGACGTCCCGTCTGTGTCTGCGCCTACCTAAAGGAACACGGTTGTGTGATTGCCGCTTCTCGCGAGGCTAAAACGTACGGCATAGGAGTAGGAACCCGCGTACAGGACGCCCGTCTTCTCGCCCCAAACGCCGTATTTGTAGAATGTGATCCCATAAAATATCGATCTGTCACCAAACAGATCTTTCGCATCTTCCATGACTATACTGATCGTATCGAACACTACTCCATCGATGAAGCGTTTCTAGACCTCACCGGTTGGTACAAGGATGAACTCTCTCTCATACAAGCTCTTTGCCAGCTTAAATTCAGAATCCAACACGAGGTAGGGGAATGGCTCACTGCCTCTATTGGCGTTGGACCAAATAAGCTTCTTGCCAAACTCGCTTCCGATTACCAAAAACCAGATGGTCTCACGTTGGTAGGCATTCGTACCCTTGATGATTTTCTGGCAGAGCATCGCCTCCAAGACATTATCGGTATCGGAAAACGCACCGAGCGTCGTTTGCAAAGACTAGGCATCTTCACCCCCTTAGAGCTAAAGAACGCTTCTCCAGCCATGCTTCTACGGAGGTGTGGGAAGACGCTCTATTTTTCCCACGCCGCTCTCAACGGACTCACCGTAGATGCGGTAAACCCCTATCAACCATCTAAACCAAAATCAATCGGGCATTCGTACTGCGTTCCCAAGCACCTATCAAAAAAAGAAGAACTCCTCGCCATTTTTATAAAACTCGTCGATAAAGCCGCCAGACGGTTACGTATCCTCCGTCTAACCACGAAAGGGATATGGGTAGGAATCAATACAAGAAGCTCAACCCCCACTAAACCCATCAGCGTCTTCGATCGCTACACCCATAGCTTAAATAGTCATGCTCGATTTCCTGAACCCGTGTACGATCTGTTCTCGATCACGAAATCCGCGACCACTCTTTTTGAAACCCTTTGCAATCAAACTTCCTCCATATCCTTCATGGCCGTTTCCCTCTGGGGACTAGAACCCATGAACACCCAAGCAAACCTGCAGGGGATAGAGACCCTCGAACGTCGCTCCGGCCGATTATCTGATGCCCTAGACGCCATCCGCAACAAGCACGGAGAACACGCCCTCATCTCCGCCCGTCATCTCAAAGCAGGGGAGCACGCCCCAGATAGAATCGGATTTAGGAAGGTCGATGGATGACGATACAAAATTGCATGCCGCACGTATGACACAATAGCTATACACGATCGTTATCCAACATCGTAAAAAAACACCATACGCGCCTATGATCACCGATCATAAAATTTGTCCTGAAGCTGGAAGGGGAGACGCCTACACGGAAGCGGACAGAGAGTCTATACATGCCACATTATGCGTCGTACACTATATCTTATGCGACGCATGGGGGATCTTTTTCTCGTTCTACTCAAAGAAAGCTATCCCCTACCACTATTTTTCAAATTTTCACTGATAGACGCTTATCAAAACCTACTTCACGTAAATCCTCTGCGGAATTCTCGCATCCACATATTCCTTGACCTGTAGATCTTTTGGCTTCTGTTGCTGGAAGGCTTTAAACGCCTCTATTTGCGTTTCCAAGGTATCCTGGGAGGTATCAAACCAGGCGGCGTATCCCTGAGCCGTTATAACGACCAGCCTTGTACTTGAAGGTGTCCCAGGAGGTTGAATTTCACGGTAGCCAATACCCTGCTTTTGGAACTGGAGCCCTATCGCAAGCCAGCGAGCAATTTCAGGGTCTGGGATACCCTCATTCGGCTGTAAGGGCTGTATAACGGTTGGATACGATAACACGGGCACATCTTGGGCATTGGTCGGACGCTTGGCCGTTAAACGCGCCTCAATATCTTTTTGTTCTTGTGAACTAAGTTCTGCCAGAACACGTCCACGAAAATCCATCCAGAGATACTGGGTAGGCGTATGTAAAATAAAACGCCGGACACGCTCTTCAATCGAGAGTCGTAAAATATTAGTAGAGATTTTTGTCAGAGTAACACGCTCAACCCCAAGTCTGTCCGTCACCGCCGGCTCTAAGTGTCCGAGATCCATCAATAAACTATGACGAGCTGGTTCCCAAAACGAACGTGGTCGCACATCCATGGCTTCGTACACTTCCCTCTTGGCATGCACCGGGTCTATCCCCTTCACCCCAATCACTTCGATATCCTTGACCTGAAAGGCTTCACTAATAAAAAAAACGTAAAGCCACCCAATCACCGCCACAAGGGCGAAAAAAATAAAAAAAGCCACGCGCACAGATCCCCTCTCACGTGTCGCGCGGCGGGTAAAGCGGTTTTGCGGCTCAAGCAACATGTGAGTAGTATAACAAATCCTCACACATTGCACCCCATCCCCTTCCCTATTCGAGCATTCGCTCTATAAAGGCCTGATAAAGCTGCGCCTCTCGCAAACGAGCCGGATCTTTTTGCGCCAAAGAAAATAGATAAGGAGACTTAATTAATGCCGAGAAGAGCTGATAAAACCACTGAACCTCTGGACGAATCATCTGTCTAGGCCCGTAATAGGCAACACAACCTTCAATAAACGTCTCAGAAAGAGATTTATTACCTAATACCTCAATATCCATTGCCAATCGATACACGGAATAACTCCGCTCCATCAAACGCCACTCTGGTTTCATTAAGTAAATATCAATACAAGATAGTGTACCCCCTTCAAAAAAGAGATTATCTGAGTGGGAGTCTATGCACGGAACCATCTCATCTTCCTGCAACGACGAGAACCTGTCCTGATGGCTCTGGACGAACCCACGTAGAGAATGAATAGCTCGATCCGTTAAAGCCCTTGGAAATGCCGGATCAGCCGACAACGACCAACGCTCCAGATTTAATAAGGAGAGCTCCAACCGAGCTAACATCGAAAGCTCAGAAGGCTCACGCCAGGGAAATTGATCTACCTTCTTGGTTAGCTGACTTCCAATCGCAAACGCATCGGCTTCTGAGATCCGTCCTTCCAATAACTGACGCGTTAGATTCAAAACAGCATCAATTCGACGCATTTGAATCACCCGCTCAGAGGACGTCTTCATCTCTTCGGTCAAGAGAGTCGTCTCTCCCTCCACTTCAATCCCCTGTAATTGTTGGTAGACGCTTGGGTTAAAATACTGGTTCCAACGAAAATCTTCTTTATAGAACGCACGACGTATATCAATATTATCGAGGTTAATAAAATCCTTATTAAAATCCTGATTATCTCTACGATAGATCTTGTAGACTGTAGACGGAAATAAAAATACATCGGAAATAAAGGTCCGTATATGTTCTGGAGGAATCCCCGGCTCGAGCAACCCTTGGACCGTTCCAGCTTTAAACGCGCGAAGGATAAGATCGTGTTGGTCTAAAGACATAGAATCTAGCTTAGCAAGAAAAATAGGAATAACAAATGATTCGCGAGGAAAAGGAACAGGCTTGACGCTCAGAGGTAGGTTGGTTACCCTGTCGCTAGATAACGAGACACAGAACCGGTCGGCCGGGATGGCGGAATTGGTAGACGCACAGGACTCAAAATCCTGCGATCGAAAGGTCATGAGAGTTCGATTCTCTCTCCCGGCACCATATAAAAACAACGCATTTCTGCGTTGTTTTTATATATCGGACGACGACTACATCTCCTCTTCCACCGGAGCTATCATCATGGCCTCAAACTGCTGCTTTGCCATCTGAAGCAACGATTCAAACGTCGTGAAAACACTTGGAGCTACTACGTCACGATTTGGGACGACCTTCATCGCAGAAATAAGCGTAAAGCTGAAGTCATTATATCCCGCTAATCGCTTTACTAAACGCGTCCCAGAATACGTCTGAGAATAACTTGGTTCCGTCATTTTTCCCGCCACTTCGATACGTTCGATCATGCCAGTTTGCTCGTTCAAGACAGCAATCATGCGCACATTTGCGATCTTGGCACGCACCTTGGTCATCATGGTACGCAATTCCTTGGTCTGCGCTGCATATTGCGTATTGTAAGCTTTACGATCACTGACTTTTACATCCGCTAAGTCCTTCTCAATTTGTTTACGCAACAAGGTTTCCAGCTCCGTCCAAAAACGGGCATTAATTTGGAATTGGATGCGAGAGTACATGACTCCGCCACGATTCGTGCGTGATTCCAAACGGACGGCGCGCAAGGCTCCTGGCTTTTGTGCAATGGACATCAACCGACGGGTTAAATCCTCCTGCGTACTTGCGGATAAGTTCACCTCACTGGAAGAAGGTAGAATCTCTTGCAAGCTATCCTGCAAACGGTCCAAATCAAGCTGTAGCCAACGACCAACGACCATATCCAAATTCAACCCCGGAATCTCTAAGCCTTGAATCATCCCGCGCACATCATCGGAAATAGAGGCGATGCGCACGTAATATGCCTGACCAATTTTCTTGATCTCAAAGCTCGCAGGATCCTTCCATTTCATCGCTCCCCCAAGCTCAGCAAGCTCTGGAGCGCCCATGACCTCTACGGATTCGACACGAAAACGTTGTTCGCTATCACCCATCGCGGTTGCACGAGGAAACATCTCACTATTCACGATCATGTGAACTTTGACTCCACCACCTTGTTGTCCACGCGCCACAGGACGGTAGTTATAAGAAAACGTAAGGTCAAACGTGCTCGCTTGAGGAACACGAGACGTCGCCGACATAGAGACCGCACGATCGAGCAATTGTTGAGACGTCGCCGCCCAAGACAATTGCGGGACAAATAAGGCGGCACAGGCCACCCCTGTCAGAAAACGTTTGATAAACATAGTGAACGGAGTATAACAGCTTGACGATCCAAGGGAAAGCAGATATCCTCCATCACATCTAGAACTTACACGTTTGGATGAAGAGCAAGGCGGAGACGAGGAGCGGAGTAAGGCGTACTGAAAGGTACGATGTCGAGCACCGCAGGCTCCAACGAAGCTATTCGCCGAACGTGTAAGTTCTAATATCGCGGGGTAGAGCAGCGGCAGCTCGCCAGGCCCATAACCTGGAGGTCGCCGGTTCAAATCCGGCCCCCGCAACCACGTAAAAACAGCGCTTAATCGGCGTTGTTTTTTGTTTCTAAATGAATTTGAGTGCTGCTATCAAAAAAATAGCCCGGAGAAGAATCTCGCGGGGCAAAGGAGGTAGATAGATGGGGAGTAATCGGTCAGGTATTCTTGGGCTTCGGTCGGCGTTCGGGTCGCAGCGGCATGTCGCCGTACGGATCAGGAGCCTTCTGCGTAGCGCGCGGAACGTGGGCGGAAGGAGGCATGGGACGAGAGGGGCGATCACCGGCAGGCACCACGTTGTGCGCCGCGCCCGGAGTCGACGTTCGAGACTGTCCATCGCCCAGGCTGTTGGTCTCAGTCATGACAGTGACCTCACGACAGAAAGATTTACGATCTACCCAACGCTGTCGTTCCATTGGGATTTAAACTAATCTAAATCAGCCAAAGCGTTTCGTCAACTATCAAACAGTCAGAAACATAAAATTGTGAATGAAACCGGAATAAGATACCGTACCTCCATGCCTCAAATAAAAACGCTCTCACCTTTGATTCGTTGGTGCTTCTTACCTATATTAATTATCCTTCTAGCAGCGTTTATTTTTGTCGAGGTTAGAAACCTCCTACATAGCCTGCAAATACGTTTTTATTGGATCCCCACAACCGCTCAAATCACCCAAACCAATAGGCAAGGAAAGGGGGTCATGGGCAAATACCAATACACCTTCAAAAACACGGAATATACAGGCAGTCTTTTTGGCGACCCCATCTCATTTTATTCAAAGACAGGAGAGATGATTCAAATCTGGATCGATCCAACCCAACCATCTAAAAGCGACGTTCCTGATTCACTCGTAAAGATCCCTTTTCTCTTTCTTTTACTTGTAGGTGAAGCAGGCTGTCTTTGGATGCTCTTATCTCGTGACCCAACATCCCTTCGCAAATAAGGCCTTCTGAGTTACCTCTCCTAAAGCTGGCAGTGCATCCGTAGCAAACCATCCGATATCATCGGCTTTATCCGGTTCACAAATACACGGTTCTCCTTCCCAACGATGGATCAAAAACTGCGCATCAATACGTTCTACTTCCCCATCCAAGGCATGACAGACGGCATACAGCTCACAATCTTCTGGACGAACGACGCAGCCAATTTCTTCCAAAACTTCGCGTTGAACGGCTTCCAATAAACTTTCCCCTAACTCAACTCGACCACCCGGCATCCCATACCGCCCATCCGCGTGGCCTGTATTTTTACGCCGCACAAGCAAAATACGTCCTTGCTCGTCACACAATTTACCAAAAGCCGTTAAGACCATCATCCGTTGAACGCTCATACAGCTATTACCAAATGCGAATTAAAAGTAAAATCGTCAAAAAAACCTGCAATGCAACCCCCGCCCCAAAGGGAATATCCCCCTTTTTATCCGTGATACGCGTATGAAAAGAGAAATGAAATCGATTAACCGGTTCAAGAACCTTGATGTGAAACACTTGGTACAAAGCGACTAATACATCCGGCAACACGGAACCAAAAATCCCGGCGGTGATTGCAAGTCGATGCGTATTCAAACCCGTATTAAAAAGTGCTAACACAAGCAGCATCCCCACCAATCCATCCAGGGTGACATACGCAATCGCACGTTTCATCTTGGTCCCAGACGCGTAATCTTTGTACAATCCAGAATCGCCATGCGGAATAATATCCGCCACAAAATGAGAAACCAAGCCTAAGCCAAATGCCAAGACAGGGCTACTCGCAAACTGCTCACCAAGCAAGACACCAAGCAATGCATGCGTCGTGATAAACATGGAGAGTAGGATACATGCATCCAGTCTATTCGTGAAGCGTGTGAAGCGAAAATGAGTAACAAAAACAACGCATTTCTGCGCTGTTTTTTCGTGGTAGCGGGGGGCGGGATCGAACCGCCGACCTCGGGCTTATGAGTCCCACGCTCTAACCAGCTGAGCTACCCCGCCAAATGTGGTGAGATATTAGCAACTCTTGGCTATTACGGCAAGCATCCCCTCTGCCACCTCCTTCCAGGAGAACGATTGTGCCCTGGCACGTCCCTTTTCTTGCATCTGTCGCCAATCCTCCTGATTCATCAATAAACGCGTTATCGCCTCAATCCAGCCCTCACGATCAGTTGGATCAAGCAAGATCCCCCCATCCCCCACCACTTCAGGATGCGCACCCCGATCACTCGCAATAACAGGCGTCCCATGCGCCATCCCCTCTAACGCGACCCTGCCAAACCCCTCATGCCAGGAGGGAACCAATACAAGTCGAGATTCCCCTATTAAACGATCTCGCTCCGCATCCGACACATCTCGGAAACGCAGAAGATGTTCCTCTGCGGGAATCTCAACCTTCCCCCATCCATCCTTCCCCGCAATGATCAGCTTCACCGGTCTCTTAACCCGTCGACACACCTCCGGCCACACATTAGAAATAAAAGAAATGTTCTTCCGAGGCTCCACGGTTCCCATGATTAATACTTGATCGCATCGTTCATCGAGCGTTTTAATAACCACAGGAGTCTCTACGCCCTCACGAGTAACGCTCACTCGTTTATCCAGGCTTGGTATCAATCGAAGAACGTTATTTCTCGTATCCTCACTCACACAAAAAACATGGCGAGCACGCCTTAAACTCTGTAAAAAAACGTGCGTCGTAAAATAACGTTGAAATCGAGATTGCGGAAACCATTCTGGATGAGAAAAAATCTCAACATCATGCACCCATACAAATGAAGGAAGTGGGCAACCAATAGAAACAGAGCCCGTCGGAGCGAATACCGCATCACACCCATCTTCACGCACAGCTTTCCATAGAGATGAGCGCGAGGAAGAGCTCGCTAACCGTCTCACCGTTCCTGAACCAGAAGCCTCTGCATCCCCCATCACATACCCGACACATTCGAGATCAAAGTGAGAAGCTTCCTCGATACACGCACAAAAAAGCTCACGAGCCGCGTGAGCAATCCCTGCGCCTGCAGAACCATCCGCAGGCAAACAGCGTAAATCAAAAGCAATGCGTTTCATGCATTAAGGCAGAACCGCTACGGGTAGGGCGTAACCCTGCGCGGAACCTTTTTCCGGCCACGTAAACTGCTCAAACGTCCAAAAGGTAAGCGCCTTCGCATCTTGAAAGCGAGAAAAGTGATTATCACTTCCTAAGACAACCACGATCACTTCATGTCCCTGCTTATCCTGTGTTGCCTGCGCCAAACAGTATCCCGCCTCCGGCAACGATCCCGTCTTCCCCGCCACAATCTTATACGGATTCTTATTTAAAAAAGAACTCAAGAGTAAATTCGTACTATCCAAAAGATACGGCTTCCCCGTCGCCCGTCCAATCAATTCAATTTTTGAAATCTTCGTGATATCACGAATCTCTGGATAGTGGAGAGCTGCACGCAACGCAATCGCAACATCATGCGCAGACGCCTGATTGTTGCTGTCTAAACCCGTGGGTTCCAATAAATGCGTACGATGCATTCCCAACCGCTGCACTTTGACATTCATCGCGGCGACAAACGGCTCCATCCCCCCTCCAGCCCGCGCCAAAGTATTCCCCGCCGTATTCACCGATCCCACCAATAAGGATTTTAATAATTCTTCCCGTGTAAACTGCTCCCCCGTAGGAAAAACCGACTTACCTTCTTTAGGATCATCCTCTCGTAAAATCGTAATCACTTCCTCCATGTCACGCTTCTGATCCAATACAGTCATCGCCGTAACCAGTTTTGTCAGACTCGCAATAGGATACGTCGCCTCGGCATTTTTTTCATAAAGAATCTCCCCACTCGTGACATCCATCACAACCGCCGCCCGCGCTGTGGTTTCAATCCCAAAAGAATTTGGGTCTTTTTTAACCGGCGGTCGTGGACCAGGAATATAGCGCGCGACAGGCAAAGATTGCGTCACCATCGGCTGCGCGACAGGCATACGAGCCTCACGAAATGTCAGCAAACTCGCCAACGCCACAAAAGATTCAGCAAACATGAACGGAATGATAGCAGATCGTCTAGGCATTAGGAATTAGGCATCGGCTTCCGCCTCCCACCCTCATCTAGGGCGCCGGTTTGCGCAAGATTTTTTGAGTTACAGCTGTCTGAGCAAGGAGACAAGGCCGTTGCACTCGATTTGCGGTTGCAGGCCTTGTTTCCGGTCCGCCAATAAAAAGCTCCCGGCGGAATGCGAGTTCTGTAACTCAAAAAATCTTGCGCAAACCGGCGCCCATCGCCTATATATCACAATCCAATCACCATCGATCCGTCTGGGGCACGTCGTTCGCGAACGACGTGCCTGGGCTGGGTTCCCGCCTTCGCGGGAATGACAAGAAAAAAATCGGACTCAGTTCGGCATGGCCGGAGAAGAAAGTTGGTCCAATACTTGCTCCACGGTTGGATGTGCGTGCAACGAAGAAAAGTCAGGCAACTCTTCAAGACCTGTAAGGCCTAGATGTTTAATAAATTCCATCGTCACTTGATAGACCGGCTGTCCAAGTCTTGATTCTTCACGCGCCTCGACGACACCTCTTAACATCAAATTTCGCAAAATAATCGCCGATTGCACTCCACGAATTTGCTCAAGCTCAGGTCGTGTAAGCGGACCTCTATACGCCAAGATAGATAACGTTTCAAGAGATGCTTTGGAAAACTCCGCTTGCGCCTCCACCTTCGCCACGCTCCGTACCCATTCAGCCGCATCAGGATGTGTCACAAGCTCAACATCATTTCCATGACGAGTAACTTGCAAACCACTTCCAGAAGCCAACCGAGCTTCCAACGCCAACAAGGCCGCTTCAATCTCTGAAGCAGGGCGCTGTAGAACCTCTCCTAAGCGGCGGATCGTCATTGACCCACCGATGGCAAAGAGAACCGCTTCCAATTGAGCATCAAGCGTCATACATGAGAAATATGGATATCTTCAAATAGCTCATCTTGTTTGATAGAGATCGTCCGTTGCTTCGCAAGTTCTAGCATCGCTAGAAACGTCACAATCAATTCCGCGCGCGATGTCGCCTCATGTGCCATGGCACGGAACGAAGTTGTCACCGCGATACGCACCCGTTCAACCAGTTGGGACATCTTCTCTTCCAACGTCATCACTCGCTCAATTGCGGCTTGAGGAAGACGCAGAATCGGCTCAAGACGACGCACAACCTGCGCAAACAATCCCTTGAGATCCTCCTTGGTAATCTGAGGAGCTACAAAGCGAACATCTTCCATGGTTACCATCCGTCGTGGATGGCTAAATGAGCGCACGCCCTGGGCAGATAAAGCTTGTAGATGCTTAGCCGCTACCACAAAGGCTTGATAGGTCCGTAATTGCGTCGCCAAATCCGGCCCTTCTAGCTCCGCATCCGGTTCCAATGTTGGGACTAAGGCTTTTGATTTTAAATACACGAGCTTGGCCGCGACCAACAAAAAATCCGCCAACTCTTCTGGCGGCATCTTCCCGCGCCGCTCTTCCATATAGCGTAAAAACGGCTCCGTCACTTGTACGAGCGAGATATCCGTAATCTCCATCTTTTCTCCCTCAACAAGCTGAAGCAACAGGTCTAAAGGCCCTTCAAAGTTCTCTACCTGAATCGTATAGGCCATGACCAAGCTTAGACATCGGTTTTGATGTGCGCTTCTTTCAGTCGCTTCGCTTCCAGCGGAGACGGTGCCCCCATCATCAAATCACGGGCCGCTCCATCTTTTGGAAAGGCTGTTACTTCACGAATGGTTGGCTCACCTGCCATCAACATCACAATCCGATCAATCCCTGGAGCAAAACCTCCATGTGGAGGCGCACCAAATGTAAACGCTTCTAACATATGTTCAAAACGCGCTTGCTGTTCTTCAGGAGAAATACCGAGAAGCTCAAAGATACGTTCTTGTAAGGCGCGTTCATGAATGCGAATGCTGCCCGAGCTCAATTCATATCCGTTCAAAACCAAATCATACGCATTAGCACGAATCGACATCAAATCCTCTCCCTTCATGAACTTCTCTCTGTCTTCATCTTTAATGGAGCAGAACGGATGATGTTTGGCTGCAATCCCCCCGTCTTCATCCACTTCAAACATCGGAAAATCCAACACCCACGCAAACGCGAGTTCATTTGGGTCTTGCTTATTTACGCGCAAATCTGGTTTATCATTCCCATATTTCTCCATGCTCTCCGCATACGTTAAACGAGGGAAGGGACGAGAGGAAATTCGTTTTTCTGGAAACAACTTCTCAACCATCGTAATAAACATGGCTTCGGTGTATTGCAGGATATCTTCTTGCGTGACAAACGACATTTCAAAATCCAATTGCGCAAACTCCGGTTGACGGTCACCACGCAAATCTTCATCACGAAAACAGCGAGCAATCTGAAAATAGCGCTCAAAGCCCGCCACCATGCACAATTGTTTAAATTGTTGTGGTGATTGCGGCAGGACATAAAACTGCCCCGCATGTACGCGCGAAGGCACGACATATTCACGCGATCCTTCAGGAGTTCCTTTCATTAAAATCGGTGTCTCAATCTCCACAAACTCATGGGCGTGCATGTACTCACGAAAAAAGGTGATGATCTGATCACGCAAGCGCAAATTGCGTTGCATGCGTGAAGAACGCAAATCCAAATAGCGATACTTCAAACGCAGTTCTTCGCTCACCTTACTTGTATCCTCGATTTCAAACGGTAACGTCTTAGAAGGGTTAAGCACGACCACCTTTTTCGCAACCACCTCAACCGTTCCGGTTGGAACGTTTGGATTGATTTGTTTCTCTCCACGTTTTTGCACCACCCCATGAATCTCTAAGCAGAACTCACTGCGCAGTTCTTTCATGACTTCTTTAGAGGCTTCATCCAACTCCGCCGGATGCAAAATCACCTGCACCAACCCAGAGCGGTCACGTAAATCAATAAAGGCCAACTTCCCCATATCACGACGGGTATTGACCCAGCCTTTGATAAGGACAGGTTCACCAATCCGTTTTACCGTCTCAAGAGCCGTGATGCGTGACATAGAAAAGTAGGAATAAGGCGTTATCCAAGGATTTTTACACAAAAAGGCTACTTCATCAATAACCACAGCACGGATGGCTCACAATCAAGCCGCTCCTGACGCTCACACGATGCTAAGCGGGCCCGTTCAGAGCGAACGCGTTGGGCTAAAAATAAGGGAAAAATCAGGCTTACCACGACAGCAATCCCCCCTAACCATAAAAAGACGCGTAAATGGGGAGGCGCAGAAACAGATGTAGGTTCGGGCATATAGAGAAGATGAAAGAAAAATCAAGGAACAAATTCAGCCAAAACAAGTCCTACCGGAGCCTCCGGACCACATTGAGAGGATTGAGGCGAGGAGGCCATACAGAGCTTATTTTTCTGCACAAACACGAGTCGTTGTCCTGAGGTCCATCCTAATGACTTCCCCGTAACCGGCTCAGACAACGCTCCTCCACGCAACCACCGCATATCTGGGACATCACTCGTAAACACGACGTTCGAGCCTTGAGCCACCACATTCGTCACAATTGTGTTGACACGCTCATCTAACACCCGCGTCGATGTGGCTCCATCCATGGCAAGCGACCACACAGACGAAGGACCCACCGGAGACATCTCTATCCCCTCTTGCAACGGCAACTCTACCAACCAAACCTTTCCATCCTGCACAGACAGAGGGGTCGTTGCTTCAGACACGTTCGCAATCTCGCGAATCGCTCCCGTGCGCGCCACCGACAAGATCACGCGCCGGTCAGAGGTAATCGCCACAACCGCAAAATGCGTCGCGTCAAACGCTCCAAGAAAAGATGGATCTTGATAAGCTCGCCCACGTGCGTCTCGTAGCGAAACACTCCATTCCGTTGTACCCAATATCCATACTCCACCTTCCGTACGCTGCGAAAGAGACGCCATCGCGGCTTTAGACACACGCCACCCTCGCTCCGTGGAAGTCGCCTTCAACGTCTGAGCCTCCACATCATAAACAAATTTCTCATCACGGTCAGATGTAGGACGCGCTCTTCCAAACAAGATAGACGTCGAAGAGGCTGAATCAGATAAAACAGAAGAACTAACAGCCGAGGAGGTGTTCGTCGGCATGGATACCGTCCGACTCATGACAAACCACCCGATCAAGCCCATAAGGACGGGGAAGATGAAAACGGTGGCATTGAGCCGTTTGGCTGGCTCACGCGAAGAACGCGACATGCCTCTAAGTATAGCAGATCCTCAACAGTATTTCTTTCCTTATGGCTCCAAGCGATTCATCAAGCGAGGAAACGGAATCGTCTCACGCACATGATGGATACCACACACCCACGTCACAATTCGCTCTAGTCCAAACCCAAAGCCTGCATGTGGGACAGAGCCGTATTTACGCAAATCGAGATACCACTGGAACGCTTGCTCAGGTAAGTTATGCTCACGAATACGTTTCAACAACTCATCGTGATTATCTTCACGTTGTGATCCTCCACTAATCTCTCCATATCCTTCTGGTGCCAATAAGTCAGAACACAGGACGCGCGTTGGATCTTGTGGATCTCGCTTCATATAGAAAGCCTTCACGATAGCTGGGTATCGTTCGACAAAGATCGGACGGTCATATTGCTTGGTCAACATCGTTTCATCATCCGCTCCAAGATCATCCATATCTCCAATATCAGAACCAAGTTCACGTAATTGTTTAATCGCGTCTGCATGACGCAAACGAGGGAATGGTCCCTTTACTTGCTTAAGCGGTTCTTGGTCACGCTCCAAAATCTTAAGCTCTGTCTGACAATTCGCGAGCACACGCTCCACGATAAAACAGATGAGGCGTTCCTGGATCGCCATATTGTCCTCATGCGTGGCATACGCCGTCTCCGCATCCATCATCCAAAACTCGGTAAGATGACGTCGTGTCTTGGACTTCTCCGCACGAAAGACAGGCCCAAAATCAAACACTTTTCCAAATGAAGCAATCGCTGCCTCTAGGTACAGCTGGCCAGACTGTGAGAGATACGCTTTGCGATCTTCAAAATAATCTATTTCAAATAACTCCGTCGTCCCCTCACACGCATTCGGGGTCAAAATCGGAGAATCAAACTTCATGTAGCCATTGTCGCGCATCCAATCGTAGGTGGCGTACATGACTTCATTGCGTACACGTTGGATCGCCCACTGCGTCGGCGTCCGCAACCACAAATGACGCTGGTCCAACAAAAAATCTGGTCCGTGCTCCTTTTTCCCAATCGGGTACTCTTCCGCTTGTTGCACAAGCTCAACCTTCGTCGCTTGCAATTCATACACCCCTTCTTGCTTGGGGTGTTTCGTCACGGTTCCCTCTACAATACACGCAGACTCGATCGTGGTTTGTGTTGCCGCATTCCAAGTTGCTTCATCCACACCCGCTTTCGCAACCACTGCCTGGGTAAAGCCAGACCCATCCCGCACCTGCAAAAACACGATCGATCCACTCGAGCGAACATTGTACGCCCAACCCTTAATAGTGACCGTCTGTCCCACCAAGGAAGAAAACTCTTTAATAGAAGCCATATAGTAAACAAAAATAGAGGGTTTCCAGCAAACCGTCAAACCGTGCATCATTATCTTAAAATTAACACGACCCGGTCTCTCGATGAGCCGGGTCGTCAGACAGAAACGTTTTAACATTTTGTGGGTCTAAACCCCACCTCATTTCTCCCTTCCTACGCAGAAGGGAACGGGGTGCATTGGCACCCGCTAGATCCTCGGGTGCTTGGCCTAGTACGCGCGCGAGTTGAGCATCATTCGATACACAGCCTCCTTTCCCGAAGAGGAAGATGCCTGAATCAAAGAAGGGAGTCAAGCGGCATCTCTAAACAGCAGCCAGCAACAGCGCCACACTCGTAAACCCATGCGGAGCCGCTCGTACAGGCGTTTGACGCAGCGACGCCATCACCATCGCTTGCACCGTTTCTAAAAGCTCTTGCGGAGCCGTAACCTTAAGACAGTCCTGCAAGGGCTGAGAACTTACAAAGGCAAACAAGGGAATCGCACGCGCAGGCAAGCGCTCCGCTTCTTCGGGACGGAATTGGCCATAACGGCAATCGGCACACGCCACAATTCCCAATCTCGATAAAAGAAAGGCATCCTCCTTCAACGGTTTGCGACACGCATTGCAATGTCGCACATCTGGCACATACCCCAACATGCGCAAAACTTTAAGCGCAAACGCCGCAAATAAAAATTGCCCACGAATCGACGTTACTTCATTCTCCGTATCAAAAAATACATCTAAGGCCTCTTGCAACAACTCGTAAATATATGGATCTGGCGAACCCGGTTGTGTCAGCTTATCAACAAAATCTGCAGCCGCCCCCGCCAAGACCGTGGCCGAAAGCGAATTCTTCACATGATGACGAGCGGTAACAAGTCGAGCCACAGCCATCTTATCAAAGGCCGCACCTTTTGCGACCATCACCTCCACTTCTGACAATGCCTGCAGGTGACCCAAATGCTTTGCCTTGAGCACGCGAGACCCTCGTGCGACGGACGTAAACTTCCCCAGCGATCTGCCATAGCATACCAACCACACGTCCTGCTCCCGAAACGGCTCAGCACGTAAAATAATCGCACGATCACGAAGGTATGACATGGGGGGTCGCAATTCGTGAAACGTGAAGCGTGAAACCCGGAACGAAGAGGAACGTCCGCCACCTTTTAGCAAGGTGGCGGGGAAATTTTTCATGGTTTCACGCTTCACGTTTCACGAATTGCGATCAAGATATCCCTGCAAGATATTCGCGGCGGCTAAATCATCGCGCTTGCCACGCAATCCCGCTTCAATCCCCTGCTTGGCCGCCAGCGACGAAGACCAAGTCTCATTCTCTTCTACCACGTCGATGTCTTTCGCACGCAGCGCCGTAATAAAATCACGAATTCTTAGAGTCTGAGCAGTATCACGCTCCTGATCCGCTAACGGGTGAGGCAAACCAACCACAACTTGCTCAACGCCTTCATGGCGAACGAGCTCCAATAACTCTTTAATCAACGTCTCATCATCCTCACGACGAAGAACAGACCATGGGCCTGCTAACCGCGTTTCTGTATCTCCCATCGCGAGTCCTACCCGCGCGCTACCGTAATCAACCCCAAGCACGCGCATAGAGTTATTTTGTCGTCTTCAACGCCACCATCTTCGTCTTCTTCATCGCCTCCAAATATCGGGCACGCAAACGCGTAACACTTTTATTGTAGGATTTATTCGCGGCCTGCGTTCCAAACGCACCAAACCCACAGTAAGGCTCTTCCATCGCGCCCCAAGCAATATCCAACCCTTCTAAGTACGTCTTGAAGGCTTGTTCCCCCGGAGTAAGCGCCTTTGTCCCGGACACGCTCTCAAAGGTGAATCCGTAAGGCTTTCCATCTTCTAACGCCTTGGCCAAACTCTTGCCATGTGCCGTGCGCATTGCAGGAGTGTTACAGCGAGACGCGGTGTCATCGATCTCCATTTTTTCGTCTTTGTATTTGCGATTCGGGTTGTATAAGTCGTAGGCAATCGCCTTTTTTGCGGGTGTCTTCTTTACGGTGGCTGCTTCTCCCGTTCGTGGAGCCAGGATGCCAGTACAGACAAACAGAATGGCCAGAAAAACGCTTAAATAAGACATATATTTACGCATAGGGGATGTAGGAACCAGTATATACCAAATCCGGGATTTTGTAACGGTCAACCCTCGCTCTATACTCTTGACATGTCGACCCCCTCATTTCGCTACGAAAAAACTCTCTGGACTCAAGGATACCGCTTGATTGCGGGGGTAGATGAGGTCGGCTGTGGAGCTTGGGCAGGCTCTGTCTATGCCGCGGCCGTGATCCTGGCTCCAGGGAAACAACTACGGGGCGTAAACGATTCAAAACAACTCTCCGTCGCTCAACGAGAAGAACTATCTCTTCTCATCAAAGAAAAAAGCGTAGCCTGGGCGATCGGGATCGCAACCGTCGAAGAAATAAACACCCTCAATATCCGTAAAGCCTCAACCCTGGCCACCCAACGCGCCCTACAATCCCTCACTCTTCAGCCAGACTGGATCTTAAGCGACGCCTTCCCAATCCCCGGCTCTATCCCCTGCACGCCCATCATTCACGGAGACGCCCTCAGCAAATCCATCGCCGCCGCTTCGATCATCGCCAAAGTTGCGCGTGATGCATACATGAAAGAATTAGACGAGCAGTACCCTGGTTACTCATTCTCCAACAATAAAGGCTATGGGACAAAAGCGCATCAAAACGCCTTAGCCCATCTTGGACCTTCTGCGGTACATAGGGCGACATACTCACCCATCAAAGCCCTCATCAACAAACAAAAACGCGGTGATTAAGGAACAGGCACGGAGAGGTAATGTGTGAACAAAATTTCTCGTGCGTCGCAAAACGTTAACGATCCGGTCAAACGATTAGGTTAGAACCCTTGTCGATTTTTTGCATACGAGTTACAAATACCCCGCACCAACATGGGTGTATGTCTGTGTCGGAAGGACAAAGCGATGAACGACGCCACGAATCACACGACCTCCCCCTCCACTCCTAACACCTTCACCGATGCGCTCGTGGAACGCATCTGCCGTATCGGCAGCGTACTGTGCGTGGGCATCGAACCGGAAATCAAGGATCTCCCGGCATACGTGCTCCATATGTTCCCGAACGAGGGGCCTGGCGACTGGGAGCACCCGGGAGGAACTCTCGGCATGTACGGCGAGAATATCATCCGCGCCGTCGAGCCCTTCGCCGCCGCCATCAAGATCAACCTGGGATTCTATTTTCAGTACGGAGCGCACGGAGTCAGGGCGGTCCAGGGCATGATTTTCGAGGCTCAAAAACTGGGACTCCCCGTCATCCTCGATGTCAAGGTCGGTGACGGTGGCAACAGCGCCGCCGCGTACGCCAGGACGTACATCGGAGAAGTACCCGTCTGGGACGGTGAGCAGCAGCGCTTCGCCAACCGACCCGGCCCTCTTCGCGGAGACGCCGTCACCATCGAAAGCACGATCGGTGACGCAGGCGTCAACGAATATGCGAATATGATGAGAGCATATGGTACGGGAGGATTCGTGGTCGTGCGGACATCCTTCGGTAAAACACCCTCCCGTCTCGAGGAATATCCACGGCCTCACTCTCACCTCATCGATCCCGCCTGGGAAGAGCTGTGCCACATGGTCGAGCAGCTGGGTGCGGGTACGGAAGGGCGCCACGGCTGGCGCAACCTCGGAGCGGTCGTCGGTGCAACGCGAGGGAGTAACGATGCTCGTCGAGCCCGAGAACTGCTCCCCGACTCGTTCCTTCTCATCCCCGGCTTCGGCGCTCAGGGCGGCGATGCTTCCGCAGCTGTGGCAGCCGCTCGAGAAGACGGGCTCGGAGTCATCGTCAACAGCTCTCGAGGTATCACGAACGCGTGGAGAGCTACGAACTCACCTCTCTATGCAGAAGCAGCAGCCACGGCGGCTCAGTCCGCCAAAGATGTCCTGAATGACGCACTGCGTCAGACCAACAAGGGTCGTGGCATCTTTTGGGACAAATAACCCCTTACCCTCCTTTTCCATCTCGGCGTACCTCTTTACGCCTCCAGTTCTTTTCTCCCAACATCGTTCGAAGAAAAGAACTGGACCAAAAAAAATACAAATACACCAGGCGTTTCGCCTGGTGTATTTGATTACCTTGTATTCGGGGTCTGCGTTCCCGTGGCTAGAGTATATCACAGCTTATTTTTCCTGCCAAAACCCACGTCAAGACTCAGATGTGCATAATATTCGATCTATGACGCAGGGGTATGTTTGTCTATGTCGTCAGTATTCATTCCAAACCGTTCGAGACACAGGTTACGTAAATAGATTCCCCCCACCCGTCTTAAAACCGGCATACTAATCCCCTGTTGGAAGGCGAAGGTTTTGAGCGCGTCATCAATTGCGGGTTCAAACACAGCTTGGTCGAGCAGGGCAAAGGCGTGTTGTTGCACTTCGTATGGGTTCGTCTCTTTCTTGCTTTCAGATGCTCCCAAAAAACGCTCCTGATGCGTGTCGATATATTCCTTTAGACCACTGTCTACTAACCAATGTTCACCTGCGGTCGTAAGATTGAGCGGAGAATGTGCAATAAACCCAGGTGTTTTAGAGGCATTATTCTCTGCATTTATTTTTAAGTCATTCAAGCTTGTTTTGATCCACTCGACAGATGTTTCGAGTGCCGTAAAACGTGCACTTCCCTTCCAGGCAATTCCAACCAACGCCGCGGATAAGGAGACAAAGATCCCCAGCGCCCATTCCCACGAGACCTGTATGAGGAGACCATCCATATCTTCAACATAGCAAAAAAATCTCCTCGCGGCAATCCCACAAGACTACCCAATTCGATCAAATCCGCAATACGATTTTAGCACTTCAGGAATCAAAATTGAGCCATCTTCCTGTTGGTAATTTTCCAAAATCGACAAGAGCGCGCGCGGCGTCGCGACCACGGTCCCGTTCAACGTATGAACGTATTCGCGCCCTCCTTCTTTCCCACCGTATTTGATCTGTAACCCACGCGCTTGGTAATCGATACAGTTGGAGGTGCTGGTTACCTCTCCCCACCCACCACGACCTTCATTCTTCCCCCACATCCACGCTTCAATATCATAGCGACGATAATCAGACCCTCCCAAGTCTCCCGTACAACAATCAACCACACGATACGGAATCCCTAAGCTCTGCCAGAACATCTCTTCAAGACGCAAGAACTCAACGTGGATCGCTTCTGATTGTTCCGGTTTTGCGAACGCAAACATTTCAACCTTCGCGAATTGATGCACGCGATAAAGACCATAGGATTCACGACCGTAGGCTCCTGCTTCCGTACGGAAACAATGAGAGAAGGCTACGTATTTCTTTGGTACTTCTGCTTCCGGGATCACTTCATCCATGTGATATCCAAGGACCGTAATCTCCGATGTCCCTACCAAGGCCAAATCCTGCTCTTCTACATAATAGACTTGTTTCTCAGGACCACGCGGCAGAAATCCTTTTCCGATTAAGACCGCCTCTTTTGCCACATCCGGCGTGGTCAAGACTTCATATCCCTCTTTTGAGATTAGGTCGAGACCATATTTAATCAAGGCCTGCTCTAACAACGCCAATTTCCCTTTCAAAAAATAAAACTTGGCACCTGAGACTTTAGCAGCGCGCGTAAAATCCATGAGATCATGCATCTCCGCCAATTCAACATGTGAACGAGGACGAAAAGAAAACTTCTGAATTTCTCCTACCTGCTTGATCTCTTTATTGTCTTCGTCAGAAGCTCCAATCGGCGCGTCCGGATGCGTATGGTTGGGAATCCGAGCCAACATCCCCTTCCATTCTGTTTCAACGGTCTCCAATTCCGTTTCCTGCACGCCAATTTGCTCTTTGATCGCCTTACCGCGTTCGATAAGCCCTGGACGCGTATCTGCCGTCGCAGATTTCATCGCTTCTGCGACTTCATTCCGTTCGCGACGCATCTCTTCCAAGGTACGCAACAACGTCAAACGACGCTCGTCTAAGACGAACAAGGCGTCTACGTCTACAGAAGCATTACGCAGTTTTACGTTCTTACGCAACGCATCCGGTTGCTCACGTAGGTATTTGATGTCGATCATACATTTAACAAAGATGATTTATAGATCTCTGGCTTATACGGATTCGCTCTCTTGACCGTGCAGGATAGTCCGCGGGCTCGCAAGACTTCTTCTAAAGAGTCGGTAAAGGCCTGCTGGTCATATCCGAGTAAGATAATATCAGGCCGAACCTCTTCAATGATCCGATATTTATCCCCTGGTAAACCGAGCCGCGCTTCAGACACGAGAGAATGATGGGCAACCGCCTCCAAACGAACCGTCTCTGCTTGCAAGGGAGAATGCCCCTTCACGTCTTGCACCGTCTCGTCACGCGCGACAATAACGACCACACGATCCCCCAACTCCTTTGCCTGACGAAAATAATCCTCATGTCCAGGATGGAGGCGATCAAACGTACCAAAGCAAAGAACGGTCATACCTAGGCTATTATTCCTGCTCCTCACTATTCTTCTTAGGCCGGAGCGTAGGAAACGCGATCACCTCTTTCAAGTTTGGAGCATTCGTCAAGAAGGCGATCAAACGATCAATCCCGATCCCAACTCCAGACGTAGGTGGCATCCCCTGCTCTAACGCAGATAAAAAGTCTTCATCCAAATGCTGCGCCTCATGACTGCCTTTTTCTCGCAGAGCTTCTTGCGCTTCAAAGCGGCGACGCTGGTCAAGAGGATTCGTTAATTCATGGTAATAGGCGTTGATGATCTCCGCCCCTTCTACGACCAACTGCACAGACGCACTCTTGGTGGCATCATACTCGCAACTTCCTGCGAGCGGTTTAAGGTCAACCGGGTAATCGAGCACCCAGGTTGGCTGGCGAAATGCAGCGCGTGCCGTCTTCTTGTACAACTCATCGTAGTGCTCACCAATACCGACAGCATTTTTGAAATCGACCTTAACCTTTTTTTCTTTCACCGCTTGCTTCAAAGACAGCTCGTCGCGATGCAAGTCGATATCAATCCCACAGGCGTCTATAATAGATTGCCGGAATGTTACGCGTGGCCACTCAGCCGAAAAATCAATCTCATGATCCTCGTATGGCACACGCAGCGCACCAACCGCGCCCTGAATCATATGGCGCATAATTTCTTCAAGGAACGTTACGAAGACATCTTTACTAGGACAAAACGCCCAGTACAGCTCCATCATGGTAAATTCCGGATTGTGGGCATAATCAATCCCTTCATTGCGGAAGGAACGACCAATCTCGTAGATTTTCTCAAATCCTCCCACCACCAACCGCTTCAAAAATAATTCCGGCGCAATCCGCAAATACAAATCCACATCCAACGAATTGTGATGCGTGATAAAGGGACGCGCATTGGCTCCACCAGGAATGGCTTGCAAGATTGGCGTCTCAACCTCCATAAAGCCACGTTCATCCAAATACCGACGAAGCGCCGATACCATACGAGAACGTGCCACCAAGCGTTTACGCGTTTCAGGATTGATAATCAGGTCGACCTCTCGATGACGATAGCGCGCCTCTACATCTTGGAGGCCATGCCACTTTTCTGGCAAAGGACGAAGAGCCTTAGACAACACGCGCCAAGATTGTACGGACAAAGATTTCTCCCCGCGTTTCGTCACAAACAAGACACCCGTTGCTTCGACAATATCCGAGGGGTCAATCAAATCACGAAAACGGGCGAATATGTCTTCCCCAATATCATCCTGCTTAAAGGTAAATTGAATTTTTCCCGATTCATCGGCCACATCCGCAAACATCATCCCCCCATGGACACGAATCGTGAGAACACGCCCAGCCAAGATCACCACTTTAGACTCTGCAGCAAATTCTTCAAACTGAACAAGCGCATCACCAATCACATGCGTACGCTGAACCGTGACCGCATACGGATCAAGGCCAAGCGCTTGCAACTTGGTGAGCTTCTCTTGGCGTACTTGAAATTCATCAAGCAACATACGAAAGGTGTTTAAGAAACCTTTTTAATAAGATAGGGCACTGTGCCTGCGGGTGTCGTGACAAGCACCTTGTCACCTTTGCCATAGCCAATGATCGCACTCCCAATTGGAGATTCATTCGAGATTTTTCCGTTGACAGGGTCGGCTTCATTCGAGCCGACAATTTGAAACGTTTTTTCTTTGCCATTCACTTCGACAACAACCGTAGAACCAACACGTGCCACCCCATCAGACGTCGCCTTCTCATCAATCACGCGCGCGTTCTTGATTAATTCCTCAACTTCAAAAATATGCGTCTCAAGCAAGATCATGGCATCTTTGGCCTCGTGATATTCCGCGTTCTCTGACAAGTCCCCCAAGGCTTTGGCAACTTCAATACGATCCGCCACCTCACGACGCTTAACGGTCTTAAGGTCATGGAGTTCGGCCACCAGCGCATCTAAACGGTCTTGGGACAAGTATTGAACAGGGGACATAGAAAACAAAAGATACCTGGATCTTAAGAGAGAGAAGTTGAATAAGAGATTTAACGAAAAGAGCAAGCTAGGACATGCGTGTTCGGATGAAGAGCAAGGCGGAGCCGAGGAGCGGAGTAAGCCGTATTAAACATACGGCGTCGAGTACCGCAGGCTCCAACGAAGCTATTCGCCGAACACGCATGTCCTACAAACGAAAAAACGTGCTTAGACGTTTTCGATCGATAGACGGATTGCTCCGCCCTGATACAAAAACAATACACAACCAAGGAAAAGACGTCAACAAAAGACTAAAAACTCCCTCCCCGTTCATTCTTTAACTTCCACCAGGCCTGTAAGACATCTTTGGCGACGGGAACCGCAAAACTCGAACCCTCCCCCCCTTCTTCTCCCAATACTGCTACCACAATTTCGGGAGACTCAAACGGGGCAAAACCCGTAAACCAGGCATGCGTTTGTTTGTTGGAGCTCCACTGGGCGGTACCCGTCTTCCCCGCCGCCGTAAAAGGCAGAACACTCAACGCCCGTGCAGAACCATACGTAACGGCATCGCGCATCCCTAAACGAACCGTCTCCAACACGTCTCTCTCCGCAAGCTGCGTCGCGCGTGGGGTGAAGGTCGGACCAGAGCGCTCGCCTCCTTGAATTGCCTTCATTGATTCAAGCACGTGAGGACGTAGAAGCGTCCCCCCATTCGCTACCGCCGCCGCGTACTGAGCTACCTGAAGTGGCGTGACCAACAAATCCCCTTGTCCAATCGACAAGTTATACGTATCGCCTAAAAACCACGGCTCATGTTTTGTCTCCTGCTTCCATTCTTTACTCGGTACAAATCCCGACGCTTCTGCAGGGAGATCAATCCCCGTCTTCTCCCCTAAGCCAAACCGTCGCATCCATCCCCCTAAGCGGTCACTTCCAAGACCGACAAATGATTCGTAGCCGCCTCCAATATAATAATAAAACGTGTTCACTGACCAGGCGATGGCACTCCGCACGTTCGTCGTCCCATGCCCACCCGCCTTCCAATCCGGAAAAAACCATGGACCCACTCGAATGCCTCCCACCGAGAATACCGTGGTCGCCGGAGTAATGATCTTCTCCGCTAAGGCCGCCGCCGAAATAATAATCTTGGCAGTTGAACCAGAGGGATACGTCCCTGACCAGGCGCGCGGGAATAAAGGATTGTCAGGATTATCTGCTAATCGACGATAAAGGGTCGAAGACACGGTTCCTGAGAATATATTATTATCATAGCCCGGCCAGGAAACAAGCGCGAGGATGCTCCCATCACGCGGATCCATCGCCACAACCGCGCCACGCGTTGCCTTGGCACGCTCTAACTGGGTCTGTAACGCTACCTCGGTCGCCGCTTGAAGCTGGCTATCGAGCGTCAGCCGCATCTCTTTCCCATCGATAGAGGGCGTCTCACGTAATCCTGCCCGTCTGCGTCCGAACGCATCCACTTCACTCACCCGTTCTCCCACTGTCCCACGCAATTCCATCTCGTACGTCCCTTCGATTCCACTTTTTCCAATTTCATCCACGCGCCGATAGCCTTCCGCCGCATGCGTGGCATACTCTTGTTCCGACACTTTCCCCACGTATCCCAACACATGCGCCAAACTCGGAATCGTCGGCGTAAGCGGATAACGCCGTTTTGGACGAATCTCTAAATAGAATCCAGGCAAATGAGGCAAGGCAACCGCTAACGACATGGCGCGTTCATACGACAACCCATCTACCACTAACACCGTTTCGTCCCGTGCCGTCCCCGTTGCATTCGCAAGCTCACGCAAATCATTAATACTGCCGCCCAACAAACGCGCAGCCTGCCCTAAATCAAGCGATAGCTGCTCTCCTTTAGCAAGTTCCCGGGGAACCATCGTCACCTGAAAGCGCGGGATGTTATCCGCCAACACGATTCCCGTTCGATCACGAATAATCCCACGTTTTGGCCAGAGCGGCTCTTCCCGCAATCGGTTAGACTCGGCCAAACGCGCGTACACATCGCCTTGCCACTGCTGCATCCAAAAGGCACGGCCCAGAAGACCAAGCAAGACAACAGCAATACAAATCTGCAAACTTAAAAAGCGCTTCCACGTAAATGGATCACCTAAGTAGAGAGGACGGTCGCGAATAGACGTGGCTCCATCTTCGTACATGACTTCGTGTTGGACTTCTGAACCGCGTTCAGGTGCCACATGCCAATCACGGTCTTGGGCATCCGGAACAAAAAAGAACCGACTAGCCATACCAGCGGGAAGACGTGTCTATTCCAGACGGAAATATCCAACGTCGAGGGAGCGACATCAGTAAAGTAAATCCAAGAAAAGACAGGACCATATGGATAAGAAGGCTAAGCAAACTCCCACGCATAGACCAGGCTAGATAGAGAGGAGTCCCTTGAGCCAAGGCAATGAAAAAGGGAAAGACACGATCCGTCAGGCTCGCGACCGCCGCCAGGACAAGGGCGGTATACACAGAACGGTTGGTTAACCAGCGAGAAAATACTCCATAGGTAAGTCCCACCAACACAAGCAGCCGCAATAACAGGAAAGAAGGGTGGACCAGGACGTAACTATCCAAAACCATACCAGCCGTTACCGCAAACGCCAAGCTACGCGAAACACGTACACTCATGACGAGCAAGACTAAACACGGCAAGACCACGCCTATGTCTTTATATCCCACAAAAAATGGGGTGATCGCCACCTGGCAAACTCCTGCCAACAGCCCAAGGAAGACGGGGAATAAGAATCCACGCATAGGCCTAGGGCGTTATCTTTAGTACCGTCGGTCGTAAGATAGACACGATCGCCAAACGATCCAACCCTACTAACGGCTCGACCGCCGCCGTTAAAAACGGATCCGTGGGCTGACCATTCACACGATTAATAATGCCTAACGGCAAGTTCGCCGGAACTTTTTCTTCCGTACCGGCGGTAACCAACAAATCATCCTTTTTTAAGACTTCTGAGGGAGGAATATAGGTTAAGAGCGCCGCTCCATTCCCGCGTCCTTCTACAATTCCGACTAAGCGCTGGCGCTGAGCCGGAGACGTCGCTGTCCTCGCATCTGGATCCGTAAACACTTCAAGCACAGAGACATGTTCAGAGGCTGTCAGAATCTTGCCGACAAATACCCCTTCGTTTGTAACCACCGCCTGACCGGTCTCGACTTGATCACGTGTCCCTCGGTCTAACAAAAACTGCATACGTCCATTTTGCAAATCACGACCAATCACCTGTGCACCGATCGCTTCATAGCCGGAAGTTTGTAAAAAATGAAGTTGAGCTCGAAGCGTACGGTTTTCGTCCTCTAAACTCTGGAGACGCGAAACGTCCACGACAACCGTCGCAATGCGTTTTTCAAGGTCTCGTAGTTGCGCCTCCGAAGCAGCCGAACGTCCAAGAAGTAGCCGCACTCTTTGGGCAGAAACGGCCGACGTACGCACAAGCGGCACGGTAAGGGTCCGAACAAACCTTCCGACGGGTGCCAACACACCTGTCAACAACAAAAGGAGGAAGACACAAATAATGCCCCCGGCGATGAAAAGCGTACGTGGTTTCATGAGGGAATACGTTCCGTGGCAGGAAAGGCCACATCTTCAAGCAAACGACGATTGTCAATTAAGGCACCCACCCCACGCGCCACGGCCGTCAACGGATCATCTGCCACACGCACCGGTAACCCCGTCCCACGACTAATGGCGGCATCCATCCCACGCAAGAGAGCGCCACCCCCCGTAAGCACAATGCCTTTTTGGTAAATATCCGCCACCAATTCTGGAGGCGTAACCTCTAGAATCCCCTTCACCTGTTCCACAATCGCTTTCACAGACCGCGCCAACGCTTCACGTACCTGTGCATCATTCACAATAATTTCACGGGGTAAGCCACTCAAAATATCACGTCCACGCATGGAGGTTTCCATCGGTTCCTCCATTTCTACCGCGGATCCAATGGCCATCTTGATCTGCTCCGCAATCCCTTCCCCCAACAGGAGGTTAAAGACATCACGCGCGTATTGGGCAATATTCTTATTTAATTCTTCGCCGGCGATCGCAATACTCTTCGCCGTTACCACACCATTGAGAGAGATGACCGCAACTTCCGTCGTCCCGCCTCCAATATTCACGACCATATTCCCGAGCGGACTCGAAATATCCATCCCTGCGCCAATCGCCGCGGCAATCGGCTCCTCAACCACCAAGACTTCATGGGCGCCAGCACTCATGGCTGCATCCCCCACCGCCTTACGTTCTACCTCCGTCACATCCAGAGGAACAGAAATAATGACTTGCGGACGTGGCAAAACCAACGAGCGGTCATCATGAACTTTATCAAAGAAATAGCGCAACATCTTTTCCGTCACTTCAAAATCCGCGATGATCCCCCGTTGCAAGGGACGCGTCACCAAAATATGCGGTGGCGTCTTGCCCATCATTGAACGCGCCTCTTCTCCCACCGCCAAGACCCTCCCGTTGCGACGATTGACCGCCACCACAGACGACTCATTCACTACAATTCCACGCCCTTTTACAAACAAAAGGGTGTTAGACGTCCCCAAATCGATCCCAATCTGTTTGGTAAAATTACGTAGAAAAGCGCGCCACATACAGGAGGATCATAGAGAGTTGTAAGCAAGATGGCAAACGCCTACATTCTGCGACTTTCTTCCATCGACACAAACACATACTCCACCACTCCTAAGACCGCAAATAATCCGAGAACATTCCACCAAATAAGCAGATTTTGAGCCGATAAGGCAAGCGTCGCGACCGCCACAAACGCGAGCATAATCCCATGACGAAAGGAAATACGCACCTCACGCATGACAATCTGCTGCCGCTTTAAAAATAACACACGATACAAGACCCCGCCGACCGCAATGCTCCCCATAAGCGCCGCAAACAAGGTGATATAAAACAAAAAGAGCCCAATCACCCCCGTCTCGACCGGATCCAAACGAAACAACACCGTCAGCCACCCCAACCATGCCAACAAGGTCGTCCCCCCCATGGTCCAAAGGTACACAGGAAATGTCATCCCGGATTTCATGACTCAAGTATACCCGAGAAAGTTGCAACATGAAACACGCGATCCAGGCTCACCTCCCCCTCCCTCCTCATCTAGGGCTCGTCCTGTTTAATATCCATAAATTCGCACGGGTGACACGTAGGCGGATCCCTTAACGCACGCAGACGGTCTGCGGTCGTTTGCAAGAGTCGAGTACGATAAGGTGCCGCAGTGGCAGGTCCTGTGCGAAAAGATCATAAGCATTAAATCAAGACGGGCCCACCGCCTATATTCACTTATTCACCAACAAAATCTTTTTCACCACCTTCCCT
The DNA here is from genome assembly GCA_018061025.1 of Patescibacteria group bacterium. Taxonomy (GTDB): domain Bacteria; phylum Patescibacteriota; class Patescibacteriia; order 2-12-FULL-60-25; family 2-12-FULL-60-25; genus JAGOUY01. The sequence goes on from JAGOUY010000006.1 coordinate 35,503, forward strand.
CCTAACACCCGATTCACATCATTCTGAAACCGTACCGTCTGCATCTTAAGCTCTTGCAGTGCCGCTCCCGCCCGCGAAGCGATCTTCAACGTCCCTTCGGCAAAAGAAACCATTTCCACATAGGCCGCTTTTTCCTCTCCCCACAGGCGTACCAATGATTGTTTCGCTTCAAACAACACGCGTGCCGCCGTCACTTGTTCAGCAATACCGGCCGTCTGGATCGCACGCGGAAGAAAACGACGAATAGGTTCGAGAGACATATCTTACAACTTCCGAAATTCACAGATGTTCTTAAAGTCACAAAAACGACAAGTGAACGGCTCAGGCGTTGGTTGATAATCAGAGCCTAAAATCTCATCCATACGTGCCTCCAATTTATCCAAGAATTTCTGACGGGCCGGTCCAACCAACGGTTCAACCTCGCGCAATTCCCATTCCATGACATAGACATACGCGAGTCGGCCCACCTTCAATCCTCGTTCTTCCAGCGCAATTTGGTAAAGATACAACTGCTCCTTATCTTCCGCCTCCAACGTTTCTTTGGCCGTTCCCGTCTTATAATCAAGTACCATCATCGACCCATCCGATAATCGATCAACACGGTCAATCTTACCCTTTAATGAATGCTGGCCCAACAACAACGTAAAATCTTTTTCAATCTCTAGCACGTCTGGCACCGCCTGAGTGTAGGCACGACAAAATTGATGCACCGCTCCCCGACCTTTTTGGTAATACTCATCATGGCGCGCCCGCGTTTCATACCATTCGTCAATCCAAGCGTCGTCCAGAATACGCAGCGCCTCCTCTTCTGTCACGCGTAACCCCGCTCCTGTCGCCATGGGCACCGCCACGCTGCCAAATAAATCCCCCTGCACCGCGCGCGTCCGTTCACGATGCAACTCAAGCACACGTTGGAAGGTCAAATGAACCGATTGCCCAAAACTCTTTTGGTAGGCTCCCAAGACCGGAATCCGATAAATATGGGCAAATTTATATTGCAGCGGACACTTTCGAAACGCTGCCAACTGCGTAAAACTAAAACGTCGTTTGAGAGGATAAAGGCTCTTCTCACGATACGCCTCTGTTAAGGCCACTTCTTCTGGCGGCATGAGCATCTTTGTCACATCACGCCCAATCAACAATGACTCAGGCACGTCCAATTTTGCCTCTGCCCAAAAGGGGGAAGGCTTCTTCGCTCGAGAACCACCATAATCAGACGCTCCCGTAATCATGAGGGTATCTTTCGCCCGCGTCAGCGCCACATACAACAACCGTCGCTCTTCTTCGAGGTGATGGTCGCCTTCTTCTAATTGCTCCTTTACAAGCCCATCTGGCAACGGAATCGGTTCCGGCCGCGCCCGCGAAGGGAAACGCTGTTCGACCAAAGACACGACGTAGACATGTTTAAATTCCAGCCCTTTGGCCGCATGCACCGTCAAAATCTTCACAAGTTCCGGACCGGAATCCGGATCCGTATCCAAGGCGCCCTCTTCTCCACTCTCGATTTCCAATCGTAATTCTTCCAAGAATTCCCGCAATGAAGGATCATTCGATGCCGCCTCATAGCGCTTGATCCGTGACGCAAACCCATTCAACCACTGTAAGGCTTCACGCTTCTCCCGCTCTGGAAGCTTCACCACCATCGCTAAATACCCCGTCTGATCCAAGGCGGCCTGTAACATCTTCAACGGCTGATCCCGTCGCGCACTCGCGGCCAATTTATCCACGGTTGCAACCATCTTACGTAAGACGCTCGCCCCTTCATCGCTGACACCCGCTCCCTGACGATCCCCACGCGCCACAGACAAAACCGCGAACCACAACGGCATCCCCTTACGGTTCGCAAGTTGGACCAACTCAGCACGATCCCCGGCAGAAACTGAATAGCACGGCAACGCCAAGGCTCGCCACACCGCCGACGACTCATGATACCCATCTAACAACGACAACAACGCGATCACATCCAAAATGACCGGCTTGCCATACAATCCACGCAAGGCCATGAATTGAAACGGAATCCCATGACGCTCAAACGCCCGCACAAATGGCTCAGCCCCATCATTAGAACGGACAAGAATCGCAAAATCGTTCCAACCCGTATCTAACGCCTGTTTCTTGGCCTTAATATCTTCAATCACGGACTCCGCTTCTTCTTCAACACTTGGCGCCCAGACCGTTTCGATCTCCCCGCCCTCTCCCCGCTCTGCCAACAACCGTTTAGACAGCCCTGTATCCTGCAATTTCACTTCTAAACGGTGCGGATCATTTTTCTTGATAAACTCATACGCACAATCCAAAATCTCCCGCTTAGAACGATAGTTCTGTGTGAGTGCCACCGTTTTTGCTTCGGGAAAATCATCACGAAACTGCAAAATATTCGCGAGCGATGCTCCTCGGAATTTGTAGATCGCCTGGTCATCATCCCCTACCACCGTCAAATTCCGCCGTTTGCCAACCAAAAGCTTCAAAAGCTCATACTGCGCCCAATTCGTATCCTGGAACTCATCAACCATCACATAGGTAAATTGTTGCCGATACTGTTCCAAAATCATGGGACGTTCACGGAATAATCGCAACGTCTCCAAAATTAAATCGCCAAAATCTAAACAGCCCTCTTCTAATAAAATCTTGCGATAGGCAAAATACACATCCGCCAATTCTTGCAGGCGTTTCCGCTCTCCTTCGGCCGCCTCTTGGTCAACATTCAGCGTTGCCTCTCGCGCAAACGCTAAATATTTCTCTGGCGTCACGCCCTCATCCTTTGCTCGCGAAATGTGTTGAAGCAATGAGCGCAAAAACTTCACCGGATTCCCGAGTGGTCGATAATGCTCCAAAGGTAACTCGGTAAAGCGACGTTTCAGGAGCAACCATGCATCCGTCGTTGATAAGACACGAAACTGGTTCGGTAACCCAATCTCCAACGCATGCGCTTCTAAAATTCGCTGGCAAAATCCATGAAAGGTCGAGATCCAAAAATCGTAGGTCCCCGTCGACAACAACCCTAAAATACGATCTTCCATCTCCCCGGCCGCCTTGTCTGTAAAGGTGAGCGCCAAAATATTGGCGGTCGTGCATTTCTCCTCTTTACGCTCTGCATTTTGATTTAAAAGATACGCATACCGTTTCGTCAGAACCGTCGTTTTGCCCGTCCCAGCCCCGGCCACAATCAAAAGCGGACCGTTCGTATGCGTGACAGCCTGGCACTGCGCCTCATTTAATCCCTCTAGAAGCTCTTCTCTCATGTTCGGATCATGCCTAAGAAACCAAGGAATGAAAAGACGCCTCCCTTACCCCATCCGCAACTGCTTACGCAACACCTTCCAGTCCTCAATCGTCTGCGCAACCAACAACCAAAATTTAGCAGAATGATTAAACTCTTTTAAATGACAAAGTTCGTGCACAATCAGATAATCGCGTAATTCCGCAGACAAAAACACGATCCGATAACTAAACATGAGCGCCCCCTTACGCGAACAACTCCCCCACCGTGTTCGCGCATTCCCGACGGATACCCGTTTTGGCACAAATCCATAGATTGCCGAAAAATGCGCCACACGCTCCTTTACGAGCTCAAGCGCCACTTGCTTATACTGTTTGTATTCACTTGCAGAAGGAACAGGTGCCACCCGTACCCGCGTACGCATCTTCTCTCGCTGCGCTTCAATCCAAGCCTGCTTCTGTGTCACAAAGCGCTCAATGATAAACACCGGCACCGATTTCGCCGCCGACACAATAATTTCCCCATCAGATCGCACCGCTAGCCGAATCGAGCGCATCCCGGTTCGCCTACGTAACGTATACATCACAAACGTCCCTCCTCAATCGCCACCCGAATCCGTCGCATCAGCTCCAAATAAAACCGCACATTCACCATCGTGGCCAAACGGAGGCCAAGCATTTCATTTACGCTAAACAAATGACGCAAATACCCCATGGTATAACGGGATAATTCTTCGTCGACAGAAGTCTCACCTGCAGATACGAGCCGCTCAGTACTTCCTTTCCATTTTTCATTCGTTATCTGTACCTTTTCATAAAAATCCGGCTGAGTCAGGTCGTCATGCACAAACCGATAAAGACTTCCATGGCGAGCATTGCGCGTAGGCAAGACACAATCCAACATATCAATCCCCCGTTGCACATACCCCACAATCTCATGCGGCTGCGCTCCTCCCATAAAGTACCTAGGCTTATCCGCCGGTAACTCTTCACGAAGTGCATCTAACACCGCACACGCCTCCTCAAACGGCTCTCCGACCGACAATCCTCCGACTGCATATCCATCAAAGCCAATCTCCCGCAATTCTTGCGCACTGCGTCGACGCAGATCCACTTCCGTTCCCCCCTGGATAATTCCAAACAACTTTGCCCCGGGATTAAACGATCCTTCTCGTGAGGCCTCAAACGCCTGCTTAGAGCGTTTCGCCCACGCCGTTGTGAGTGTAAGAGCCTGTTCCAACTTAGGACGGGTAGAAGGAAGCTCCGTACACACATCCAAGACCATACAAATATCACTTCCAATCGTACGTTGGATCTCCATGCACAATTCTGGCGTGAGCATCATCTTGGCCCCATCAATATGGGATTGGAACGCGACCCCCTCATCCGTTAATTTCCGCAATCCAGACAAACTAAAGACCTGAAACCCACCAGAATCCGTGAGCAGCGCCCCATTCCAATCCATCATCTTGTGCAACCCCCCAAATGATTTGAGAACCTCGACGCCTGGCCGTAACCACAAGTGATAGGTATTCGAGAGGAGGATGGGTGAGCCTAAGCGCTCAATATCAAAAGACGAGAGCGTTTTCACCGCACCGCGCGTCGCAATCGGCATGAAAAACGGCGTCTGTAAGGACCCATGCGGGGTCTCAAGCACCCCACGACGCGCCTGGGAACGGGAAGACGAGGAACTGAGCGTAAACATATTATTGCAATTCTTCCTTTTTCTCTTTCAAATAGGCAAACAATTCTTCCAACACATTTAACATCGTCTTAAACGGTGTTTCAATAATAAAGTCAAAAAACAAGACGAGAATATTGATACGCGAGACCTGGATAGATAAGTATTGGCCCGCCCGTAGAATCGGCAACATGAATAAGTCCAAGACGACGGCTTTCAAAGAATCTTTTTCGCGTAACACCACATATTCGCGCGCGCCGATCCGTAAGCGATAGGCAAAAAAGCTCACCACACATAAGAAAAACAAGAAGATCGTCGTGCTCACCCAAGTAAAAGATAGGGCGTACAATCCGGTAATCAAGAGACCGAACGTCAAACAAAACGCCAAAAAGTAAACCGTGGCAAACGCAATCCTACCAAACCCCTGACGCTGCTTAGGCGAACGTATCTCACGACCCGAAGGACCATCGGTAGACAGAAGCTCCTCGACCGCCAGGATAATCCGATCTGTATTATCCTTACCGGGGACACGAATAAACATCCCCACCACCCACATAAGCAACGGAGGGAAAAACACATTGATCCCCAGCGATAACGCGTGAATTTGATTATACAAAAGACGCTCAAACGGGATTTCAATCGCCAGAGCTAACAACATCTTGCTCATGAAGAGATAGATGATGGAGCGTCGCGTCCCTGTTTTGAGGCGCGTATGCGAAGCCTGATAACGACGCTCAGCAATTTTTCCGACCTGCTGCTTGAGGGCAGGGGTTAATTCCTGAAGATTGTCTGCAAGCGCCGGCTTTTCTTCAAATGATTCGCGCAAAAATAAGAGCGCTACTCCCCATGGTTTGACGGCGGATAGAAATTTTTGACCAAGCGGATGTCCGATCTGCTTTCCTACCTCCTCTTGCACCTTAAGCATGCGCGTCGCCACTTCCTGAGGTTCACCCAACCAATCTAACGGTCGCATCCAGGCCGAGCAATAGAAACGAATAAGACGATAGGCAATCATCTCATTATCTGCCTTAAATAAGACTCGATGACAGGCGATATATACCTGCAACCGTCGCGTCGTTTCCTCAAGCGCATCCTCACGCACACGAATCCGTTCCCCAATCCGTTCAAACAAGAACTCAGCCATGGCCTTGGATTGGCCGCGATCCCCCAGCAATTCTTCTAGCTCGGCCGCTACTAACGACAAAAGCCACTCCTCATGACGTAGCCCCGCTAACTTCTGGTCACGCAACACAAAAAACTTGCTCACAACAGGAGCGACCTCATCCACCAAAAACTCCGGCAACGTCTGATTAGGCAAATATTTTGCCGCAATCAACTCACGAATCAAATGCAAGGCCACGGAACGCGGATCCCGATCAAACATCGCCCGCCGTTTCACAATCCGCTCAATCGCTGCCTTACGCACCAAATGCTCATCCTTATAATCAATCGCATTGCGAACCTTTTCGTAGACAGAAGACACACGGCTCACCGCCGCGTGTACGTTAATTCGGGTATCTTCCGACGAGGCTTCGGGCATCGGCCGCGGCGTTATCGCCTCGAGCAACCGAGTCACCACGTCACGAGAAAAAGCGGTCATTTGCCGAAAGGATAGCAGAAAAGGAAGGTTTTGTCACGAAATAAGGCAAAAAACGCCTAAAATAACAAAAGACCTCCGGGTAAGAGAGGCAAAGAAGAGAAGGGGCAAAAGATCACAAGCCCGCAGCGAAACGGGTCGTAACCACCATGGCAGAAGAGGGAAGCCAAACACGAGCCGTAGCCAGGGTAAGATTCCGTGCCTGAATGAGATCGCACTGGGGAGGATCCCAGTGACTTTCAGAAGCAGGCATGAGAGCCGTAGACAAGGCAAGATGCCACCCCGGAAAGCTCCCCTTAAAAAAGTCCCCTACCGCCACCAAATTCATACCAGGATATGCTTCAGGATTGTAGGCCTGAAAGAGAAGGAAGGTGTAAGGATCGACTCCCACGAGATCTTGACGGGCAAGCGCCGCCATAAGATTGGTATGAGGAACACGGCCACGAAGAATCGCCAGGTACACCCCCTCCGGCATCGTCGGGGGAACGGCACGAAGGAGCACTTCACGAACCTCAGGCCAACGGGGCCCGACGTGCGTGTACCCGCCCTCCTGCAAGAGGCGTTCGAGGGTCGGTTCATCAAAATCATCCGGAGGCTCAGGAAGAAAGAACATGGGCGTGAGGTCAAACAGCCGGTTCATAGGCACCTCGCCATACCTAAATGCGGCAACCAACACATCGCTGGGCGCGAGCATCAAGATATGGTGATAATAAAATACAAGATGCATCGTCTTTGTCAATAGATGGATAATGCAGAAAACAAAAGACCTCCGGGTAAGAGAGGCTTAAAGAGAAAGGAAGGTGCGGGAAAGAACGGTTGGTCAGGGAATATACTTTCCGCAGTTGATGATGACGTAGCCATCACCCACGGTCAGGGCGTTGTGAATCGCGGCGAGGGTGTTAGCCGAAGGATCCGTCAAAAGCACCTTCGCCATCTCCTCGAGACGCACGAGAGCCGCTTCCACCACGATCAGCTTGTAGCGATGAAAATCGTCCGTGTGCTCAGCCTGAATCCTGGTCCCCATCAAAGCGAGAATGTGAGTGGGGTCCGAAATCCATTGAGAACGCAGATTGGGAAGACCCTGCAGCCGAACCTCGCCCAACGAACAAGGAACCGGCGTCAGGGCCTCCGTCCACGGGGTAAAACACAGAACCTCATGAATACCCACATCGTCCTTAGCGAGACGCGAACGACAGGGCTCAGCCGACACCTCGGCATTGAGAAGAATGAAGCGCACTACCTCAGGCACAAACACGGGTCCAGACAACATACTCGGATCTCCTTCTGAGCTAGCAATGTATGAATATTGCCTAAAAAAGTCAAAAACTCACCTCCCCTTGCTCTTTTGTCCATTTTTCTCTACAATACCGGCACTTTGTTTCTGATTCATTCATTACGCGGGACTGTAGCTCAGTCGGTAGAGCAGTGGCCTTTTAAGCCAACGGTCGTGGGTTCGATCCCCACCGGTCCCACCACACAAAACGCCTCGTCATTGGACGGGGTGTTTTGTTTTTTAGTTGTGGGACTAATCCTCATAAATAAAGCGCCCCGTTTGTCGAGATCCAACCCAGAGGTTGGCGACAAACGGGGCAAGAAAGATAGGTGAAGGACACCCCCTCTTCAGACGGGCGTGAGCACGATCAGGCGATGATCGTACAGGTGGACACGCACATCCGCAGGCGGTGAAACGTGCAGCACCGCGACGTGCGAGGTATTCGCCTGCGAGAAGAGCCTCTTCAGGTTGGCACGATCCTTCGGATCGAGACGACTCAGATCGATCTCGGCCGGATCCTGGAAGACGTAGAGCTCGAAGGCATCATCATCTTCTCCGAGACGCCTCCTGATCCGAGCCAGAACCTCCTCTCCGAGAAAGAGCACTTCACCCTGACGACGCGCGAAGTCAAACGAACTGATGCTGATCATACACTGATCCTCCTGGAGTCGGCCTATTCCGAAGCTCCTTTAGCCGCACGTGACGCCTCACATTCGGCCAAAGGAATTTCTCAATACGTTACCCAGGTAAAACAAAAAACCGCCTCAATCTTCGAAAGGCGGTCCGTGATCTCTCTCAATCACTAATCACGCCCTCGAGATAAAGGGATATGGTGCGCAATCGATGATTGACGGTCTAACACTAAACGATACCCGCCCGCCCCTGTTTGCAGCCAACGCGAAATACGCGCCACGGTCGTAGAACTAAGCCCTGTTTCTTTTTGAATCGTCACATAAGAGGCCGCTTCATTTAAAAGACGTGCGGCCTGCCAACGCTTGGAAAACTCCTCAATCTCCTCTTCCGTCAGAAGGTCACGAAAAAAACGCTTGGCCTCATCCAAGGTTTTTAAGCTCAAAATCGCCTTGTACAGCGCTTCTGAAGAAGAGGAATTAGATTTCATGAGAAGTACTTTATCAGAGTAAAGTACTCATGTCAATCTTTCTCCTTTTTCTTTTTCTCCTCGTTTAAATTCGGTGCCACCATTTTTAAGAAAAAAGCCCAACGAGAAACATACTCCAGCTCTTCTGGCCAATGAGCTTGAGAGAGGCACATCCCTATATCCACATCTGGATGAATATCTTGCGGAGCTATCTGCAAAAGGCGTTTGGGCACAAACGCTTCAACCGCTGTGTCTGGAAATCCCATCAACTTCCCATATTCTTCATGGTGTTGAGATCCAAACGCGGGTCGTAAACGATCTAGAGTAACCGAATCTCTTGCAATCAGATACTCAAATTCCCCATCACTTCTAACCCGTGAATCCGTAGGAAACCCTGTGTGGATCAGCCATTGAAGAATTGGCTCTTTTGCCCGTAACGCTTTACCACGCAAAAGAAGCTCAGTAGCGGGCTTTAGGCCCCCTAAGACAAGGACAAGGTCTTCTCTGGTCCCAAGAGACAGCGGAAGATGCGCCGCTTCTGTTAGTTGTCTTTTTTGCGCGACTGTCAGTGCCGCCACAAGCGCCTCTGCTTCCGCTCTTCCAGCTGCCACCATCCGATCTATATCCCCTTGCCCCTCAACAAATACGTGAGGCTCTCGCATATTGTTTCGGAAGATCTTGGCATGCTTATCTTGATTGTCTGGAGCCGGCTGATCCAAATTAGGCAACGTCGCCACAAACTCCTCGCACGCATCTCTTATTACTTCTCCGGCTAACGATACTTCTGGTTTCAAAATGATCTGGTCAGAAAAAAAGCGAACGGAAATACCTCGATCTTTTAGAGTACCTATCTCCTGCGCACCTTCTCCTGCATGAATCAACTGTGGTACGGCCAGATGAATAGATATCTCTCCATCAGCACGCACCGTAGCTCGCTCAACGGCATATCCCTTTCTTCTTAGTAAAATAACAGATTGACGAATAGGAAAAGAGATCGCCTCAAAATAGTTGCCGAAGCTTCCTTCTTCTTCCGTAGGTGGAGGCCCAAATAATTCACGTTTCCTGCGACCTTCAGACGACTCCTTACGCAACTCAACCTCTAAACCAACATAATAACGGTGACGTTCCAGCGTTTCCTGACTCCAAGAGTGAAACGCTCTGAGTTTCTCTCGCTCTTCTTCAGAGCCACGCAAAAGAATGCGGGTTACTTCCTCTATATTAAAGAGAGGATGGTCATGTTGTTCAGGAACGATGTTCTCTTTTGGCATATATTTTGATCGCTATCTCTATAACACGTAATCACTGCCTCTTCAAACAACGATCTGGTTCGCTTCGTACGGAAAGATAAATAAAATACCAGTTTTTAAAGCTGGCATTTTATTTATCTTATCATTCTCATCAATCCTCTTTCATCCTCCGCGAGAAGAAAAAAGGATTGAGGACGCTACACAGCATCCTGTAGGGAGGGGAAGGAGCGGGGGGTCAGGGGGCGTAGAGGACGTAGGGCTCGGTCAGGTCGTCGAGCCAGCTCTCATCGGCCCAGTCGTTCGAGCCCATAGGGTACGGGGCGGACAGGTGCGGAATCTGGGAGCGATCCGACCACAGGAAGGCCACCGGCACCGTTGCGGTTGAGCTCAAGTCGATCATGCGGATAGAGCAAGGGCCAGCGATATCACGTCCTTCGACGGTGAGTCCGTGGCTGTCACTGTCAGCCGTCATCCAACCCGTACCAGGAAATGTACGATTGCTGATAAGAGGAGTCGTACGAATCGTATAACCGGGGCTCCCTCCACGCGGAACCGCGATCAAGCGGTACACGTTGCGCACACCGGACTCGATCGTCTCTTCCGTGCGCCACCGGATCGTGACGTAGAAGATGCCAGACAGTCGCAGGGAACCCTGAAGATTTCGATTGATGCCATCCACGATCTCGTAGTCAGCCAGCGGCACCGCGCGACCGTTGCGGAGCAGTTGGACTTCGTTGAGGGAGATGCCCCCTTCGGCGAAGACAGCGAAGGTCAACTTCTTCCAGGAGAAGTCGCCGCCAACCGATTCCGCGCCGAGTTCCCACTCGTAGATCACGTTGGGCATCTCGGCCACGATCAGCGTACGCGACATGAGCGGGATCCTCTGGAAACGCGGGCGGCTGCGACGGACCACCATGTAGTTGCCCAACGTAGTCGTGCCCGGGGTATACAAGCGCCGAAGCGACTCGTCCCCCGTCACATCAACGTTGAACGAAAAGGCGTAGGAAGAGCCCCAGTAACCGCTCGGCTCTCCCGCATCGAGACCCATCTGAACGTAGGCGCCACTGAACGCAGCGAAGGTACCAGGGGGAAGGGATGAACGAGCCTGAATGGGAGCCATGACTCCTGTGATAAAGAAGACCTTCCATTCGTCGCGAACAAAATGCATGGGCTCATCGAAGACAACATCGAGCTCCGAATTCAACGGACCCGTCGTAAACGCACGACCATGGGAGCGCACAGTCTCGCCCTCAAGACTCGCAACGCCGACGTCCTCAACAGAGGCGGACTGACCCATGATGGGCACGTGCAGGCGTCGCATCGTCGCATTCTCGCCGCGAGACCGACCGCGGAAGCGCGCGAAGACCGTACGCATCCCCGGAACGATGGTGATAGACGGGGGCATCCCGTACGGCTCGATCTCGAAGGAGGAGATGATAGGAACGCTCGTTTCCACCACGTCGGGCGAGGGAGCGTCGACAGACGGAACATCAGGGACGGGAACGTCGATGACGTCGTCCTCCATCACCTCGGCGTCGACCGAGGTATCGGCGTCGGGGACGATCGTGACCTCGACATCGTCAGCGTCCGCCGTGACAACCTTGTCATCCGGCGTGTCCGAGCCGCTATCAGGAGCAACGACGTTGCCGTCGACCTCCTGCGCGGCGTCGAGCGCCTGAGTCGACCCACCCGTCACCGTCGACGAGCAAGCCGCGAGCACGAGACCGAACGCGAGAGCCATGAGATTACGCATGAGGCACCAACCACTTTCTTCGATTTTGACAGAGCAGGGACGGCAAACGCCTACACATCGAACCGTTCGACGTTATCCCTTTAACTACCTACCGCCTACACCTAGTGATAGACGGAATTCTGGCTATCTTTAGCCAATATTTCTGTCCACAACCAAACAAAATATGTGATGTACTAGAAAAAAAATACAATACGCGAAAAAAGGCTTTTTGTCAATGATTATAGCGATTTTATTGACGCGCTCTCCCAACCTGCTACCATCCTCCTCTTGAACGTGTCAGCTCCTTGGCCTCAACCCTTGAGGCCAGCGAGTCGACCCGATCGGGCGACAGAAAGGCGAAACCGTGATGAGCGAGAAAAACGAACTCAAGAAAGGCGTGGAAGGATACCGCGTACCCGCCGCTGATCCCATGGAAGCGGCTCGGGCAGAAAACGCGGCTCTACGAAAAAAGCTCGCGGATCGAAACCTGCATGCGCTCCTCGGCATGATGATCGGCCTTCCCTGCAGCATCGTCCTCTACCACCTTTATGATCATGCGGAGCCGCGGATAACGCTACAGGTCACAACATCCAGCGGCACGATCGAGATGCTCGTCAGTCACAAGGAGTACATGGAACACGCGGAAAGAGGCAACACACCTCACACGCGAGTCTTCCGCTGGCACGGCTTCGAGTGCGTGGGTTACTGCAGCGTCGCTCCTCCCGGCATCCCGAACTGCTCCACCTACCGCGCCGTTTTCTGCTACCTCCCCACACAGCCCTCGGGCTGCCGCTAAACAACTATCCTCCTCATCCCCTCTCACCCACGACCCCGTGGGTTTCGCTATATCTCTCAAATCCACTTCTTTATATACCCCTCCACATCAAACTTCTTTTCCATCCCTCCTCGACTCATATATCTTACACTCCCAAAAATCGGACGATTAAACCACGGACGATCATGCAACCCACCAATCGACCAGGCAATTCCTACATATCCATTCGGATCCCTTCCATCCAACTCGTAGCGATCATTTAAATAGATCGCGATCTTAAACGCCTCTTCCGGTGACTCGGTCCATTCCAAGATCTTCTTGGCCCAATACATGCGCACATACCCATGCATCTTACCCGTCTTTACCATCTCCTGTTGGGCGGCATTCCAAAGCTCATCATGCGTACGCGCATGCTCAAACTCCGCGCGTGAATAGGTAAACTCACGCGGATCTTTACGATGCGCATCCAATGTCTTCCTCGCCCATTCCGGCAAACCTTCAAATGAATCGTATTTAGGTTGATAAAAACAGTAATTATCCGACAATTCACGCCGAACAACCAGCTCTTCAATAAACGCATCCCGCGCAAGCTTTGGCGCCGTATCATGCAGGACCTCATAGGCCACCCGTTGCGGCGACAAATGCCCATAATGAAAATACGGAGACAGATCCGATAACGCCTGCGCCAAGGGATCATTCCGACGTTCGTGATAGTCAGGCAATCTCTCTGAGATAAATCGTTTTAATGCTTGCTTTGCCGCTGCCTCTCCTCCCACAATCCAATCAACCGCTACAGGAGGCGTTCCAGCGGGAACAAGGTTCTCCAAGGCCTGCCAATCAATCGTTTGATACGTAAACGGAGCATGAGATGACTGCAACGCCACATTCGGAATATCTGTGAGATAGGTTTTAAGCTGAGCATGGATCTTCGGGCGAATCGTACGAGCCGCAAATTCCTGTTTTTGGCTCGTAATCCAACACGGAATCACATTATGCGCGTCTACTTGATAGACCGGACAACTGAGGTCAGCAACCACTTCTTTAAGCCAGCGCTGTGGCAGCCGTAACGGAAAGAAATCGGTTACCATCCCCCCGATCCTCTCCTTCTTCATCCAGCGCAGCATATCTTGATGCGCATCTTCTCCAACAAAGAGATAAAACGGGATCCCCTTCGCGTGCAGATCTTTCTCAACAGCTCGCAGTCCCGCCAATTTAAAGCGCCACTGCCGTTCTCCGCCTCCCAAAAAGCCCGGGGCAAGATTATGCGCCACCGCAAACGTCACCCCCTCCTGTTTTGCCCAAGCCTGTGTTGCCAATAACGCCCAATTATCCTGGACGCGTTGGTCACGATTCATCCAGTACACTATTGATCCACCTTGAAAGGGACAATCAGCCAACACCCTCCCCCGTTGTGACAAAATCGACGTATGCATACCGAGAGTATACTATACGGTGAATCAATATATGTCCCGCTTTGAATCCGTTCCTCGAGAAATCCCGGCCGCCATTAAACCCGCTCTCACTCCTCGCAGAGAAGTAGTGACGAGTACGAGTCCTGCTAAAATTGAGGCTGCCACAGATAAAGATCCAGAAGTGGAAGCTCTGGAAGAAGAACTCGAGGGCCTAGAAGCAGAAATAACAGGCACAGAATCAGATTTAGCCGAAGCTCAAGCGGCCCTGGCCCAACAAAAAGACCAGCGAGGTGACCATTCGTTCATTCATAACCTCTTTGAAGAAGAAGATGAGGATGCGACGGCTCAGATTGCGGATCTTCAAAATACCATTAAAGAATGTGAGGAAGAACTTGCTGCGGCTAAACAAGAACGTGCCGCTCTCATCATCAAAATTGAACAAGCTAAAGACTAGCTCAACCTCTCTTCCCTCCTCTTTAACGTATGACCATACTCACCTGCGGACTCCATGACCCTAAAGCAGGATTGCAATGGCTGTCTGACAAACATTCCAAAAAACTCTTGTCGATGTTTGATCAGGTCGTGGTTTCCGCTTCTTCCCTCACGGATAAACCCTATCTACAAAGACTCAGCGACCAAGGATACATTGTGCATCGTCGCAAAAAGAACAACATTACAACCAGCTATCTCGAAGCCATCAAACAAGCCTACGCCTTAAATCCAGACACGATTCTCTACTGCGACTTCGATCGCGCGATGCACTGGGTACACACCCAAGCCAAAGAATTATCGTGCGTCGCAAAACATATTGAACCGACCGGCTACTTCATCGGTATGCGCGGACCCAAAGAATACGCCACTCACCATGACGCCCTCCGCTATACCGAAGAACTCCCCAACGCCATCATCTCCGATTTCATGGGCGAGTCTTCACGTAAAGACTACTTATCTGGTTGTTACGGATTTTCTCATGCAGCTGCCGAATTCATCATTAAAAACCTCTCTTTCAAATCCTGGGCCACCTTTGGCGAATGGCCGCTTATTATGAAGAAAAATGGCTATCCTCCCACCTACGCTGTCTGCAAAGGCCTGGCCTGGGAAAACGCCAACCAACACCAAGAGGAGGTAAAACGCGCCGGAAGCGTCAACGCCTACCGCGAACAACTCTCCACCCCCGCCGAATGGAAACGCCGGTCAGAGATGGCCTTAGAATTTGTAAGCTCGCTCATCCTTAAGCCCTAGGCTTGCTAAAAAGGCAATAATTTGTTACAAAAACTCCAAGTCCGAGTATCCTCGGTTCGTGAAGGCACTCCTTAACGAGCCTATCGACATTCGGACAAATCAACCCCCCGAGTGTACCACGGGTAAGAGCATGAGCGGCGAAGAACTCGTAGCAAGCATCGAAGCGTTGCGAGAGCTCGTGAGACCAAAACTGAGCAAACTCGCTCTCGACGCGCCTCAACTGGGAATCAACGAAGAGAACGAAGAATCTATGGGGGCCCCGCTCGAAAACGAGGACGGTCAGACCCTCAACGCGGAGGCTCTCCAACAGATCCTGGACGAGCTCAAGGCACTCGACGAATCGTGCGAGTGGCACCAAAAAGCAATCCGGGAAAGCGACGAACTCCTCACACAAATCGCATCATAGTCTCAAACAACTTTCTTACATACTCTGATTAATACGCCTCTTACAGGCGTTTTCGTTTTTTATCTCAGTAATCGTTAGCTATTGATAGCACTCTTCAAAATCGGCTACGCCACATAAAAAGCCCCACAAGCAGATATGCGCTTTTATGTGTGCCTCGTAAAAATGCGTTGCATACACGGGGCTACGTAAAAAGCCTCCGCCATGAAGCGGGGCTTTTTACGTGGTGGGCACTGTGGGATTCGAACCTACGACCCCCTCGGTGTAAACGAGGTGCTCTAACCAACTGAGCTAAGTGCCCCAAGATCCGTTCACTTGGTGGGCGAGGAGAGACTCGAACTCTCATGCCAGTGAAGGCGCTACCACCTCAAAGTAGTGCGTCTACCAGTTTCGCCACTCGCCCATCAAGTAAACAGATAAAGGGTGTTTTTGCCTCTCTAGAATGTACGGGTCGCAGAATACCAAGACCGGTTCAATCTGACAAGCGGCGACCCGTAATCAGCGTTAATTTGTCAGGTAAAATAGAAAAATGGAAGGTCGTCCCCTCATAGGCCTGGCCATCGACAAAGACCTTAAATGGAGCATCCGCTACCATCTTTCCCTGGGATAAAAACACCTTGGTTTCACTTAATTGTTTCTTTTTCCAAGGCCAACGCTTCACCGTCGCATTCATCTCCGCCTGGATCAAGATTTCTAACTGGCCATCCTTAGGGTTAACTAATACCCCATCTTGACCCGCTGCCGCTAAATTGCGAATCGCAATCGCCCCACGCACCGACGGACGCAAACGATAGGATTCTCCTACCTCAATCCCTGCAATCGTTTCTGGTGCGACCAAATCGAGTAAAAAAGGCTGACCATTCACTTGACCTATATCGAGGGTCTCGACCAAACGCGCGGCAATCACATCTACAGCTTTTACCCCAGATGGAATGCCGAGCAAACCTCCAATAAAGGATGGACCAAGCGGCAAGAAGCCAATCGTCGCCCTCATCTCCGGGAGCAAAGGGATAACATCACGCAAAATCTGATCCGATCCCACTAGAATAAGGTTCTTTGTCCCTTGCTGTGCTAACTGTTTTACTATCTGCTTAGCCCCATTCAATGAGGACGCTTGCGTAGTAATTCCCTCTATTCCTCTGCGTGCCAGTTCATTTTCTACGAGCTGCAACTCGCGCTCAAAGCGTTTATCCTTGAGACACTCGTCATAGACATAGGTAAACGAGGGATTCATATGGCACAGAACACGCAAGACTCACAAACAATTCTTAGGTAGCTGCGTGAGCCATATGCTCTACCCGCACCGATTTCTTTTGGTCAGACGGACCTTTCCCGATTACTAACCGTCCTTGCAAACATGCCCCTGCCTCCATGGCTAACACCTGCGCCGTCACATCTCCCGTCAACTTGGCAGTCGAACGCAATTCTAAGCGATTCTTGACCGTAATATTGCCTTGGATCGTGCCCGCGACAGAGGCTTCCCCGGCCTGCACTTCCGCTTCAATCACCGCCTCTGTCCCCACGGTCAAAACACCGGTCGTCTGAATAGAGCCTTTAACCGAGCCTTCCACTACCACATCCCCATCCCCTTTAAAATTTCCTTCCAACGTAACCCCCCGCGCAATCATCGTTGCTTGTGCCGAAGACCCAGAAACTTGTTTTTGAAACATAGAAAAGCCGCCTCACATTAGTAGTGAAACACAAGGAGCAAAAAACCGAGGCGGACAGCCGGAGTATAGCACATCACGAAAAAATTCTGTAATTAGCTTAGTAAGCTAACACACTACATTTCCTCCGGAGTCGGAATCCCCAATAGATGCAACCCATTCGATAAAGCCACCTGCGCCGCTTTCACAAGTTGAATACGCCCTTCACGCACCTCTTCCTCTGCGGATAACACGGGTACATCACGATAAAACGCACTTACCTCCTGCGCCATCTCCAAACACCATTGCGCAATCACGGATGGACGCAATTCTTTCGCGGCTTGCCCCACTCTCTCGGGCAACTGCGCTATCTTTAAAGCCAAATTCTTCTGCGCCAGCTCTATAACTTCTAAATTCTCGTCACCCAATTCTTTTTTCTCATTCAATGAGGCTTTCCTGACTATTGAATTCAAGCGTGTCACAGCGTACTGACAATACGGACCAGTCGCTCCTTCAAAGGAAAGAGCCTGCTCCATATCAAACGTAAACACCTTATCGCTATCCTGCCGCAACATCCCAAACTTAATCCCTCCCAATGCCAGATCCCAGGCCACCTGACGCTGTTTTTCCTCTGGCCATTCGGCATGACGCGCCTGAACTTCTTTCAAGGCAAACGCCTTCACCTCTTCTTCAAAGCTTTGGTAGGTGACGATATTCCCTTCACGGCTCGACATCGCCCCCGTCTTCAATGTGACAAATTCATATCCGATAAATTCCGGCACCGGACTCATCCCCATGCGTCGCAAGGTCTCAAATAACTGTTTAAAATAGAGCATCTGCCGATTATCCACCAAAATCAAAGAGCGTGAAGCCGTCGGATACTCCTTCAACTTCAACTCTGCCAAGGCCAAATCCTTGGTCGCATACAAAGACGTCCCATCCGATTTACGCACCAAAAACACCCCTAATTTCACATCCTCCAAATCAACCACCATCGCTCCTTGGCTTTCTTTTGCTACGCCCTTTGCCAGAAGCTCATCAACAATCGCTTGGCCACGAGCCACGACCTCAGATTCTAAATATTGACGGTCATTTTTAACCCCTAACCGCGCAAAAATCGCATTCAATTCATCCAAGCACCAGGCTCGCGTAACCGACCACAGATGCGCCAAGGCTGCATCCCCCGCTTCAAGTCGCCGCTGAATTTCAGACACCTCACCCTTCCATTCCAAATGCGCTTCTAATTCCTTTGTCGATTGCGAATAGAGAGAGCCAAGATACGCAGCCGTTTTTTCCGTATCAGAAAACCCCTGCAAGATATTCTCCCCTTGTTCCTGCGTTAAACTCACTCCTTGACCCGTCTTAGAACGAATGAGCCACCACAAACATTTCGCGACGTGCGCTCCCACATCTCCATGATACGTCATGGGAACGACCTGCGCCGCCGAAGCCTGCAAGACCTGATCAAGCGCGACCCCAATCACAATATTTCTCAAATGACCGACATGCGCCTCTTTATGCGTATTCAACTGTGCGTATTCAAGCAAAAATGTTTGCCCCTTATTCGCTTCAACCATCCCATATCCAGCTTTTTGCTCCGACAAGACCTCTACAACCTCTTTTACCACTTCCTTTGAGGCAAGCTTCACATTCACATAGGGTCCCGCCGCTACAAACGCCATCCCCTTCACAGACATCCCCTCCAATTTCTCGACCAATTCCTTTGCGAGTGCTGCAGGATTCGTCCCCCGACCCTTCGCATACTTAAAACACGCCACCGCAAAATCCCCCAACTTGGTATCAGGGGGCACCACAACTTCTGAAGCCGCAACGGGTTCACCAAGAACCTGTGACAGCTGCGTCGCAATCAGACTCGTCCATTGTTGCCAGAGAGTTTGGGACATAAAGGATGATTAATTTGATGTAGCTCGTCATCCCGAATAGAGTCTGACGCAATGAAGGATCTCGCAGCGGAACAGGTAGCCTTCCTATTGGGCTACTCGTTCCGGTCGAGATTCCTCAGTCGTCGTCGGACTCCTCCTTCGGAATGACGAAAAAAAACCGACTAACGTTGAATAATCTTAACAAAATGCCGCTTCCCTTTCTGAATAATCGTTCCTTCATTCGTTGGCTCTACCATCGCTTTTACGTCCGTAACTACTTCATCATTGACTTTCACTCCTCCCTGTTCAATCTGCCGACGTGCATCCGTCTTTGAAGCCACAAATCCAGCCTCAACCAAGACATCCGCTAACGCCATCGACCCACTTACCGACAATGCAGGAATCTCCTCGGGCTTCTCGCCCTGTGCATGCACACGCACAAACTCTTCAGATGCCATCGTAGCCGCTCCCTCCCCAAAAATCCCTTCCACCACCAACCGAGCCAACTCTTTCTTCCACACAATCGGATTCTCTCCTCGTTCTAAGGCCGCTTTCACCTCCTTCATGTCGTCCTCTGTCTTCTGCGTACAAATTTCAAACCCAGGCACAATCATCTCATCCGTCCAACTCATGACTTTGCCATACGCATCCTTAGGATCATCTGTGAGCGCCAACATATTCCCCTCCGATTTCCCCATTTTCTTGCCGGTCGGATCTGCCAACAAGCGATTCGTCAACACAAACTTCTCCTTGTGCTTCAATGTTTTGAGAAGCGTACGCCCTGCCAACATGTTAAAGGTCTGATCATTGCCTCCAATCTCCAAATCTACCTCCAAGGCAACGGAATCATAGCCCTGCATCAACGGGTAGAAAAATTCATGGAGATGGATCGGTTTACCCTCTTCCATGCGTTTCTCAAACATATCGCGCTCCATCATTTGCTGAACCGTAAAATGCGAAGCGAGTTCGACGACATCCGCAAAGGACATCTTGGCCAACCATTCACTATTAAAACGAAACTCGGCCGCATTTGGACCATCAAAATCCAGCAAAAACGACGCTTGCTGTTTATAAAGCTTACAATTTTCGAGCACTTCTTCCCGCGTCAGCTTCTTCCGCGTCGCGGCCTTATCCGTCGGATCGCCAATCATGGCCGTAAAATCCCCGATCAATAAAATCACCTTGTGACCAAGTTTTTGTAATTCAGACAGTTTTCGCAGCGGAACCGTATGCCCTAAATGAAGCGTTGGCCCGGTTGGATCAATCCCATGATAAACCGTAAGTTTTTGGCCAGATAACAAACGCTCCCGCAACGCCTCGCGCGTCGGGTAGACCGTCTCGACCGCATGGGTCAAAAACCACTCAACCTGCTTAGGATCAACAGAGACAGATGACATACCGCCTTATAGTACGAGAGCCGAGACATTTGGGCAATAAGCCTCTAAAACGCAGAAGACAGCCGTAGGACGGCTGTCGAAGCAGGAAGAAGAACGATATTTGCGGCCCCGACAGGATTCGAACCTGCATCCACCCCTAGAACCAGACGGGGTGCGTTTTGCTCTATTAAACCTTACAGGGCCAGTGACCCCTCCCAAACCAGCGTGGGGAGAGCACGCCAGACACCGCTGGAAACAGTGAGGAGGGGTCTGTGCGCATCAAGGGACTCGAACCCTCGACCTCTCGCACGCCGTGCGAGCGCTCTACGCAACTGAGCTAGATGCGCGAAGAACGCTGGCTATTTAGCCAGCGTTCGCCTTTTTCGTCAATACCTCTGCTTTCTTCTTAGCCTCTTCCAACTTCTGCCGCATCCCCTCTACAACCCTCTCAGGCGCCTTGCCAACAAACTCTTGATTTTCTAATTTTTGTTGTGTTGAGACAATATATTTTTCTAATTCCGCTAATTCTTTCTTCGCCTTCTCACGCTCTGCGGCGACATCCACTAATCCCGCCATATTCATCGCCACCGATAACGATCCGGACACGGTCGATGGCCAATCTTGCGGTGACACATCAACAAATTGAAGGCTGGAAGCATTCACGAGACGCTGAATCCAGGCAAGATTCTCGTTAATAGATTCCGTCTCTTTCCCTGCTCCTACCACCACAAACTCAACCGCTTTCGCCGGTTCAATCTTCTGCTCCGCACGCAAACGACGGATATCCGTCACGAGGACTCTGAGACGCTCAAAGGCCTGAACATCATTCTTTATCTCTCGAGAAGCCGTTGGCCACTCCGCCACAATCAAATCACCAGGAAAGCCCGCGATCTTCCATATATGCTCTGTCACAAACGGAACAAATGGATGCCATAATTTCAAAATCGTTTGAAGGATCTCTCGCAATCTTTCAGATTTGCCCGTTTCCACCTTCGCAATCTCTAAATACCAATCCGCCAAATCACTCCAGGTAAAATCACGCAACTCTTCACCCGCCGCAGAAAATTGGTACGTTTCAAGCTTATCGGTAACAGAGACAATCACTTGTTGAAGACGGGATTGCATCCAAGTATCAGCTAAGGTAGCTGGCAACGCCGGAACCCCCTCCTGCTCCCTCCCATCCGTTCCCGAACGGAGGGACGTCGCCTTGGTAAGGGGGAGAGTAAGAATGTAGCGGGAAATATTCCAAAGTTTATTCACGAGGTTGCGTGCGTCATCAACTTTTTCTTCATAAAAACGCGAATCATTCCCCGGGGTCGTTCCAATCATGACACTCCAACGCAGCGCGTCACATCCATGCGTTTGAATAATGGTCAGCGGATCAAGATTGTTGCCAGAAGATTTCGAAAACTTCTTCCCGGCCTCATCACGCAAGATCCCATGGATATAGGCGTTCTTAAAGGGAACCTGTTTTAAGGCATACGCACTCATCAAAATCATGCGCATGAGCCACAGGTACACGATCTCGTACCCCATCGTCATCCATTGGGTTGGGTGGAAAAATGCAAGATCCTTAGTCTTTTCTGGCCATCCCAAGGTCGAAAACGTCCAAGCACCCGAAGAAAACCAGGTATCAAGCGTATCTGGATCCTGCTCCCACCCCTCTCCTGGACTCTCTATTCCAACTCGAATTTCCTGACCCTCCTTATTCTCGATACTCTTGTACCAGACAGGAATGCGATGCCCCCACCAAATTTGACGAGACAAACACCAGTCACGCAAATGCTCAATACGATCTAAATACAATTTTTGATAGCGTTCAGGCAAAATAGAGACGCGAGCCTCTGCATTCCCCTCAAGTCCATCCGTCACGGCTTCTCGCATTAAATCCTTTAAACTCCTGCCACGGCCTGGAATCACCTTGTTCACATCTAACCACCACTGGGTCAGCGGCAACGATTCAATCACGTCTCCAAAACGATCCGAGGTTCCAACACTTTGGGTGATGTCTTCTTCCTTTTCTAACAGCTGTTCATCACGCAACCATTGCACAAATTTCTCACGCGCCACTTCGACAGATAGACCAACATATCCAGAACCAGCGGCTTCTGTCATTTT
The DNA here is from genome assembly GCA_018061025.1 of Patescibacteria group bacterium. GTDB lineage: Bacteria > Patescibacteriota > Patescibacteriia > 2-12-FULL-60-25 > 2-12-FULL-60-25 > JAGOUY01. Next base: position 58,206 of record JAGOUY010000006.1, read on the forward strand.
CCCATCGGTTCCAATCACAGATACAAGCCCAATCGGCGTCCCTTGAGCTTTCTGCTTCTCGTACATCGCAAAATCTACCGCACTATGGGCAGGTGTTACGCCAAGCGCACCCGTTCCAAAGCCTTTCTCAACACCTTCATCCGCAATAATCTTAATCTGGAGTGGAGCCTGAGCGCCAACATCCACGTTAAACGTCTGGCCAATATATTGCTGATAGCGCTCATCATTGGGATGGACTGCCACCGCCGTATCCCCCAGTTTCGTTTCAGGACGTGTCGTCGCAATCGTAATAGGAAAGTCTTTCGAGTACTTAAACGTATACAGCTTAGATGGACGATCAACATACGCGAGTTCATCATCGGAACACGTCGATTGACCCTTTACAGACCAATTCACCACGCGATATCCACGATAGATCAACCCATCACGATACATTGAGCAAAACAGCTCATTAACCGCCCGGCTACGTGCCTCATCAAAGGTAAACGCCAAACGCGACCAATCACAGCTCGTCCCCATTTTTTTGACTTGGCTTAAAATCGTTGCCTGCGACTTGTCAGAAAAAGCGCGGATTTCTCTCAGCAACCCTTCACGACCCAACTCCTGCCGAGGATTCTTCATTCCACCTTCCATTAAAACCTTTTCAACCTTCGCTTGGGTCGCCACCGCCGCATGATCCGTTCCAGGAATAAGAAGGGCTTTTTTGCCCCGCATACGCTCAAAACGAACCATCGTATCCATGATCGCATTCTCGAGCGCATGCCCCAAATGCAACACCCCCGTCACATTCGGTGGCGGCATCATAATACAATACGGCTCCCCGTTTTGATTTCGATCAGGTAACTGGTCCGGATTAAACACGCCTGAGGTCTCCCAAGCCGCGTAAATCGCATCTTCCACTTCCGAGGCGATATACGCCTTAGGCAAATCTTGAGCCATAGAATAAAAGCAGTCTAAGCCAAAAACTCGGCGCTGCCAAATAGGACAGCGCAGACCTCAGGCATCAGGGATTAGGCATCAGCTCCCCACCCACCTCACCCCCTTCTAGGGCCTACGTGGGGCACACATAAAAAGGAGGCTATTTAGACGTGACGACGGCTAAATTTGAGCAGATTTCACAGCAGGGAAATATGCGTACTCCTTTTTATGTGTGCCCCACGTAGGCCCATCGCCTATATATACACAATCCAACCCCTATACGATCCGATCGATCGAGGCTGGGTTCCCGCCTTCGCGGGAATGACAGGAAAAAATCGGACTTCGTTCGGGATGACGCGGGGAAGAAGGGGGGGAAACTCTAGCCTTGACATCTCCATGATAATGGCATAAGTTAGCCCATTCGTTGTCCATTCTCCCATGGCGCTGAATCCCCTCCAACAAGCGGCCGAACGCATCCTTCGTGCCAAGCAAATCCTCCTTACCACCAATGAACACGCCTCGGTGGATGCTTTGGGCTCTATCATCGCCATGGGACTCGTCTTACAGCGCTTAAATAAGCCATTTGACGCCCTTGTCCCCAACTGGGATCCCAAACACTACCCCGACATCTTTCCAAAAGGAGTCGAAATCCGTCCTCAGGTCGGGGCAACGCATAGCTTTCACCTGCGCGTAAACTTAGCCAAAACTCCCCTTGCGGAACTGATGTACGATATCCGCGATAATATCTTAGACATTACCCTCATCCCCAAACATGGGAGCTGGACTCTTCAAGATGTGGGCGCTGACCAAGGACAAGATCGCTACGACCTCATAATCGCCATCGACGCACCAGATATGGCGTCTCTTGGAGCCCTGGCTCGCGAACAAGCAGATCTCCTCTATCGCACCGATATCATCAACATCGATTGCCACCCAAGCAACGAATACTGGGGGCAAATGAATATTATTGATCTAAACTCCGTCTCCACCACAGAGGTCCTCTATCACTGGCTCCACGAATGGCAGCCAAGTCTCATGGACGAACGCTTGGCGACCACTCTGTTGGCGGGGATGATTGCCAAAACCAACAGCTTCCGTAGCAGTCACGTTACCCCACGCACGCTCGCCGCTTCGTCAGAACTCATGAGCCTTGGCGCCAACCGCGAAGGCATCGTCCATGGCTTATGGCGTACCCGTTCTGTCGCCACCTTAAAATTATGGGGACGAGCGCTGTCCAGACTCGAACAAGACCGCGAGCTTGGTCTGGTGTGGACCACGCTCAGCATCGCGGACGGACTCGAAGCTGGTGCCCACCCCGACCAACTCGACGGCGTCGTAGACGAGCTCCTCTCCTACGCACCAGAGGCAAAAATCGTCGCCCTCCTAACCGAACAAAAAGATGAAATCGTGGTCAGCCTTCACGCCGCCGCGCCCCTATCTGCCACCGAAATCGCCCGACCGTTCAATGGACACGGCACACGCGAACGATCCATTTTCCGCGTTAAACAAGAAAACAACGTCATCGAAACCATTCAATCCATCCTCGACCGTCTCAAAAAAACCTTACGTGCTACAAAAGGCGTATAAGAAATCTTATACGCCTTTTGCTTAGTTTTTCTGTCATTCCCGCGAAGGCGGGAACCCAGTCCAGAAAGTTCATTTTATCAATTAACGATAGCAACTTGCACCGGCTGCTTCATGCGGGGAGCAATCAAACGATATTTTTGTAGGTAGCCGAGTGTTTCTAGTTTCAGCCGACTCCGATCCAACGCTTCCAAATCCGCGGTTACTTGAGCATGTTTTTTCTGAGTCGTGGCTAACTCCGCTTGCAAGGTTTTTTTCTTACTCGCCTGCTTTTCGGCCGTTACTTTTTTCTTCAAGCGATTAATGGCGATCGCTAATTCCGTCTGTTTTACATCTAATTTTTCCCAATCAGCTCGATAATTCCCATCCCACGCCGTTCCAAACCGCGTAATCGCTCGTCGAACACGTACACCCCCCGTGTTATACGCCGCAATCAGATAGGCGCGCATAGATTCTGGAGATGTCACGTAGGGATCGCGTGCTTGGGGAGGCAGGTCGAACCACACTCCATCTAAATAGGCAATTTGTGCCTTAAGCGCATTCGGAAGATTCCCCGTTCCTTCTTGAAAGTCCTTAATGAGATTCAAACTCGGCCATTGTCTTACCACTGCTGCGTACGTGCTGGGAATAAACTGCAACAACCCATTCGCCCCCGCCGAAGAAATCTCTTGATGAAAGGCATTTTGCTCATTTAAGCCCAGCTCAAGATAAAATAGGTCTAAACGATCATCCGCCCCTGAACGCACAGACCCATGGTCCATGTGCTCAATCGCCATAATGGATTTAAGCGCAACAGGATCTGCTACATCCGCTAACAACTTACCCGGAAACGCCTTGGACGGAATATTCTTGGCGCGTATGTCTTGCAACGCATCTTGCACAAGCCGATCTAAAACCACTTTGCCCCAGTCGACGATCTCCTGGGTATGAAGAGATTTGCTATACGGCACATAGACCATCTGCCGCAGAGTATAGACCGTCGCCTTCTTTTCAACCGCTGTCTGCCATAACGGATAACGAACCCCTACCACCACATTCTGTGCGGGTGTCACGGCATAATCCGTATCATAGCCACTTCCTCCTCGCACTTGGATCTGAAGGTCGGGAGGAATATTCCGTAAAGAAGACCCGTTTTTCTCAAGCGAGATAAGGCGGATCTGATCCAAATCCTTGTCCCACAACGCCAAGGTGACCGTTCTCCAATCGGAGGGTTTTTGTTTCACGGTACGTACTGGTTCACGTCCCGCTTCCAAGAGCATATGCGCACGACGTACGGCTGAGATCACCCGTGGAGCGGCAATTCCATTTAAAAAAGCGGGAACCGCAGGATCAACTGGACTCGAAGGAGTAGGAATCGAGGGCGCAGGAGCGGGAACAGGTTCCGCAAGAGGCGTCCCTGCCAAGCGGGCTAGGAGATCTGCTTCCGTAGCTGCCGTCAAACCAGAGCGGATATCTGTGTAACTCCCATTTGAGGTACGCAAAATGAGCGGAGGTAAGGCCGTCTCAGACGCTTGAGCCTGAACAAACGGCACGAACCCACCGACCAAAAAACCAGCACACAGGAGGACAAAAAAAGAACGGGAAAGAAATAACATACCTATACCAACATCATACCAACCCGGAGGAAAAAAGTAACACCGAGTCTGTTATTAACCTCTTCCGTTTGCGCGACGCTGCTCTTGGCTAATGATGCGCAACGCTTTTACCAACAACTTCGCCAAGTTCATATACCCACACGTTTCAAAAATCCGTTCAACTGGTACCCAGATCGCTTCCCAGATCGCTTCTTCCCCCGTCAAAATCTCTTTCGCATCGGGCGCCGCTTCAAATAGAAAGAATTGGATATTTTTCTCGATCAATTGCCCTTCTTTGCGTAAACGAAAAGAGGTTTTGCCAATCGGAGCCACAAAACGCAAATTCACCAGTCCGACTTCTTCCTTAATTTCACGGATGGCCGTCTCAACCAGACTCTCTCCTAAATCACGATGACCTTTTGGGAACGTCCAGCGCCCCTTGCCATGGCGCAAAAAGAAAAACTCGAGCCGTCCTTCGCGACGACGATAGATAATCCCTCCAGCCCCAATCTCAACGCGTAAGCGTTGGGAATAGTTATGGAGTGGTTGAGGTTGTGACCGCACGACGCGTGGATGTCGCGGTTCCGTTAAGGATACCGACGGCACGGTCGAGGACAGGATCTCGTTTGGCTTCATAATCTTCAAGAGTTTGTTCTACCACCACATCAGGTTCAAGACCCGTCTTGTGGATCGTCCGTTCCTTTGGCGTAAGCCATTCATAAATAGTGATCTTGAGGGCGGAACCATCCTCAAAATCACGCACTTCTTGCACCGAACCCTTCCCAAAGGTCTTCGTTCCTACCAAGGTGGCTAATCCATAGTCTTGCAAGGCTCCGGCCACAATTTCCGAGGCACTCGCAGAACCTTCATTCACAAGCACCATGGTAGGCATGTTGGCCAACCGAGCAGAACCAATCCCACGCAACTCCTCGTCAATCTTGCCGTGGCGACGTTCTTTGACCACGATCTTATCACCCGTCCAAGCCGCTGTAATTCGTTGAGCCTGGTCTAACAATCCACCTGGATCATTACGCAAATCAAGAACAAGCCCCTTGGGACGCTGTGCCAACAAGGTGGAAACCGCTTTATCAAACATCGAAGCAGACTCCGCGGTAAAACTGCTTACGCTGATATACGCAATTCCTTCTGGCAACATCTTCGACTTAACACTCAAAACGCGGATCACATCGCGCGTAATGGTGACGTCAAAGAGAGGTTTGGTGGCTTTTTCGCGGTAAAGGGTAAGGGTCACATGCGTCCCCTTTTCGCCACGAATCTTTTGCACTGCCTGGTCTACGGTTAAGCCCGTGGTTTCTTCGCCATTAATCTTAGCAATTAAATCGCCCGCCAACAACCCCGCCTTAGCTGCAGGCGTATCAGGCAAAGGGGCGATGATCTGAAGAACATCTTTCTTTAAGCCAATTTCAGCCCCGATTCCACCAAACGAACCTTTGATACTGGAGGTAAAATCTTCTGCTGCTTGAGGTTCAAAAAAGGTGGTGTAGGGATCACCCGTTCCCATCGCTAGCCCATTCAATGCTCCGTACAGTAAATCCTGGTCTTTAATCGGCTGTTCATAGTAACGGCTCTTAATATCTTTCCAGACCTCCCAAAAAATCCTAAAGTCAACGTCATTAGAGACTAGCCCCGCCGGAGGCAACTGACCTTGGCCCAAGACACGTCCATCATGATTGTAGGTGGACGAGGTAGACGAAAAGGCAAAAGAACCAGAGGCAGCACGCAATCGTTCAAATGAAACACCAACCATCACTCCAAGACCCAAGCAAGCGGCTAAGGATAAAATGCGAACCGTCCAAGACACGCGCGGAGAAAAAGCTTGCATACTTATTCGTGCAGGCAGGTAATATCTGCTCCTAAGGAGATAAGACGTTCATCCAGTCGCTCGTAGCCTCGGTAGACCATCTCAGCGTCGTGAATCAATGTTTCGCCATCTGCGATCAATCCAGCCAAGACCATCGTCGCTCCCGCACGCAAATCCAAACTCCGAATCTCTGTTCCCCGTAACGGCGTGGGACCCGTAATATAGACACGATGCGGATCAGCAATCACGGCATTTGCTCCCATTTTCACAAGCTCTGATACATATCCCATCCGTGCCTCAAACAATGGATCGTGGATAAAGGATGTCCCGTGTGCCTGTGTTGCCAAGAGTCCAAATAGCGCTTGAAGATCTGTCGGAAAGCCCGGATAAATCATCGTCTGAAGCTTAAAGGCTTCAAAACGTGGCGTCCGTCGAATAAAAAGGCTCTTAGCCGTAAGTTCATAACGAACTCCTGCACGAGATAAGGCATTGCGAATCGCATCCAAATGTTCCGGCACGATCCCTTTAATTTCTAACTCTCCTTTTGTAAGAGCCGCCGCTACCGCAAACGTTCCCACCTCTAACATATCTGGCACTACCTTCCAAGGCTCTTTAGGAGCCTTCAACTCTTTCACACCTGTCACTTCTAATTCGTGCGTCCCAATGCCTTTGATCTTCGCTCCACACGCGACCAGAAAATGACAAAGGTCCTGGACATGTGGCTCAGCAGCCGCCATGCGGATCGAGGTCTTGCCCTCCGCCATGGTCGCCGCCATAATCAAATTCTCGGTGGCCGTAACGCTAAACTCAGGCAAAATAATATAATCACCCTTCAATTGCTGAGCCTCCATGAACATGACCCCCTGCTCATCCTGCTCAATCGTTGCCCCAAGAGAGGTAAGCGCATCAAGATGGGCGCTGATCGGACGGTTACCAATGGTACAGCCGCCTGGCTCTGGCACCATAATGCGACGAAAACGTGCAAGCAATGGTCCAAGCAACAAAATAGAAAACCGCATCCGTTTCATTTGCTTGGGGTCGAGCTTGGTCGGATCCACTGTCTTAGTGTTTAACCGTAATTCATGCTCGCCTACCCACTCTGCCTCGGCACCCATGCCACGCAAAATATCCAACAACTGCTCCAGGTCGGTCAAACGAGGAACGTTGGAAAAGTAGACATCTCCTTTTATGAGGAGGGCGGCAGGAATCAAAGGAGCAACCGCATTTTTTGCCCCTAAAACAGTGATCGCGCCTTGTAAGCGTTGACCACCTTTAATCAACATGTTCATAGAAGAAAATTGTATGACGTAAGGTCTCCCTCAAAACGAACGCACGCATGACGAAAAATCGTTGCTAGTGTACCGTGGTGGATATTCCCTGTCGAGGCCATGTATAAACCCCCATTTTTACGTCGTATTTTGCCTTGGCTCTACGCCCTGGTGTTTTTAACCGTTGCTCCGATTCTCATCCTCTATACCGCTGGCTATACCTACAATCTAAAAAAACGAGTTGTGGAACGAAACGGGGTCTTAATTATAGACGGCCTCCCCAAAGCAGCTCGCATCTCAATTGACGGAGTAGATACCGGCAAAACAACCCCGTACACCTTTCAAACCCTCTCTCCCGGCGGGCATACAGTCACTGTGAAAAAAGAAGGCTATAGCGCTTGGGAAAAACAGCTCACGATCCATCCAGAACAAGTTACCTTCGCTAACGATGTCAGGCTCTGGGCCACGCGAGAACCAGCCCTCGTCCTGAAAGAGCCAATTATTTCGCTCCTCAGCAATCCAGACGAAACATGGCTCGCGACGATCGCTGCGAGTAGCACAACGTATGAGATCGGTCAGTGGAGACCTGGTCGCAGCGGCAGCTATTCTCATCACCCTCTCCCAGACACGAACCCCGACGTTTCCAAAATTATCCGTTGGAATCTTGAAGGAACATCTTTTGTACTCAATGGAATAGAGTCGGCCTCTCCCACCTATTGGAAAAGCGTAGAAGAAGCCAACAGCGTTGACCAACTTCCAAAAGGAATCTATGGCTGGACCAGTGCAGATACGCTCGTGGGAACCGATGATGTCGCCATGACACGACTGCAGGTTCTAAGCCATCGCCTATCACGCCAACAACTCTTGCCAAACACGGTCTTTCAAAATCAAGACATCACCCTACAAACAACCGGGACACCTGCGATCCTCCTTCTTACCAAGCGCTCTCTCCAAGACAAAATCTACCAACTCTCACACACCGCTTGGCGTCCGGTAGAACTGTTTGAGAATATCCTCCTCCTAAAGGATAAGACGCTCCCCCACTGGATGGCGCTGAATCTATCAGAGTCACGGGCATACGCTGGTGATGTGTGGGGGGACAAACCGCGCTGGCTCCCGACAGAAGACGGAACGGAACAACCTCGTGCTGGCGTATTCCTCCATGGAGGTGAAGCCTGGATATGGACCCCTACTCAAGACCCAAAGCTCGTGTGGCGACAAGCAGAACCTTTGGTAGATGCCGCTTGGGCCGCCGAAGGTGGACACCTTTTCTTGGCGGACAAAACACATGTCTTCGCCCTGGAACTAGACGAACGCGATGGACGCGAAACAACCCTCTTAGCCACCTTTGACGAAATAAGAAGCTTAACTCTGTTCCGCAAACGTCTGTATATCGCCGCCAAGCACGGTTCGCAAGCAGGGGTTTGGGAACGTATTATTGAATAATCATATGTGTGGCATCGTCGCCTATGTCGGATCAGGTAAAACAACCGCCGTGATCCTGGATGGTTTACGGCGTTTGGAGTATCGCGGCTATGACTCCGCCGGGATCGCCCTCATCTCAGAAGGGAAAATGCATCGTGAGCGCGCCGTAGGACCCATTAACGCGCTAGAGCCAAAAACCCTCAATCTCCCCAAAGCAACGATAGGGATAGGACACACTCGCTGGGCAACTCATGGCCCTCCAACGGAAAGCAATGCCCATCCCCATGCAGATTGTCAGCAAGGACTCGCGGTCGTTCACAACGGGATTATTGAAAACTACGCCGAACTCAAAACCCTTTTAGAAAACGAAGGGCATACTTTTGTTTCTGAAACCGATACGGAAGTCCTCGCCCATTTAATTGAACGAGAGAAAAGCCGTCAGAGCGAAAAAGGTTTATACCCTGCTGTCATAGCCGCCTTACGTCACGTTCATGGTACCTACGGCCTCGCCGTGATCGACCAAGAATATCCTGACGAACTCGTCGTAGCACGCTTAGGAAGTCCCATGGCAATTGGGATAGGTAACAATGAATACATTATTGCGTCAGACCCAAGCGCTATCCTCTCTTATACGCGCCAAGTCATTTTTTTAGATGACCATGAAGTCGCCGTACTAAATTCCGAAGGGTTACGGATTCATTCCTTGAAGAGCTCTAGTCCTATACAAAAATCCGCCGAGACACTGGAATGGTCATTAGAGGATGTCCAAAAAAATGGTCAGCCCCATTTCATGCTCAAAGAAATCTTGGAGGAACCTGAGGTCTTACGGAATACCATGCGCGGTCGCCTATTCAAATCCGAAGGGAACGTAAAGCTCGGCGGATTAAAGGATGTGGCGGAAGAATTAAAAACGATCGAACGGATCATTCTCGTGGGCTGCGGAACGGCTTACTATGCAGGCTGCATCGGAAAATATTTACTTGAGACATGGGCAGGTATTTCTACCGATGTAGAAATTGCGAGTGAGTTTCGCTATCGCAATCCCGTGATTGGAACACGCACGGCTATCATCGCCATCTCCCAATCCGGAGAGACGGCAGATACGCTTGCCGCTCTACGCGAAGGCAAAATGAAAGGCGCTCTTCCGCTTGGGATCGTAAACGTCGTCGGCTCGACCATCGCGCGCGAAACACAAGCTGGCATCTATACCCATGCCGGACCAGAGTTGGGCGTGGCTTCCACCAAAGCCTTCATCTCGCAATGTACGACCTTAGCGATGCTAAGCGTACTCCTCGGAAGAAGCCGCAACCTCTCTCACTCCCAAGGAACAGAGATCATCACCGCGCTTGAAGGGCTACCAGAAGCAGTGAGTACAATTCTTGAACAAAGAGAACTCATTATGGAAATCGCAAAAAAATATGCGCTGGCTACCAACATGCTATTTCTTGGGCGTACCTTCCATGCCCCGATCGCCTACGAAGGAGCGCTTAAAGTAAAAGAGGTAAGTTACATCCACGCCGAAGGCTACCCAGCCGGAGAAATAAAACATGGACCCTTAGCCCTCGTCGATGAGAACCTTCCCTGTATCGTCCTTTGTCCAAAGGATAGCGTCTTCCAAAAGACCCTATCAAACATCCAAGAAATCCGTGCCCGGGGCGGACGCGTCTTAGCGATCACCACAGAAGACGGGAAAGACCAAGTTTCCGCTCAAGCCAACGATGTCATCGTCGTTCCAAAAACACTGGAACCCCTGCAACCGATCCTCAGCGTCATCCCTCTCCAACTCATGGCCTATACGATAGCCGTGGCAAAAGGCTATAATCCAGACCGACCACGCAATTTAGCCAAAAGCGTTACCGTCGAATAACTCTAATATATGATCGAACCCTGGAAAAAACTTGATGAGACGATTATCCCCGTCGGATATCGAACCATTATTCGTAAAACCTTTGAACTTCCTGATGGAAAACGCAGTGTCTATGATATTGCCGGTGATGGGGATGTTGTATGCATCCTCGCTCTCACCCCAGACCAAGAAGTAGTCCTCGTACGACAATTCCGACCTGGTCCCGAAGCAATTTTATTGGAACTCCCCGGCGGATTCATTGACCCAGGCCAAACCCCCGCTGAAGCAGCACGTGCCGAGCTACTACAAGAAACAGGCTATGACGGAGACATTGAGTTTGTCACAACTCGCCCCTTCTCCGGCTATTCGAATCGTGTCTACCATAGCTTTGTCGCCACGAATTGTCGTCCCATCCAAAAACAAAACCTCGATCCTGAAGAATTCCTAGAGGTCGTCACACTCTCGTTAAAAGATTTCCGTGAGCACCTAAAAAATGGCTGGCTGGTGGATACCGTTACCGGTTACGCCGCGCTCGATAAATTAAATTTGTTGTAAAAAGAACGAGAGATGCTCAGAAGTAAAAAGGCTCTAAACCTACTTGGAGATCTTTTTTGCTACCTCTGCAAGATGCATATCGTCAGCTCGTTTATAATCATGGGATGAAATATATCCTTGGTACGTGTCAAAGTAGATATCGACATTTGACTTACGTTGCTTCCATTGCTCATCTTTCGTTCCGTGCATAGGAAACAGTTTAGCGTGGATATGGTCTACGCCAAACCCCTCAAAGACCATCCCCGTTCTTGCCACATCTGAAAATGCGGAGTCTAGTCTCTTGGCAACCTCTTTTGCCGCAACCACGAGGTCAGTCATGACCTTTTCAGGCAAATCAAAGACGTAGCTCGAATAGTGTTCTTTAGTGATAACCACAGAAAATCCTTCCGTATTTGGAAAAATGGAAAGAAAGGCAAGATGTTTTTCATCTTCCCAGATTTTATGACAAGGAGCCTCACCTTTAACAATCTGACAAAAAATACAGGCATTCATAGGTCTTTAGGATACACGCTTAGCGCAAAAAAGACGATGATCAAGACGGAAGCCGCCATCCCCAGAAGCATCGTCGAACCATGAACCGAAAGCTGGGTGAAGACCGCCAAAAGAAGGATCCCAGCTACCACAATACCAATCCCCCACCTTCCACGTAGACGTGCTTGAACCGTTCGTCCCGCGAGCAAGGACAACCCCAGTCCTACGATAAGTAAACGGTAGAGATGCACGTAGGGGGTAGCAAACGCGGGGACGAAAAACTCAATCCCAACTAAAAGAGCTCCGAGCGACACCAGCGCATAGCCCGTATGACGGAGAAAGCTCACAAATAAAGAAGGGATGTTCATAAAATACGCCAGGCAGACACAAGCTCTTGCCACAAAACCTGGATCCAGGAACGACCAGACAAGACCGGACGACGATAGATAAGTTCCGCCGAGCGTATATCAACTTGCCCATCACGCGTCTGGATCCCAGGCGCTCCTAAAGTAAGACGCAGAATTCCAGGACGACCAGGCAAAGAATGCGTCGTCTCTGATTGGTACCAACCACCCTCCAAGGCTCGTGGTGCGACATAGGGAGTAAGAACGGCGTGAATCCCTTCCTCTAAGGGCCGAGATGCATCCGTAAGCCGTCGTGGAGCTGGCAAGAATAACAGCTCAGGAGCAAGGGCAAAATATCCATCTCCGACCACCCGCACATCCCCACGCGGGGCTTGGAAGAGCTGTGTTGTCGCTTGCTCTTTTAAGAATCTGTCCAAAGCGTATTTACGCTGCACCTCTGTAACCGCAAGAGAAGCAGAGCCTAACCTAACCGTCTGCAATCCTTCGGGGTGAAGGGTATCAAGTTGAAGATGCTGGGCATTCGTCCAGGCTCTTCCGGGAAGGGTCGTTGTCGCATACCCAACTTGATCTCCAAAATACATGCGCGGACCAATCACCCAATGCTGCACCGGAGAGGAAATCTCCCGCGTAAAGATATCATCATCCGCAACAATCGAGAGCCTATAGACGCCTCCGGCTAACCCACTAAAAGACAACGTCTTCGTATATACTTCAGAAGGTCGATCGTCCCTTGAGCCTGCGAGACTTAAGGCTTCAGAAGATAAAAGATCACCATTTTTACTCAATGTAAAAATCAGGGTACCTTTTTGTCTCTGACGATTCATATCCTGGACACGGAGTCGAAATGTCACCTGCCCCTGAATCGGCACCGCGTGGATATCATAGGAACCTCTCAAAGAAGTAGGAAACGTGCGCTCCCGTCCCTCCCCATCCATATAGGCAGGCACGGTACTTGAGGCATACCAAACTAATAAACGGTTCATGTCCGTATCCCCCAAGGCGCTATCTGGCTGCCCATCACGGACATATCCTTGCTTCCCTTGCCAGGTAACCCGACGCCAACCACGAGCTAGTGCCTCACTCCACAACGGCTGCATCGCTGCCTCGCGTGTCGGTTCTTGGGCAATCCCAACTTCTAAGAGTGGTTGGTTCTGGGTACGAAATTCCAAGCCTAAAGAAAGCTGGTTATAGACACCTGGCAAACGCAGCGTACTGTAGACAGGCTCGCCGAGCATTCGTTGACCCGTCCATCCTTCGGATTGCAGCCCGATTGGCGTCGTCCGATAGCCAGGCAAAAAAGGATTCATCCAGGGACTCCGTCCATCAAAGGCGAATGATAGAGTACGAATGCCAGACGGCGGCACACGCAACAGACACAACCAAATAAAAACCACCGCCGCCCCTAACCAGGGAAGAAGACAAACGAGCCAGCGAATAAAACGCATACAATTACATTAACGAGGGAGAACACGATACAAGCGCTCTCTCCCAAACGCTCCAACCTCTAACACTTCAAGACCGAGTCCACGCAGGTCATCCCGCTCACGCTGAGAGAACGGCCGAGCAAATATCCCGACGTCTACCTGAGCTTCAGAATCGTGCACAAGCCGCGCGATCTCCTCTAACGAAGGCCGTGGGGAAACCGCTCTAAACGAGGAGGAAAAAACCTTGTCAGAACGGTCAGAAATAATCACGCTTCCTTTAGGAAATAGGGCAAGAGCCTGCTCATGGATGTCGGCATACCGTATGAGTTCCGTGCGTGTCGCCACAACACCCTCATCGTCTTTGAGGGTGACCGCATAGATCCCAAAGCCACAAAGACTAATCACCAATAAACTCGCAAGCCAAGCAAACTCCTTACGTCCACGATACGCCTCGAACAAATAGGCGACCGCAACCCCGATCAGAGGAGCGAGCGGAAGGAGATACCGCAAAAAAGAATTTCCTACCGTCACAGCCCCAGGCCGAACATGGTCTTGGTAGACACCACTTCCGTACACAATCAGAAGGCTAAACACCGTCCACGCCGAGATCCAGAGAAGCGGAGTAGAGAGGGCTTGTTTATAGCTCACCCGATTCCGTTTGAACGTGGAAAGATAGCTTGCTAAAGCAGTCCCGAGCAACAACCAAAAAGGCCATAGGAACGCTTGGGTAAAGGACTGGAGATTCCACCAGATCGCTCGCGGATGGATCCCAAACGGAAAGATTCTCTTAATCGTTATAGGAGAATCACTAAGAACCATTTTAGTATTCAAAGGCAGATTATCCCCTATCCAATACCCTACCCTCCACCAATGGCCGTAGACAGATTGATTCAAGGCAAAGAACAGAATGAATACGCCGAGCGCCGTCAGACAGAAAGGCAGGAAATATCTTTTCGTTCGAGGAAGTTCCGACAGTTTCCAAATCCACCACGGCAGTATCCAAATGAGCTCGATCGGTCGAATGATCGCCGTAACCCCCATCAAGATACCTGCGAGAAAGGAATAGCGCACCTGGCGTTTCGTAAGATCCAACACCCATAGACTCCATAAAAAAGCAGACAGAATCGCTGGGTTAGGAAAGAGTGCTCGGTTTGCATATAAAAGCACCATCGGGGTGGCAGCCATGATCAGCACCCCGACCGCGGCGGAATGACAAGAGAACCGTTGTCGCAACAACCGATAAAAAGGATAGAGTCCGGACAAAAACCACACCCAAGCCATCCAAGGCAAGACACTTCTCCCAAACAGTGCGACCCAAGGGCTCAAGACCAACGGCCAACCCAAGAATCCAACCGGCACCAGCGCGGTTCCCTGACTGACCCAACTCCGCGGATGCAGCCAGGGGTACGCCACCGCCAACGACTCTTCAACTCTCGGGCTTTGTCTAGAGGCAAGGCGTTCTGCTACAAGCGCCACGGCCGTCTCATCAGGCGAAGCGTATTTCCCACGAAACGCGAATGGCAACACAAGAGACGTGATACAAAGACACGCTACCAAAAAGCCTATCCCTATCCAAGGAAGGGATGGCCAAGATGACGGTTTGAGAGACACGCGCTGCATGATATAGTAAGCCAATGCGAAGCTCCATCTATTATCGAGCCCTAGCGGGAACGATGCTCTTACTTGCCACTACGATACAACCCTTGGGCGTCCTCGCACAAGCAACCTCCTCTACCCCGGATATTTTTGTCTTAGATGAGAGCTTTCAGCCAGAACGTGTCCTCGATGATAGTGATATCTTTGAGATTGGTGGGATGGATAAGGCAGATATCCAGACATTCCTTAATGATCGAGGCACTCTTGGGATGCTACGCCTGACAGATATAGACGGGATCGAAAAACCCGTAGCAGATATCATCTGGCGCGTTTCAATCACTTATACCATCAACCCTAAATATCTTCTCGCTCTGTTACAAAAAGAACAGAGCTTGATCGAAGATAAAAATCCTTCCCAAAAACAGTTCGATTGGGCTACTGGGTACGGGGTATGCGACAGCTGCGCCAAAGATGACCCCGCCATCCAAGAGTTTAAAGGGTTTGCTAAGCAGCTAGATTGGGCCGCCAAACAACACCGCGAAAAATACCTGCAACAAATTCTCCTCAATGGAAAAACGATTGCGGGTTACGCCCCTGGAAAAGCAAGTATGGTAGATGGTCGAACCCTGATCCCAGAAAACACGGCGACCGCTATGCTTTATAGTTACACCCCGCATATCGCGGGCAACATGAGCCTCTGGCGTATCTGGCGTCGTTGGTTTGGCCTCACCTTTCCGGATGGAACCATCGTGCAAGGCAATAGCTCAAAACAAATCTACCTCATTCGCTTTGGAGAAAAGCGTCCCTTTAAGAGTCGCGCCGTCGCCGCCTCCATGATCAATCTCGATAAAATCGTTCCGGTTGACGACAGTCGCTTAAGCAACTATCCGGACGGTAAACCCTTCTCTTTTGCCAACTACTCGCTTGTAAGCGCCGACGAGAAACGATACTTGATCGATGGACAAAAAAAACGGCTCATCCTAAACAAAACGGTATTCGAACGACTTGGCTTCAACGAAGATGAACTCATTGAAACAACCTCAGAAGACCTGACCGCCTACGAAAACGGAGCAGATATCACGCTCGCAAGCGCCTATCCTACCGGCCTTCTCGCCAAAGACGCCAAAGGAACCCACTGGTATATAGAGAATGATACGCGACGACTCATCTCACACCCTTCTCTTCTCGCCACCTATTTCCGCAGCCAACCTGCCCGTCTCTTAAGTGCCAAACAATTAGCCGCTCTTCCCGTTGCTGACCCGTATCGCGTCCGTGATGGCGAACTTGTCCAAGCCACAAAAGAAAAGGCCGTCTACGTCATAGAAAATGGCATTCGCCGTCCTATCCCAAGCGGAGAAATTTTCGAAGAACTCGGCTGGAAATGGAAAAACGTTGTCGTCCTACCAGAAACCTTGTTGAAGCAGTATCCTATAGGAGAACCTGTAGACCCACATAAAAATCCTCTCATCTTAGCCCAACAAGATCAGATCCTCGCTCCTTAACCGCATCCCTCTGACTTCTCTATGATCGTCTTCTCGGCCATCGTGCCGCATTCTCCTCTGCTTATCTCAACCCTCGGCAAAGAGCATCGGGATAAGCTTGCGAATACCCTCAAAGCCTACGATGAGCTTGAGCAAACCTTATACGCCTCCCGTCCGGATACGCTCGTCATCATCTCTCCTCACGCCCAGATGTATTCAGATGCCTTCAGTGGCAATTTACATGACACATTTGAAGGGGTCTTAAAAGAATTTGGCGACCACGGTACCCAGGTCAAAGCCAAGGCAGACTTCCTCCTCCTCGACCACATTCATCGCGGCATGCGCGAACAACAAATCCCCTTTACCCTCACGAGCCAACCGGAACTTGATTACGGCTTCACCATCCCGCTTCTGCTTTTAACCCGCAATCTTCCCAACTGGAAATTGGTACCGCTTGCCCCCTCCCTCCTAGCCCCCCAAGCGCATTACGAATGTGGGCGTCAACTCGGACAAATTCTACAACAAGAGAACGGCCGCATCGCCCTCATCGCCTCCGCCGATCTCTCTCATCACACCAACACCCAAAGCCCCCATGGAGAAACCCCCGAAGGCGTGCTCTTTAACAAAACCGTACGTTCAGCCATTGTAACTCGTCATCACGCCGAACTCCTCGGCATGGAAGCCGATCTCTGTAAAAAAGCGGACCAATGCGGTTACCAACCCATCGTTATGCTCATGGGCGCGCTCGAAGATGTAAATGGCAATATGCGTGAGCTTTGTTATGAAGCCCCATTTGGTGTGGGATACATGACCACTGTGTTTGAGCAGACCTAAAAAGAACCATGTCCTTCGCCTATGTTATCCCGGTTATGCGTACACCCCTCGGCATCGAGGGGTTTGATTATCATATTCCGGCTGACATCGCGGTAGAGGTCGGGGATCTCGTCACCGTCCCCTTCCGAAGAGGGAACCTGATAGGAATCGTAGCCGAAATACGCGCGACCTCGGCGTTTGCGAGCCGAGCTCTTCCCCTTAAAGGTCACTACGCCAATCTCCACCTTCCCTCCGCCCTCATTGATCTCATCCAAGCCACCGCCGCCCGCACCTTTTCTTCTAAGCCAGCCGTCTTAAAAAGCTGGTTGCGCTCGCTCCCCAAAAAACCTCCTACCCTCACCCTTCTTCCTCGTCAGACAAAAGAGCACGGCTTACAAGCAGATTGGCAGGCTGGTGCCGGCGAAGAACTCATCCATCGCGCCCAAGAATATCAACAAAAGAAACGGGTCCTCATCGTCACTCCCTGGATGACGCGTGCCGAACTCCTCCATGCCAATATTCCCGGCTCACATCTCTTACATAGTGATATTTCTGATGGAGATGCCTTTCGCGCCTGGACAGGGTTTTTGTCTCAATCCACAGGCTGTTTAGTCACGAGCAAAATCGGAGCCTGGTTAGCCGTAGCGAGTGACGTCGTCCTCCTTGATGAACCCGAACAAGACGACCATAAACAAGACGACCTCGCGCCTCGCTATGACGCACGTAAAGTCTTGTTATTCTGTGCACAGCAAGGAATGACACGCATCGAGAGTCTCGGCCTTACCCCACCCCTACACGCCCAAACCCCTCCGCCAGAGATCGAACATAAACCTCGACTGCATATCCATCATCCACAAGGCAAATCCCCCATCCCCCTCATACAAGCTGATTCCTTCACGGCTTTAACCGAACATGAAGGACCACGCATCATCATCCATGCCATTCGCGGATCATTAGCGCGTCTCACCTGTCGTGATTGCCAATGGCAAGCAACTTGCCCCATCTGTACCGGCGGCCTTGGAGCCGATAGCAAAGGGGCTATTTGTAGACGCTGTCACAAACACTTCCCCATGCCAGACCAGTGTGGAACATGTGGAGGGGTAGATTTAAGCAAAAGCTTGCCCGGGATCGAACGCTTAGACGCAATCTGGCAAAAAAGCTGCCCAGAAACGACGGTCGAATGGCGTGATACCACCGCCAAAGAACTAGAAAAACCCTTTCCGCTGGGTTGTCTTGTCGTCGTCACCGAAGCTAGCCTCTTAGGCGGTGGAGAAGATATACGACGACGTGAACGACAGTGCATCGCCATCCGACGCTTAGCAGATCGCGTTCAACAAGCGAACGGCGAACTCATTCTACAATGCCGTGAGGATCTGGCAGGACAAATACAAGGCTGGATGACCCAAACTGGTATGCAAGCCTTTGTCGAACAAGAACGACAAGAACGTCAGACGTTTCTCTACCCTCCTGCCGCCCGGATCGTGAAAGTCGTCATCAAAGGCTCAGAAGAAACCGCCAACAAATGGCTAAAACAAGCCCAAACATGGCTCAAGAACACATCTCTGCGTACAGGTGAATGGCGTGGTCCCTTCGCCCCTGAATACCAACCCGCCTCACGTGGGATACGTCATATTCTTCACTTGATTCTCCCCCCTCAAACCTCAGAAGCAGAGCTCCTAAGTGCCTTGACCCCGTGCGCACAAAACGCCATCATAGACCTTGACCCAATCGCGTTTTTACGCTAAGATACGCCCTCCTCCCATGCCCACCTTCCCTCTCGTCACAATTCCAACTCCTACCTTACGCGAACGCTCGCGGGAGCTTGAAATAACAGAAATTACCACCCCTGATTTTCAGCAATTTTTAGATACCTTAATAGAAACAATGTTTGTAGAAGATGGCATTGGCATTGCGGCTCCCCAAGTTGGAAAGAACATTCGTGCCATCATCGTCAACCTAAAAAAAGAAGGCGCAACCGCGTTTATCAATCCAGAGATCACCAAAGCTTCAGAAACAATGATCGTCGGCGAAGAAGGTTGCTTAAGTGTCCCTGGGAAATACGGCAACGTGCAGCGCCACAAACGCGTCACGCTACGAGCTTTGACCCGTCATGGTCGCAAGGTAGAAATGGAAGTCAGCGGTTTATTCGCCACCGTGTTCCAACACGAAATCGACCACTTAGATGGCATCCTCTATATCGACCGTGCCTTCGAAGTCTTTGATAGAGCTACGGGAAAGCAAGTTACCCTTTAATAATCTCCTATGCCGCATCGCGTCTTATTTTTTGGGAGTGCCTCTTTCTCTATTTCGTTACTCGAAGGCCTCGCCCGCGATACGCGTTTCGAAGTCATTGGGGTTGTGACCCAACCAGACCGACCGGTTGGCCGCAAAGGCACGCTTACGCCCCCACCCATCAAAACCGCCGGGATCAATTTGGGGATCAAAATATTTCAATACGAAAGTGTAAAATTGCCAGAAGTTATCGAAAAATTAAAGGCGTTGTCCCCTGATCTCCTCATCGTCGCAAGCTTCGGCCAAATTATGCCGCAAGCCCTTTTAGATAGCGCTCCTCGCGGCGCCATCAATTTCCACTGGTCTCTCCTGCCTAAATACCGTGGCGCTTCCCCCATTCAAGCTGCCCTCATCAATGGAGAAGAAAAAACGGGGGCAACCATCATGCTCATGGACGCCAAAATGGATCACGGAGCGATTCTCGCCCAATTCGAAGAACCCATCAGCTCGGATGATACGTCCGACGCCCTCTATCATAGACTCGGAACACTCGGCGCTCCCCTCCTCGCAGATACCGTCATCAACTACATAGAAGGAAAGATTCTCCCTACCAAACAAGACCACTCCCAAGCCACTTTCGTAAAACTCCTGTCCCGTGATGATGGCAAGCTCGATCCAACGTTGCATACAGCCACCGAACTCGAACGCCGCGTCCGCGCCTACCAACCCTGGCCAGGCACCTTTTTAGAATTACAGGGAAAACGCCTCAAAGTCCTCAACGCCTCCGTCGGCAAAATGACGAATGCAGCCCCCGGCTCAACCATCGAACAAGACCATTTTCCTGCCATCATCTGTAAAGATGGATCCGCTCTGCTCCTGCAAGAAGTCCAACCCGAAGGAAAAACGCCTATGTCTGGGGGATCTTTTCTCCAAGGACAACGTTCCGTATTTGTTAAAGGTTAAGAATTTTTGATGTTTTTCGTAAAAGTGTCTCGCCGTGCTACCCTCTGCCCATGTCAAAACAGCTAGACCGAAATCCCATCTTCAGCAAAGCTTTAGACTTGATGGAAAACGGTAAACCGTTCGTCTTCATCACAGGTCGAGCCGGTACCGGAAAAAGCACATTGCTGCGAACCTTTCGTGAAGAAAGCTCGCTCGTGTTTCCAGTACTCGCACCAACCGGGGTCGCCGCCTTAAACGTTGGTGGAGAAACCATCCATCGTTTTTTTCGCTTTGCGCCCGGTATGAGCATGAAGGATGCCAAACGTCGTGGCTTCTCTCGTCGGGAAGACCCACTTTTGAACAAGATCGACGGCTTTATCATTGATGAAATTTCGATGGTGCGCGCCGATCTCCTTGATTGTATGGACGTTTTCTTACAGGCCGCCCTCGGTACTCCTGCACCTTTTGGCGGAAAACGCATCATCGCGATTGGCGATTTAGCCCAACTCCCCCCTGTTCTCACCCGGCACGAACAAGAAGCCTTCCTCAAAGCCTACGAAACCCCCTACTTCTTCTCGGCACGCGGAACACAAACCCTCCTGGCCACTTCTCAAGTCGATTTCATTGAGCTTGAAACGGTCTATCGCCAAACAGACCCAGAATTCATCCGCTTATTAAACAGCATTCGCGACCAACGACCAGAAAAAGAAGATCTTCAGGCCATCAATGCGCGTTTTGGAAAGGTTCACGCGAAGCAAGACCACGACATCATCTTAACCACCACCAATGATCAAGCAGATCGCATCAACCAAGAACATCTCTCGGCCATCAACAAACCCGCCTTCACGTATAACGCCATCATGGATGGGGATTTCCAGGTCAAAGACGCTCCCACCGATGAAGCTCTCGTCCTCAAACAAGGCGCGCGCGTCATGTGCATCGCCAATGATATCGGGGGAAGTTACGTGAACGGCAGCCTTGGCACTATCAAAGACTTAGATGAACTCACGGTAACCGTAGAACTAGACAATGAAACAACCGTCACCTTAGGGACGCACGCCTGGACCCTCTTCCAAAGTAAATACGATGAAGACACCCACACCCTCGTCCAAGAAAAGCTTGGCAGCTTCGCTCAGATCCCCTTACGCCTGGCCTGGGCCGTCACCATCCACAAAAGCCAAGGCAAAACCTTCGATAAACTGATTATCGATCTCGAGCGCGGCGCCTTCGCCCACGGCCAAATCTACGTTGCCCTCAGCCGCTGCCGCAGCCTAGAAGGGATTACGCTTACGAAACCCATCCAATCCCACCATATACACGCCGACCATTCCGTGGGAGAATTCCTCACCTGCCTACGAGAGCAAAGACCATTTCTCTTAAAAGGACAAACCTCCCTCATCTGATCCCTACCCCTCTTCCTTTATCTAGTGCTCCCATTGAATTGATATCCAATAAAATTCGCACGGGTGACACGAAGGCGGATCCCTTCCCACGCGCAGCCGAAACGTTATGCTCTCCTTTGCGGAGTGTAGTCGAGCATGGGAAGGTGCCGCAGTGGCAGGACCCGTTCGAACAAACATAAGGATCAATTCAATAGGAGCTCATCGCCTACGTCGTCTTTTCCGCCCGAAGGGCAAATAACTTTATTTTAAACATATGTTCCCCGCCCTCCATCTTGAAAACCTCCACAAAACCTTCCCTCCGCGCAATAAAGGCGGTGAATTATTAAAAGCTGTGCAAGGACTCACACTTGAAATCCAACCTGGAGAAATCTTCGCGCTCCTCGGACCAAACGGCGCTGGTAAATCAACGACGATCGGCATGATTTCGGGACTCGTCCGTCCTACCGAAGGGAGCGCACAGGTATTTGGAAAAGATGTCACGCTCGACTATAAAGCCACCCGGCAAATGGTGGGCCTCGTCCCACAAGAAGTAAACTTCGACCCCTTTTTCACGCCTCGCGAAGCCCTCGACATCCAAGCCGGGCTCTTTAACGTCGAGAAAAAAGACCGTTGGACCGATGAAATTTTAAAACGCTTGTCCCTCACTTCCGTGGCCGACACCTCTGTCAGAAAGTTATCCGGCGGCATGAAACGACGCCTCCTGGTGGGCAAAGCCTTAGTCCACCGTCCAAAACTCTTGATCTTGGACGAGCCAACCGCAGGGGTAGACGTCGAACTCCGTCGCGAACTCTGGGACTTCGTCCGCGAACTCAACCAAGCCGGAACAACCATCCTCCTCACCACCCACCACATGGAAGAAGTCGAAGCCCTCTCCGGCCGCATCGCCATCATGGCCAAAGGCCAACTCAAAGCCCTCGACACCCTCCAAGGCCACAAACAAACCACGGGATTAGAAAGATTAGAAGATATTTATTTAAAATACACC
The DNA here is from genome assembly GCA_018061025.1 of Patescibacteria group bacterium. GTDB lineage: Bacteria > Patescibacteriota > Patescibacteriia > 2-12-FULL-60-25 > 2-12-FULL-60-25 > JAGOUY01. The sequence continues at coordinate 80,910 of JAGOUY010000006.1, forward strand.
TCAACCTAGCCTCCCTCCCATCCCCCTCCCTTCTTCTCCCCATCTAGGGCTCGCACCCCAGCTATTTTTTCTCCCTACAGCTGTCTGAGCAAGGAGACATTCCCCCGTTAAGGTCGCGCGCGGCTGCAGGGGGTGGCTCCGGTCCGCCATAAATAGCTTTGGCGGAATGCGAGTTCTGTAGGGAGAAAAAATAGCTGGGGTGCGAGCCCATCGCCTATATATCACTATCCAATCACCATCGACCCAACCCCTCCAACTCCCCTTATCAGGGGAGAGTATAAATAAACTATTTTATGCCGTCTCTTGCCTTTAAAACCCTCCTCGCCAAAGAAATCCGCCGCTTCCTTGCGGTCTGGATGCAGACTATTTTCACCCCCGTCATCACGACCGGCTTATATTTGATTATTTTCGGTGTTTCCCTTGGCAAACAAATCAACCTCGGCGCAGGCGTCTCTTATCTCGCCTTCATCGTCCCAGGCCTCATCATGATGGGGATCGTCAATAACGCCGCCCAAAATGCCAGCTCCTCCATTTTCATCTCCAAACTCAATAACGCCTTAGTCGACGTCCTCGTGTCCCCTCTCAGTGCGACAGAAACCGCCATCGCCTATACCCTCGGCGGCGTCGTCCGTGCCCTCATGGTCGGCACCATCACCTGGATCATCTCCCTTCCCTTCGAAGTCATCCTCCCTATCCACCCTCTCTTCGTTCTCGTGATCGCCATCGCGACCGCTGCCTTCTTCTCTGCCCTCGGCGCCCTCGTCGCCATCGTCGCAGAAAAATTTGACCATATCGGTGCCTTCAACACCTTCATCCTCCTCCCCTTGATCTACCTCGGTGGCGTCTTCTACTCCATCCACATCCTCCCACCCTTCTGGCAACACGTCTCCCGCCTCAACCCCATCTTCTACATGGTCGACGGCTTTCGCTACGGCTTCTTAGGACGTGCGGACGGCTCCCCCCTCACCTCCCTCACCTTCGTCTGTCTCTTCGCCGCCGGCATGGTTGGCATTTTGATCTGGGTTTTGAAAAAAGGGTATAGATTGAGAACGTAATTTTGGCTAATATAAGAGAAAGCAGACATAAAATACTGGACAAACTCCAGTATTTTAGGTACCATCTTCGGTCTACTAAGCCTAGTGGACCCCTGCCACGACCGGGTCATGTCGTGAGAGAGAAGGAAGTCATGGATACAAACAAAAAGGGTCTCCAGCGGCTGAGCCAGGTGATCGAAGACAACGCGTGGTGGGTCATGCCCACGGTGGTCATCGGAGGGATCTTCATCTGGCTGATCGTAGCAATCGCTACAACCCCCAGATAAGCCCAAAAAACCGTCACGACCGGGTCATGTCGTGAGAGAGAAGGAACAAATGCAACCTGGATTCTGGTTCGGATCTGCGTTCGTCTCGATGGGCGGGGCGCTGTGGTGGTGGGGCCGTCAGGCGTACGACTCTGCGACGGGCTATCCCATCAAGGAGCGAACGCTTGGGCGACGGCAGGGGGCGTCTATCGCCCTTTCCATCCAAGGATTCATCTTCATGATCGTCAACATCGTCGCCTACCTCAACAAGCACTGATCCTCAAGCGCACCGCGCGCGCAGAGAAGCCATCCGTCGTCTGACGGACCCTAGGCTTCCTCAGCCGACGGATGCGCTTTTCTGTTTCTCGAGAAACTCTTCTCTCCCTTTGATTAAATGCTTCATGGCTATTTTCAATCCGTTTTCTTCAATCACAAACGCAATCCTTATCTGCGTCTTCCCTGCTCCAGCCGTAGCATAAAACGCTTGCGCGGGTGTCGTTAACACTGTCTGACGCTCCGTTTGAATCCCGGAATACTCCTTCAACATAAATTGGGTGAATAGCTCCGCATCTACCCCAATATCCGCGATAAGATAAAGCGCCCCCGCTGGATACCCACACGGAATACCGGCCTCCTGCAAACAACGAAAAACGATATCCCGACGGGTTGCATATTCTCGCTTCGCCCGTTGAATATCCGTCTCCCCTTCATCCAACACACGGACAAACGCCCTCTGCTCCACCGTCGGAACAGACAAACGCATTTGCGCATATTTAAGGGCAGCGTTCATCAAATCCTCTCGACGCAATACCAACCATCCGATTCGAGCTCCGCAAGCGGAATATCGCTTCGAAACACTATCGACAACGATCGCGACTTCTTCCGATCCGCGGATCTCGAGGACACTCGTAGCACGCTCGCCCTCAAATACAAACTCCCGATACACCTCATCTACAATAAGAAAAATAGAACAACGCTTAGCCAATTCAACTAGCTCAACCAATCGCTCTTTAGAAACGACAGACCCGGTTGGATTATTTGGATTACACATCAATACCGCCTTTGTTCTGGGCGTTATCGCCTGCTCAATCATTTCGATAGAAGGAAGTGCAAACCCCTCTTCCAACTTCGTCGCAACCGAGACAACCTTCACCCCTTTCAGCCCCGCCATGCTCTGATAATTCGTATAAAACGGCTCAAAGACGATGACTTCATCCCCCGGATCACACACAAGATCAAACACCGCCATCAAGGCTTCACTTGCTCCCGACGTGATGATGGTTTGCGCGGCAGATACGGATATATTTAAACGTTCGTAGTATCGGCTGATCGCCTGACGGAGCGATTCATCTCCCGCACTAGGAGCATAGGAGAGGACAGGCTCGTCAAACATACGAACACCTTCATAAAACAAAGAAGACGTCGCTACATCCGGCTGTCCAATATTTAAAGGAAAGACCGTCACCCCTTGGGTACGCAACCCATCTGCCATCGGCAAATATTTACGAATTGCAGACGCTGGTAACGCTTGAATGCGACGAGAAAGTGACGGAGGCATAAATAAAAATTCTCTGTTATCGTTTCTGTCATTCCCGCGAAGGCGGGAACCCAGCCCCGGCACCGTCGTTCGCGAACGACGTGCCCCCGACAGACCGATAGTTACGATGGGAAAAAATGATCAATAAGAGCGAGAATAGGAAACACCACCACCGCTTTAAAAATTCTTCCAATTCTCTTAGGCTCCTGTACCAATCTCCACACCCATTCAATACCCAATGCTTGAAATAGTTTAGGTGCACGCCGAATATTCCCCGCCCAATAATCAAACGTTCCACCTACGCCCACAATCATTTTCACACTTGGCATATCTTGCAAATAGCGCGCAATCCACCGCTCTTGCTTAGGATGGCCAAACCCCACCAACACAATTTGTGGAGCAAATAAGGTCAAGCGATGACGTGCTTCTTCCCCTTCTTCGTCATCCGTCCCATCTGCCTGTACCACTCCACCTCGCTCTGCAATCAACGCCAAGCTTGGATAGACCGTACGCCAATGCGCCGCGGCTAACTCTGCCACACGTTTTTTTCCACCAATGAACGCAACGCGCAAATCTTGCGTATGCGCTTCTTTCAGCAACGCTTCGCCTAACTCCACTCCCGTCACACGTGACCACTTCTGATCAAAGAGACGACCAATTCCGTACAATCCCACTCCATCAACCACCCGAATGTCCGCTTGTTGTAAGGCTTTTTTATACTCTGGATGACGACGAGCCGCAAGCAAAATCTCTGGATTCGCCGTGACAACCCAAAGAGGCGCCATCGCCGTCCGAAAGCGCTCTAAAACGGCCTCTTTTGATATTCCTTCAATCGAAACGCCAAACATCATCATAACGCCCTGATCTTAGCACACTTCATTAATAAGCCTAGAACTCCTTTCAAAACTCTTACTCTCTGCAAGAAGATCTCTTGGAGGAGACTCTCGGAGGGCGACGGCCCGAGAGCGAGCTGCATTTTTCGCAAAAAATGACTGCGTGCTCCTCCAAGAGATCTTCTTGCAGAGAGTGGGTGTGTTTTGAAATGAGTTCTAACATTACTCCGGAACAAAGGTCCCATGCTCCACTTCCAGCTTCCCACCTGGCTGGATCACGATTGTGTCACGACGCGACACATCTTTACGCAATAACGCATCTGCCAAGGCATTCTCAACACGTTCTTGGATAACGCGACGTAAAGGACGTGCGCCATATAATGGATCAAACCCGGCTTGCACCAACTCTTCAACCGCCGCAGGTTCTGCTCGAAAACCCATGCCTTTAAGTGCCAAGCGTTTCGCCAAACTATGCAGAAGAAGACCCGCAATCGCGCGCACATTCTCAAGCGTAAGCGGCTTAAAGACGATCACGCCATCAAAACGGTTCAAGAATTCTGGACGAAACACGCCTTTTAACTCTCCTTCCAATAATCCGGTCTTAATCCGTTCCGTCGAGGCTCCCACTTTTACCTGCTCTTGGATAAAACTCGTCCCGGCATTACTCGTCGCAATCAAGACGGCATTCGTAAAATCCACCGTCCTGCCTACTCCATCCGTCAACCGTCCGTCATCCATGACTTGCAAGAAGAGCGTAAGAATATCTGGATGCGCTTTTTCCAATTCATCTAATAAAATAATACTAAATGGCTGTTTGCGCACCGCTTCCGTTAATAATCCTCCGCGTTCATCCCCTGGCGACCCAATCATGCGTACGATGGAGGAGGGATGCTGGTACTCAGACATATCCAAGCGAATCATCGCTTCTTCCCGTCCAAAATACTCGGCCGCCAACGCCTTACTCAATTCCGTTTTTCCTACCCCGGTTGGACCTAAGAAGAGAAAGTTCGCAATCGGACGTTTATGCTCACGCACATCCGCTCGCGCGCGACGCATCGCCTGCGCCACCGCCGTCACCGCCTCCTCTTGTCCAATCACACGTCCATGCAAGCGCTCTTCTAAATTTAACAGCTTCTGCGATTCATCTTGAGAAATCGCATTAACGGGAATATTGGTTTTTGCTTGGATAATCTTGGCAACATCCTCCGCAGATACGAGGACTTGCTCCCCTCGCTCATTCCGGGCCAACACCGCCGCCTCACGCACCATATTGATCGCCGCCTGAGGCATCCGTTCGTCATGTAAATATCGCGTCCCAAGCGTAACCGCTCGCTCTAAGGCCGCATACGAGAAAAATACACGCGTTTCATATTCAATAAACCCGCTCTTGGCCATCAATACTTCCAGGACGGCCTCTTCGTTCATTTCCTCTACTTGAACCCGCACCAACTTACTCCCCAATGAACGACGCTCTAAAACCCCCGTCCACGCTTGCGGCGTCGTGGTCGCAATTACAAAGAAATGTCCTCGATCCAATTCGCTTGCGAGCGCCTCGGCTAAATCCATCGCTCCCGTCCCACCTCCGGCTAACGCTTCAATCCCTTCCAATACTAGTACGATGTTTCCACTCAAGGCTGCCTCATTCAACATGGTCAGTAACCGTTCTAACGCTTGCCCCGATTCACCCCCTGCTACCAAGGCAGCTAAATGAACAGAGACTAAGCGACGATCAAACAAGGAGGAAGGCACGTCCTCCTCCACCATGCGCCGTGCGAGCCCCTCAACCAAGGCCGTCTTGCCCACCCCTGCATCTCCAACGAGAACGACACCTTGCCTACCACTCTCAATCGCACGTAATAATTCTTCCATTTCTTTTTCGCGTCCCACTGGCGGCATCAAATGTCCATTACGCGCCGCCAAGGTAAGATCTTCACTAAACCGATCCAATAATGCCGTCTGTCGTGCTGTCATGAGTCGGTTCATGCCCGTATTGGGTTTTTGTTGAGATAAAGAGATGAATCGATCATGTTCTTCCCGCAACTGTTCTTGCAAGCGTACCCAATGCGCCACGTGCAAGACATGCTCACGCGGAAAACCTAAGCGATCAAACATGGCTTGAAGGGTCTCATCCGCCAAAAACGCCTGCACAAACACTTCCGTCACCCCCATATACTTGCGCCGTGCCTCACGCGCCATGATATAGGCAGATAAAAGTACAGTCTTCGTTTCCGAGGACAAGACGGTGGGCGTCCCACTCCGCAAAGAACGTAACAATTCAACCAAAGGCGGCTTGATCACCTCATTCGCAACCCCTAACCTCGTCAGAAAGATTCCTCCCGCTGGACTGGACAAAGAAGCCGCAAACACATGTAACGGCAACACCTCCGCTCGACCCGTCTGCACCGCTAACTGATAGGCCTGCTCTAACACCGACCATAACGCGGGCTGCGCATAGGCCGACACATCAACAAGCTGATTCGCATCGGTCTTACGCGCACGACCACTCGCCGACCAACTCGAAATAATCAAGGCCTTTTCTGCAAAGGCTTGGACATGAAAGACTAAAAAACAAATCGCGAGACACCCAATCCACCACAACATCATCGACCAATGGCCAGACACCCACGTCGCTCCTTCAAATAATTGCAATGGATCCCCCTGCGTGAACCAATGCCACCCCCAGCCTGCAAAACATAAGAAAATAAGGAGCAAAAACCCTAACTGAACCCCACGATGGAACGTCAAACGCCAACGCCGAAACGCAAAGAAAAATCCATCCAACGTAGGACGCCACAACAAAACCCCATCTTCATCTGGATAAAATACCCCCGCTCCTTTACAAGCCGCGCAGCGCAAGGCGGCACGTGGATCACCTAAACATTCACGACACGTTTGGACCGCAGAAGAAGGAGCCATAGGTTAAAACGATTGCACAAACGCCTGAAATCCGACCGAAAAATTTAATAAAAGAAATACAATCGCTAAAATCGGCGCAAAACACCACAACAACACCAACACCAGAGAAACAAGCGCTTCGATAAACAGGGCGAATAATCTCGCCAGAATCACGACGCCTCGCATCGCAATACTAATCAGCCTCCCCACCCAATCTCGCGTCCCATACATCGGCACAAAAAAATTCCTCACCCACAACCCAATCGCATACCCCCGGGCCCGATAACGCAGCATACGCACACGCCACGCCCCCAACGACATAAGCCCCTCCGTATACCACCACAACGGAAAGCGTAAAACACTCCCAAAAAAATCCGATATAACAAAGGACGCAACCGCCTGCACACGCGAAGACATAGACAACAACAGTATACAACATTTAGGCCTCAGGCGTCAGGGATGAGGCGTCAGCTTCCGACTCCTTCCCCCTCTCTCCTCATCTAGGACCCGTGAGTATGCAAGTATTTTTCGTTACTCGTGTTTGAGCAAGGAGACAAAACCGTTGCTCATGCTTGAGGACTGCAGGTTTTGGCTCCGGTCCACCATACACAGCGTAGGTGGAATGCGAGGGGAGTAACGAGAAATATGTGCATACTCACGGGCCCATCGCCTATATATCACAATCCAATCCCTACGAATCGGATGGATCCTCGATCTTCGCTTCGCTCGTCAAGGATGACGAAAGAAAAAGAAGAAAAACAAAAAACGCTTCTTATCTCTCCACGCCAATGGCAGACAAAAAACGTTTTTCCTCTTCAGAACGCCCGTATTCGACCCTCAACAAAAAGACGAATACGAACGTCCTGCTTATTTACGCACGGCAACCTGACCAGGTCCTTGTAAATACCGAATATTCGACAACGGCACATATCCCATCCCTTGGATACGCGTCTCAAGGGCGTGGATCGAATTGAGTTCCGTGACCTTATAGTCCAACGAGGCAACCGTATCATTCAAACGTTCCACTTGTTTTTCTAATTGACGCAGTTCAAAACTTTGGTTGGCCTGCGTCGTCACCTGATAGATATAGACACCCATACACGCCGCCATACAACCAATCATGGCCGCAAAGACCGTCCCACGCTTCACATCCGCCAATCGGCGCGCAAAGGGCATGGGAAGAGCAAATTGTTCATGTGGACGTTTAAGGGAAATCGCTAAGGGACGAGACATAGAAGGTTAAAGGAGCTTACTCGCTGTTCTCAACTTGGCGCTGCGGGCTCTAGGGTTCTTAGTCAATTCTTCTTCCGGTGGAGCAACAGGTTTCTTAGTGAGCGGCTTCCAACGCGCATCTTGGAAGGCGAGTTTCACGATCCGATCTTCAATCGAATGGAACGTGATAATCGCGAGCCGACCCTCTGGAGCAAGCACCGAGTACGCAGATTCAATCGCCTGCTTAAGCGCTTGCACTTCATCATTCACGGCCATGCGCAAGGCCTGAAACGTACGTGTCGCGCAATGAATCCGACCATTTTCGTAGGCACTTGGCACAGCGCCTCGGATAATATCCACGAGTTCAAACGTCGTGGTAATCCGCTGCTGTTCACGGGCGGTGACAATCGCTTCGGCAATCCGTCCGGCAAAACGTTCTTCGCCAAACACGCCGATCATTTGTCGTAGCTCCCCTCGTGGCCAGGTGTTCACGATATCTTCAGCCGTAAGCCCATCGTCATTGGCTCGCGTGCCTAACCGCATATCGAGTGGACCATCAATCTGGAAGGAAATCCCTTTGGTCGGATCTTCCAGCTCATCCGAAGACAAGCCAAGATCTAACAAGATCCCATCCACTTGCTGGATCCCTTCCTTCTTAAGCGCATCAGCGAGGTATCGAAAGTTCTCTTCGATCCCCTGCCAACGGTCACCATAAGAAGCTAAGGCCTTGCGCGCACGTGCCAACGCCACGGGATCAACATCGAAAGAAATGACCCGACCGTTTGGCGCACTACGCTCAAGCAGCGCTCGCGTATGCGTCGCTCCACCAAGTGTCCCGTCTATGTAGACCCCTCCTGGCCGTACGTTGAGGGCAAGCATGGATTCCTCAAGCATGACGGCGGTATGAATAGATGTCTGCATACGTCTGGAAACTCTTCGTGGATCGTCGATGGTGCATCAAAAAGATGGACCATCAACGTTCAACGAGGAACTAAATCCCCAATCCTCCTAAGCGTTCCGCAATCGCATTCCCCTGTTCTTCGGTTTGAGCCGCATACGTCTTCCAAGTCGCCTCATCCCAAACTTCCAAGCGGTTATATAAACCCGCAACAACAACGTCCTTCGTGAGGCCCGCATAGGTGCGTAAATACTCAGGAATATTCACTCGACCAGAACTATCGAGCTCAACTTCCATCGCACCAGCCAACATTAAGCGAGCAAATGCGCGTGTATCCGCTTGGCCAAGAGGCAACGCCGCTAATTTCGTGGCCACGAGTTCCCACTCTGCCTTCGGGTACACGAACAAACTCCGATCCAACCCACGGGTCACAACAACCCCAGTCGCCAAAGTGCCACGAAACTTAGACGGCATCGCCAGCCGGCCTTTTTCATCGACCGTATGATGATATTCGCCAAGAAACATAACCCACTCTGTGCCACTTGATGACACTATATGCCACTTCGACCACTAAAACAAGGGTGATTGTGGATAAAGACATCCGGATGCACAAGCTCAGATACATCCTGGACTCCTCTGACCCCACAGAGGTATGCAAATTAGAAGGATTGGCAGTGAAGTAATCGGTTTTCGACAGGTAGCCGAATACGCCATACGGTGCGTCCATATGGTCAAAGATGAGGCAAGGAAGCGAGCAAAGATCCTCGTGTTTTGGAAGAAATATGGCCTCAAGGCAACCACCGAAGCCTTTGGCGTGAGTCGAGCCACTCTCTTTGAATGGAAGAAACGTTTTAAAGATGGGAAGGGTCGTCTGACTTCCCTGAATATGAAAGACAGAGCTCCAAGGAAAAGGAGGGTTCGTCTGTGGCCAATCGAGGTCATCCGCATGATCAAAATCATACGAAGTGAGCATCCAAACCTTGGAAAAGAGAAGCTTCACCCAGAAGTCAAGGAATGGTGTGAGAAACAGGGTCTTGTCTGTCCTTCCATTGCAACAATTGGAAGACTCATCAAAGACGATCCTTCCAAAATGCGCATGCTCGTCTCTCGTCCAAGCTGTGCCGGAAGACGAAAGCAACGAAAAGACTTGAAAACAAAGGCGAGGAAGCCAAAAGGATACACCCCCTCAAAGCCTGGGGAATGTATTGCCTTCGATACGGTCGAGAAGATCATTCATGGAACCAGACGATATCTCATCACAGCCGTTGATATTCATTCCAGGTTCGCCCTCGCCTTTGCCACAAAAAGCCATGGTTCAAAAGAAGCTGCCCATGTCTTCAAAGCCATTTTTCAAAGCTTTCCATACCAGATCGAAAAAGTCCTCACCGACAATGGCTCTGAGTTCATGAAGTCCTTTCAACAAGAGATCGAAAAAACTGGTGTGATTCATTGGTATACGTATCCAAAGACTCCTAAGATGAATGCGCATTGTGAAAGATTCAATCGCACCATCCAAGAAGAATTCGTTGACTGGAACCTTCATCTCCTCCAAAATCCAAACCAGTTCAACAAGAAATTGGCCGAGTATCTCATCTGGTTCAACACGAAACGTCCCCATGAGGCCCTGGGCATGAAGTCACCGATTCAGTTTTTAACTCAAGATGACACAGAGGAGTCCAGAATGAGGTGGGCGCGTACACCGGATTGACAAAAACTGCATTTATTTATAGGGTGATCTGTCTGCAGATCGCCAAGCAGACACAGCCCATCCAGGAGAAGAGACGATGACGAGAACCGAAAAAGATACTCTCGGTATGCGCTCACACAATCTCGCCGACATGATGAACCGGCGAATGGCCGAATATCGCAAGGGCATCGAGCAACGAGATCGAGAGAAGCGCGAAGCGTTCCTCAAGAGGAAATCGCCCATCCTCATGGCGAACGACATGTACGAACACTTCTAGCTGCTCATCATGGAGCGTTCCGGACGGGGGGAGCTCTCTCTCACGGGATACATGCTCCCCATCACGAAGAGGACGGAGGCAGCCGTGGCACTCGTGCAAGCGCGCCTGGCGACCGAGGACATCAAGCTGGCCTGGACAAAAGGTCCCTACGAAAGCAACCAGGGCACGACCACTCATCATCTCCTTCACCTCACCCTCAACTGGTGATCCTTCCCCTCCCCCACACATCCACGGCCACCATTCCCTCATCCGGCCGACTGGGTGTTTTATTTTTTCTATAAAAACAACAACACTCCGACCGCAAGCGACAGAGTGTCTATCATTTCTCCTCTCAAATACTCGATCATTGATCAAGCCATCAGTTGAGGGGGGAGGCACGATCATGATTCATCATCACGCGTCCTCCCAGAGTCTCTGGTTGTAGGGGAATGTGCGGCGTTAGGGGAACAAGTCGATGAGCCGCTCCATGCTCGTGTAGCGCGCGAGCACCGCTCGCGGATCATCGCTAGGCATCACGTCGACGGGCGTGCCGATCGTGTAGAGATCGAAGACCGGATGCGGAAGGATGTGGAGCCGAGGACTGGTCCAGGCATCGAGACCCATGCCAGTAAACCCACCGTCGAAACGAATCGGGTGCAGGGTGCGGTTGGGACCGGCGATGTAGCGAAAGCGGTCGCCGGGGCGGGTCGTGAAGACCGTGCCCGCTACGAAGAGCGCCGTACCCGCTTCGGGAAGAGCATTGAGGGCGGTTTCATCCGCCGCCCACACATCTGAACAGATCGCGGGATCTTCGAGGAGCAAGGCACCCTTAACGAAAAGGGGTCCCGACGACTGCGAAAGGAAAACCTTGCTCGTCGGCATACGCACCCGCACCAGCCTGCCCCTCTGCTCCATGATGTAGTAGACGACCTCGGATACCGGGGAGCGGACATGCGTACCAGCGTAAATGCCGGGCGCACGACCGAAATCCTCAGGCCGGCTCCACCGGCCATTGGTGCAGCAGCCCCGATAGCCATACTCGGCCGCGGGGTATCCCGAGTACGCGCCACAGAACCAGAAATCTCCTCGTCCATCCCTAGAGCGGTAAATCCGCGATCCGGGGGGAGCGGCGGGGACGTCGGCGGTCACGGAGGCGTCGGAGGACACGTCAGCACCGACATCGATGGAGACGTCCGGCGTCGCGTCGAGCATGGTGACATCGGCGACGGGCGCGTCGGGCTCGACGACGTCGGCGTCGATGACGACCGGCGTGTCCGGAACGAACGCCGCGTCCTCGAACACCACGTCGGACTGGAGGGACGCGTCGGTGGGGACGATCTCGACCAGCACCGGGGCGTCGGGGATGGCCGTCTCTACCTGCGCCACGTCGGGCTGCGGCATGGCGGCGTCGTCGGGAGCAGGGCAGTCGATGGACTCCGCGGGGGCGGAGCACGCGAGCAGGAGCGAGGCGAAGGCGGCGGCGAGAACGATGAGCTTGCGCATGAGACACTTCACTTTCTTCTTGCTGTGAACACTTCCAGGGACGGCTTACGCCTACACGTCGAACCATCGACGTTATCCCTTTATCAGTGATCGCCTGAACACACAGGTTCTAGACGAAATTCTGGCTAGACTTAGCCAATAGTTTCGGCTACAACACGCAAAATACTGACTAGGCACTTGAAATAATATGATACCAGAAAAATGGGGTTTTGTCAATCAAAAAACCTCACAAAACATCCCTTATCTGAGCCTTATTTTTAAGGGAAATTCCTATTCAAGTGCTCGCTTCGCATCCCCCAAAAACCGCTTTGCCCGCAAATTCCGATGGTACGTAATCGCAAAGCGATGCGCCTCATCTCTTACCTGCTCTAACACCACATGATGTTTTTGACATGCCTGCGCCAGCAACGCATCTGCTGTGGTAAAAATTAAATCATTGCGTTTACGCTCCGGTCCTTTCGCCAATCCAACAATCGGAATAGATAATCCTAATTCACCATGCACAACCTGCTCGGCCGCATGCACCTGTGGCACGCCTCCATCAATTAAAAGAAGATGCGGTTTCTTCCATTCTGCATGCGTAAATCGTCGACGCAATACTTCTTGCATCGAAGCGACATCGTTCGATCCTTCCACCGTCTTAATCCGAAACTTACGATACTCTCCTTTATTCGCCGCCCCACGCTCAAACACCACCATCGACGCCACCGTCGACGTCCCGGAGACATGCGAAATATCATAGCCCTCAATCCGACCAAAAATTGAAGTATCGGGTATATGAGAAGAAGACCCCCCCTTATTCATACTCGATACACGATTCTCGATACTCGATACTTCCTGCGCCTCATCCTCCTTCGACAACATCGACACATCCTGAATATGCTCAAGCGCAAAGACTTTATTCCGCCACAATCCCGCTTCTTCAAATTGCTGCGCCTTTGCCGCTCGCTGCATGCGCTTACGATAATCTTTTAAGATCTCATCTTTTTTCCCTTCAAAGAAACGAATCAAGTCACGAATCACGCGACGATACTCAAGCGGAGTCACGGCTCCAACGCATACGCCCGGACATTGCTTCAAATGAAAATAAAAACACGCGCGTTTTTGCCCCGGAACACACGTAGACCAAGGAATGATCTTGCGAATTAGCTCTAACGCGACACGCAAAGAACGCGCCGAGGTATACGGACCAAACAAATACTTATAACAAAGCTCCGTCCGCTCTACGCGGCCACCATGATGCTCAATCGCCCGTGGCAAATGATCTCCGACCGTCAAGACGCTCCCCTTCGCATGCAATCCATCCAATGAACGCCCCTTGGCAGATAGTACCCCCACAATCGTCTTCCCTACTCCCAACTGCCCACCCCGCACAAGCAAGGGACGCGGATATTCTTCATCCGTAATCGCCAAATACATGAACGACTTATCGTCTTTCTGATCCGTATTATATTTCGGCCAATATAACTTGATGAGATTCGCCTCCAAAATCAGCGCCTCCAAAGCCGTCGGTTTCTGAATATAATCAATCTCACACACCAGCCGCGTCATCTCCTCAATAAAATTACTATGCGGCCGCTCAAAATGCTGACGAACACGACGCGCCAGCGACGTCGCCTTCCCAACATAAATAATCGCCCCATGGGCGTCTTTCATGAGATAAACCCCGGGAGAATCGGGGAGGATATCGTTTTTAATTTTTATCTGTTTTGGGATCATGAGACTATCTATAAAAACCACACACCGTACTATCCAAAAACTTTAGCATATAGATGCTCATCCGTAGATCTTTTTATCTTAGCTTTATAAATATCTAAAATTGATTCTGTTGTACCGACAACTGTCTGGTTAGATGTTAGCACTTGGTACTCTGGGCTATCTGGATGAGCAATACAATCAATAATACGTTCAACCTGGTTTTTTTTCTGATACCTCCAACGTTTTATAACCTCATCAATAGCCTCCTCATCGAGATGAGAAGTCATTTCATCAAGGTTCATATCTCCGAGACCATCCCTATACGTATCTAAACTCCCTTTATGTTTATAGTAGTCAAATAAAGCCTGATAAGCATGACGAGGGCTGCCGCGAAAAATCTTTTTTAGAGCCGCTTGCTTGTCTGCGGATACGCTGGAATAAAAAGACACAACTCCTTTATTTTGCGCAGTAACAAAACGGAGACGTCTGCCCTCAACAGTCATGCCCATCTCCTTCTCTATAACTACGTTAATATACCCTTGTAAGGCGCTTACATTCACAGCATTAGAAAAATCTCCGGAAGTCAGCACCTCGGTTAATATCTCCTTACGATTACTTGAGTAGCCTTTATTAATGATAGCCAAGAGAAACTTTGCCGTACGTCCATTACCATCATTAAACGGGTGTACGCCTGAAATAACTGAAGACAAAAGCAGAGCAACATCTTCCAAGGCGACGTTTCTCTCAACCATGGCTTTTGCCGCCGTGAGTGACCGCTCCAGCAAATACTCCTTGTCTTCAAATTCTGGAAAGTCCCACTTCGCATCTTCCTGCGAGCCAATTACAACGTCTTTGCCGTCCATGCCCCACTCAGAACGCTCTCTATTACGCAGGATCCCGTTTATAGTGACAAGAAGGGCTAAATAATCATCCGGCGAGATACCTCGAATAAATCCACGAATTGATTCGTCATTTCCCAAAACCTCACGAGCATACCTTCCCTGAAACCCGGGAAGAGCTTCATTCTCGTCGAATAATTTAAGAATTTTTGCTGCCTGTTCCTGACGGAGTTCAAGACCATCATCTATCTCCGGAAGGCTTTTCCCATCATTATATTCTGGATGCATACATATAAGCTACGTTTATATTGGGCCAGTACTCCTCCCCTAACCCCTCCTCGCCGGAGGAGGGGAATCTAAAACTAATCCCTCCCACCCTTTCCTCTCTTCAAGGCTTCCTTCAAATACTTCGCTGTCCAACTCTTCTCACTTTTCGCCACATCCTCTGGCGTCCCTTGCGCGACAACCATCCCACCTTTATCCCCTCCTTCAGGACCCATATCAATAATCCAATCCGCATTCTTAATC
The DNA here is from genome assembly GCA_018061025.1 of Patescibacteria group bacterium. Classification (GTDB taxonomy): domain Bacteria; phylum Patescibacteriota; class Patescibacteriia; order 2-12-FULL-60-25; family 2-12-FULL-60-25; genus JAGOUY01. The sequence continues at coordinate 96,096 of JAGOUY010000006.1, forward strand.
ACGTCGAGATTATGCTCAATCACCACCACCGTATTTCCACGCGCTACCAATCGATGTAACACATCCAATAAACGACGGATATCATCAAAGTGCAGCCCTGTCGTCGGCTCATCTAAGAGATAGAACGTGCGCCCTGTATCACGACGTGCGAGTTCCGTAGCCAATTTCACGCGCTGAGCCTCACCACCAGATAACGTCGTCGCTGATTGCCCAAGACGAATATATCCCAAACCAACTTCCGCTAAAATTCTGGTCTTATCATGGATAGGAGGCAGGTCATGGAAGAATTTATTTGCTTCCTCAACCGTCATCTCCAACACATCGGCGATATTCTTTTCGCGGTATTTCACTTCTAAGGTTTCGCGATTAAAACGACGACCTTTACACACATCACATGGCACATAGACCGTAGGCAAAAAGTGCATCTCAATCGCCAGCTGTCCGTTCCCTTCACAGTATTCACACCGTCCTCCGGCCACATTAAAGGAAAAACGACCCACCTTATATCCACGCGCACGCGCTTCTCCCGTTAACGAGAATAATTCGCGTACATGATCCCAAATCCCCGTATACGTCGCAGGATTAGATCGAGGCGTACGTCCAATCGCAGACTGATCTACATCCACAACCTTATCCAACCAATCAATCCCCTCTACCTCTTTATGCGCACCAGGTTTGGCCATCGATCCATTTAACTTTTGTGCTAACGATCGATACAAGACATCAATCATGAGCGTAGACTTCCCAGAGCCAGACACGCCCGTAACACACACAAAGCGTCGCAATGGCACTGTCACGGTCACGTTTTTAAGGTTATTTTCGGTCGCTTTGATAATCTTCAAGCCCTCCTTGGCTTCTGGTCGACGCTTGGCTGGGTACGGAATCTTCTTATCTCCGCGCAAATACGCACACGTCAAACTCTTCTCATCTTTTAAAATAGCTGGGATCGGACCCGCGGCCACGACAGAACCTCCATGCACCCCAGCACCTGGACCAATATCCACTAAATAATCTGAAGCAGCAATCGTATCCTCATCATGTTCCACGACAATGATGGTATTCCCTAAATCGCGAAGCTTTTGCAAGGTCTGGATCAAACGCGCATTGTCGCGCTGGTGTAACCCAATCGTTGGTTCATCTAGAATATAAAGCGTACCAACTAACCGTGAACCGATCTGAGAAGCAAGACGAATACGTTGAGCCTCTCCGCCAGATAATGTCCCCGCCGTACGTCCCAGCGTGAGATATTCAAGCCCAACGTCCAATAAGAAGGATAAACGTCCGATAATCTCGCGCAGAATCGGTTCTGCGATCTTGGTATGATTTGCATCAAGGCTGAGGCCAACGAAAAAGTCTGCTGCTTCACTAATTTGCATGGAAGCAACTTCCACGATGTTCTTATTTTGAATCCGGACGTGTAACGCCTCGGTACGCAGACGCTGGCCATTACATGCCTCACAAATTTCATCAGAGAAAATACTCTTCACTCCCAAGCCATTACACGTTGAACACGCCCCATAAGGAGAGTTAAAGGAGAACAAACGTGGTTCAATATCTGGAAAGGCAAAGCCATCATCTGGACAGGAAAAACGCGCCGACATGAGACGCTCACTCCCATCATCAAACACAATATTCACGGTCTCAGAGGCACGTTCCAAGGCAACTTCAATCGCTTCCGCTAAACGGGAACGCAATGAACTGTTTCCACTGAGTGGCCAGCCAATTGGTACACGGTCCACTACAAGCTCAATCGTATGTTGCGCATAGCGCTGCATCGGGACGGTTTCACGCAAACTATACAACTTGCCATCGACTCTCACTTCCAAAAACCCTGCCTCATAAAAGTCTTGAAGCAACTGATGGTACTCCCCTTTTCTCCCACGCACGACAGGAGCCAAAACCACAATCTGATCTTTTTGAACGACAGACTTCCCACCCTTCTTCGCCAGCGCCGCCTTAGCCTTCTGCAACTTTGCCTGTTTCGGATCACTCGATTCTCGATACTCGATACTCGATACTTCAGTATGTATCTCCTCCAGCTGCTTCATCGCCGTATCCACCATCTCATCAATCGTCATCTTGCGAATCGGCTTGCCGCAAATCGGACAATACGGCTTACCTACCCGAGCATAGAGCACACGTAAGTAGTCATAGATTTCCGTGATCGTAGCAACGGTCGAACGAGGGTTCGCCGAATGCGCCTTTTGGTCAATGGAAATAGCTGGAGACAACCCTTCGATTTCATCGACATCTGGCTTGTCCATTTGCCCCAAAAATTGGCGAGCGTAGGAAGACAAAGATTCGACATAGCGACGCTGGCCTTCGGCGAAAATCGTGTCGAACGCCAAAGACGACTTGCCGGAGCCAGACAATCCTGTAAACACCACCATCTTATTACGTGGCAGCTCTAGGGAAATATTCTTCAGATTATGCTCACGCGCCCCGCGGATGATAATTTTGTCTTGCATATACGTTCTATTTCTGTTCTATTGTAACGCTCTTCAAGAGTATTGTCGAGAGGCAAAAGGACGGGCATGATAGAATTATGAAAACCTCTCCAAACGATCCCCTCATTCTCTCCGAAGAAGTCATCTATAGCCCCTCAAACCGCTGGGACGTGGTCAAATTACGCGTCCGCATGGCTACAGGCACCGAACGCGACTATTTCATTAAATCCAAAAAACCCTTCGTTATAGTAATAGCAGAAAAGGATGGCCACTTTCTTTGCGTCGAGCAATATCGCGTGACCATGAAACAGCGATCCTTAGAATTCATGGCGGGCGGAATCGACGACGAAGAAGAACCGGTTGAAGCCGCACGAAGAGAGCTTAAAGAAGAAACAGGCTATGTCGCCGAACATTTGAAACAAATCGGCTCTTTTTTCGAGGCAAATGGCAGCTGTAGGCTACATGGACACATATTCTTAGCAGAGGGACTCACATTTACAGAGGAAGAAAGAGAGGAATACGAAGCAGATATGGAAACGCGCTGGGTACCTATAAAAGAGTTTGAAACCATGATTCGAGAAGGCAAGTTACTAGATGGAAAGACCATTACCGCTTACACACACTGGAAGCTGCTGACTCAACCAAGCTCCTGAGGCTGTTATTGCCTTAAAATCAAGGGCTTGATAGGGTTCGGTACGGAAGGAGGCAGCGATGAAAGTAGCGGTTTTCCTCATGGCGGACATGGGACGCTTCTGCGTCCTACGATCAAAACAAGACGGAAGGTTAACCCTTCCCAACGAGTCGAGCACAGATCCCCACAACGAGTTCTACTCGCTCCTCATCCTGTTCCTCGCGGGGTACGGCTGGAAGAGAAACGAAATCGTCAGCCTCGGCCCCGACCGTCACCGCTTTGTGACCGAGGACTTCTACTTCTTCGTCGAAGGCGCACGAGGCGGAATCGCCCCTGGCGGCTGGACCATGGAATGGGTCTATCTCAAGCAGATCAAGGAATGGCTGCGGGAGGGACGGTTTGAAAACCCAGACCAGGTCGATCGAGCCTTAAGCCTCTTTGAACGGTACTACCGCTCCCTCCTCGCCGACCCTTGCTGAATCCCATTCTTTCCGCTACACTGCGGGCGTTGTGAAGGATCCCTGGATCAACGCCCCCTTCGTATATTCAGTAAAACCCAACATGGAGAGGTCGCATAGTGGCCTAGTGCACACGCTTGGAAAGCGTGCATACCGCAAGGTATCGAGAGTTCGAATCTCTCCCTCTCCGCCATGACATGTCGTTATCGTGCATCTCGAGCGCATCAAAACGTTCGAGTTCTGTGCGATAAAACTGTAACCAGCAAAGCCGCCCGAAAGGGTGGTTTTGTACTTAATAGAAAGGATCCTATCTGTTATCATCCAAACATGAATTTACAGAAACGTGACATAGCACGAAACAAATTCAAGCTAGAGATTTACCAGTCAAAGGGATCAGCATACCAAGACTTTTTCACCAGAATCATGACAAAAGCGTTTCCTGATTTTTTATGTGTAAAGACTCAGGGGTCAAAGGGAGACGAAAAAAATGATGGTTTCATTCCATCACGTGGAGTTTACTACCAGGTGTATGCACCCGAAAACCCCTTTGAAAGAGTTACGGATGCGATTGAAAAATGTCAAAAGGATTTTACAGGCCTAATGAAAAGGTGGCACCTAGAAACGCCTATCAAAGAATTTTATTTTGCCTTCAATGACGAATACAGAGGCACTGTTGCACTAATTGTGGGTGATCGTCTGCTCCTCGACCCTCAGAAAGAGATCATTTAGAAGTATCTCTGCTGCCTTGAGCGACTTGTTTCCTCGTCGTGTTTTCAGCCTCGCCTCTGCTTGT
>JAGOUY010000007.1 GCA_018061025.1 Patescibacteria group bacterium
CCATGAAGCTGGATTCGCTAGTAAACGCGTATCATCTACGGCGCGTTGAATACGTTCTCGGGTCTTGTACTCACCGCCCGTCAAGTCAAGAGAGTCGGAAATACCCGAAGGCCCCGATTAAGGGGACTAAGGTAGAGTCGATGATAAGGACTAAGTCGTAACAAGGCATCCGTAGCGGAAGCTGTGGATGGATCACCTCCTTTCTAGGGAGTTATATATTTTCCACAAGGATCGTGGAAATATCCTAGGTCGATCACCTCGCTTCGCAAGAAGATGAGGTAAGGATTCGTATAAACGGTTCGTGATTCCCTCGAAGGATCACGAGTACGTGTACAATCAAAGAGCATTGGGTATTTGGTCACTTTTCTGACGTCAAATAAAAAAGACGCCCTGAAAGGGGCGTTTTTTGTTGGCTAATAAGTTTTGTAATGCTATCTTTGCATGAGTAATCTATGGATTCATTTTTGAATATTCGTTTCATGGATGAGATTATTCTCCTTCGTCCTTTTACATTTGAGGATGTTGAGCGGCATGTAGCAGGCGATGACAAGGAATCGATTAAATGGTTGAATGAAGGGCATCCGAGCACGGTCGAGTCTACGCGTGCTTGGATTGAACGACAGCATCAGTCTTTAAGAGATGGAGGTCCAGTCTTCACCTTTGCAATTGAGCGTATCGACACCCATGATCTAATTGGCATGGTTGAAACGAATCTTGATTTTGAAAAATTTGAAGGATATCAAGCAGGGGATGCAAATGTATCGTATGCCTTGTATCCAGAGGCGCGTGGTCAGGGTTATGCGACCCGAGCAGTGAACCTTGTTTTGCAGTTTTTACAGACGAAGGAAGAGATTCGTCGCGCGGTTTTACAGATTGATCGAGATAATGTTTCGTCTTTAGGATTGGCAAAACGGTGTGGGTTTGAAGATGGGGGATCTATGACCTTAAAAGAAGGGAAGGTAATGCGAATGTTTTATAAGTCATGCCATTGACTAGAGAGGGTATTTTAAGTATTATCTTCCCGTAAATAGGCGCGCATAGCTCAGTTGGTTAGAGCGTTACATTGACATTGTAAAGGTCCGTAGTTCGAATCTACGTGCGCGCACCACGTAAAAACAACGCCTTACCGCGTTGTTTTTTGTATCCCTTTTTCTCTGTATGAGAGCTGTGGTATACTCTTGTCATCATAATTCTTTTAAGTTCTTTTTTGTATGGAAGCTCGTCCCAAATCTTCCCGTTCGAGTGTGCGTCGTCGCCCGGTTAAGGCCGTGATGGCTGCGGCTTCATCGCCTGTCATGGATCCGAAGACGATGTTTAATACCTGTGGACATGACTCTTGCTCCCCAAGCGCGTGCAATGTGCGCTACGTGGGTCCTGTGTCCCACATGCGTGATCATCATGCGCTGCACGCGGCTCGTGGCGTGACGCATGTTTGGACGGCGGCGATTGTGAGCGGGTTAGCGGTGGTTTTGACGGGGGTATTAGCCTACAGCGCCGCTCAAGCACAAACGCGTCGTGCTCCGACAGCAACGGCTCCACAGACGGCCGATACACGGTTGCTCATGGAACGCCTTGACCGTCTTGAGGTCATGGTAAGAGAAGTGGCTCAACGCTGCGTCTCTATGGAAGACATGCCAATGGAAGAACGGGCACAGGGAGGGACGGGAAGAGCGGTTAAGCCAACGCCAGTTACCCAATAGAATCGATTAAACACCCTTGCCCTTGTAGTGAGGGTGTTTGCTTGACCCAGAGCACGTCCTCCGGTATCCTCGGGGCACCATTCCGAGATCGTCTAACGGTAGGACTACTGCCTCTGGAGCAGTGTATCCTGGTTCGAATCCAGGTCTCGGAGCCATAAGCTGGCGTTCCTGGTAACCCAGGTGCGTCGCTAAAAAACCAACGCCCCATCGCTGAAAAGTGGTGGGGTTTTGGTTTTTGAATATTTTGATTGCTTTCGTTTTAATTCTTACCGAAGGGAGTCTCCAGCCTTTGACACGTATTAGCAGTCGTGTATGGAGCGTGCTAATATTCCTTCGCCTAAAGAAATGGTCTTTAGGGAAAAACGTAGATCTGTCGTGAGTGCAAGACCTGCTGACCGTTGATAACTCCACGGTCTCTCGTCTTTGATGCTTGAGACATTGATACGCATGGTCGTCGTGATAAGGTTCGTAAGAATGATTGCGGCTGTCCATAGTATACAGTTTTAAAGGGTGGTGACAGCGATCGGATGTCGCTCGAGATGGGTAACGACCCATCGTGAGTCGTAAGGACCACACGCGTGTGCGCCAGGAGTCCTGCATATAACTGCAGAAAAAGGATGCCACCAATCCCGGCTCCTGGCTTTACCAAAAAAACATACATGATACCACAGGAACTTGCCTCCAAATGGAGGCAATATGCTTTTGAACACCAGGAGGACATGATGCGCAATCATCATCTTGATTTTAAGATAAAACTTTACTCAAAAGATGACGCACGATTAGATTATGCTCTTAGTCCCGTAAGAGTAAGTAGTCATCAATTTTTGCCGTTTATTGAGTTTATTGACGTCACTCGTCGCTATAAAAAGAAAGATGATGGTACTGGGGATAGAGAGAGTAGAGATAAGGATCGTCCATTGTGTTACGCAGCACACCAGGATGTATTACTCTATTCTTGGTACGCGCGTCTCTTGGACTACTACTACGAGAGCTACTTAGCAAAAAAAGTTTTTCAATCATCGGTCATCGCGTATCGACGCATTCCAAATACGAAGGATGTGGGAGAGGGAAAATCAAACATCCATTTCGCGGAGGAGGTATTTAATACTGTGAGAGAAATGGGTGAATGCACCGTACTTACCTTCGATGTACAGGAGTTCTTTCCCTCTATTGATCATGGCCAACTGAAGGAAATGTGGTGCGCTCTTCTTGAGGAGGGTGAGCTTCCAAAAGACCATCATGCTATTTTTCGATCTCTAACAAAATACTCCATTATAAAGAAGAGCGATCTTTTAGAGAGATTCGGAACCGATACGGGGAAAAAAGAGAAAAAGTTTATGGGATTGAGGAAGAGTCGCATCTGTTCGATACAAGAATTTCGCTCCTTTCGTCATACGAGAATCTCTTCACTTGAAGGTGAGCGAAAAATCATTAGGCAAAACCTGAAGATTCATGGAATTCCGCAAGGATCTTCAATGAGCGGACTATTATCTAACATTTTTATGTTAGATTTTGATGAAGCTGTTCATGCTGAGGTGCTCAGATACGGAGGAAGGTACTGGCGCTACTCCGACGATATAGCGATAGTATTACCAGCGAACGTCGATCAAAACCATATAGATGAATTTGTTAGAGCCGAGAGCATAAACAAAAAACTTAAGTTACATGGCATAGAGAAATCTGCGAAGATTAAATTCGCTGCTACGCAGGACGGTCTTATCTCTATTGGTGAATCATTAGATTATCTTGGCTTTTCATTCAACGGAAAAATGATTCTTCTTCGGGATAAAACCGTTGCCCGCTTCTTTCGTAAAATGAGCAATGGAGTTAGGAAAGAAGTCTCTAGAGCCAATAAGTACAAAGCTAAGATCAACATTAAAAAGCTATACCGACGATTTACGTATCTTGGTCTAGTATCAAGTAAACGTAAGAACTTTCTTTCATATGCACAAAACTCGGCAGGCATCATGAAAAGTGATGCGATCAAGACCCAGTTGTCGCATGTAGCTAGCATACTGCACACGAAATTAGAGAAACGAAAGAGACGATATAAACGATGGAAACAGATTCCTAGCATTGATCATCCTCCTTACCTAGAAGATAATCGTTAAGTGGTCACTTCTCCCGAAAGCCTCTGAAGCTCCTTGCAAAGCCGAGTTCATTACCCACCCGTCGAGCCACCGAAGATCCCAGTACAATCTGGGATTTTTGTTTATCAATTTCTTTGACGTTTTACCGCAAAAGGAGCATATTATCAACGTTCGTAAAATTCAATTTGCCTAAACTGCGTGGCTAATCGCGCGAGGCATGGCAATAAACCCCCATGACAGATACTGAGCCCCACGTTCAGCGTCCTGTCATGGATAATGCCTCGAAAGGGGTATTTGGTCGCAAGGCCTAGCTAGCGCGGGGCTTTGTGATAGAAAGGGCATCGCATCAACACAACATTGCTATGACTATTTTATCAAATGCAAACAATACGTTAGCGAACTCGATCAAAATTCAAAGTTTTGTGGCGGGTGCGGAGAGAAAATAGCCGGAGATAACATATTTTCCAAGTGGTTTAATCCTAACGATACCTGTCCATGAACACTTTTTTATATGTAATCGTGGGATTGGGTTTGGCGGTGCTTCTTTGGAAGTATCGAGAAAAGAATCTAAACAATCGGACAGCGCAGGCGTGGCTCATTTTGGGATCATTCGCGGAATTGCTTATCTCTGGGCAAATCGGACAGGAAGACGATATTCTTTCCGCTGGAGCGAGTATGGCGACACTTGTGTTCGCTGGTTACCTTTTGGTAATTTCAGTTTATCGTCTGACGATGTTCAAGAAGATCACGGAGAAAGAAAAAAAGTCAACGAATATAGAAAATATTAATCAACTATCTGTTGGATCGTCATCTGATGAATTCAATAAACAGATTATTACAGCTTTGTATACGAAACGAGGCTTCAAAGAAGAGTTAAAGGATCTAAATGAAGCAGCAACGCAGACTGGATTCAACGGGGGTCGTGATGTTGAAAGTACCATCAAAATGTTGTTTTTTTCTACTTTTGTGGAAGACTTATATGGCCGGTCGACACTAGAAGAGCTGGGTATCGATGAGACGGAAGTTCTTCCCGAGATCAAAGTTGAGGAAGCGCGCTATAGAACTATTTTCCTAGATTATATATCGCATGACAAAGAGTTTTGGCCAAAATTGTTGAAGCTGGATGAAGTGAATATACGTCATGCATTTAGAGAGATAGAGACTCAAGAAGGCGTAGAAGAGTTAATATCTAAAATCGTCGAAGAGCGAAAATAAGCAATTAGGATCAAAATAATCTACAGGCACGCGGAATTTGGGTTCTGGCATCACGGGTGCCAATATTTTTATAAAGATTTTTATCTCATATTTCCCTTATTTCCTTTAATGACCCACACTCCTCCCGAAAGCCCCTCAAGCCCCTTGTAAAACCGAGTTCATTACCCGCCCGTCGAGCCACGAAAAAAACCACGCCTTCATAGGGTGGTTTTTTTGTTGTAGGCTCAGCGGAGCGGCCGTGCTATTTCTTTATCTTCTTTGACCAATTAATCTTCCCATATTGAACCACGCGTGAACCCCGGGTTATTTTTCCGATGCTTGTGTTCAATCGTTCAGCGATCTCTCGTTGGGGCATTCCTCGAGTAAGAGCTTGGATGATTTGCCAGCGTTCTGCGACTGAGCGTAATTCTTGGGGAGTAAGGAGGTCGTCCATGAGATCTTTCATTTCCCCGGTTGTTTTTGGGGTTAGAAAAAGAGCATAGAGTTCTTGTAGGTGTTTTGAGGCTTGGTTCATATTGTGTATTGAGGTATATCCTAAACGAGTTTTTTGTATTCGACCATAGGGTCTCTTGACATGTGACTAATGTACTATTACATTAGTACATATGATGAGGTATCAAACGAGGAAAATTACGAATGATACATTTTTGTGGCGATCCAGCCATATCTTTTTTGGATCGTCCACTTTGTTTTAGCGTTTTGTTTGAATAAAGTTGCCGGTCTAAAAAACCGGAATGGGATCGTTCTTTCACGAAGGAGTCGAGGATGTCTCACAGCGGGTTCGTCTATCAGGGCGGCAAGGTGATCGTAAGTGTGGTGGCGTATACGCATCCGGAGGGGATTCCGGCGCGGTTCTGTGTGGGGCTGATTTCGGCCGTGCAGTTTTCTCGCGAGATCCCTTCTTCCTCGGTCGAGATTCGGATTATCGATCCTTCTCCTATTGCGAATTACTGCAATGGATGGAAGCGGAATGATGCGTTTCAGGATATCGTGGTGGACTTTCTCACGAAGCAGCGTGTCGAGTTCTTCTTCGACCGGGCGGAAGAGGTGACGGAAGAGAGTCTCAAGATTCTTGAAGATGTCGGTCGGGTACTCGAATCTTCATCCGATCAAGCGGTGAGAGAAATGGTCGGACGGATTAAGGACTCTGGGCGGAGGCATGGAGGCGCAGAAGGGGAGAGAAATGCGCTTCTCTATATGGCTGCCCATCCTTTTTCGTGGCTCGATATGTATCATCCGTTGATTTGGCGGAGGAGCTACTCGCCTGAAGCCTATCAGTTCGTGAACATGATGAGCAAAGCGGAGAGCCGTTTTACGCTGATCCGAAAGTCTCTTAAAGAGCGGTTGCAGCTCGCCTCCGGCATCACGCCTACAGAGAGCTATATGACGTTGTGTAATACCCCCTGCTATATCCCTCTTCCTCGCGAGCCTCTCTTTCCTGACTTCGTGCAGAGTGGATATGCCGCTTGTTTGGAGCGCTATAGAGCCTTGAAGGGTGTGTCTGAGAACCATCGTCGTGCCTTGCGTGACTTTGAGGCGCTCGCTCCTTTTCTGTCTGAGTAGGCTTACTCAGCTTTGTTACCCAAAACCTTCGTGGTCGTTGGTTTTGGGTAACTTCTTTATGATCCATTTTATCATGTACTTATGAAAACACTTGGTATTTTAGGCGGGGTTGGGCCACAGACAACAGCGGATATTTATCTATCGGTTATTCGAAATCTCAAAGACATCGGGGAGGATACGTATCCACCTATTCTCATATATAATTTGCCCTTTCCATATTCAGTTGAGTACGACGCGATTGTGAAAGGGGAGAATTCTGAGAAGATGATCCCGTATCTTGTAGAGGGGGCGAAGATATTGGAAAAGGGAGGAGCAGATTTTGGTATTTTGCCTTGTAATACATTGCATAAATATATTAATTCTATTCGTGAAGCGGTTCAGATCCCGTTTCTTAGTATCATAGAAGAAGTGGTGACGGTAATAAAAGAAATGAAGGTCAAAAAAGTTGGAATCTTGGCAAGCCAAACGGCGAATGATAGTAAAATATATGAAAGACCACTTCAGCAAATAGGAGTTGAAGCCGTCTATCCTTCGCTCTCAGAACAAACGGCTATCAACCAAATCATTATTGAGTTGCTTGGGGGAGGAGCTGTGCCACATCACATGGACCAATTAAAGATGGTCTGTGATGGCCTTCAGATGCGTGGAGCTCAGGTATTGCTGTTTGCTTGCACGGATCTTCAGATGCTCATCCCCACGATGGCGGGTTATCTTCCGATTATTGATACGACCACTCTATTGATCTCAGCTTCCATTCGGGAAATGATAAAACTCGATCATTCCTAGATGGGCGATGCTATCTTCTTGAAGAGAAGGGGTTATTAAAACGGGACGTTTGCGTGAATGGTTTGGGTCACGAAGGGGGGTAATGAAGAAGCTTCTTCCTGCAATGCTCGGATTAGTGGTTGGACTTTGTCGGGTTGAAGCGCATAGAACAAAACATGAGGGTTACTCACAACTGCTTTTCCCTGGGTAAAGCGTTCTCCAACGAGGATCCAGCTGGCGGGAATGGGGCCACGGGGTAAGGCTTGTTTATAGATCATGGCTATTTCGGCCTGTTCCTCTTTAAGAATGGCGTCAATGGTTTCTGTGGTCAGTGTTCCCTCGCGCCGGGTTTCAATGATCTTTTTGCTGCCTACGCCTAACCCCCATACATCGATAATGCGTGCGGCATCTGTGTAGGAAATGGCTCCGATATCGTTGGCGGCAATAATTTTTCCGCGAAAATGACGCTCTACCGACTGGGCCATCATGCGTTGTTGAGCGGCAATATCCTTCATGGCTAAATGGGTTTGCGCTAAAAGGAGTGAGCCTCGCTGCCATAGCGGCCATAAGATCACGGCTCCCACGAGGAGGCAAACAGCATATCTGATTTTTGTTGCGTGCGGTTGATATATGAACTCATGGATCCCTAAATAGACGAGACACAAGAGGAGTACGACGAGATAGGCTTCGTAGCGATACCAGCCACCGCTGGTTGCGGCTGCTTGTGTATGTACAATGGTTGTTCCGATGATAAGGAGGCTAAGGTGTTTTTTCCAGCGAGGCAAAACCTTCCAGATCATGAGGGTGAAGAGGAGTGTTGCGAGGATGAGGATAAAGAGGGGGAAATTTTGAACGAAGAGGATACGCCACTGTTCTTTCGTCGATAACCAAAAAGACTGGACATGGCTTGAGCCAAGATAGGTCTTCATGAGGAGCGAGTGGGGGAGGAAGGTTTCTCCGTGCATTTTGGCGACTAGCCCCATGACAGTAACGGGAATCGCAGATGAGATGCCAATAAGAATGGCAGACAGGATACGGCGTTCAAAGAGAAGGATTAAGCCTAGAAAACCGGCAAGAAAAAGGGTTTCAATGCGAAAGGCACTGGCGAGAAATATCCAAAGACTTATCTGCCACAGGGTCGCGCGGGGTGTTTGAAAGAAGAGTCGTAACGCAATTAAGACGCAGCCGATATGCACGATGTGCTCCATGCCCGTGTAGGTTAACGAGGGGAGGGAAGTGGCGAGCAAGAGAATCGCAACAAATGTTCCCGTCATTGCTTCTGAGAAACGGGGACAGAGTATACGTAAAAAAAGAGTTGCTTCTCGGATCACCCATATGCTTGCGAGTACATTTAAAACGAGAGGGATGTATTCTAAGTATCCTGGAACTAACCGGGCAAAGGGTGCTAGTAAGAATACCCAGCCGGGGGATGAAGAAGCGTGGGTGAACGTCGTTGCATCTGTTCCCCATACGCCTGACCAGACGAGATGTTTGGCGTAGGCTAAGTGGATGTAAGCGTCATCCAATCCATAGGTGAATTGGTGCCACGTCCCACCTTCTAATCCCTGCCAACGATGCCAGATATAGGCTAATCCGAGGATATAGGCCAGGATTGGCATGAGGAGGCTTATCCATGACGATCTAAAAGGCTTGGTCATGAGGAGTACTCTATCAGGAACGGAAAAGAGAGCATACGGATCCATGTGCAGCGCGGGACTGGACAAAATCCTGATTTTATGGTTAACTTAGCGAGTTCTGGGGTGGAAGGCCTTTTCGAGGAAGGTCCTTCCCCCTGGTTCTTGAGTCATGAAAATGTGCTCGGTTGAGCACTTTTATTGTAAAAGGGCATTTGTTTCTTGGCGCTATCATCTATCGATTGCGACTCGTCATGTCGCTTGGATGGCTCTTAAAAACAGATGTCCTCTTCCCTCAGGTCCTGAGGCCGTAAAGGACACACCCTTCTTTTTGGTCGGGTAACTTTATTTTAAATTAAAACCACGTTGTATCCCGTTTAGGATACTTGTTTGTCATTATGCATACACGCTCTACTGTTCCTCCCCCTCCTATCCCTAAAGCTCCCCCTCTCCCTCCAACCCCTACAACGACGAGCCCAATCTTTTTTGGCCTTGGTCTTGCTCCAGGGTTGCTTGATGCTCTCAGTCAACTCAAGATTCACACCCCAACGCCAATTCAAGAACGTGCTATCCCTCTTGCGCTTGATGGGAAGGACGTAGTTGGTATTGCTCAAACAGGAACCGGAAAAACTTTAGCGTTTGGCTTGCCGATGATTCAGCGCTTGGCCCAATCTAAGGGTCAGGGTCTCGTCCTTTTGCCTACGCGCGAACTCGCGATCCAGGTGGAAGAAAATCTCCGTCGTATTGGTCGCGCAATTGGATTGCGTACGGCCGTTTTAATTGGAGGTGCGCCCATGAACCCACAGATTCACGCCTTACGTGCCAAGCCACATGTCATCATTGCGACTCCTGGACGCTTAGTTGATCACTTGGAACAGAAAACCCTCAATTTGGATCGCGTACATGTACTCGTTCTTGATGAAGCGGATCGCATGCTCGACATGGGATTTGCCCCTCAATTGAACAAGATTTTGTTGCGTGTGCCTAAGGAACGCCAGACAATGTTGTTTTCGGCAACCATGCCATCGGAGATTACGAAGATGGCGGCAACGCATATGCGTCAACCATTGCGTGTTGAGGTTGCTCCGCAAGGGACCACCGCTGAACGCGTGACGCAAGAAATTTTTATCGTGAGAAAAGAAGACAAGATTCGTTTGTTGAATCATGTTTTGTCAGAAGTGCGTGGATCGGTGATTGTGTTTTCTCGCACGCGTCATGGCGCTAAAAAAATTACCCGCGATGTGCGTGGGATGGGTCATGCGGCGGCTGAAATTCACTCCGACCGTTCTCTGGCTCAGCGTCGTGAAGCATTGGAAGGATTTCGTTCTGGCAAATATCGTGTTCTCATTGCAACGGATATTGCTGCACGTGGGATTGATGTGAAGGGGATTGAGTTAGTCATCAACTTCGATCTTCCAGATGATGCGCAAGATTACGTGCACCGCATTGGTCGTACGGGTCGCGCCGGGATGGAAGGCCGTGCTATGTCGTTTGCAACGCCTGACCAACGCGGAGATATTCGTATTATTGAGCGTTTGACGCGCAAGGCAATTCCTCAGACGAACTTACCAGCAGAATTGCCTCCAGCGCCTCCACGCCCAGCCTTTGAAGCGCCAGAACGACCAGAGCGGTCTGCTCGTCCATTTCGTGGCGGCGCCTCTTCTCAAGGTGCTTCCCGTGGTCGCTTTCGTGATCGGTATGCGACGGCTCCTACAAGTGCGCCTGATACCTATGGCAACTATCCACGCCGTCGTGCGAATTCGCCACGCCGTTCTGGGAGATAAAATAAAATAGTAAACCAAAAAGACGAGCAATGCTCGTCTTTTTGGTTATTTGCCGGTCATTTGCCAAAAACGAAGGCGGTAGAGGAAGTTGCGGAGAAAGAGGGCGAAGGGAGTTTCTAAGACGAAATATTTTGCATCGAGGAATCCCGTATTGCCGACGGTGATGATGTTGCCTTTAGATGCGTAGCTAAATGTTTTTAACGGCTGGTTCTCTAACGTCTTTAAAATATTCTGGGTAACGGTTTTTGCCATGCGCATGGCGGTTTGCGCGTTCTTTGGAATCACGACATTGCTTTCTCGATAGAGGACGGCATCGCCTGCTCCGAATATATGAGGTGCAATGACAAAGGTGTGGTCAACAGGAAGATAGCCACCGCGTTCTGTTTGAATGTTGGGCGAGATGTTGAGGTTTGCGGCTTCGATGCCAGCAGTCCAGAGGATGAAGTTGGCAAAGATCGAGGTTTGGGCGGTCAGGATCTCGCCCTTGTTCATGCCTGTGACGCTCACGCCTGTTTGGACAGAGATGCCTTGACGTTCTAAAGCGATTTTTGCCCCGTTTACGAGTTTTGAGGGGAAGCCTGGAAGGATTTGTGGTCCGCCTTGGATGAGGGTCCAGGAAAGGTGAGGCTTTAGAGAGGGGAAGTCTTTATCGCACGCTGTTTCGACGAAGTGTTTGAGGGCGCAAATGGCTTCGACGCCACTGGGGCCTGCGCCGACGGCGGCAAAGGCGAGGTGGCGTTTTTTTTCTTGGTCAGATGGGAGTGTCTCGGCCTCTTTTAGGATCGTGCGTACGCGGTCGTGGATGTGGTGGAGGTCTTCTTCGGTTTTGAGGGGGAGGCTGTGGTCTGCGACGCCTGGGAGGCCGTAGAAGCAAGGTTGGGCGCCTTGGGCGAGTACAAGGGTATCGTAAGAGAGCGTTTCTTTTACTTCGTTTGAGGTGGAGGGGATATAGCCGATTTTTTTTGCTTCGCGGTCAATGCTGCTCACGTAGCCTTGGATGAAGGTAAAACCTTCGTCTTTAGCGATGGTGCGAAGATCGGTGCGATAAGCCTCACGCGGGTATTCGCTGCTTTGAAGAGCATCGATCAAGCGAGGGGTGAAGAGGAATGTATCTTTTGCGTCGATTAAAGTAATTGAAAGAGAGGGTTTTTGTTTGCGGAGTTGGCGGGCGGTCGAAAGGCCAACGAAGCCGGCGCCGATGATGACAATATGGGGCATAGGGGGAGTATAAGTGGGTTTGGGGTTCTGATCCAGTCAGAGCGCTAGATGGGGAGGGAAAGAAGAGGGAAAGAAAATACCCGTTTGGAGCGGGTAAGTTCTTTTTACCATTCGTATGGTATGTCTGAGAGGGGGAGGTTGCTGCTTTCTCCTGGAGCGAATACCTCTGAGGAGCAGTTAAGGATATAGGCTGTTGAAGGCAGAAGGTTCTTCCAGGCATAGGCGACTCCTGGGGGGATGGTAAGGCGTTGGTAGTTATTGTCGCCGAGAAAGACGACATTGGTTTGGCCTTTGGTAGGTGAGCCTTCGCGTAGATCGTGTAGCACGAATTTTATGCGACCGATGGGAACAGTAAGATTGCCAATGTTTACGCTGTGGAGTTTCCAGCCCTTGGTGACATCTGGATAGACGCAGGAGATGTAGGCTTCTCCGAATTGGGTAAAGCCGGGAGCGTCTTTGCGAAGGACGTGCATGACTTGTCCGCGTTCGTCGGGGATGATGTTGAGAGGGGTGATGATCACACCTTCAATCTTGGAAGACATATTTTATTATTTTACATCATCCCATCTGGGAAGGCGTTCACGCCTGATTCTCCAGCTTTTCTTTTGAAGTAGTTGGTGTACCACTCGACGGTTTCTGCCATACCCTCTTCGATGGTGAATTGGGTTTTCCAGCCTAAGAGACGCGCGGCTTTTTCGCTGGAAAGAGTTTGTTCTGGAATTTCTGATTTGGCTTCGTTTAAGATTTTTGGTTTAAGGTCGCTTTTCATGGCTTGTAAGACATGGTCGACAATTGCCAAAGCAGACATCCCGTTGCCGGTGCTGAAATTGAAGGCTTGGCCGACGATCTCGGGTCGTTCCATGTTTTCAGCGAGCATGATGTAGGCGTCAGCGGCGTCACGAATGAAGAAGTAATCGCGGATGAACTTCCCATCGCTGCGGATCAATGGCTGTTCTCCGTGCAAGACGTGGCGGATGGTTTGAGGGATGATGCGTTGCCAGTTGAGGTCGCCTGGGCCGTAGAGGTTGCCGCAGCGTGTGACACAGACGGGGAGTTTGTAGGTATTAAAATACATCTGACTGATGAGGTCGGTGCAGGATTTGGAGACGTCGTAGGGATGTGTGCCTTTGAGAGGGGCATCTTCGGTGTAGGGGAGGACGGGTTGGGGGCCGTAGGCTTTGTCGGATGAGGCAACGAGAATTCGTTTTACGGTTGGGTTATTACGGGCAGCTTCGAGGACATTCACTGTCCCCATGATGTTGGTGCGCAGCGTTGGGAGAGGGGCGCGGTTGCCGACAGGGGCAATAGGTTGCGCACCGACATGAAAAATCGTGTCTACTTCGTATTCTGCGAGAGCGCGATAGACGGTGTCGTAGTTTTCAAAATCGCCATGTACGATATTGGCTTGTTGGGCCGCTTTTGTTTCGAAGAAGCGACTGGAAGGCACGTGGTCGCGTTTGAGCATGACTAAGCGTGCGCCCAGGTCGCAGAGCATTTCTGCCAAGGTAGAACCGAGGAGTCCAAATCCGCCTGTAATGAAGACATTACGGTTATTCCAGAACTGCTTTCGCGCTTGTGAGTAGACGAGTTGTTTCATAAGGATTGTTTGGGACTTTACCGTTTTATTGCCTCTATCGTCAATGTGGTCAACTTACGATAAACCCCACGACGCAAGTGCCGTGGGGTGGCTATTTTGTGTAAGAATTATTCGGACCAGATCTTCCACTTTGGATCGTCTTTCCAAAGAGCTTCTAGATCCTCCTTGTCCTTGTAGGTATCCATGCTGTGCCAGAACCCTTCGTGGGGAAAAACCGAGATTTTTTGGTCGCGGCTGGCGTCGATGAGGGCTTCTTCCACCATCTGGTTAGGTTTGCAGTAGGAGAGGAAGTTTTTATGCAAGACCATGAATCCGCCGTTTGTATAGTCCGGGAGGCGAGGTTTTTCGGTGAACTGGGTGATCACGTGGTTTTCGTTGTGGTTTAACAAGCCGTATTTAGATTTTGGGTGGATACCGGTGATGGTTCCAAACACGTCATGGTCGGCATGTTTTTGATTGTGGAAATCGTGTAATTCATGCAGGTTGACGTTGGAGACGCCGTCTCCGTACGTGAGCATGAAATGATCGCCTTCGATGTATTTTGACGCGATGAGGAGGCGTTCGCCGGTAAGGGTGGATGGCCCTGTTTCGGCAAAGGTGATGCGAAAATCTTCGTCATCATCCGTATTTAAGAGGGTGGTGGTGTTGGTTTTTAAATCTAAACGAAAATCCTTGGATAAGTGCTTATGATTTAAGAAATAATCCTTAATTTGGCTGCCGCGATAGCCAAGACAGAGGATGAAATCTTTGTAGCCATAATGGGCATAGATTTTCATGATGTGCCACAAAATTGGCTTCCCACCAATTTCTACCATTGGCTTCGGCTTAAACTCGGTTTCTTCGCGTAGGCGAGTGCCGGTTCCTCCGCATAAAATCACGACGGGAATAGCTTGACGGATGGAGGATGCGCTCATAGGATAAGGATGTTTTTTGGCTAATTTTAGTATGTTAGGAAAGCGCGCCTGCTATGTCAACTGAATCCACTCCGGTGGGATCTTCTGTCCGCTCTCCTCAACTGAGCGTGGTTATTGTCAGTTGGAACGTCCGTGAGCTATTGCGGGCCAATTTGCAGCGTCTTTTCTCTCTTGCCGATACGGTGACGCGCGAGGTTTTTGTGGTCGATAATGATTCTCATGACGGGACGGCGGAAATGGTGCGGGCGGAATTTCCTCAGGTGCATCTTATCACGAATGTCTGGGATGCTGGGTTTGCGGGGCCGAATAATCAAGCCTTGCGCTTAGCTCGGGGTGAGGTGGTTCTCCTGCTTAATCCGGATATGTTGGTCGAGCCAGGAGCTTTGGATGCTACGTATAACATCCTTATCCAGGATGCAGGGATCGGTGTGATGGGGATTCGTTTGATGGGGCAGGATGGTCAGCCCATCGGATCGGTGAGACGCGACCCGGATTTTTGGTCTCAGCTCATCATCTTGCTTAAGCTGCCACATGTATTTCCTTGGATCAATCGACGCTATCTCCATTCTGATTTTGATTATTCCCGGACACAGGACGTTGAGCATGTGCGTGGTTCGTTCTTTGCGTTTCGCCGCGCCTTGCTTGAAACGGTGGGATATTTAGATGAGCGTTACCACCTATGGTTCGAAGAAGTGGATTATTGTAAGCGTGCGCGTGCAGCGGGGTTGCGTATTCGCTATGTAGCAGAGGTATCCGCGCATGATTATGTAGGGAAGGGGTTTGCACAAATGAAGCATTTGGAAAAGCAGCGTATTTTTACCGCGAGCATGTTGTTATTTTTCCGTAAGTGGCATTCATTTTGGCAATATGCGGTGTTGGCGATTCTGAGGCCGTTTGCTTTGTGTGCCTCCGCGCTTTTGGATGTTCGGGATGCGGTACGTTCTCACTACCTATGAAATTAGCCCTGCAACTCACGTGTTATAACGGTGCGCGCTACTTGCCGTATTTGTTTGCGTCTTTGCAGCGTCAAACGTGTAAGGAATGGGATTTGTATGTTTTGGATAACGCTTCGAACCCAGAGGAACAAGCTTTGATCGTAAAAGAGGTAGAGGAATCTGGTTTACCGATTACCTATTTTCGCGTTGAAGAAAATATTGGGTTTGCTGGTGGGCACAATTATCTGTTTTCACGCCACGCGCAATCGTACGACGCCATCCAATTACTGAATGACGATGCCGTACTAGAGCCAACATTTTTAGAAACGTGTTTACAATATCTTGAGCAGCAGCCATTTTGCGCATCAGTGACGGGTACGATCTTTCGTTGGAATTTTGAAGCGCGTGATAAGGAGGATCAGGGAATAACGGAGGTGATTGACTCGCTTGGGCTTACGATGGATTGGAAGGGATTTGTCTCTGATCGTGGAGCGGGTCAGTTTTCTTCAGCTGTTCAGATTCCGTCACATCCCTTTCGAGTAATGGGGGTAAGTGGGTGTTTACCGATGTATCGTGTGTCGGCGGTGCGTGAAGTGAGCGTAGATGGATGCTTGTTTGACCATACGTTTACGATTTATAAAGAGGATGTCGATTTGGCTTTGCGCTTAAGAGCGGCTTCCTATGATGCGGTTGTCTTGCCTACGGCACACGCCTATCACCGACGTTCGTTTGGTATGAAGGCTGTTAGCGTCGCGAGCGTTCTTCGTCCTTTAAATGATGCGAGTTTTTATTCGTATCGTAATCATCTTTGGACGCTGTTTGCGCATGTGTCTTGGTGGCATCTTTTCACGTTCAGAATCGGTCTTATTCCAGCCGAGGTCGCAAAAATGGTGTACTGGCTTGTGCGTCAGCCGGCGTTTGTGAAACGGATGCTGCGTGACACGTGGCGTGAACGAATGTTCCTTTCTGAGAAGCGTGCGTTTGTTGCAAATCTTAGACAGTTGCCGCGACATGTTTCCGATATCAAGCGACCCAAGGTGGATATCGCGATTGTGATGGTGAGCCACAATGACTTGAATCCTGACTGTCTTACCTCCGTGAAGCGGGCCTGTGAGGCGTCTTCTCTGAAAACGCAGTTAGTGGTTGTGGACAATAACTCGCATGCCTATCATGCAAATGAATTGGTCGATGAATTTTTTCCAGGAGGGATGTGTTTGTTGCGTGAAGGGGATTTTGGCTTTGGACGCTCTTGTAACTTGGGTGCGCAAGCCATTGAAGCGGAGTATTATTTCTTCTTAAATCCCGATACGAAATTGGTTGATCAAGCAATCATCTCGCGTTTGTACACATATTTACAAGCGCATCCAAACGTAGGCATTGTCGGGCCAAAGATTTTTTATTTTGACGGAAGATTGCAAGAGACGTGTCGCCCTTTTCCGGCCTGGTATGTCCCGTTTATTCAGCGCACCTCACTAGCTCGTACGGCCTTTGGAAAGCGTTATTCGGATTATTTTGCCATGCGTGACTACGACCATGCTACCGAGCGCGAGGTGGATTGGATGCAGGGATCGGCTTTATTCATGCGTGGCGATGTGTGGAAACGGCTGGGTGGGTTTGATGAACGGTTTTTTATGTATTTTGAAGATACAGACCTTTGTCGTCGGACAAAGGAATTAGGATACGGGGTCGTATATTATCCAGAAACCGCGTTGCAGCACTTGCATGGAAAAGAGTCGGCGCGCATCCCGCAGTTCTTTAAGAATCTTATCTATAATCCGATTGCACGCGCGCATATTGTTAGCTGGGCTAAATATTTTTTTAAATGGCGTTAGGGTCTATCTGCTCTATGGAACCTTCTTCTTTCTCCTTGGATGCTTCCGCCTTATGGCCTAGGGTTGCGGTTATTTATCTTACGTATAATACAAAAGACTCGGCGGTAGAAATCCCTCGTTGTATGACGTCGCTTGAAAAGGTGCGTTATCCGCTCGATCGCTGGGAGATTATTTGTGTCGAGAACCCTTCTGCGCATGGAGCAAGTTGGCCGTTTATTGAACGAGATTGGGTGCCGAAAGCTGGGAAGACGTTGCCGTCGATCACGATTGAAAAAAATACTGTCGATAAAGGCTATGCGGGGGCAAATAACGTAGGTCTAGAGATTGCCAAAGCGCATGGGTGTGACTATGTGTTTTTGTTAAATCAGGATACGGAAGTGGATCCAGATTTTTTACGTAATGCGGTGGCGCGTGCAGAGGCCGATCCAGCAGTCGGACTCGTGCAGGCGTTTGTGCGTTTGGGACAAACGAAAGACCGGGTGAATAGCCGCGGGAATGCCTATCACTTTTTAGGATATGGATTTGCACAAGGAAACCATACGCCTCTGACGGTCGTGGAGGCCGACCTTGCCCGTGAACGGGCGTCTAATCCTGATTTAATCGTCCCAACGGCAACGGGGGCAGCGCTTCTCGTCCGTTTGGCGATGGTTGAGCAGACAGGGTTATTTGACGGGAAGTTTTACATGTATCACGAGGATATGGATCTTTCCTTTCAGGCTCGGTTGCAAGGGTGGAAGGTGGTGATTGACCCGTCGAGTGTTGTTTATCATTACTACGTGTTTTCTAAGAGCATCAAGAAATTTTATTGGATGGAGCGGAACCGGTTTGTATTTTTATTGAGTTACTACAAGCTTGCGACGTTGGTGTTGATTGCGCCCATGTTTTTTGTGGTGGAGGCGGGCTCGTTTCTGCTGGCGATTCGTGGAGGGTGGTGGCGTGAGAAGGTTAGGGCCTGGGGATTTTTCTTCCATCCCTCGACATGGGCTTGGGTTTCTCAACGACGCACAGCGATTCAGTCGTTGCGGCGTCTCTCTGATCGTGAGCTGTTGAAATATGCAGGTGCCTCAATTCTCTTCCAAGACGGGGGAGAAGATGAGGCGCGTATTCGCGAGGACATTAATGGGGGATTGGTGACGCGGATCGCGAATCCGCTGATGGGGCTGTACTGGAAGATCGTGTACGCGCTTATTCGATGGTAGGATTTTATTATTTATTCCGTATTCTGTTTAGAATTGCCATAAGTTCTGGCACCTCTTCTTGCGTAGGATGAACGTAATCATTGGCGTTGTAAGGAGTCGAACTAAGAGCAACGCACGTGACTCGCTCGTCTGTGAGGGGGAAGATAGCGTGATAGACGCCAGATGGAACCCGAAGGCGAGGGAATGAGCCGTCTTCAAAGCTGTACGTCGGAAGGTCAAAGGTATTTGCTGGTGTGTTGATGCTGAGGATGAGGGCATGGGTCATTCCATGCGTGGGCGAGGCGGGCCGCATGTCGCTCAAGACCCACAACGCAACGCCACTCATCGTAAAAAATAACTCATTGAGTGTGTTGTGATAGTGTCCGCCGCGACTTTGGTTTTGTCCGTTGGCGGTGAACGCATAGATGTCTAATAATTGTTCGCCAAAGCCTTCGGGGTTTTGGATGCCGCCAGGAAGCATGTGCATGACACCTCCATCTATCGTTCCAAAGGTTGATTGGAGTTCGATGGTGACCCCTTGGATGGGTGTTTCGATAGTTTTGATCGTAGGCATATATTATTTGGATTCTTGTTTCAAGAAATCAGCCAGAGCTTCTTGCCAGGGGCGTAGGGGTGGGAGTTTGGTGTTGAGGAGCATGGAGTGTTGAGGACGCTTGGCAGGGCGAGTGAGGGTACTAGGGTCGCGTGGTGTGATGGTTGTTGGTAAATTCAGATTCGTGATGATGGCTTGTGCCCATTGGTTCCAGGTGGCTCCACCGGTATTGGCGAGATGGTAGATACCGGGAGCGGGAAAAGGGAAGAGGTGTGCCTCCATGTGCTTTACGACGTCATCAACGTAGGTTGGTGAGGAGACTTCTTGGTCTAGAACAGGAACGACGGAAGATTTTTTTGTGTCATCGATAATGACTTCGACAAAACTCCGCTTGGCGTTGGCCGAGGTGGCAGGAGCGCCGTAGAGACGAGAGATGCGAATGACGTAGGCGTTGGGATGGTTTGCGAGGACTTCTTCTTCGCCTTTGCGTTTTGAAGTTCCGTAGATGTTGATTGGAGCGGGAATGTCTGTCTCGATATAGCCTTCGGGTTTCGTCCCTTCAAAGACGTAATCGGTTGAGAAATGAAAGAGGGGGATGTTTTTTGCGGCGCTCGTGGTAGCTAGGAGGCGAGGGATCTCCGCGTTTACCAAAAAGGCTTCCGCGGGCTGTTCTTCGGCTTTGTCGACCTGGTTATAGGCGATGGTGTTTATGATGAGATCGGGTTTGTGCTCGTTTAGGAGCTGTTCTAAGCCTATAGGGTCGGAGGGTGTCAGTGTTTCACGACCTGGAGCGATGATGGTATGCGAAGAAGAGAGCAGTCGCAAAATGGCGGTACCAAGGCGTCCAGAGCCACCAAATAGTAAAATAGTCATGCTGTATGATGGCGTGAGCTTTGGCTGATTGTCAATTTCTGCCTAGGATCCCTCTGGGTAAGTTAAACGGCATTTTGTCTTATAGCTAAGCCAAAAAAGGGCCAGGGCAGGGGAGCTTGCTTTTTTGGCTAGATCTGCTAAGCTACGCCCATTGTTTATGAAAACCGACATCCATCCAACGTATTATCCGAATGCCAAAGTCACCTGTGCTTGTGGCAATGTCTTTACTGTTGGCTCAACGGTAGAAGATTTGCGTATTGAATTGTGCTCTGTTTGCCACCCTTTTTACACGGGTAAACAGAACTTTGTTGATGCGTCCGGACGTATTGATCGCTTTGTGGCAAAATCCCAAGCGTCTGCGGCTAAGGCAGGCACGTCTCAAGGCAAGAAGGTCAAGAATGCTAAACGTGCAGAGCAAAAGGCGGCCAAAAAAGCGGCTCAGCCAGCCCTCGAAACCGTAGTCGAGGCGTAGATCCGTTGCTATACTCGGTGCGTGGAGATGACCTCCCGCACCGTTTTGGTTTTTTATACCCAATATGTCTTTAATTGATCAAGCCAAGCAGGCACGGGTTGCCATGCAGGAAGCCGAAGCACGTCTGAGTGATCCGGTTGTTCTTGGCGATCAGAAAAAGTTGAAGGAGGCATCGATGGCCTATAACCGGTCTAAGGACTTGGCGGAAGTAGGCGGTGTATTTTTGGCGCTTCAGGAGGCACTCGTGGAAGCAAAGGAGGCGTTCCAATCTGAAGATGCAGACATGAAAGAGATGGGTGGAATGGAGGTCCAACGACTTGAGCCTGAGTTGCAGGCGGCGAGTGAAGCGTTTGAGCTTTTGTTAATTCCGCCTGATCCGCATGATCAGAATGACGTTATTATTGAAATCCGCGCTGGGGCAGGTGGGGATGAAGCTGCTTTGTTTGCGGCAGATTTGACGCGCATGTATTTACGCTTCGCGGAACGACGTGGTTGGAAGACAGCTCTCATCTCAGAATCGAAGAATGAGGTGGGTGGCTATAAGGAAGTGATTTTTGGGGTGATGGGAGCGGGGGCGTATGGCTGGTTGAAGTTTGAATCCGGTGTGCATCGTGTACAGCGTGTGCCAAGTACGGAAAAACAGGGGCGCATTCACACCTCGACGGCCACGGTTGCGGTTATGCCTGAATTGGAAGAAACGGAAGTGAAGATTGATTCCAAGGATTTGCGTATTGATACCTTCTGTTCGGGTGGAAAAGGCGGGCAGTCGGTGAATACGACAAAATCTGCGGTGCGTATCACGCATCTTCCAACAGGAATCGTTGCCAGCTGTCAGGATGAGCGCTCGCAGTTACAGAATCGTGAGCGTGCCATGACGATTTTGCGTGCGCGTGTCTGGGAGGCGGAAGAAATAAAGAAACGCGCGACGTTAGATGCGGACCGTCGTTCCCA
Source organism: Patescibacteria group bacterium (assembly GCA_018061025.1). GTDB lineage: Bacteria > Patescibacteriota > Patescibacteriia > 2-12-FULL-60-25 > 2-12-FULL-60-25 > JAGOUY01. The sequence goes on from JAGOUY010000007.1 coordinate 21,275, forward strand.
GATTGGGAGTGGAGACCGCTCTGAGAAGATTCGCACCTATAACACGCCTCAAGATCGTATTACGGATCATCGTATCAAGAAATCTTGGCATAACATCCAATTGATTTTGGATGGGGAGTTGGATCCACTCGTGATGGCGGTAAAATCAGGGAAGAAGGGGAGTGAGGAAGATGATGAATAATTTATTACTATGGATGCTATTATTCTTGCCGCTGGTCGGGGAACGCGTTTACGTCCCTTAACCGACACAGTTCCGAAGCCTCTTATTCCTATTGCGGGGAAGGGGACGCTTGCGCGGATTTTGGATAATCTTCCCCCGGCGGTGAGTCGGGTGATTATTGTAGTGGGATATTTGGGGGATGCGATCAAGGCTGAAATTGGGGATCATTCGCAAAACCGGACGGTTGAGTATGTATCTCAAGAGGTGTTGGATGGAACGGGGGGTGCTTTGCGTTGGGCGCGTCCACTCATTCGATCGGAGCGATTTTTGGTGCTTATGGGAGATGATTTGTATGCGGCGCGTGATCTCGATCGGCTGACGGAATGTGAGCGTGCGGTTTTGGTACAAACAAAAGAGCTTTTTAAAGATGGGATGGATGTTTGGAAGGTGAAGGACGGAAAATTAGTCGAACTTGCGATAGGCAATAAGGGAGAGAAAGGGGTGACGAATCCAGGTGCGTACGTGTTAGGTCATGAATGGTTTGATACGGAGCCTGTCTTAACCCCTGGAAAAACTGATGAGTGGTCAATCCCGCATGCGATTCCCCAGTTGCTTACTGCACATCCATTCCAAGCAGTTGAAGCCACCTTTTGGCAGATGTGTGGGACATTTGAAGAGCTTGCTGAAGCGGAGCGTGTGTTGGGGCAGAAGGAGAAGGAGGGATAGACAGTTCTCGTCAATAAAAAGACAGCAACTGCACGTCTATGTGTAGTTAGTAATACTCGATACTGGATACCCGATACTGTATACTGCCTTTTGATATGCCTATGCGCGCTTCTCGTCAGGATCTTGGAACCCATGTGGGGCGCGTGATTTTTAAAGCGCAAGCAACATCAAAGGCTATTGAGAAAAAACTCTCTGCTCTTCCAGCGGATAAATTGAAAGCGGCGATGGAACGTCGGGGGTTGGGGGATGTGTCTGTGAAAAAATTGTCAGAGGTATTGTCGGGGAAGGATCGAGTGGGGATGAAGCAGCACGATTTACGTCGTGCCGTGGAAGCATTGCAAGAAGTTGGGGTAGCCAAAGAAGTCCGTACGGCAAGCCAAATGGTTCAGACGGCAGCTCAAGAAATTCAGAAAGGGAATGGGCTCAGAAGTATTGATCCGGGCAAACGATTATTGAAAAATGTTAATGACGTGGGCGCGCAACGACAATTGGAAGAACAGATGATGCGTAGTCAGGGTCGAGGCGAGCCGGTCGGGATTATGGAGAAGGTGCGAGGGGTAATTGGTTCGATGCAGCAGGCAAATAAAGATGGGGCTGGAGTGACGAAAGCCATGGAGAAATTAGCCGCGAACCCTGAAGTGCATGTATCAGGCGAAGACCAAGGTGGGATTAGAGGGTTAAGACATTCGATTCGGCAAGCTCTGGGGATTCAGCAGGATCATAAGGCGACGATGAATGTTGTGAAAAAGGCGAATGAATAGCGATGACCCTACGCACATAGATAAAAAAGAGTACGCCTATTTTCTGCTGAAAATAGGCTCAGATTTTGTCGCCGTCGCGCCAAAATAGCCTCCTTTTTATCTATGTGCGTAGGGTCTCGGTAGAAGAAGGGTGGGGGTCTTGCTTTTTTTGCGAAGATTAGCTACTATCTTGCCATTCTAGGTAGCTTTTTCGGCGATCTAGGACTTACTCATCTCGAGAATCCCTTTATAATAAGGCTGATTTGATTCCTCTCCGAATACGTTCGGGGCCGAGTCAGCTAAGGAATTCCGTCTAAAGGAATCGATTTTTATGCCCAATTCTCCTAGCTTGAGCGAGATGCTCCAGGCCGGTGTCCACTTCGGTCACCAAACCTCTAAATGGCACCCAAAGATGAAGAAATATCTCTTTGGCAGCCGTCAGGGGATTCATATTATTAACTTGGAAGAGACGCAAAAGGGTCTTGATGCGGCCATGGCCTACGTCAAGAAAATTACCTTGCGTGGCGGGATCGTTTTATTTGTTGGAACCAAAAAACAAGCGTCTAGCTTGGTTGCGGCTGCGGCTACCTCTTGTGGTATGCCATTTGTGAACAAGCGCTGGTTGGGTGGTACACTCACCAACTTTGCCAGCATGGCTCAATTGATCCGTCGCTATAAAGATATGAAGCGTCGCCAAGAAAAAGGCGAGCACGCGAAATACACCAAATTTGAACAGCTCAAGATCACGGAACAGATCGCGCTTCTTGATGAAAAGGTGGGTGGTATCCAAGAACTTACGCGTATTCCTGATGCCATCTTTATCTTTGATGTACGTAAGGATAAGACGGCTCTTGAAGAAGCGATGCGTCGTGGAATCAAAGTTGTGGCCGTGTGTGACAGTAACGTGAACCCAGGCGATGTCGACTTTCCTATCCCTGCCAACGATGATGCGGTTAAGGCGATTGATTTGATTGCCAAGATGATGGCGAATGCGATCAATGAAGGCCGTAAGGAGTGGGAATCTGCGCGCGCGCGTTTAGGAGCAACGTTGGTAACGCCTACGAAATAATAGAATATACGAGGCGGTAAATGTTCTTTATTCACGTGTTTATTTCACGATTTTATGGCCATTGATGCAAAGACGGTTGCCGAGCTCCGTAATCGTACAGGGGCTGGTATGGTAGATTGTAAAGTCGCGCTTGATGAAGCGCAGGGCGATATTGAAAAGGCGATTGAGGTCTTGAAGAAGAAAGGGGCGATCAAGGCTGCCAAGAAGCAGTCGGAACGCACGGCTTCTGAAGGCTTGATTGTTACCTACGTTCATCACAACGGGAAGTTAGCGGCTATGGTTGAACTTGCATGTGAAACGGATTTCGTGGCACGTACGGCAGACTTTAAAGCCTTAGCCGATGAGATTGCGCTTCAGGTTGCGGCGATGGATCCAATGTATGTGAGTCCAGAAGCGATTCCTGCTGAAGAAGTCGCTAAGAAACAGGCGGAGTTCCTCGCAGAATTAGCAGAGGACAAGAAGCCCGAAGAGATCAAACAAAAGATCGTCGAAGGGAAATTAAACAAGTGGTACTCCGAAGTATGTTTGACCAAGCAAACGTTGATCAAAGATGACACCAAGACGGTTGAGCAATTGATCAATGAGAAGGTCGCTACGATTGGCGAAAAGATCCAGCCAACTCGCTTTATGCGCATGCAGATGGCGGCGCCCTCGGCTACTTAGGATGTAAGAAATTAGGTTCGATTAAAAAACATCTCGCGTTGGCGGGATGTTTTTGTTATCCTTCGCTGTATATGCATTTTACTGATTTACAAGCGCGTGCGTTGGATATTCGTAAAGAGTATGAGGCGTTTGAGTTGAAAAAATATGGAAAGAAGTGGACACGTGAGCAGTTGGCGCAAGGATTCGTTGGGGATGTAGGAGATTTGATGAAGCTGGTGTTGGCTAAATCTGGAGTACGATCTATCGAGGAAGCAGACGCTAAATTTGCCCATGAACTCTCTGATTGTTTGTGGTCTGTTATGGTGTTAGCGCATGAATATGGAGTGGATTTGGAAACAGAGTTCTTGAAAACGATGGACGGCCTAAAGAATAAATTAAAAACGTTAGAGTAAGTTTTTTTGTTGCTCATACTCGATACTAGATACGCGATACTGTATACTCTTTTGTATATGCCAAATATTGCGATTAATGGGTTTGGGAGAATTGGGCGGAATGTGCTCAAGGCGGGTTGGAATATGCCAGGATTTAAGGTGGTCGCGATTAATGATTTAACCGATACGAAGACATTGGCGCACTTGTTACGTCATGACACGGTCTATGGACCGTTTGAAAAGAAGGTGGAGTCGGATGAAAAGAATTTGATTGTGTCTGGGAAAAAGATTCCCGTGTTTGCTGAAAAGGATCCGACGGCATTACCTTGGGGAAAATTGGAAGTAGACATTGTGCTTGAGTGTACGGGTCGATTTACGACGGCAGAAGCAGCGAATGCTCACATAAAGGCGGGAGCAAAGCGGGTTATTATCTCTGCGCCGGGAAAAGGAGAGGGAATTGCTACGCATGTGATGGGAGTAAATGGGATAGGGGCGGGAAAAAAGGCTGAAATTCTTAGCAATGCGAGCTGCACGACGAATTGTATTGCGCCCGTTGCCGCTGTCTTAGAGGCGGCGTTTGGAGTCCAGAAGGCGATGATGACGACGGTGCATTCGTATACAGCTTCACAGGTGCTCCAGGATGCTCCTTCTAAAGATTTACGTGAGGCGCGAGCGGCGGCCGAGAATATTGTGCCTACGACGACGGGAGCCGCGATTGCCACGGGTCTTGTAGTTCCGAGTTTAAAAGGGATTTTTGATGGGTTGTCGGTGCGTGTGCCAACGCCGGTCGTTTCGTTATCTGATTTTACGTTGCTGTTGAAAAAGCGCGTGACGGTTGAAGAGATAAATCAGGTGTTTCGTGATGCGGCCAAGAATCCGATTTGGCATGGGATCTTGGAAGTGACAGATGAGCCCTTGGTCTCTTCAGATTTTATCGGAAATCCTGCCTCTGCGATTGTGGATTTGGGATTGACGCGGGTGGTGGATGGTGATCTCGTCAAGGTAGTGGCTTGGTATGATAATGAGTGGGGATATTCGAATCGATTAGCAGAATTGGCGCTTGAGGTTGGGAAGAATGTTGCGTAGCGATTTAATCCCGACCTATCTGGGCTGGGTTCCCGCCTTCGCGGGAATGACAGAAAAATATCTATGAATCTTCGCACCTTGCCAAAGACGAAAAAAATGAAAGGACAACGTATCTTGGTGCGGGTTGATTGGAATATTCCTCTAGAAGGCGAAATGGAGCCGGAGGCATTGCTTAAGATTGAGCGTTCTCTGGTGACGATTTATGATCTCGCGAAGCGTGGAGCGATCGTTATTTTGTTGACGCATTTAGGACGGCCAAAGAAACGGGAAGCAGCGCTGTCTACGAAGCAGTTGGTTCCCATCGTCAAGCGGCTCTATGGGTTGGAATTGACGTACCATAAGGAGATTGTAAGTAATAAGACGGAGCGTGAGTGGTTGGTTACTAGTCTTTCTGAAGCTGAGGAGGGATCGATTCATCTTTTGGAGAACGTTCGTTTCGAAGAAGGGGAAGAGAAGAATAGTGTAGCTTTATCGAAAGCGTATGCGATGCTGGGAGATGTGTTTGTGAACGACGCCTTTGCATCCTGCCATCGTTCGCATGCATCTGTTGCTGGAATTGCTAAACAATTACCATCTTTTGCGGGGGGTTCTTTGCAAGAAGAGGTCAAGATGTTGAGTGTATTCTTGAAAAAACCACAACGTCCATTTGTGGCGGTGGTTGGAGGCAAGAAATTGACGACGAAGTTGCCCGTGATTAAAGCGCTGTTGAAGATGTGCGATGCAGTAATGGTGGGTGGAGCGATGTCACATGCGTGTTTTGTTGCTCAGGGAATATCTATCGGAGGATCGTATGTGGAAAAAGAGGGGATTGTTGAGGCCCAGAAGCTCGTGCAAGCACCTAATCTTTTTTTGCCTACCGACGTCATATTGGCGAAAAGTGTGTCCAAGGATGCGGAATTGGTGAGATCGCCCATTTCCTCTATCGGAAAGAAGATGATGGTGGTAGACGCGGGTCCTGCAACGCTTAAGGTGTGGGCGGAAAAGATTCAGGGAGCGAAAACGGTATTGTGGAATGGTCCGATTGGTGTTACCGAGATTAAAAGCATGGGGGCTGGGTCGCGTTTTTTGGCGCGTGTCATTGGAGCGCGCTCTCGTGGAGCTGCGTTTGGGGTCGCGGGAGGAGGGGATACGATCCCAGTTATCACTCAGACCAAAACCCAAGACTGGTTTGATTTTGTGTCGACCGGTGGGGGGGCGATGCTAGAGTTTATTGTATTGAAGGGGTGTTTGCCTGGCCTTGTTCCTCTGCTAAAATAGGAATATATGAATTTCCCTACTTGGAAAGAGCAACCTCTTATGACGGTGCTTGTGAGCGTTTTTTTGGTGTCTGCGACGCTTCTTATGCTCGCCCATGCGAGAAATGTGCGTTTGCAGCGGGATTACATTGGCCAGATTCCTAACCAGCGCGATACGATTACCATTGATGGGGAAGGAAAGATTACTTCTAAGCCAACTTTGGCACGTGTGAATGTAGGGCTGTACTCAGAGGGAGCAGACGTTCCTGCGGTACAGGTGGATAACACGCGTAAAGTGGACGCCATGATTGCTGGATTGAAGGACATGGCGATTGCGGAGGCAGATTTGCAGACGAGTAATTACTCGATTGCGCCTAAATATGAGTATAAAGATGGAACGCAGCGCGTGATCGCGTATACGGTTAATCAGAATTTGGAGGTGAAGGTGCGAGATTTATCCAAAGTGGGCTCGGTTCTCGCTCGGGTGGCTCAATTAGGAGCGAATCAAGTCAATGGCGTAACCTTTACGATTGACGATCCAACGAGTTTGACGCAAGAGGCACGGCGTAAGGCGTTAGAAGATGCACGTGCGAAAGCACAGGAGTTGGCGGATGCCTTGGGAGTTGAGTTGGTGCGTGTAGTCACGTTTGCAGAAAATGGAGCTACTCCGTCAAATCCAATGCCTATGTATCGGGCGGAAGCGATGAGTGCAATGGCGGTTGCTGCACCAGCTCCAGATATCCAAGCTGGATCGTTGGATGTGGTTTCTCATGTTCAAGTAACGTATCAGATTCGGTAATTGGACTTAAGCGTATGGGGATAAAGCCGAGCTTTGTGCTCGGCTTTATGTTTAGATGATGCTATACTCTTGTTTATCTATGCGCTTTTCTTTTCGTGGGCTCTTTTCCGTTGCCTTTTCTTTTCTCCTTTTCATTTTTTTGGCGGTTAGTGTTGATGCGGCAACCTATACTGTTTGTGCATCAGGATGTGATCATACGGATATTAACATGGCGTTAACGTTTGCCGCATCTGGTAATGATACGGTTGAGGTGCGTGGGGGTGGTGTGAGTCCGTATGATTCGTCAACGGAAATGTGGCCTCTTACGTTTTTGAATGCGAGTACAACTCTTACTTGTTCTGGGGGAGCGACCATTGGTCAAGTGTCTCCAACGGGTAACAATTTGATCAATTTATCTACAAGTTCTACTGTCTCTGGGTGTAATTTTTCTAATGTATCTCTTAAGACGGCGTACTCTGGAGGGGTACCATCACCGGGTATTCGGGTCGTGGGTAATACATTTTCTTCTAGTGCTACCGGTACCATAGAATTCGTGTATGGGGCAAGTGATTTCGAGATTTCAAATAATACAAATATTAACTATTTAAGCTTAGGAGCGACGTCGACGCAGGGGCTTATTCAAGGTAACACGTTCTATGGTCGGTTAGCGATGCCGGATAATGTTGCGATGTTTTCTACCTCGGCTAGCAGTTCTGAATTGAGAGTCTTATCGAATACGTTTACGAGTTATATTCCGAGTACTTTTTCCACGTCTCGTTTAGTGGTTATTGATGGGTTTGACCAGGTTTTCGCTACGAATACGCTAAAATACTCAGCGGCATCTCCTTCCTCTATAGATGTAACCTTGCTGTTTAATGCCAGTGGAACAAACTACATTGCTGGAAATTTTATAGATACGCCTTCTGAATCGGCAAATTGTAACGGTATTCGTATCACCAACCCGCGCAATGAGCCTTGGACGAGTGTCTATACTGTTACTCGGAACACGGTGCGCGCTGTCGGCAACTGCTGGAATAGTTTTCCGATTCTTGCACGTAACACGGCCCTCGGTTCGACCGCCTCTTCTACCCTAGATTTTTCATATAATCTTCTTTTTAACTCTGTTACCACCACGTTGAGTGGGTATGGGATTACTGTTTTGAAAACAGCTTCAAACATCCCATTTACTCAGACTAATTCTTATAACGGTGCGTATCGAATGGGGGGAGTTGTTAAAGTTGAGGTATCGGGTGTTTCCGCTTCAAATGTGTCGGCAGCAACATCCTTGACGACGAATCCTTTTCTTAAGGTGCATGATGTTTCATCGAGTAATGATTTAGAGACGGCGGCGTTTAGCCCTTATTTGGATGTGGATGGCGATTTAGATATCGGTGCAAGCTCCATGGCTCGTCGTGCATCTATTTATCTGGATGATGATGGTGCGATTGATTATGCGGGTCTAGGTGGGGTTGATGCCACATCAACGCATGACGTTAGTCAGTTTTTGCGTAGTGGTGATACGGTGAATTTGGCTGCGGGGACCTATCGTGCGTTTAGTGTTAATAACACTAACGCAACCAGTTCGTTGAATTTTGTTGGGGTTGGTGCTTCTACGATTATTGACGCGGGTACAGACCGGGATGCTATTTCATTTACCAATGTATCTTCTTCTGGTATTTCATATTTGTCAGTAAGGAATGCCTCCAGTACTTCATCGTATTACACAGCCACACGCATGAACTTTGCATTTGGAGGGAGCGATTATGATGATGGGTCGGCTCCCTTTGAGATTCCGTCTGATGCTACCCTGTATTTTTCCAATCCAGCAGCGTGTACAATTGCAAATTATGCCTCTGATGGAACGACGGTCACATCTATTTTAGGGACGGGAAATATTCATATTGGGTTAGTAGATATAATGGGAATAAGACTTACGTTCTTTGTTCCAAATAGTGTTGCGGCTAACTCATCTGCGCTTCAGTCTATCTTAGACGATAATTGTGGGGGTATTGGAACGGTCGATTTATTCATTCCAAGTGTTTTTACTAAGAGCGGGGATGTTTACACGTATCAATCCTCTGCGATAACCGGCGCTAGTGCGAGTGTTGTTAGTGGTGTGACAAATCCTCCGGCAATTACTTTGAATACAGCTTCATATGCTGGGGTTAAGCTAGCAGGCACGAGTAATCATGTCACGATAAGTAATGTCACTTCGACCGGGAATGGATATGGCGTTTCTTTTGCGACTTCAAATAATGGGTATAATACTGTGTTAGAGTCAGACTTTTTAACCAATGTCTTGTACGATGTTTACTCGTTGAGTAATGCGACCAATACCTTTGATAACAGTAGTTTTACACGTGCATCTAGTACGGTCACTGGAACGGGTCCAGTTGTCGTCAAGTTTAATGTTCGTGGGTTTGCGGGACGTTCTGGGAGTGCTACAGCTATTGGTTCTGTCGCGATAACGGCAACGGATGCAGCGGCTCAGGCAACAGCTCTGGGCTCAACGGCCGGTTCAGGGTATACGTCGTTTGCTTCTTTGACGGGCTATAAGCTTACGTCTTCTAGCTTAGCTCTTACGAGCGGTGGCTTTAACCCGTATACAATCAGCTCTTCTGTGTCGGGGTACGCGGCCTCTTCTACGAGTGTAGCTATTGCTAGCCGTAATCAGACGGTTAGCCTGTTGTTAACGAGTACCTCCGCACCTTCTGCTCCCACGAGCCCAGCGGTAACGAAGGGAATTACGACTTCCACCATCGCCTGGACCGATAATGCAGATAACGAGGCGAACTTTAGTATTGACTACATCAATCTTTCTACGGGAGAGTCTTTTCCTGGTACGACTGTTACTGCGGTTGCAGATGCAACCTCTACGCTGTTGAGTGGGTTGTTGCCAAACACCACCTACCAAGCGCGCGTGCAGGCAACGAGCACGGCTCTTGGATCTGCGCATGCCACGACATCTGCGTTTACTACCTACGCAGAGGTCCCGAGTGCCCCGACCGTTACCGTTGTTTCGCAGACGAGTGTCACGATAGCCGTCAATAGCAATGGTAATTCCACGTCTACGCAGTATGCGATTTATCATGCGGCGGCTGATCGGTATCTTGATGGTTCTGGAGTGAGTAGCGTAACGCCTACCTGGCAAACCACCTCTACTTGGGCTACGGTGACCGTAATCGGCCTTACGTGTGGCACAAGTTATGGCTTTTCTACGATTGCTCGCAACTTAGATTCTATTGTTACGGCTACTTCTACCGCTGGGACGGTGACAACAAGCGCTTGTAGTTCCTCGGGTGGAGGGGGCGGTGGCGGAGGAGGGGGCGGCGGTCTTAGTGCGGGTTCTGGTCCTTCCTCTTCATTGCCCGCTTCTTTACCAGTTTCGAGCTCTCCAAGTATTCCAAGTTCTGCCCCTCAGTCTCCTGTAGTTGCTCCTGCACCAGATGATCTTCCTCCTGTTACGGTCTTTGTCCCTGCTTCCTCACGAGTTATGGGTGCGGTGCAGGCAGATGTGAGGGAATTTAGGCTTACCCTTTCCCCTGTGGTTGAGCAGCGTCTCGCTTCTTTTGTGGGAGTGGGGACCACGGCTATTACTCAGCGCTTGGGTGAGGGTGAGCGTCGGGCATTGGTACGTGACTGGTTGGATACGGTTGGGGTCATCCCCTCTACGGGGATCGAGGCTCTTATTGCGGATTTGGAACGGATTGCTTCGGGACAGATTCCTCAAGGAAGAAACTTAGTGCGTGAACGCGCTCAATTACCGCGTGTGCGTCAAACATTCCGTACTTTATACGGTCGTGATCCTAACTTTCAAAACGCACAGGAAAACCTTGCTTGGAATACGCTTATGTATCGCGTGCGGTTTACGCGAGATCTACAGGCAGAGCGTGTAGGAATTCAAGAATTTCGTGCTACCTTCCGTCGTACTCCGCAAGATCCGTTCCAATGGGCAGCGGTACGTGTGATGGGGTATGTGCAGCGTTAAATGCAGATTCTTAGTGACATATAAACACCCTCTTAAGAGGGTGTTTATATGTCACGTGCGATCGAATCTTTTACGCTTTTCGTTTCATAACCTGTTTTACGGCCTTGATCACGTCCTTGGCTGTCATGCCGTATTTTTCTAGAAGCTCTGCTGGTTCGCCGGATTCTCCAAAGGTATTTGGCATACCGATGGATTCTACGGGGCAAGGAAAAGAACGGCTCAGAGTTTCTGAGACGACGCCGAATAATCCGCCCGTTACTTGATGTTCCTCGACGGTCACGCAGCAGCCGGTTTTTTTGAGGCTTTCTAGTAGGGTTTTCTCATCAAATGGTTTAATGGTGCTGGCATTTATTACCTCTGCGTGTATTCCTTGCTCATACAAGGTCGCAGCAGCTAATAATGCCTCATAGACAAGCGGCCCGCAGGCAATGATAGTTACATCTTCTCCTGCGGTCATGACGGTTGAGACGCCGATCTTAAAAGGGGTATTGGAAGTGGTGATGACAGGGGTTTTTTCTCGCGTTAGGCGGATATAGACGGGGCCTGTATATTCGGCAGCGGCTAGGGTTATTTTTCGTGCTTCTTCGTAATCACAGGGGACGAGGATCGTAAGATTTGGCAGAGGGCGTAGCATGGCTACATCCTCTAGAGCTTGATGTGTGGCTCCGTCTGGTCCGACAGAGATGCCGGCATGCGCTCCGATGATTTTTACGTTCGCATCTGTGTAACAAACGGAGACGCGAATTTGATCCCAGGCGCGTCCTGGTACGAACGTCGCATATGAGCTTGCGAATGGAATCTTTCCACTGAGGGCGAGTCCGGCGGCCATCCCAATCATGTTTTGTTCGGCGATCCCGCATTCAATGAACCGATCGGGAAAGTGCTTTTGAAAGTTGAGAACCCGCGTGGATTCAGCTAGGTCAGCGGTTAAAACGACGACCTGTGTATTTTGCTTGCCCGCTTCTATAACGCCATCGCCGTAGCCATTACGGGTGGGGATACGTTCTACGTCTTTTGCGAAAAGATGAGGATTTAGGTGGGCAGTTGATTGGAGGTTCATAGCTGGTTGTAGATGGTTTGAAGTTCGGCTAACGCGAGCTTGGCTTCTTCCGCGTTAGGAGGTTTTCCATGCCATTCGTATTTGTTTTCCATGAAGCTTACGCCTTTGCCGGGAATGGTGTGAGCGAGGAGCACGGTTGGACCTTTGATGTATGCCTGCGCCTTTTTAAAGCGTTCGAGGATATCTTCCATGTTATGTCCGTCCATATCGATCACGTTCCATCCAAAGGCGCGCCACTTATCTGCTAATGGTTCTAACGGCATAATATCTTCTGTGTCCCCATCGATCTGAATATGGTTGCGGTCTACGATGGCTGTTAGGTTGGATAGACGTTCTTTGCCTGCCATCATGATGGCTTCCCAGCATTGACCCTCGTTTAGCTCGCCGTCACCTGTTAGGCAGTATACCTGCCAGCTGGCCTTGTTCATTCTGCCTGCCAGGGCCATGCCGACGGCTTGAGATATACCCTGCGCTAATGGACCGCCGCAGGTTTCGATTCCTAAATTAAAATGATTGTTCGAGTGGCCTTGGAACGGAGAGCCAAGTTTTCTTAGGGTTGTGAGGAACTGTTCGCGTGAACAAAAACCCCGTTGTGCGAGGGTTGCGTACAGAACTGGGCAGATATGTGCATTTGAGAGAACGATACGATCACGTTCTGGATCGATGGGGTTTTTAGGGTCTACGTGAGCGATGGCAAAGTAGAGAGCGGTAAAAATATCGGCCATCCCGAGCGGACCGCCGGTATGTCCGCTTTTAGCGGCAAGCAGCGCTTGGATAATATCCATGCGGATTTCATAGGCCTTTTTTTCAAGATCTTGGGTCGTCATAGATGTTTGCCTTATGATAGCGTGTTTTCCATACAAAACACAGGCCGTGAAGCCTGTGTCTCGGGGTGTGCTTAATTGACCACGTTGACAGTTCCTTGCATGACGGAATGGATTCCGCACTGGTAATCGAACGATCCGACGCTGTTGAAGGTGTAGCTCCAGGTTTCTCCGGGGCGGAGCACGGGTGATTCCCAGTTACGACCCTTGACTGTGTGGTCCATGACGTCGGTATTTGTCCAGGTGACTTGGGTGCCTTTTTTGACGGTGAAGGTGGTTGGAACGAAGCCGGTGCGGGTGTTGCCAATCGTAATTGTTACTTTTGTGCGATCGAATCCTTTGTCTTCCAGGATGCTAGGGGTGAGGGTCATGACGTCGGCAGGGTTGTAATCGCTTGCTGTTTGGATAGGGGTGCCGACGCGATAGTTACTGAAGTAGGAGTCTGGGACGTCTTCAATTCGGTCGTTCCAGTTTAAGTTGTAGAGTGTACGAGCGAGTTGTTCTGAGGTGACGTGACGCAAGATGCCGCCGCGGTCTATAACATATGTTTTTGGATCCGTCGTAATTTTTATCATCTTGGCTCCAGGACGATACGTGACGTTGGTGCGACCGAGAGGGATGGAAGAAAGATGTTCGTCTGGGATCGTGATGACGCCTGAAAAATCTGGGTACCAGGTGAAGTAGGTTTTTTCGTTCGGAAAGACGTAGCGACGGCCATCTTGAGCAAAGTAATAGACGGCTTGGGTGCTTGCGCCTTTGATAAGGTCGCCGGAATTAAAGTAGGAGGTGAGTTCGGCGGCGTGTGTCGTGAAGGGGCTAAAAAGACTGGCGGCGAACGCTACCGTTGTCAGCGAGGAGAGGAGCTTAGTCATATATTTTATCATGCGCTGCTTTGGGTTAGATAGCAAGTGCGTGTAAGGGGATTAAGGCAATCGCACGGTAATTAGGCTGGAGGTTGCCATCGCGCTTATACCGGTGAGGTCTGTTGCTTGACCGGTTATGCGTAGGGTCTTGGCTTCGGTCCATGGCCCGATGCTTATGGTACATGTGGAGAGAGTGCAGGTTTTAAGCACCACCCCGTCTAATAGAATGCTCGTTCCTTGTATTCCGTCATCATCGCTGGCACTAACCGTGACGTTCATCCGTTCATTCGTGAAGGGATTGTATTTGTCTGGGGTAACGTCTATAGCAGGTCGATCGTTGGCAACGACTCTAAACGTTTTTGTTTCTGAGCGGACGGATGATCCATTCCGATTGATGGCAACCATGAAGACGCTGTGAATTGTTCCTAGGGGGCTTGTCTCTCGTTCTAGGTAGCGGCATTCTTGCGTATCTGTGCAGCTCCGTACCAGGCCGCCATCGAGGTAAATATTTATGTACTGTGCGCTAAATTCGCTATTGGCTTGGGCGATAATTTCACGATTTCCATTCGGTTTTACATCGGGACGACGCAAGATCAGATCCGTATAGGCATTTCCTCCGCTACTTGCAAGAACCTGCAAGGTGGAAGAGGTCATGCGGTTGTTGGTGCCGTATACTTCTACGCGTACTTCGTGCGAGGGCTGTGAGTCGTTAATGGGGATGAGGATGTCTGCGGAACAGATGTAATATTCGCACGTTCGTAATTCTGTATTGTCCAGAAACAGACGTGTTCGCAATACTTCTGCGACTGGACCTGCTTCTGTGCGTAGGGAGAATGTTTCTCCGTAGCGCGGTGTTGGGATTGAGGTTTGGAGTGTGACGGAAAGGGGGGAGGGGAGGGTGGGTGTTGTTGTGGTGGTTGGGAGAAGAGGTGCTGGAGGGATGACGGGAGGAAGGGGGGTGGGCATTGATGTCTGGTTTGTATCGATCGAGACAGCATTGGTGCGTTCTTCGCTGCGATTGAATTCTGTGGCTACAGCGATGGGATTTCCTACCTGGTAGTTCGCGAAAAAGGCGTCTGCGACGTCATCAACTTGGGTGGTCCAGGTGTCTCCGTAGAGAGCTCGCGCTACGGCTTCCGTTTGAACCCAGCGTAAAATACCGCCACGTGCGACGGCGTAGACTTTAGGGTCGGTCGTGATTTTTACTAATCGTGTTCCGGGACGATAGGTAACATTTTTTATGAGGGGATAGCTGGCAAGCGTTTGATCAGACACGGTTTGGACATTGGAAAAATCATCGTACCAACTTTTGAAGACGGCTTCCGTAGGAAAGGCGTAACGCTTCTGATCTTGTCCGACATAATAAATAGAGGCATTGCTGCTGGATTTGATCAGCATGCCTGTGCCGACGCCCGCGTGGCTCGCGAGAGGGGAGAGGAGGGCAGCCGTTAACAGAATGAGAAGATGTTTGGGTTGCATACGTAGAATGATCGATGAATTACACGGATTCTTTGTCTAGTTTAGCACGAATTTCTTGTAGGCGTTCTGGAATGGGTGGGTGGTTAAAGATAAGGCTAGATGCGCAAATGGATTCTGCCCCTGCTTTTATAATACCGGGGAGCGTTTCTTCTGTTACGCCTCCATCAAAAGAGATGGTGGGATGAGGGGTTTGTTTCTGGAGTTGACGCACGTGTTCTAGGCTTGTAGGGATGAGGGGTTGTCCGCTCCAGCCTGGTTCAACGCCTAAAATAAGGACTCGATCTATATCTGCAAGATAGGGAGTGAGTTTTTCTAATGGCGTGCTGGGAGCAATGGCTAAGCCAACTTCACGGCCTGTGTTGCGTACGGCTTGGATGAGGGAGGTATGATCTATCTTGGCTTCTATATGCCAAATCGCTCTTCGGAAGCTTGTAACCGTGTTCCAGGTGCTGATGATGTGGGCGGGATCCTCCACCATTAAATGCAGCTCTAATGAGGTATTGATGTGCCAAGTGCTGATAACATGAGCATCTGCCCAGCTCGTATTTGCGTAGAGAGTTCCGTCGAGAATATCGACCTGTACCCAGGGCACTTCTGATTCGACCATCTTTAACCGATCATGGAAAGAGGTCTCATCCTGACACAGGAGAGCGGGAATGAGTTCAGGAGCCATAGGTGTCGAGTTGGGCGAGGCGACGGAGGCGTCGTTCGGCGGTGTCTGGTTTTGCTTCTATCCAGGCGGAGATAAGGGCTTCCGCGTTTTCCTTGGATGTTTCATCTGCTCCCAAGCAAAGAACATTGATGTGGTTGTGCTCTTTCGCTTCGTGTATTTCTTCTGGTGTATGGGCGGTCGCCGCGCGGATGCCTTTAAAGCGATTGGCGGCAATGGCAACTCCAATGCCGGAGCCGCACAGGATGAGTCCCTGAGCCCCTTCTTGGACAACGTGTTGCGCCACGGCTTGGCTTGCAAGCGGAAAGTCAATGGAGCCATCGGCATTTTTAGTGGGGGTCACATCTACGACCTCAAATGACTGTTCGTTTAAGAAGGGGAGAAGGGCGTCTTTTAAGCCTATTCCCCGGTGATCGCTGGCGATATACATCTTCTTCATATGGCGAAAGGATACCATATGAGCCTGTTTTTCGCTTGACCAAACGCTTATTTCGTCGCATTCTAAGCAAGTCTATGTCAACGCCTTCTTCGAGTGGCCAACCATCGTTATTTGCGGGGATTGAGCAAGAAATGCTGGCTTTTTGGGAAAAAGAGCGAGTTTTTGAACGTTCCTTAGAAGAGCGCCCAGAAAGTAAAGGCTATGTTTTTTATGACGGTCCTCCCTTTGCGACGGGGTTGCCCCATTATGGGCATTTGATGCAGTCTGCGATTAAGGATGCAGTTCCACGCTATTGGACGATGAAAGGGTACCGCGTGCCGCGTCGTTGGGGTTGGGATTGTCATGGCCTTCCAATTGAAAATTTAATCGAAAAAGATTTGAAGCTGCGTTCTAAGCGCGATATTGAAGCGCTTGGGATTGAGGCGTTTACGAACGCCTGTCGTCAATCGGTGTTTACCTACGAGAAAGAGTGGGAGCGCTACGTTGAGCGCATTGGCCGTTGGGTTGATTTCAAGCACTCCTACAAAACGATGGATAACAGCTATATCGAATCGGTGTGGTGGGTGTTTTCGGAATTGTATAAAAAGGAATACGTGTATAAGAACGTTCGTGTCTCGTTGTATTGTCCACGTTGTGCAACCCCTTTATCGAATTTTGAAGTGGCGATGGGGAATTCGTATGTTGAGCATGAAGATCCGGCGGTATTCATTAAATTTCCTACAGTAGAAGATCCGAAGACGTTTTTTTTGGCTTGGACCACGACTCCTTGGAGTTTGCCGGGTAATACTGGTTTGACCGTGAGCGCGGACTTAGAGTATGTAGCGGCCAAGATTTCTTCTACGGCGGAGACGTTGATTTTTGCCAAGGCTCGTCAAGCAGAGGTTCTAAAATCGCTTGATAATGGAGAAGCGTCAGCTTTTACGATTGTCTCTACTTGGAAGGGAAGCGAGCTTGTTGGTCGTCGATACCAGCCGCTGTATCCTTCTATCTCTGTTGAGGGTGATGCGTTTCGCGTCGTCGCGGGTTTGCACGTATCGGCGGAAGATGGCACGGGGATTGTGCATACAGCTCCCGCCTTTGGTGAGGAAGATTTACAGATGTCGCGTGAACATGGCTTACCGGTTCTTGATACCTTGGATGAAGAAGGAAAGATGCGAGAAATGGTGTCATTCGTGGCAGGGATGGGGCGTCATGAGGCGAATCAGCCAATTCTAGAAGAGCTAACTACTCGTGGACTTGTTTATCGTGCTGAAACGATTACACATAGTGTACCGGTGTGTTATCGCTGTAATACATTATTAGTCTATAAAGCTCAGCCAGCATGGTTTATTGATATTACCAAGCTCAAGCCGACGATGCTTAAGACTGCAAAAAAGATTGGTTGGCATCCTGAGCATCTAAAAGAAGGACGTTTTGGGAAAGGATTAGAATCGGCGCCCGATTGGAATATTTCCCGCAGCCGTTATTGGGGTTCTCCTATCCCTGTTTGGGAATGTGATCAATGCGAAGAACGTACGATTATTAGTTCAGTGGCAGAGCTTGCGAAGCGCGTGAATAATCCTGAACTTGTCAAAGGGCTGGATTTGCATCGGCCCTTCATCGACAATATTAAAATAACGTGTCCTTGTGGCGGTCAGCAGACGCGTGTGCCAGAGGTCTTTGATTGCTGGTTGGAATCGGGGAGTATGCCGTTTGCTTCTCTTCACTACCCATTTGAGAATAAGAAATGGTTTGAAGAGAATTTTCCAGCCGACTTCATCGCGGAAGCGCAAGACCAAACACGTGGCTGGTTCTATACCTTACACGTATTAGCCTCTGCTTTGTTTGAGAAACCAGCTTTTAAGAATGTGGTCGTAACAGGTCTTATTTTGGCGGAAGATGGTCGTAAGATGTCTAAGAGTCTTAAGAATTATCCCGATCCTTGGAAGGTGTTTGAGACCTATGGAGCGGATGCATTACGGTATTATCTATTTAGTTCGCCTGTCTTGGAGGCAGATTCTTTGAATTTTTCTGAGCGTGATTTACAAAGTATTGTGCGTGGGTTTTTGAACTTAATTTGGAATGTTAAGGTATTCTATGAGACCTACGCTCCAAGTCGGTTAGTTCGTTCTAAGCCGCGCAGTGCCCACGTGCTGGATCGTTGGATCTTCTCTCGACTCGCGGAATTAACACAGGAGGTGACGAAGCAGATGGATGATTATCAAATCATGCGTGCCACGCGTCCATTGCGTTCGTTTGTAGATGATTTATCTACATGGTGGTTACGAAGATCGCGTGAGCGTATTAAGTCGGATAATGAGTTTGAGCGGATGGATGCCCTTAAGACCTTGGGAGAGGTGTTAGAGGAGTTGTCTAAGCTCATGGCACCGTTTACTCCATTCTTGGCAGATAAAGTTTACCAGGATGTTGGTGGGAAGAAGACGTCGGTGCATCTTGAATCTTGGGCAAAGGCAGAGGAGAATCTTATCAACGAACGTTTGTCCGCTGACATGACTTGGCTACGCGGCGTTGCTTCTCGTGCTCATGAATTACGCGCTGAAGCGAAGTTGGCGGTGCGTCAAACGTTAGCTTCTCTAGTTGTGACCGTAAAAGAAGACGAAGAGGCGCAGCGTCTTACTCGTCAGGGGGATTTGTTGGGATTGTTACGAGATGAGGTGAATGTGGAGGAAGTGCGGGTCGTTAGCGGGGCTTTGGAAGAAGGTCAGGTGTATCGAGCGGATTTGGATACGGTTATTACGCCAGCCCTGCGTCAAAAAGGGTACCGTCGGGAATTCTTGCGTCATGTCATGAATGCACGTAAAGAGGCGGATCTAAAACCCGTTGATCGTGTCTCTGTTCACGTTGCGTTGCCTGCCGGCGAGCTTCGATCTGTGCTGGAGACGGATACTGTCTTGTTGGCACGTGATGCGAGAGCGGTTGAAGTTGTGTTTGTGGATGCGTTGCCAGAGACGAGTCTTACAACGCAGCAAGTTACCATTGATGAGCAGGTATTTTCTCTCGCGTTAATTCGTCAGTAGTCGTGAAGGGAGGCCGTTTATGATATCCTATGCATAGACGGCTTTTCTGTTATCCTATCTTTGTTACCACTGGATTATGTCTTCCATCCTCATGCTCTTGATCGCCTTCTTTATTTTGTTATTGGCGATTGCGATGAAGGTCGTGGCAAAGACGAGTGATTCTCGTTTAGTTTTCAAGCTTTGTTTACTGGGTTTTTTGGTTGTGTATGTATTGGGAGCGATGGCGATTTCGTATTTAAATCCCGCCTTGCCAAAAGCCAACGTCAATTCTTTTTCTAGCCTATTTTCCCCCACACAACCTGTAAATTCAGATACGGTTCCGGTGACTCCTTCTCAAGATGTTATCATCCGTCAATAAAGGGTGCTTATTTTTATACAATTAAGGGAAGATTAGGCAGTGGGGTTGGATTACCAGTGATGAGACTTTCAATACGATAGGCACCGTGTGTTGGAGCTTCGATATACCCGTTCCAGGCAAAACGCGCTAATCCACCGGAGGCGAGACAATCAAATAACCACTCGTTTGTATAATGAGGATCAAACTGTGACATGCCTCCACCAACGCTTTGGAGCCACAGGCGGTTAAAATCTTCTTGCGAACCAATCGAGGGAGCGATGATGATCGGAAGGCCTAAGCCTGTGTAGAACGACAGCTCGCTTGGTTTTGTCCAAAGGACATCAGTGGTCCGGAGCGTGTGTTGGAAGCCGAGAAAATATTCACGACGATCTTCGTAATGATGAATGTGGAGCGATTTTCCCAGCGCGGATTTTAATCCGAGTGTTTGTATCCCGTCTTGGAAATAGCGATAAATGTGCTTGTGGGTTCCGGCTTCTAAATTAACGCGGATGCGTTTTTGTAAGATCGGTTTGCGTAAACTCTCAATAATATCCATGCCTAGCTGTTTTTGGGCTCCTGCTCCACCCACACAAAACGTGAGCGTGAGGAGGCGCTTTGAGGTGAGGTTGCATAAGCGCGGGCCTAGCGTTTGAACTAGGGTTTCTTGGTACTTTTGGGAAAATATTCCTTCCGGGTCTAGGTGACAGAGTCGTTCGGCGAGGTCATGTTTTACGATTTTAGCTTCGGGACCTCCGATAAGTGTTTTTGGAAGGGGAAAACCTGTTAAGAAAATCCGTTCACGCGGGACGCCGTAGAGTTGCAAACGTTCCACCACACGTCCATTAGGGGCGAGGTATTTGATACGGCTTTTTTTGGGATCAAGGGGAACCCAAGCACGGCTGACGTCGGTATCACAAATGACGCAGTAGATATCGCCAGGGTAGTCGAAGACTTCGGCGGCGAAAGCGGGGAGGAAAAAGGTGGAAATGAAGGGGATACGGCTATTGCGTTTGGTGAGCCGCTCGATCAAATCCTTTCCTAACTGCTTTTTTTCAATCCAGCGATAGCTTTCGCTGACTTGCAGGGTTGGTTCACTGAGGTCGCGTCGTGGATAAAACGGGGGGATTTTTTGAAAATGATCCATGACGTCGAACAGGGGTTGTCCGACGACGGGCAGGGGTTGGAGGCGCGAAAAATATTCGTATAAGCTACGCGATTGTTTCCAGAGTTCTTTATCCTGCGTTGGGATACCTGGGTAATCATTCGCCACGATAATATCGCCGTAGGCGAGCTCCTTTAAGCCATAGGCAGCACGTTCATGACCATATCCCATGTTAATGGCGACCACCCACGCTTTGTGCAAAGAACGAGACATGACAAGAAGTATACAGTATAGATGTCTTAGTCGTCATGACCGTTTCCTTTCCTATCATCTTCCCCCGTCATTCCGAACGCAGTGAGGGATCTCGCAGCGGAACAAGCAGCCTTCTTTCCTGTCATTCTGAGGTCAAATCAACTGTCGTAAGATATAGACTGGAGCCGAAGAATCCCTTGTGATTAGAGCGCCCTTCGGGCAGAAAGAAGATATAGGCGATGGGCTCGCCGGCCGTATTGTTTTTCTCCCTACTGAACTCGCATTCCACCTACGCTGTGTATGGTGGACCGGAGCCAACACCTGCAACAGCAACTCGACCGCAACGGTGTTGTCTCCTTGCTCAGACAGCAGTAGGGAGAAAAACAACACGGCCTGCGAGCCCTAGATGAGGAGAGTGGGGAAGGAAAAAGCTATTTATATTCGTAAATAAATGCCTTATCTTCGTAATGTTTGAAGCCTAATTTTTGGTACAGCTGTTGAGCTCGATGATTATCTGGCGAAGTCACGAGGTAGAGGCCGACGGCGTTCCAGTAGCGCTTTTGTTGGATGTGCTCGATAACTTGGGTGCCGATGCCTTGGTTGCGGTAGTCTGGAATTACAAAGAGTTCGTCGATGGAGACGATGTTGCCTCCGTATTCGTTGGCCCAAAAGGGTACGAGGACGATATAGCCAATGGTTTTATCTTCTCGTTGTATAAAATAGACGCGGCCTTTGTTTGGAGAGCGATCAAATTCTTTAAGGGTTTTTTGACAGCCGTTGGCAGAGAGTGTTGATCGATGATCTTCCGTATAGAGTTGGTTTACAAAGGTTGTAAACAAACGATGATCGGATTCGTGTCCACGTTTAAGTGAAAACATCCGGGGAGCTTTTTTAGGGAGCATACGGATCGAAATTCTTTTAGCTTATTTCTTTGAATTTTTTATATCCTTCTTTTGACGGGATGGTTTTGGCTGCTTGTCTTCGTCCATGGAAATCTCTTTGATGTAGGTCTCGAGATGTTCTTCGTAGCGTTTCTCTGTGAGAGTTTCGAGCTGATCTTTATCCATGTATTTGCGTTCGCGCCCAAGTTCTTTTTTAACATCTTGTTCGGCACGATGCCACGCCCATTCTTCGGTGAAGGAATACCAGCTGTGTTCCCATAACTCATCCTCGACCTGATGGAAGAGCTTATGGGCTTCTTCTTCGTTTAATCGCAATAGCGTTTCGATACGATCGAGGAGGAGGGGTGGTCCTACGCTTTCTAAGCCTTGAGTTTGGCGCAGCTTGTCTTCAATCAACCAGCGAGCAAGGAGGGCGCGATGGATATCTAGGAGATCAGATTTTTTGAGCTGGAGGTAGGCGAATTCTTCCATAGAGACTTCATTACATTCCGTTTTGTGTGATCGTGCGAATTTCTAAGGGGAAACATTGATATCCGGCTTTATGTTCTTGGAGTGATTCAAACCGCGGACGTATGGATTTTCCAGGGTACAGTTCCATGCTGGTTTCAAAGGTGGCGCAGAGTTCGTATTTGTTTGAACCAGTTACGGGTTTGAATTCGTACATAGCTCCTGTTTTTGGGTCTCTAAATGACGAGAAGTAGTAGGGGTCACGTTGTTGCGCGAGGGTTTCTAAGCTGTCTGGCAAGCTGGCGGTATTCATCCAATATTGGTCTAAGGCATTACGGATTTGTTCTAGGTCATTTATGCGCTGTGTATCAAACCGTTCGGCTCGCGCTTTTAAGGGGGAGCCGGACATGTACAAGCTCGTTGCCACCGTAGCAGTAACGATGACGATCAAAAGAGTGAACAAAGGTTTGGATAGAGGCATATGAGGTTAGGCTTTTTGTTGTTCTTCTGCACGACGCAGATCTGTGAGATAGTAGCCAAAGATGCTGCCAGAAATTGCTAAGACGGTGAACGTCTTTAAGACGAAGCGTGTTGTTAGCTCGCCGCCTAAGACATTCGTCAACAGGGTGATGAGGGTTCCGATGATGATCGCGGAAGCGAAAAAGAGAGCGAGATAGGTGATGGCGGTGCGAGGGCGGGAAAGGCGCAAGTCTGGATTTTTTTTGATAGCGTCTAGTGTGAGGCGAGACACGTAGAGGAATATAGGGAAGGCGACGATGAGGGAGGCGCTTGCCGTTCGCAGGGTGCTATTTACAGATTGTAGGTAGTACATCGTGTCGTATCCGGAGAGAGGGTCTGGCAACCAACGATTGATAAGCTGGAAGATGATGGTGCCTAAACTTGTGGCGCTGATGGCTAGCGTCATGAAGAGGACGAGGTACAAAAAGGACTCGCGGGCGGAAATATGTGGTTGCCGACGTGGGACGGGGATAGGGAATTCGGATTCCGTATAGCTGTTCATGGCTGAGTGGATTTCGTCTGTTTGCCACCCGGCTTGGGTCAAGGCGGTTTTGATAGAATCGCGAGAAAGGCCTTTACTGAGCGCTTCTTTGACGAAAAGTTGGAGATCCATGTTCATATATCTCTAGCCTACTAGACCTGGCCGGTTCTGTCATTAGCCATGCAGTATCGAGTATCTAGTATCGGGTATCGAGTATTTGATCGTAATTAGAAAGGTATTTCTCAATGTATTGTCTCTTTTATCTCCAATACTCGATACTCGATACACGATACTGTATACTGTCATCATGGTTCTGCTTGAACATGTCACAAAGTTTTATCATCCGGAGTCGCCAGCTCTTAAGGATTTATCTTTTCGCATTGAACCGGGAGAGTTTGTCTCTATTGTCGGGCAGAGCGGAGCGGGAAAAACAACGCTTGCAAAATTACTGATGGCGGAAGAGCGTCCGAGTAGTGGGAGGATTGTGATTGGCGGTTGGGATATCACAAATATTCGTTCCTACGAAATTCCCGCCCTGCGTCGGCAGATTGGAGTTGTCTTTCAGGACTTTAAGTTGCTGCCTAAGAAAACGGTGTACGAGAATGTAGCCTTCGCTCTGGAAGTTTCTGGGACGCCGCGTTCACGTATCCGCGAAGTGGTGCCGCAAGTGTTGCGGATTGTGGGATTGGATAATAAGTCGCATCGGTTTCCTTCACAGATTTCTGGGGGAGAGCAGCAGCGTGTAGTCATTGCGCGTGCGCTTGTTCATCGTCCAAAGATGCTGTTGGCGGATGAACCGACCGGGAATTTGGATGCGATCAAT
Source organism: Patescibacteria group bacterium (assembly GCA_018061025.1). GTDB lineage: Bacteria > Patescibacteriota > Patescibacteriia > 2-12-FULL-60-25 > 2-12-FULL-60-25 > JAGOUY01. Next base: position 45,306 of record JAGOUY010000007.1, read on the forward strand.
GCGGGTGAGATTACGGATTTGTTGGTACGTATTAATGCGTTTGGAACAACCGTTATCCTTGTGACTCACAACCGAGAGATGGTGAATGTCTTACGTCGACGCGTGATTACGCTGCATGACGGAGAGGTGGCGACGGATCATAAGCATGGGAAGTATACGTTGCCGGTATAACCATATGATTACGCTTGTGCGCATTTTTACAACCTCTTGGAAAAACTTTTTCCGCAATGCTTGGATTGGGATCGCGACGATCTTTGTATTTGGGATGGCGATCTTGTCGGTGAATGTTTTATTAGGGGTGCAAGCCGTTATGGATCGGGCTGCAGTGGCCTTGGAGGATCGTGTGGATGTGACGTTTACGTTTCGTCCGGCGACGCCTGAGCCGGTATTAAACCAGTTACGTTTTTACGCACTGTCTCTCCCGCAGGTTCGTTCAGTTGAGCTTGTGTCTGCCGAGCAAGCGTTGCAGCGATTTCGTGATCGATACGCGGGACAACCTAAGATCCTCGCGGCCTTAGAAGAGTTGAGCGGGAATCCTTTGGGGGCGCAGATGGTCGTGAAAGCGCATCAACCAGAGGATTATGCCTTTATTTTGCAGGCCTTGCAGAATCCTCAGTATACGCCGTTTATCCAGAAGCAGACGTACGAGGATCATCGAGGAGCGATCTTACGCATCAAAGCGATTACAGACCAGAGTCGGTTAGCCGGGTCTATCCTGGTTGCGATGTTCACCTTGTTTGGTTTATTGATTGTTATTAACGCGGTGCGTGTCGCGGTGTATACACAGCGTGAGGAGATTGCGATTATGCGATTAGTTGGCGCTTCTTCTGCCTTTATCCGCGCGCCATTTGTGTTACAAACGATTTGGTTTGGATTATTTGCTCTGTTTGGCGTATCGCTTCTTACCTATTTTGGGATTGCCTATTTAGATCCTCGTCTTCGCCCTGTCTTTGATGGGGAAGTGGGCTTGCTCGCGCTCGTACAACAAAATGGACCAACAGTGTTGTTGATTCAATTTGTGAGCTTGGTATTTATGATGGGAATGGCCGCGTGGATTGCGGTTGGACGATATATCAAGAGATAAGCTTACGTGCTCTTCTTGATCTTTTTATCAAGTTCTTTGGCTTCATTCACCATCTCTTCGATGAGAGCAATACCGCCTTGCCAGAATTTCTTGTCGCGTAAGTTGATGCCAAATGGTTTTACGAGTTCGTTTGGATCTTTTGAACCGCCAGCTTCGAGGAAGGCGAGGTAGTCTTCCACCATCGAAGCACCGCGTTTTTTGTATTCGGCGAAGAGGGAGAGGGTGAGGAGTTCGCCGAAGGCGTAGGCGTAAACGTAGAAGGGGGTATGGATGAAGTGGGAGATGTAGGACCACCAAATGTCGTAGTCTTTAGTCATTTTAACGGAGTTTCCAAACATGTTGGTTTGGTGTTTGCGCCAAAGGGTGCCGATTTCCTCACTTGTGAGCTCGCCTTTTTGTTTTGAGGTTGCGTGTACGTCTTGTTCAAAGCGGTACATGGTGGTTTGACGGAAGACGGTTGAGAAGATCTCTTCGATTTTTTGCATGATGAGCGTGAGCCGTTCTTTGGGATCGGTGAGCTTGGCTTTCATGGCGTCGAATGTGACCATCTCAGCAAAGACGCTGGCGGTTTCGGCGACGGTGAGGGGCATGTCGAACTGGAGAAGGTTTTGTTTGCGAGCAAGGCTGGCATGCACCCCGTGACCTAGTTCGTGAGCTAAGGTTAGTACTTGTTTAATGTTCCCACTGAAGTTTACGAAGACATAGGGATGAAGGTCAGGTGTTCCGAACATGCAGAAGGCGCCGCCGCGTTTGCCCGGCATTTGAGGGGCGTCGATCCAGCCATTGTCAAAAAACGCTTGGGCGAGTTTGGCGAAGCGAGGAGAGAAACGCGTGAAGGCGTCTAGAATGAGGGTTTTTGCTTCGGTAAACGAGACGGAGTGTTCTTTGCTGGCAATCGGAGCGTAGCGGTCGTAGTCATAGAGAACGGGGAGGCTGAGGAGTTTGCGTTTGAAGATGTAGAAGTCTTGGACGATATCGAAACGCTCAGCCACGGCGCTTGTCATGGCATCGACGGTGGCTTGGTCGATCTCATTCGAGAGATGGCGGGATTGTTCGGGCGAATCAAAATGACGATAGCGATCTATCGTACGTTTTTCTTGCAAAAGGGTGTTGGTGACGAAGGTGAGGCGATGGAGTTGTTCGCGTAGCCCTTGTGTATACCCTTCAGCGGCACGTTTGCGTTCACTTTGTTTTGGGTGATGGAGAAGGTCGAGCAATTGTTCTTGTGAGTAGTCTTTTTTGTCGCCAGAGCGTTTATAGGTGTAGTGGGAGAGTTCTTCGTCGTATAAACGTGTGAAAGCGGAGCGTCCTGTGAGGGAGAGGTCTTGCATGAGCTTTTCCTCTGGTTCGCTGAGGCGATGTGGTTTCCAGAGGAGCTCTTTTTCGAGGTAATGCGTATAACGAGATAGGGCAGGATGTTTGATCCAGCTTTGGAAGGTTTTATCGTTAACCTGGACCAATTCTAACTCTAAGAAGAGAAATAGGTTGGCGATTTCTCGTCCGCGTTGTTCGGTTTTTTGCAGGAGGGCACCGTGTTTAGGGTTTTTGCTATCTGCGGAATGGACGAGAGCGGCGTAGAGTTCAGGCTTCCAGGTTTCTTGCAGGATTGATTCGTATTCTTTGAGAATTTTGGCGAGTTCTTCGGCGGTGCGTTTAGCGGTAATGGTGCCGCGGTATTTTTTATTGAAAACTTGGGCGCGTTTTAGTTGCGTATCAAAGGTCTTATCGATGTTTGGATCATCGATGCTTTGGAAGAGGTCCGAGAGGTTCCAGCGGGGGAGGGGAGAGGGTTTTGGCATAGGGATTATTCCTTGGTAAATTCAAAGCTAGTTCATCATTTTTGGCTGGCTTCGTCCAGCTGCACTTCTTTATGTTCTCGTGTATACTGTTGTCATATGTTTGGAGGAAAAAAAATTTCATCGGTGGTTGCACGCGAAATCTTGGATTCGCGAGGGAATCCGACGGTTGCTTGCCGTGTGACCTTAAAGAATGGATTAACGGCTGAGGCGAAAGTACCTTCTGGAGCTTCGACGGGGTCGCATGAGGCGTTGGAATTGCGTGATGGTGGCAAGAGATATGGAGGAAAAGGCGTCAAAAAAGCGGTGAAGCATGTGAATGAATCGATTGCGCGGGTGTTGCGCGGGATTGATGTGACGCGGCAGCAGGATATTGACCACGTAATGTTGGAATTAGATGGGACGAAGAATAAATCGAAATTGGGAGCAAATGCGATCTTGGCGGTGTCATTAGCGTGTGCACAGGTCGCGGCGCTGGAGCGAGGGATCCCGTTATGGAAGTCGTTGCGGCAGACCTATCGTTTTGTCCGACCTGCTTCGTTGCCGATTCCTACGATGAACGTCTTGAACGGTGGTGCGCATGCGGGATGGGTGATGGATATTCAAGAGTGTATGATCGTGTCTAAGCACAAGGTGTTTTCGGAACGGGTACGCATTGGAGTTGAGGTCTTTCAGGCCTTGGGGAAGCTTTTAAAAGAAAAACATCTTCCTATTACGGTTGGGGATGAAGGAGGATTTGCTCCGCATTTAGATACGGTGGAGAAGGCGTTTGAGCTTTTAGCGGAAGCCGTGGCCAAGGCTGGGTTTAAACTTGGAAAAGATGTATATTTTGCTGCCGATGTCGCGAGTTCTGAATTTTATGATGCCAAACGAAAGAAATATGTCTTTCGTGCGGAGGGGGTAGAAATGGATCGAGAGCAGCTGATGGCGCGTTATGCGGGTTGGATGGAGAAATATCCGTTTGAATCGATTGAAGATCCGTTTGCTGAAGATGATTGGGCGTCATGGCAAGAAGCCTTGCCGATGTTTGAGGGGAATGAAGTCCGTGTCGTCGGAGATGATTTGTTAGTGACGAATGTTGAGCGATTACGACGCGCCATTGATGAGCAGGCGGCAAATACGATTTTGATCAAGCTCAATCAAATTGGAACGCTGACGGAGACGGTCGATGCGATTAAGATGGCGCATGAGGCGGGTTGGGCAACGTCGATTTCGCATCGATCCGGGGAAACCGCAGATACGACGATTGCGGATTTAGCAGTTGCCTGTGGCTCGGAATATATTAAGACGGGATCTTTGTCGCGATCTGAAAGAATTGAGAAATATAATCGATTATTGGAGATTGAGGGGGAGATGTAGGGAGGTTGACCGTTTTTGCATTTTGTGTAATATATTATCGCCTTGAAAGGAGGCGAATGCGATGTCTAGTGGTACGCGTACGGATGGTGCGGTGGGCGAGCAGGGAGTCGGAGCTTCTTCTGCTCAGAGCGACCTCAAGGATGAGGTGGTCGTGCCCAGTCTTTCGGATGAGGAATGCGCGCTCGTTTCACGTGTTTATGTGGAATTTGATCTTTGGATGCAGAGTATGGGGATGACCTGTCCCAATGCTTTCTGGTTTGGTCTGTTGTTGGGGCGTGCAAGTGGCATGATCCCTGATGCAGTTTTGCCCAACACTCCGCCCAGTCCGCTCGTTGATCGCGGCGTTCTCCGTCTTTCCGCTCTTCTCCATCAGTATTTGCCTGGCTTGCGTGCATTTCAGGTTATGAAAGTGCTCTATTCCCTTGTCAGCAAGGCTAAGTAACTCGTCCCTTTTCTTTGCTCTTCCCTGAGCCCCTCTTTCTCTATTCCATGATATGCTCGTGGCCTGAAGAGAGATGTCTATGAACCTGATTTTTATCTATGGGCCGGCGGCGGTTGGCAAGTTGACGGTGGCAAAAGCGCTTGAATCTTTGACGGGTATCCCTTTGGCGGATAACCATAGTTTGTTGAACCCGGTGGCCAAGGTGTTTGGATGGGATCATCCAGAGCGTGAACGGTTAGGGCGTCAATTTCGTTTGGAGTTTTTTCAGGCGGCTGCGCGAGCGAATAAGAGCATGATTACGACCTTTGGTGGAGGTGGGCAAACGTTTGATGATTTTATCCAGGAAGTGATACAGATCGTGCAGGCGGAAGGCGGCAAGGTCTTATTTGTGCGTTTATTTGCTCCAAAGGAAGTGTTGTTTGATCGGGTACGCCATGATTCGCGGGCTCATCATGCGAAAATGCGGACCGTGGAAGAACTCGAGAATAAAATCATAAAAACACCCGACGTGTGTGCGCGGGCGTTGGTGGGGGAGCATTTAGAGATTGATTCCTCGGCTCATTCACCAGAAGAGATGGCGAAGATGATCGTCTCTCATTACGGATTATAGCTTTTCTGCTTGGATGCGGGCGCGGATTTCTTCTTGATGGGCTTCATCAAGTTTTTGCATGAGATCTTGTGTAGAAGCGAGTTGGTTATGGGAGATCGCTTCCAGCTTTTTTTGGAATTGGTGGTAGAGTTCGGTGATTTTATCGATAAGGGACGTATTTTGGTCGTCTGACATAGATGGGCATAGTATAGCGAGTCCCAGGCTTGTTGGCTATAACGAATTATGGTAATTAACGTTCGTATTCACCCATGTCCTCTCCCACCTTTTATATCACCACCTTTGGGTGCCAGATGAATAAGAATGACAGCGAGCGTATGGCGGGTCTTTTGTCGTCGCTTGGATTTGTGACAACGGAGGATGAGGCGACGGCGGATGTGGTGCTGATCAATACGTGTAGCGTGCGCCAATCGGCGGAGGATCGGATTTATGGGGCGCAGGAAAAGTATTTGGAATATAAAAAGACCAAGCCAAACATGATTGTGGCGGTGACGGGATGTATGCCGGGGCGTGATAAGGCGCGGGTGTTTAAGAAGCGTTTGCCAGCGACGGATCTCTATTTCCCTACGCCAGACATGGTGCATTTGCCACGCTGGATTTCGGAATTGCGACCTGAACTCGTGAATTCAGCTTCTTTGGAGGAAGATTATTTCAAGATCCATCCGCATCGCGTGCCATCGGTCCAAGCATTTGTCACGATCCAGACGGGATGTAACAAATTTTGTACGTATTGTGTGGTGCCGTATGCGCGTGGGTTGGAGCGGAATCGACCAGTAAAAGATATCTTGGAGGAGTGTCGTGAGTTGGTGGCGCATGGAGTCCTCGAGATTACTCTTCTGGGTCAAACGGTTAACTCGTTTAAAGCGACCGATCCAGAATCGTTCTCGCAAGAGAATCCCTACAAAGATCACTTTGCCGCGTTACTCTGGGAGATCAACCAATTAGAAGGACTACAGCGTTTACATTGGACGGCAGCTCATCCCTTATCCATGACGGATGAGGTTATTCATGCCCTGACGTTGCCGAAACAAGTAAATTATCTACACCTACCAGTGCAGTCGGGAAGTGATGAGGTGTTGCGTCGGATGAATCGGAAATATACGCGTGAGCAATATCTCGAAGTGATTCGTAAAATTAAGACTGCGCGTCCTGGAGTCGCTTTGGGCTCGGATATCATCGTCGGCTTTTCTGGAGAGACGCCGGAGCAATTTGAAGAGACGCTTACGCTCTATCGTGAAGTGGATTTTGATATTTCTTATAATGCGCAATACTCGATCCGGTCTGGAACGTTGGGGATTAAGTTATATGCGGATGACGTGTCGAAAGAAGAGAAACGTGATCGCTGGGATCGCATCCAAGAAGTGATGGAAGAGGTTGCCATGCGTAAAAATCAAGCCTTTATTGGCAAAACCGTGTCCGTTTTGATTGATAAGGTGGCGCATGGGTTTGCGAGCGGGAATACGTTTGAGATGAAGTTGGCGCGCTTTCCGTCTACGGATGAGGTATTGATCGGCAAGATTATCGAGATGGAGGTGAAGAGTGTGAAAACGTGGGTGTTGGAAGGGGAGAAACGCGTATGAAGTTGCCACGTATCGTTTGTATTGTGGGGCCAACATCTTCAGGCAAGACAGCATTAAGTTTAAAATTAGCAAAGCAATTTCAGTGCGAAATTATTAACGCAGATGCGAGACAGCTTTATCGAGGGTTTGATATCGGAACGGGAAAACCCGATACGCTCGCTCTCTCCGATATCCCGCATCATCTCTTTCAAGAAGATCCGACCAAGCAACTTACGGTCACAGAATGGCGTGATAAAGCGTTAACTTGTATTCATCAGGTTATTGGTCGTGGTCATGTTCCTATTCTTGTTGGTGGAACGGGTCTGTATATACAGGCTCTTGTCGATAATTTTTCTATCCCGGAAGTTCCTCCTAACGAATCGCTGCGCCAAGAGCTCTCGGTATTATCTTTGTCTGTGCTTGTCGAGAAGCTTCGTGAGATTGATCCAAATGCGTCAGAAGTTGTTGATATGCAGAATCCTCGACGGGTGATGCGAGCCCTAGAAATCGTCCTCTCGACGGGTAAATCCCTCATTGAACAGCGACAGAAGGGTGAACCTCTTGTTGAAGCGTTGCAGATTGGGATTGAGCGTACGCGTGAAGAGTTGTATGCGCGGGCTGATAAGGCGGTTGATAGAATGTTGGAACATGGTTGGGCAAATGAGGTGAAACAGTTGCTCGCGCAGGGCGTGACGAAAGATGTCCCTGCAATGTCAGCAATCGGATATCGGGAATTGGTTGACGTAATAGAAGGACGGACAGTGCTTGAAGAAACTGTGCTGCTTATTAAGCAATATACGAGGAATTATATTAAACGGCAGGTGACGTGGTTTAAGAAGGATGAGAGGATTGTGTGGGCAAAGGATGAGGGAGAGGCGATGCAGTGTGTATCTGATTGCTTGGGTTGACCTTTTTCTCTTCTCCCTTCACGATATACGTATCTATGGCATATTGGCTTTTGAAGACGGAACCTGAGGAATATTCTTGGGAACAGCTCCAGGCGGATAAGAAGACGGCTTGGACGGGGATCCGGAATTTTCAGGCGCGGAATAACCTCCGAGAAATGAAGGCGGGTGATTTAGCATTTATCTATCATACGGGGGATGACAAGGAGATCCGTGGGATCGCGAAGATTGTAAAAGAAGCGTACGAAGATCCGACGGCTGAGGCAGGGGATTGGGCAGCGGTTGAGATTGAGGTCGTACAACCTGTGGCGCGACCAATTGGCTTAGAAGAAATTCGCAATACGCATAACTTGGCCGTGATGCCGGTTGTGACGCACGCGCGCTTATCCGTTCATCCTGTGACAGAGTCACAGTGGCGGGATGTGCTTAAGTACACGAAAACTTCTTTATGATCCGTCATGCTGTTATTTTGGCGGGAGGGAGCGGGACGCGATTGCGGCCTGTGACGCTTGAGATTCCGAAGCCATTAGTTCCTGTTCAAGGGTTGCCGATTGTCTCTTGGCAGGTGCGTTGGCTTGCTCGGCACGGAGTGGAAGAGGTTACCGTGGTAATTGCTCCTCGTTGGCGACAGCAGTTTACGCGTTGGGCGGAAGAACTCATGAAGGAAGTACCCGTTAAAATTGTTTTACATGAAGAGTCGGAACCGATGGGGACGATGGGGGCGATGGTGCATCACTTACGTGATCGTTGGACCGAGCCTGTTCTTGTGACGAATGGTGACGAACTCAAGGGTCTTAACTTGTCTGTATTGGTTGAAAAGCATCTTCAATTAAAAGCACAAGATCCTCAACATGCCGTTACCTTGGGACTTATCCGTGTCTTTAATCCTTCGGATTACGGTGTCGCAGAAATGGAGAATGACCATATCGTAAAATTTCACAATAAACCTGCCCATCCGCCGACAAATCTCATTAATTCCGGTCTGTATATTCTTGAACCGTCGGTACTCCATGAAGTCGATCGTTCAAAGAGTTTTTTAATGTTTGAAGAAGACTTATTTCCTCTTTTGGCTAATGCGCGTCGATTAGGAGGCGCGCCACTTGAGGGTCTTTGGTATGACTGTGGGACGTTGGAACGCTGGGAGAAGGCGATTAAGGAGTGGAAAGAGCCTGAAGTTTAGTTTCTGGGAGCGGTCTATAATCTTTCTCCCAAGTTGTATCTGATGTTTGAAGGTATCCTCTTTTCTTTAAAATAGGGCCAAATAATTCGAGCCAGCGTTGTGTCGTAAGGGGTGTTTTTGTGGTCATGCCTGGCTCCATGGTGATTTTGTGGTGTACGGTTTTATGTAAGCGTCCTGCATCAGTTGCTAGAAGATCAACCATCTTTTCCCATAATTGTACTCCAATCCCATCTCTTAACAGGGGTTCGTCCCCAGGTTTTTGGATGAACGTTCTCGCTTCTTGTGATTTGTGATGAGGGTAACCGGAGATGGTTAGCTCTCCAAATAAAAGAGCGAGGCTTTCTCTGGGTGAGTTAGGATGTAATATGCGGAAGATTCTTTCTATTGATGTACATCCCTTTGTGTCCAGGCCTTCTTCCGTGTCTTCGGTTCCAAGCAAGAGGAACGTTTTCCCGCGAATTCTGACGAGTTGTTCGCATGATCGTTTGATGTGAGCAGGTTTATTTGGTGCTTGTTTTTTCCAAGTAAGCTCTGTAAGGGATAGCTCCTCGAATGATTTTATGTTCGTTTCATTATTGGCGAAATTTTCGTACATAGCTTAGGATCGTTTGATCTCTAATAAAAATTTTCTCACATCCTCCTCTGTTCCGTAAAATCTCCAGTCATCTTGGTTTGTCAGTCGTGTGCAGAACTCAATAAAGGCTTCTCGGTCTGGCCATAGAGGGATATCGAGCGTTTTTGCTAATTCATTTAGTTCTTGTTGATCTTTTTTGAGATGGAGTTCGTCAGACATCTTTTCTAGTTCAAGATAGGCGAGTCCGCTTTTGCTCGAGACGATGGAAGCGGTTATATCATCTCGTACGAAGTTTTCGGTGAAGCGGGAACCCACTTTGTGAAGCATATTCAAAGATCCGATGACGCGGGCGAATTGGGCGAGGGTTTCTGGGGAGACAGGGGTGCTGATTTCGCGCCGATCGTGGGCGTGGACTCCGCCTAATTTGACCACGATTTCTGCTTGTCCGTTTGTGATCCGGCAGCGGATATCTGTTTCTTGAGGAGCGGCGATGTCTGTATCTTCTGCAATCCGTCCAACAATCCCAAACGACATGAGCATGGTGCGATGGGTTTCATTTTTCTTGGCGAATCCTTGTTTTAGCAAGGCTTCTCGTACCCGATCTTTTTGAGGTGAGGTTAGTTCGCCACGTAGTTCGAGTTCAATGGGATGAGGCATAGCGTCCCTGATAGCCTAAGCACTCTCCCCACGAGCGTCAACCTGGGCTATACTGTGTCGCATGTCTGCTCGTTTGTTGCGTGATGCGTTCTTTGGCAAATTACCTGTCACGGCTGATGGGTATCAGGTGATATCGGTTGCTTCTAAATTTGAATCAGGTGCAAAGGCTCGCATGCCCGTTGAGTTTGAGATTTTGTTTGCGCAGGATCCTGCGTATCGCGAAGAGATTGAGAAGTTGTTGGATCTTGGATATGTTATCGAAATTCATCGTTTAGTCCGTATCCCCCAAGAAGTGCAGAATGCCGTTGAGAGCATTGCGCGCATGAGCCAGGAAGGAACAGTGGGACCTTGGGTAGCGCGTTTATTACAGGAGGGCGATCGACCAACGTTTACTGAACGAGAAGTTGAAGCAGCGAAACGCCGGGGCGTGTCTTTGTATGAGGAGGTTGAGCGAATATTTGCCCAGCGGTATGCGTATAAACGAATTGCGCTACGAGATCCTCAACAAATTGGGATAGATGCATTTCAGCAAGCGTTTTTCTTGCGTTTAAATGACTCGTTATCTTCCCATATCTTAGAATACGGAAAGAGGAGAATCTTAGCGGAAACGAGTCTTCCTCAAGCCGCTTCGTGGATACAATCCTTCCTCCTCTTTTTTTGTGCAGGACTATTTGTTCAGATGTTGGGGAGTTGGGTCGGAATGCTTGCGTACGTGTCTACGCTTGTGATTGGTGGGGTGTGGGAAGAGGGTATAGAGGTATGGGCATTGCGGCGTGCGGGATATACGGGACGGCAGGTGTTTCGTCGTGCGGCAGGGCTTGCCGGCTACTTTGTTGTGGCGAGTGGGGCTGCTTGGTTTGTCCAGATGTTGGTGGAGCAGGGGCGGTTTGGACTGGGTGGGTTTATCTTTGGACTGGCGGTAAGTATTTTGCCGATTAGGTTTTTCCTGCGTGCTTTGCATGGGTTCCGAGAGCGTTTTCTGTCTTTGCAGCAGGCGGGCAAATTACGTCCGTTTGAGCGAGTAGGCTGGAGCCTGGCTTGGAAGGAGTATGCGTTTCATCCCGCCAAGATTGCCGCTTTGGTGACTGTGGGGGTGATTCCATTTCTCTCTTTTCTTTTCTTTAGCGCTTTTCCCACCTTTGTTCATAATGGATGGCTATTGGTTTTTCTCCTTCTCTTGGAACTATTTGTCACAAAAATAGCGATTATGGTTTTTTCTGTCTGGCCGTATGTGGGAGGGAGGGGGTATAGGCAATTTTCTGCTTGAGCCGGTCTGGCTCGACGAAGGCGTGAAAATGGGGTAGTCTATTCCTATGTCGTTACCCCCCTTATCGTCTTCCGAGCAGCCTGCGGATTCCCCAGATATTGGGAAAAAGAAGGTTTTAGGTGGGCTTCTGGAGCTGATCCAGATCGTCGTTATTTCCGCGGCGATCGTGATCCCGCTCAGAACCTTTTTGGTGCAGCCCTTTTACGTGAAAGGTCAGAGCATGGAGCCAAATTTCTATGACCATGAGTATTTATTTGTCGATAAGCTCACGTATCGCCGACAAGCCCCTCAGCGAGGTGAAGCGGTTGTGATTCGTTACCCCTTAGATCCGAGCGAGTTTTTTATCAAGCGCGTGATTGGATTGCCCGGTGAGACCGTAGAGGTGACGAACGGGAAAGTACGCATCTATAATAAAGAGTATGAAAATGGCTTTGTGCTTGACGAACGCACGTATTTAGATCAAGACTATACGCCTTTAACGGACACGAAGACGTTGAAAGATGATGAGTACTACCTCATGGGGGATAATCGAGCCGCGAGCCTTGACTCACGTAGCTTTGGCCCTGTAAAGCGTTCTTTGATCGTCGGTCGTGTGTGGGTACGTGCCTATCCGTTTGATCGTTGGAAGCATTTTGATCCTGTTTCATATACTCAATAATCCTATGCCAAATAAACCAAAGCCTGCTGCCAAGAAAGCGCCTGCTAAGCCATTTCAACCCGCTGCCCAGCCTGCTCCCGGTGGTGCTCCGTTGCCCCCTCCCTCCTTACCAAACAAGAAGTCTACGCCTGCTATCCAACTCATTCGTGGAATGCGTGATTTGTTGCCCGTTGACCAAGTCTACTGGAAGCGTATTTCGGATGTGATTGAGGCGACGGCCAAGGCCTATGCCTATGATCGGTTGGATACGCCCATGGTAGAGGATCATTCCTTGTTTTTGCGTGGGGTTGGGAAACAGACCGATATTGTTGAGAAAGAATTGTTTACTTGGGAATCCGCGGGGGGAGAGCAGATTGCGCTTCGTCCGGAAGGAACGGCTCCAGCTATTCGTGCGTACATCCAGCACGGTCTCTGGAATCAACCTCAGCCCGTAAAATTGTGGTACCAGGGACCAATGTTTCGCTATGATCGTCCCCAAGCCGGGCGCTTTCGCCAATTTTTTCAAACAGGGTTTGAATGTATCGGAGAAGCCGATGCGGTTGTGGATGCGCAGCTTATCATCATCTCCTGGAACATTTTGAAAGCCTTGGATTTGGATCCGGTTGTACGTGTGAATTCGTTAGGCACGCCAGAATCGCGAGCGAATTATAAAGCGGCTCTTGTTAGCTACTTCCGTTCTAAGAAAAATCGCTTATCTGAAGAAGATAAAAAGCGTTTGCTTAAGAACCCATTGCGTTTGTTAGACTCCAAAGATCCTGCCATGGTCGAACTGAAGGCAGAAGCCCCTCAGATTGTGGATTGGTTGGATGAAGAATCAAAAGCGCATTTTACCCGTGTCCTTGAATATCTTGATGAGGTAGGTGTGCGCTATGAGCTTGATCCATACCTCGTACGCGGTTTGGATTACTACACCAAGACCGTGTTTGAATGGTATGCCGAGAGCGATGATCAGGATTTAGCTCAATCAGCGCTTGGTGGTGGTGGTCGGTTTGATGGGTTGGTGGAAGTTCTAGGTGGTCACCCTGCGCCTGCGGCTGGATTTGCGCTTGGATTAGATCGCATTGCTTCTCGTTTAAAAGAACGTGACCAAAGTGCGACGGCTCCTTCGTTTGTGCCTTCTAGTATGGCACCGGTGGATGTGTTCTTGGCTCAATTGGGTGATGTGGGAAAGAAAAAAGCCCTGGCTTTGTTTGAAGAATTTCGTCGTGCGGGGATCTTGATCGGTGAAGCGTTTAGCAAATCTTCGATTAAAGCCCAGATGGAGCTCGCCAACCGTCGTGGAGCCAAGTGGGCGATTGTGGTCGGGCAAAAGGAGGTATTGGATGGAACGGCGATTATCCGTGATATGGATGCAGGCACCCAGGAAATCGTGGATGCGAAGAAAGTGGTGCATGAAGTGAAGAAGAAGTTGGGATTGACCTAGGATAATTTGGCTGGATTGACGAAATCTGGGTTTTCCTGTACCTTCTGGCCAGCACTTATTTGTGACTTTATTTATAGAAAGGAGCGTGGCTTATGGCAGATGTTAAACGAAAAAAGAATGAAACCTTTGACGCTCTCTTGCGCCGTTTTCAACGTCGTTTCCAAGATAGCGGACGGTCCATTGAGACGCGCCGCCGCCGTTTTCGCAGCAAGTCCCAAAACCTCACCAAGCGTCGCGATAGCGCCTTGCGTCGGGTAGAAATGCGTGGACAGTACGAATACTTAGCGAAGACGGGTCAGCTTAAAGAAGATCCAAAGAAACAACGCAATACGCGTCGTGCAGCCTAAGGCTCGGACGTGCTAAGATGGGCTTACGTGGTTTGGGCTAAAGGTGTCCAGAAGCCGTGAGCCCATTTGTATTAGGACGCTCGCCTTTGGCGAATAGCTTCGTTGGAGCCTCGCTCTTCACCCAAGCCCGTACGTCCGCGTATGTAAATTCTGATTTTTCCTATGACTATTCTCGAACAGTTGGACCAAGATTTTAAAGAAGCGATGAAGGCAAAAGATGAGGTAACAATTTCTACCCTGCGTTTGGCGCGCACGGCTCTTAAGAACCGTCAGATTGAAGTCCAGCGCGTCTTGACAAACGAAGAAGTCGTTGCGGTGCTGAAAACGATGATTAAACAGTATCAGGATGCGATTTCTGATTTTACCAACGCGGGTCGCCAAGATTTAGTTGAGCGACAACAAAAAGAGATTGACATTTTGGCCGCGTACTTACCGCCGAGTTTACCACCGGAAGAAGTGGAGCGTCTGGTGCGTGAAGCGCTGGTTGCGGCAGATGTGAAAGAAGTGGGAAAAGCCATGGGAGTCGCGATGAAGGCGGTCGCGGGTCGCGCAGATGGAAATGATGTCAGACGTATTGTCGAAAGATTACTTGCAGGGTAGAATGGGACTCACATATTTCATGGATAGCTTCGCGGCTCTTCATACAAATCTGTGAGTCCTCATTGTTTTCATTAATTCACGAATCTTTCTTTCCCATGCTTCGGAAAGGTTCCGTTCATTTTTTCACAGCCCATTCCCGCGCGCGTTTTTCCAAAAGCGTGTTGCTTGGAATCGCTGTGTTTTTGTTTGGGTTCGCGATGGTTGCTCCGGAAGTACTTGCGCAAACGAGTGAGGCCGTTGGTGGGGCTGCTGCGGTTGCCCGTCAGGCGGGAGTGGGTTCTGCCAATCTTTATGTCATCGTAGGACGGGTTATTTACGCGTTTTTAGCAGCGCTCGGTCTCGTTGTCTTGGGGTATCTTATCTACGCTGGGTACTTGTGGATGACGGCGGGTGGGGAAGCGGAGAAAACAACGGAAGCTCGGCGCATGATCCAAAATGCGATTATCGGGGTTGTGATTATTGCGTCTTCCTTTGCGATCACGGCGTTTATTTTATCGCGTTTGGATACCGCTTTCCTTGGTGGGCAAAACGGAGAGGCGGGCGGCCCGGTTGTCGGGTTAAGTTTTCCTTCGGCGGCAGGAGCCTTAGGAAATGGGATCATTGAATCTCATTTACCGGTGCGTGATGCTGCTGGTGTACCACGCAACACGTCTATCATTGTTACGTTTAAAGAGCCCATCAAGCTCGCTTCCCTGATTCAGGGATATGATGATCGGGGAACGCCTGCAGACTTGACGGATGATGCGAGAACTACGGCTTTGAACGTAGGGACGGTTCGTATTGTTAAATTAAATGGAGCGCGTGAAGAAACGTTAACATCTGCCCAGGTGGAAGTGCGCTTTACAGAAGACCGTAAGACGTTTGTCTTTAAGCCGCGTGAATGGTTGGGGAGTTCGACGGCAAATACGCCTTATCGTGTTGAGCTTGTGCCGGGACGTTCAGGACTATTGGTTGAGAGTGGTCAGTCGGCGTTTGGACCGGAATCTCCTTCGGGGTATCGTTGGCAGTTTGAGGTATCAACGTTCGTTGATTTGACACCGCCGCAAATTATCTCGGTCTTGCCTCCGCGTGGAGTTCAGCCACCGAATGCGATTTTGCAAATAACGTTTAATGAAGCTATCGATCCTACGAGTGCGGCTGGTCTTTTCCGGGCTGGACGTGGGTTCTCGAATATTGAGGTGAATGCGGCTCCGACGGGTGATCCAGAAGCGGCGGCGGTTCGTGTTCCTGGTCAATTCGTCCTTTCGAATGGATATCAAACGGTTGAGTTTATCCCCGATAATGCGTGTGGACAGAATGCGTGTGGGAGAGAGGTGCGTTGTTTGCCGCGTGCTTCTACGATCGCTGTGTTGGCGAAGTCTGCGAGTTTATCGGCGGAACCGCCTCAAGCACGGGTTGTGTCCACGGCAGGCGGTGGGAGTATTTTTGATGGGGTCGTGGATACGGCTTCAAACTCGCTTGATGGAAATGGAGATGGAGAATCCGATGGTCCTCCTAGCGATAACCGAGGGTTTAGTTTTGGAACGAGCGGGGAAGTGGTGCTCACGGCGCCACGTATTGGTCGCACGAATCCACCGGTTGGATTGGCGGCATATCCTGCGGGAGCAAGTAATCTCCCTCCTGATCACGTTCCGCAAGCGGTTTTTGGAACATCCGCAGACGATGTGTTATCCAACGTGTTGCAAGGTTCGACCGTAAACTCTCGCAATGTCTATATGACTCGCGCGAATGAGCCAGCAGAAATTTCTGCAGATACCTTTTGGTTTACACCTGTCTTAGATATATTGGCGGCATCTGGGGAAGTGGCGACGGGAGAAAACCCGGCGGCGTTTGGGCGTATTGGAATCCGTCACCGCTTTTACGCGCGTCCGACGCGACCCGTGGCAGGTGCTCCGGTTGGACCCGTTCCTCCTACGCCGGTGTATGCTCCTGTCATCACGTCTGGGGTACAAAACTTATTGCAGAACTGTTTTAAGCCATCTGGCTCTGTTACGTGTGCGGCAACATTAGGCGGAGGCGGTGTTCCGGGGTTGCCTACATGTTGTAATGATCGTACCCAGGCAGGGGATTGTTCTTTTTCTCGACGAACTCCATGAAACGCGCCTTTCGCTTGGCATCGTATGCCGCTTTTGCCCTCTTCTTGATAGGGGGCGCTTGGTTTTTCACTTCTCCGGCTGTCCATGCCCAAGTGAATGAGGGGTTGAGTGCTGTTGCACCGACGATCCGTTTGTCTTCTGGTGATCCACGGGTGATTGCTGCGCGGATCATTAACGTCGCGCTAGGATTGTTAGGGATTATTTTTCTGGCATTGGTTGTGTATGCTGGTTTTTTATGGATGACGTCTGGGGGTGATGCAGGAAATGCGGAAAAGGCACGTACTTTGTTGCGTAACGCTGTGATTGGCTTGATCATTGTTTTGAGTTCTTGGGCCATTACCCGCTATGTCTTAACTCGTTTGTTGGAAGCTACGAATCCCGCGGGAGGAGGTGGCACGAGACAAGAAGGAGGGCCTGGGGGTGGAGGCGGATTTGGAGCCGGTGGAGGTGCCTTTTCTGGGTTCCAAGTCTCGTCTATTTCTCCAAGAGGAGATGTGGCCTGGCGCAATGTGCGTGTACGCTTTATTTTTAGTGATCAGGTCGATCCAGCGAGCGCTTCTTCGTATGTAAAAGTCTATCGAGTCTCTGATAATACCCCGGTCGATGGGACGATTACGGTTCTCGGTCAGGTGGTTGAATTTGTTCCGGCAACGGTCTGTCCTGCGGCTCCTTCAGAACGGTGTTTTGCTGAAAATACTGAGTTCCGTGCCTCTGTGACACGAGATTTGCGTTCTCTGGCGCGTGGAGGTGTTGCGGCTCAGCGTTTAGTGTGTGGAGGGCTAGCGCCTGCGTGTGAAGCGCTCTTTAAGACTGGTTATCAAGTGGATACGTCTGCTCCGAGTGTGACAATCACTGCTCCGTACTATGGGCAAAGCGTCCCTCAAAATGACTCGGTTTTGATCGCTACACGTGCGGTAGATAATTTTTCAGTGAGTTATGTCTCTAGTTCGGTGGGAGGAGCTGATGTCGGTGTCGCATCGCCTACGTCAACCGTTCCGATCTTTGCCGCCTCTATTCCGTGGTCTACGCGGGGTGTGGCGACCGGGACGTATGCACTTCGTTCATCGGCGCACGATGGAGATAGCAATCGAGCCGTGAGCGGTGAGGTTATGGTTTCGGTTCGACCAGAACATTGCTTCAATGGACGTCAGGATGCCGATGAAACGGGTCTTGATTGTGGAGGGGTTGCCTGTGGACGATGTGCGGGCGCTGTTTGTCGCGACTCGTTAGAGTGTAACGGTTTATGTGAGCGAGGCGTGTGTGTTGAACGTCCCGTTATTTTGGATGTGAGTCCAAATAATGGGAAAGCGGGTACGATCGTGACGATTTCCGGAGCGAATTTTGGACACCGGCCTGGCCAGGTGCGGTTTTGGGATGGGTCTGGCTTTGGAGCGATTGCCTCTCCGCCGGTTGTGTGTGCGTCCGGAACGACATGGTCAGCGACGCAGATTATTATGGAGGTGCCGCCAAGTGCCCGTACCGGCGCGATTCAAGTGACAAATGCTTCTTCTAGTTTGTCAGATGCAACCAATGATACAAATGGGCCAACGTTGAATGGATTTACGGTGAATGGCGTTTCGCGACCCGGCTTATGTGGCGTTACTCCTGTTAGTGGTGAGCGTGGGGATGTTCTTACCTTGTCTGGAGTCGTACTTGGTTCGACGCCTGGTCGGGTACTTTTTGGAGAGCGCGATGTTACGCCTGCCTCGTTTGTTTCGCCTTGGAGTAATGCGCGTGTGGCGATGAATGTGCCCGTGATTACTGCGGGCAGGTATCCGGTGCGTGTGCGGGTAGGAACGGAAGAATCTAATAGTGTTTCCTTTTTAGTCACGGAACGTGTGCGCGGGAATCCGATTATCGATAGCTTGGATCCAGTGCGTGGACCGATTGGAGAGTATATTACGCTTACCGGTCGAAACTTTGGCACAACGATTGGGCAAGTGGTGTTTGTGAATACCCGCACAGGTGAACAAGGGGCCGCGGATACAACATTTCCAGAGGCTTGTGCGCGTGATTTTTGGCATGAGACGACGGTGACCGTAAAAGTTCCGCCTACCATTGCTCTTCGTTCGGCGGTTACCCCGGATGTGTATCGGGTATATGTCCGTCGTCAGGTGGATGGGGTAGAGAGTAACCGTTCAGAATTTACGGTTAATTCTGCGATTGCGCGTCCTGGTATCTGTTCAATTGCACCGGTTGGCGGTCCGGTTGGAACGGTTGTCACTCTCACGGGTGAGCGTTTTGGATCACGAGCGGATAATTTGTCCTTTCAAGGATCTTTTCCTGAGGCACGTGTTGCGGCCTCGGCGATTTCTCGCTGGACGGATAGCGCGATTACGGCCACAGTCCCGAATGGGGCGTTTACGGGTCCTGTCCGTGTCACCCTCGGTTCTGCTTCCTCATCGAATGGAGTGAATTTTGCGGTGCGGAATTGTACGGAAGATGCGCTTATGTGTGGCGCAGAAACGTGCTGCCGCGATTCTGGTCAGTGTTCTGTACGCGGTGTCTGTGCGGCGGTGGCGGCATCCTCTATGTATGGGTGGGAAGTATCGACGGGTCAACTCCCTCTTTATCCTGAAGTCGTGGAAGAATGTTCTGGTCGTGCAGGGCTCCCTCCTTCCCCAAGTCCTTGGAATGGACGCGTGGGTGGTGCGAATGTGTGTGTGAATGCTGAGGTGGTGATCCGGTTTAATGCGCTCATGAATCGTGCGACGCTTACATCTTCCAATATTATTGTCAGCAGATGTACGGCGAGTGGCGTGAATCCTTGCGCGACGAAAGTCCCCGTCAGTGGTCGTTTTGAAATCAATGATTCTGATGGCGCTTTGGCGGCACGACGTACGATGGTCACGTTTTCGCCCGCGCCTTCTTCTCCGGGTGGAGCAGAGGTTTGGAGCGCGACAAGCACCTATGATGTTTCTTTGACGACCCGTGTCGCTTCACAGGATGGGGTCGCAATGCGAGCTTTGGTGCGTTGTGGGGCGGGCATGGGGTATTGTTTCCAATTTTCCACGGCTTCTTCTACGATCCCTTGTCGTGTAGGATCTGCGGGTGTTACCCCTTCTCCGTTTACGGCTCGTGATTTAGGTGAGCAGGTTTCTTATCGTGGAAATGCGCTATCAGCACAGGATCAATGTATTCAGATTAATCCTGCGACGCTGAGTTGGAGCTGGTATACAGGCCGTACGTTGATTGCCCCAGATTCAAGAGCGAGCCTTTCGAATTATGGCGGAACCGATTGCGTGTCTGTGCCTGGTCGTGCGGCAGTAGCAGGAACAGGTGGTGCTCTTACGCATTGTCCTTGGCGCCAAACCGCGACAGCTCAGAATGAAACAGGTCCTACCTTGCCAGTTTTGGTAAATGCGCAGGCGGTGGCTGCGAGTGATGTTCCGGTGGTTGGCACGGCTCCTCTTTACATTCAGTTTATTCCGCCTCAGGTTATTGCGTACGGACCAAATTGTAATGAAGCGTGTACGGAATCGAAGATCTGGGCAGAGTTTAATGTCCCTATGGATGCGGTGTTTGCTACAACGCGTCAGGTATTGTTGTATAAATGTACAAATGAGAATTGTCGTTCGTTCTCTCCGTCTACACCGCTTGTCTTACCTTCTCGTTCAGTAACTTTGGTTAATTCTCGAACGGTAACGGGTGTTCCTGGTCGTGCGCGTCGTTTGGAGATTGATCCTGTAAACGGCCTAGGAGTGTCTTATTTAGAGGCGGGGGCGTTTTACAAGCTTATTTTGAAGGGAGATGCGGATCCAGCTGGTCGAGAAGGGTTGCGTTCTCTCACCGGTCTTCCGTTAACGGGGCTAAATGATCGACAGGGCTTTGCCTGGCGCTTTCGTGTTCGTCAAGATAATCGTGGTGTTTGTGATGTCACACGCGTGGATGTGATCCCGCTCGAAAAGGTTGAGACCGTTGTTGGCGCACGTGAATTGTTTACCGCTGAACCGGTTAGTCTTTCTCAAGCTTGTGGGGAGCAATATTTGATGAGTCGTGGAAGTTATGTTTGGAATTCGGAGTTTGTGGATGTCTCTAAGTTTATCAATGCGCGCGGTGACGGATTGATCGATACGAATTCTACGCTTCCAGCGAATTGTAGTGGTCGTTGTCTCAACATGGGTTCGGAAGGGGTGTATGGTCAGATTGCGAGCTGTGGGAATACCACGGTTGAGACAACCGATGGAACGAGTTGTCGTCGACGCGCTGCTTCGCCCACCTGTACTCCGCCAGAACCGGGTTGTGTCTGTACTCCGGCTGATACGGATTGTGTCTTGCGTGCTGATGCGTCTCAGTCCTGTAAAATATTGCCACCTGGCTCCCAAGCAGGGGAAGAATGTGATTTGGGGAGTGCGGATCGTGGTGGATTGAATGGCGTGGCTGGAAGCTTATGTACGTCAAGCTGTATATGGTCGGGGGTGACGGGTGGGACGTGTGGAGATGGGCGTCTTAATGCTGGTGAACAGTGTGATCCTGGCAAGACGTGTGTTGGTGGTGATCGAGTTGGCGCTGTGTGTTTACGTGATGATAACTGTACGGGTGGGGGTCGCTGTGCGCTTAATCTTACCGGAACGGGTTGTACGGATCGTTGTTTGGCTTTGGGTTCTGGCTCGGTCACGACGCCTGGAGAAGATAGTCAATGTGGAAATGGATCTGTCGGTGCGGGGGAAACGTGTGATGATGGGAATTTAACGCCGGGAGATGGGTGTAGCCTTGAGTGTTTGCATGAAGGTTCACGCGCCGTAGTGGCAATTTGTGGAAATGGTGGCTCGCCTGAGCCCGGTGAATCGTGTGAACGTAGGTCTGATGGGAGTTGGCCGACGGGATGTAACCGTGAGACGTGTTTAAATGAGGGAACGGCTGCATGTCCTGCCCCAAGTGGTCCTACCGAGCCGCTTAATTGCTGTGGAAACGGAACGAGGGAAGCAGGAGAAGATTGTGATGATTCAAATATACGAGCGGGGGATGGATGTTCTGCTCGTTGTTTAGCGGAAGGGTCTTCGATTGGATACTTCCCTAATCCTTCTATTTGTGGGGATGGAGTGCGTACAGTGGGTGAGCAGTGTGAAGCGCTCCGTGGTGACGGTTCTACAGATGCTCGTCAAATTTCACAGATCGTGGGTGAGCGTGAGCCAGATACGCAAGGTCGGATGATGAGCCGCATTCGGGCTACCTTTGCGACCAAAATAGGTGAAGCACAACATGGATTGCAGTGCGGATTCCGGACGGAACGTGAATGTGTTGGTGATCCTGCCTTAGGGCGTACGATTGAGGGCAGTGGTCTTACGGTAAATGGGTGTTGTATGGCGCGTCCTCAGGTTACGCGGGCGCGATATCCATTGCCTGATGCAGAAAACGTCTGTCGTAATACGAGTATTTATTTGAGCTTTAATCAGCTCATGGAAGAAGGATCCTTGCGCGATAATCTCTTGATTGGAGAGGTAATTGCCTCCGGCGCTTGTCCGGCTGGGACTCAGGCGGCAACGCCGGTAAGTGTTTATCCTCGTGTGTGTTTGGGGAGGGTGACGGGGACGATGCATTTTGAACGTGATGGAGCGGGAACTCGTGCGTTGTTCACGCTTGATCGTGCCCTCGCAGCGACGACGACCTACCGTTTGATCGTGAGAGGTGACTTGGATTTGACGGATGCGACCAAGACAGGAGCGAGAAACACACGCGGGGTTGTCATGGCAGGGGATACGAGTTGGACGTTTACGACGGGTAATCGTATTTGTGCCGCTAATGATATCGTGATTCGTGATACGAATGCAGATCATCCCTTCTTGTTTCAGCGCCAGGGTGAAGCGCATGACTTTTCGGCGATGGTCATGTCTTCCCAGGGGGGAGTTTTGAGACCGATCTCTTCTGTGGCTGAGTATGGCTGGAGATGGCATCCTTGGTTGTCTTCGGAGACGCGTGTATTAACGGTTGGTGCTACGGTTACCGATCGAGCGCAGCAATCAACGACCTCTACCATTCAGGCGCTTAATCGTACGGGTTCTTCCTTGATTTTTGCTGGGATCCGTATTGATCGTGATTCCGTGAACGTGCCAACTGCTTCTGGTACGACTCTGGAAGCCGCGCATATCGCAACGGTGTCTCTCTGTCAGCGTTCTTGGCCATCGGCGGATGCGCGGTATGAAGGTGCGCTGATGTTTAGTGACTCGCGTCCGCGTACCGGTGAGCCAAGTGTTTTAACGGGAACTATTTTTGAGAATGGACCATACTATAACTTTGGAACGAACTATTGTTTAGATGAGGGGGCGTCGGCAACATCAACGGATGACCTTCCTTCCCTAACGATTCGTCCTACACCCGCTTCATCTGCGGATGTCTCGCGCGGATTATTGCGCCAGTATCTTTTGACGCTTGACTCTGAAGGCGTTCCAGCGATCTTACGGAAAGATGCGATCGGTATTCGTGTGTTTGACAACCCGCTCCACTTGTCTGCTCGTGCTTGGTACGCGGCTCAAGGGTTTACCGGTTCACCAACATCCTTCGTGGTCGATGGGTATGAGGCGATCAGGGACGGTGCGACTGTTTATGTAGCGGCGCCAAACTTACAGGATTCGACTCGCGGTTCTGTTACTTCAACGATCTATCTTATTTCGCATAATCCGGATGCGCAGGTACAGACGCAAGAGATCTTTGACCAATTGGTCAAGAATTGGGTGTTTAATGTGAATATTCAGGCAGATTCTTCGAATGTCTGTAAGACGGAAACAGGAGCTGTGTATCTTGATCGGCAACGCGTTGTGTCATGTAGCTCTGATTGGGAGTGCGCAGCGCACAGAGATACACTTCGTTGTGCTAGTTTTAAAGCGAAAATTCAACGTGATGGACAACGGTTGGCGGATTTTCAGACATACATGACAAAGCTGGAGGCGGCTCGTGTTCGTGATGGTCGCTATCCTACGATTACCGATGGATCTTATCTGCAAGGAATTACCAATAGTCGTTGGGGAAGTTGGCAAGCGGTCCTGGGTCAGGCTCTCGGTGGAACGTTGCCAATTGACCCGGTGAATCGCTTCTTAACCTGTGGTCGCTGTCGATATGCGGGTGTCACGACTCCGGGTGAGCCCTGTATGGATGCGAGTGATTGTCGTGTAGGTGGAACCTGTACGGGTATACCTCTCGCGGATGGAGCGGTGGCGGCGTATGATCCTTCTACGTGTTGGGAGGTGAGTAATCGTCGTTTCATGTGTCCTCGTCTTGCTTCTGGTCCCTCACGTTTTTATCAGTATCGTTCGATTGGAAATGGAACGGGGTATGAATTGGGAACGGAATTAGAGGCTGCTTCGTATGACCGTTATCAGCCACCTCTCGTAGGAGGAACTCGTCGTTGTAGCAATACGGGTCAATTGTGTCAGACGGATACCCAGTGTATTACGTACTATGCTGGCACAGCTCGTGAAAGTTCGCGCGGAACCTGTCAGGCGACGGGTGGCCAGTGGCGTTACGATAGTGTGTGTACGGGGCGTATGTTTGGAATAGATGCGGTATGTGGCAATGGGATTCGGAGCGCGGGTGAAGCGTGTGAAGCGGGCGATACGGCTACGGCGTCTTGTGTTGCGGCGGATGGTCGACCTGGCATGAAGCAACAGATTTGTGCACCGACGTGCCAGAGCTTTATTGATGGTCCCGCTACACGTTGTGTCCCGCTTGGGTTATGTGGAAATGGTCGTGTTGATCGATATTTATGTGAAGGTTCTGGCGTCAAATATGGCCAAGGTTGTTCTGCGGCAACCGTTGAGGCTTCGGCCGAATGTGCAGATGCGCGTGATCCAGCAGGGACGGTGATGCGTTGTGTCTCGATTAGTTCTATTCCTCGTGCGGGTTCAGAAGAAATATGTGATGAGGGTGCTTTAAATGGCACGTACGGTCACTGTAATCGTACCTGTACGGGTATTGATGCAAGTTGTGGAGATGGAGAATTGAGTCCAGGGGAGACCTGTGATACGGGTGCACAAAATGGCCAATACTGTGATACGCGTCCGAGTGAGCCGGGTCGTGAAATGTGTACAGTTGCCCAAAGCTGTGGGTTTGATTGTCGGAGCCGTGCGCCTTTTTGTGGGGATGGAGCTGTACAAGAAGGGGATGGGGAGCAGTGTGAGCCGGGTCAGACGGAAGTGACGACTTCGAGTATTTGTTCTAGTGGACCATTCGTCGGCACGAAGGCATGTACTACCGATCTAGATTGTACGATTCCTGGTGTTGCAAGTGGTCGGTGTGGAAGTGAAGCGAGTGATTTTGGACTCCCAGCCGTTCCCGCCCTTGATGATTGTCGTAGTATTTCGGTGAGTCGTTGTATTGGAGCGGGTTCTATTTGTCAGACAGGTGATCATCGTCGTTGTTCCACGGATTCAGATTGTGCGGTTCCGGCTGCGGGTGGACGATGCGTCTCGCGTTTTGAAGTAAGTTGTACAGCAGATACACAATGTGGTCCTGCTGGTAGGTGTAATGCGTATGCCACCCAGCGTACACGTTCTTGCGGCCCTTCCGATTCGGATGCTATCGCGCAGTGTCGCTGGCGTCCGTGGTCTTCTTGTCAGCCAGCTGGTACCTGTGGTGATGGTATCCGAGATACGGGTGAGGATTGTGATGATGGTAATAGCAGTGATAATGATGCCTGTACTTCCTTGTGTCGTGCTAATGTGTGTGGGGATGGATATTTGCGCACGGGTGCTGAGCAGTGTGACTACGGTGATCCTGCCCGCGGCGGGCGTAATGGAGCCGCTTGTACTTCTGAATATGGATTAACCTGTGCTGTGTGTACGACATCCTGTCGCGTCGAAGCACAATCGGGCGGATTCTGTGGGAATGGTCGTCGTGATGGTCGTGAGCAGTGTGATTTTGTGGGTGCCTGCGTGGGTGGCACGAGTGTTGGTGCACGCTGTACGACGGATGTCACTTGTGAAGGAGGGGGGAGATGTACCTTTGATGGAGTTGCGCCTGGAAGTTCTTGTCGTGCGATTGGCTTTGATTATGCGAATAACGCTACTTGTGACACGTATCCGTACATGACGAATCCAGATGGTTCTATCGTGTGTGTGAATACGACAGGTGTAACAGCTGATTGTCAGACATGTAATTTAGCAGATGGTGCTGTAGGGGTTCGTGTAGCGGGTGGAGATTGTCGATCTTGTGCTGGAGGCGACTGTATTCCGAATGGGCGTCAATCAAGTCGGCGCGTTACCATTCAGAATCAGTCCGCCTGTGTTCCTGGAACAATGGCAGATGCTTTGAGCTGTTCCACGAGCTGTGGCTTTGCCGGCTGTGGCAGTTGTTTGGGTACGCCTTCGGCCGAAAATGCAACGACGTTGCGTGGGGAGGTATTTGATCGTGACGCCGGGTTGCCGATCCCGGGAGCACGCGTTGTCGTTACTTACCGCGGGAATCCGGTCGTAGATACGGTGACGGATGGGCAAGGTCGCTTTAATGCCCCCAATCTCCATGGTCGCAGAGAATGTGGGCAATATCGCATCGTGATTTCATCTGAACGTGATAATCCTCTTACGGTAGAAACGGTCGAAAATCTTGGCTATCGTCCCTTCGAGTTTGGAGGATTTAGTCCGTTGGATTTTGTCTCGCGCGTAACTGGCGGGGCGAGAATTGAGCTTACGGCTCGAACCGGGGATACAGATGTCTTAAGTTCAGGTGGATTATTGCCTGGCGAAACACGTATCTTGGTTACCTGGAATGGTAGATTGCCTTTGCTGACAATCCCTGGCCTTCCTGGCCAACGCGTGCGTTCTATTTTTCCGCATTTAATCGTCCCTCCTTCCCGTTCTTTTGTGAAGACTCAAACGCGTTGGGGGAATTCTTTAGTGTGTTCCGTTCCGCGTAACCGAGACTGCTCTTTGCTTGATGAAAACCGACCTCCGCGTATTAGATGCGAGACTAGGGAAGGCGGCGGTATGGTATGTGCTGTTCCTGGGACACCCGGAGGGCCACCTACTTCTAACTGTGCTCCGGATGGTGCCGTTGGTCTTGCGGCGATTGCTGCTGCTCTTCGTCCTGTTGGTATCCCGTACGATAATGATATCCTGGCTCTGTATCAAGTCCGTGCTTCTTGTCCTGAATCAGCATTTTTGAGGCCGGCACTTGATGGGATTCTTCTAGGTTATGCTTCATCTACTGTATGTGAGGCGGATAGGCCACTGTGTTCTCGAGGAATTGTTACCAGTAACTGTTGCTCCCGTGATATAGGTTCTGGTTTGACATGGCAGGGTTACCCCACTATTTTGTCTCGTCCTGGGGCTGTGGCTAGCTGCAAAGGACACGCAATTACCACGGAGGCATATTGTGTCGCGTTGCGCGCTGGAACCGTTCCTGGAATTCTTGCGGGTGCACAAGGGCCTCGAGGTCCGCTCACTGCATTGGCTTGCACGAATAATAATTCGTGTGATGAGTATGTGCGTGAAGCAACGCCCTCTGCCCCGATGATGGTTAAATATATTCGTTCTTCTCGAGTTGGGGATGTGTATCAGTTTTATCTTGAAAATACTCCCTATGCAGAACCAGAGATGACGGCGGGTGAAGGCGGTGGGATTGGTGAGCGCATCCGTTATCGTTGTTATGCCCCTCGTGGCGTGTCCTTTTCTGCGGGTGGTTGTTCGAGTGGTTCAGAGCGTGTCGTTGAGTGTGGATTATCGGGATGTGTTGAGCCCTCTGTTCCTGCAGGGAGTGTCGCAATTAGTTGTACGGATGGAGGTGATACCTGTTCTAACTTGAGCACCTCTGCCTTTGAAGTGCAGATAATCCGTATTTCAACAGCCGGTGTCAGCCTTAGATCCACCCTTTCTACCCCAGCTCGTTTCATGAGTGCTGAAATTGGCTTGCGTGTGCAGGTGTTTAGTGGAGCTGATGCAGCTATTACGATTACTCCGCCAGCAGAATCCGGTATTACTTGTTCAAGTGGTAACCCATATTTGTGGTTAGCCTTTGAACAAGACGCATCAACTGGACGAATTACTGTGCCTAATGCTGGTTCTGGTCGTTTTGTATGTGATCCGCCGGTCGGGATGAGTGGATTGAGACACGCGGTAGGCATCACTACGTACTCTCTCTTAGAATCAGCTGGCCCTGCCGGAGTGGTACCAGAATCAGTTTCCCTGTTTCCTGCGCCGCCTTTAGACGACTAATCTGTTCCTTCTATGACAATACCTCGTTGGGGTTGGATTGCGCTTGCGGCCGTAGTGGCCGTCGGTCTTATCGGTGGGACGATTTGGTGGTTGAGAGCGCGTTCTTCGGCCAGCCTGCCTTCGCTTCAACCATCTGCTCCGGTAGCGGCACCAACTCCTGCGGGGATCGGACAAGGATCGACAACGACTTCTGTGCCACGAACACCTCTTCCTGGAAACGAGCCCATCTTCTTCTTACCTGAATTACCGACCGTTCCCACGATAGATTCGAGTGTAGTTCCGCCTCCCTCTCAGAATACGGTTGTAACTCCTTCTCCTGCTGATCCGATTCCGGTCGTGCCACCCGCTGATACAGATGGGGATGGACTTACAGATGAACAAGAAACGAATGCTTTGACGGATCCTAGGGCAGCGGATACAGACGCGGATACACTCTCTGATGGGGACGAGATCAAGAAGTATCGAACCGATCCGCTCAAGAAAGATTCGGATGGGGATGGGTACACAGATGCGCAAGAAATAGAAAACGGGTATAATCCTGTTGGGACAGGAAAATGTTTAACCACTGGCTGTATTTTCTAGTCTTAATGACCCTTTGACTCTTTGCTTATGCCTACTCCTCCTCCCAATGTCCCTTTTGAAGTCAGCGATGAAGAATTAGAAGCTGAGTTGGCGCGCTTTAGCGCAGATGCCCCCGGGGCGGCGCCTGCTGCGGCAGCGGCCGTTCCACCTATGGCTCCTTCTCGTCCGGCAGCTCCTCCTCCGTCTGCGGTGGAGCGCCCCATTTCTGCCCCGTCTATGCCTGCTGCGCCTCGTGCGGCGGATGATATGTTTTCAGGATTGGATCAATCGCCAAAACAGTCTGTGCGTCCCATGGCACTAGGAGAATTGCCGCAACGGAGCTCTTCTTCTGCGCCTAAGTATATTCTTTTATTTGTCGGAGTCGTGGTTGTGCTGGGGGGGCTTGGTTTCTTGTTTTGGGAATTTGCCATCCGGCGTCCGGCGGCTGAGCGTGCGGCCAACGCTCCACAGCCTACGGCTCCTGTTGTGCAGCCAACGACCCCTTCTCCGACGGTTGCAGCTCCGGTGCTGCCAGATCCTTCTCCGACGGTTGTGTCTGATCCTACCTTGCCCCCACAAGGATCAAATGACGTTCCTGCCCCCCTTCCGACCCCTGTTGTCACTCCTCCTGCGGGCACGAATATACCTCCCCCTGAGCAGGTTATTCCTCTTCCTCAGCAACCCGTGAATACAACGGCAGCAGTTGATACAGATGAAGATGGGCTATCTGACTCGCGCGAGCTTGAGTTGGGAACGGATCCTCGTAATCGCGATACGGATGCAGATGAATTATCTGATGGGGACGAAGTCTTAAAATACGGCACGAATCCTCTTGATCGTGATACGGATAAGGATAGCTTTTTGGATGGGAAAGAAGTGCAAAATGGCTATAACCCACGCGGATCCGATAAGTGTGCGAAGCCTGATTGCTCTGTGTAGGAGTGAGCTCAAACAGTAAACACCAAAGCTCAAAATTAGAGCGAGAGATATTTTACGGGTTAGGAGATATTATTTTACTATGGCTTTTTCGCCAACGCCTGCTCCTTCTTCCTCTTCGGCCGCAACACCGGGCGCTTTTGCGAATCGTCGTGTAGAAATCGTCACAATTCCGGAGAAGTTTTATGGGGTTGCGCTCGGGATGGACGGAAAGACGCAAGCTGAGCGAGATACACCCTTACCTCCTCCGCCTCCTAAGCCCGTCCCTCCTCAGGTTATGGTTAAACCGGCGGAGCGTAAGCCGATCTGGCCATATCTTGTCTTAGTTGGAGCGGTCGTTTTGGTCGTGTCTGGAGTGTTTTTGTATGTGAATAGGGATTTATTGTTTCCCGCTCAAACACTGGCTCCAACCCCGGTCGTCGTTGCTCCGGCGCCATCTGCTCCGAGCAATCTTTCGGCTACGTCTTCAGGATTGGCGGTTAGTCTTATCTGGGTGGATGGGGGCGGAGCAGTCGCCGGTGTACGGATTGAACGCCAAGAAAATGGCAGCTATGCGCCGCTTACGGTTTTACCGGCGGGAAGCACGGCCTTTTTGGATGTCTCTGCTCAGCCTTCACGTACGTATGTGTATCATGTAATCGCGTTTGGAGAAGGGGGCGAATCTTCTCCTTCTAATGAGGTGACGGTACGTGTGCCTGATCCGCTTCCTCTCCCACCGCCCGCGCCTGTCGCACCGACTCTTCCTTCGGGAGGGCTTGATTCTGATTCTGATGGTCTTACAGATATCGAAGAGCCTCTATATGGTACGGATGCGCGTAGTCCGGATGCAGATTTGGATGGATTTTTAGATGGAAATGAGGTTTTTCATCTTTATAACCCAGCGGCAAAGTCACCCGTGCGCTTATTGGATTCCGGCTTAGTAAAATTGTTTTCAGCGCCGGCGGGATGGTCTGTTCTTGTTCCTTCCTCTTGGATTATCGGGCTAGATATCCCTGATGGTTCGCAGGCTACCGTGACAACGGGTCGAGGAGAAACCATGATCCTTAAGATCGAGAATAATGCCACGGGTGCGTCCTTGCCAGACTGGTACGCGGCACGGGTACCAGGGGAGAATGCTTCTTCTGTCCGTCCATTCGTTACAAAAGGAGGTCTACAAGGAGTGGTCGCACCCGATAGGTTGGAGGCATTGTTTGCCTGGGGAAGCAAGGTGTTTATGGTTAAGTACATTCTTGGAGGGGAGCAATTTATCAATTACCGGACAACCTTTGAGATGATGCTTAATTCTTTGAAATTGGTGGGAGTGCCTATTGTCGCGGCTCCTTCCGAGGCGACGACCGGTCCTGGTTCTTTGACGAACAGTGCTACCGCTGTGTCGCCCTCAGCAAGTTCCACGACACCTGTCGTTCCTGTCTCTAATACCTCTTCTTCCGCGCCACTCATTGAGAACGTCTCTTCGACTTCCATTGTTCCTCCTGTTTCCGCAGCGACCTCATCTCCCGTGACTGTTTCTTCTACTCGTTCTTGATTATGTTGTCTTTTGAGGTTGTTTCTTCTTTACCGAGTTCGTTGACGAGCTCAGATCTTGATCGTCTTGCTGAGGTGGTTTTTAAGGCTGTTAAGATGCCTAAATTGAGCACGGTCTCTTTAACATTCGTGTCTGAGAGCCGCATGCAAGAAATAAATCAGGCGCAGCGAGGAAAAGATCGTCCTACGGATGTGCTCTCATTTGCTACGGCAGAAGAGATGCGCCTATCCACGCCCACGTCTTCACCTACAGATCTAGGGGATATTTTTATGTGTCCTGTGTATGCCCGTCGTGAAGCGAAGCGACGAGGGATTGATGACCGGGAAGAGCTTCTTCGGTTGCTTGTGCATGGCATCCTCCATTTACAGGGATACGACCACGTGACTCTTGAGGAAGAATCGGAAATGTTTGGTCTCCAGGAGAGATTATTGGAACGGATCTTGAAGCGAACCTCGCGCGCTGCTAGTAAAAATGCTTGATTTTTCGCTTCATTTTTTCTCCTTGACAAGTTTGTCTATGTCTATGTTCCTGCCCCGAAGTTTTACGCATGCGCTCCGTGGAATGCGTACGTGTTTTGCGTCGGAACGGAATTTTCGTTTCCAGGTTGCCGCAGGATTGCTGGCAGTTTCGGCCTCTTTTGCGCTTCCGGTTTTACCTTGGCAGAGGATTGTGGTGTGGTTTGTGGTGATGATCGTGCTCGTGCTAGAATTGGTGAACAGTTCCATGGAACGTCTCGTAGATCTTGTGAAGCCTCAGCTTCATGAGAGTGCACGCGATATTAAAGACCTCATGGCGGCTGCGGTTCTCATGTCATCGTTCTTTGCGGTCCTCATAGGACTCATGATTTTTTTGCCTTCCATTTTCTTTGCCTTGCGCGCTGTATGAAAGAACATCTCATCGCCGGCATTGACCTCGGGAGTTCGTCTATCCGCCTTGTGGCTGGCCAAGTTACGGTCGGAGCAGATAAACGCGAGGTTTTAACAATGCTCGGAGCCGTTGAGGTTCCATCGCAAGGAATTTCCAAGGGTTCTGTCAACTCACTTGAAGAAGCGGTGAGTTCTATTTCGGCGTGTTTAGAACAAGCGGAGCGTCAAATTGGATTACCGGTTACAGAAGCTTATGTTGGATTGGGTGGCCCCCTCATTCAGGTTCAGTTGGCCAAGGGGGTTGTAGGCGTTTCACGTCCAGAAAGCGAGATTCGTGAAGAAGATGTACAACGCGTATTGGAATCCGCTCGTTCCGTGGTTAATCCGGCGAATTTTGAAATCCTCCATATCTTGCCAAGACGTTTTAGTATTGATGGGCAGCAAGCTGTGAAAGACCCAATTGGGATGCAGGGCATTCGTTTAGAGGTTGATGCGCAAATTGTGCAGGGACAGGCAGCTAATGTGCGTAATTGTACAAAAGCCGTGTTTCGGACGGGGATTGATATTAATGAATTAGTTTTTAATCCGTTGGCTTCGGCTCAGGCCGTCGCCAGTTCGCGTCAAAAAGATGTAGGTGTGGTTGTTATCAATGTAGGCGCTTCCACGACATCGGTGGCGGTGTATGAGGAGGGCGAGCTGATCCATGCAGCTGTTATTCCGATTGGAGCTGACCACATTACCTCTGATATTGCGATTGGGTTGCGTACCTCGCTTGATGTGGCAGAGCAGATTAAGCGAACCGTGGTTTCCGCGAATGCGGACGAGGTCCTCAAGCATGAAATGATTGATTTGCAAGAGTTTGGGGCGCCCCAGAGCGAGATTGTGGGTTCGCGCTTTGTGTCTGATGTCGCCCAGGCACGTGTAGAAGAATTGTTTGAACGTGTAGAAAAAGAACTTAAAAAGATTCAGCGGAGCGGGATGTTGCCTGCCGGGGCTTTGTTGACCGGTGGTGGGGTTAAATTACGTGGCATGGTCGAGGTGGCCAAGCGCACGCTTCGTTTACCTGCGAGTTTAGCGGCGGCCACTCAAGTCCAGAGCCAGGTCGTCGATGTCATTCAAGATCCGGCGTTTTCGACCGCTGTTGGCCTTGTTCTGTGGGGGTTTGAGGGGGAGCGTGAACCTAGGTTGGGCGGCAGGGGGTTTGGAGGGGTGGCGGCTAAGGGTGGGGATATCTTTAAAAAGCTGGGGTCTCCGCTTAAGAAGATTTTTAAGTCGTTTCTTCCTTGATCTTTTCTTGACCTCCTGCGGTTCGCTCAGTATGGTGGGAGGGCAAGGATGAGCTGTCATCCTTTGTTTGATAAGAGTCTGTAACGTATACATTTTTTGTTCAGTTTTCCTTTATTTTTCTGATATATGGCGGAGATCAAGCCTGACATCGAAACCTTTGCCAAGATTAAAGTCATTGGCGTAGGTGGATCCGGCGGTTCCTCAACGAACCGTATGATCGCGTCCAAGATTCGTGGCGTGGAATTTATCGCCATGAATACGGATGTGCAGGCGTTGCATTATTCGCAAGCCCAACACAAGCTGCATATTGGCAAGGCTAGTACTCGTGGGCTTGGAGCAGGGATGGATCCAGAGATGGGTTTGAAGGCTGCAGAAGAAGCGCAGAACGAAATCCGCGAAATGCTCAAAGGGGCAGACATGGTGTTTATCACCTGTGGGCTTGGTGGTGGAACGGGTTCAGGAGCTTCTCCTTTTATTGCGAGTATCGCCAAAGATTTAGGAGCATTAACCGTGGCGGTCGTGACACGTCCGTTTGGATTTGAAGGTGCCCAGCGTAAAGGAATTGCGGATGCGGCGTATGAAAAATTGGCAGCGCAGGTAGATACGATCATTACGATCCCGAATGATCGCATTTTACAAATTATTGATCGTAAAACCTCTTTAGTGGATGCGTTTGAAATGGTTGATGATGTCTTGCGCCAGGGGGTGCAGGGGATCTCCGAGTTGATTACCGTACCGGGTCTCATTAACGTCGACTTTGCCGATGTGCGTTCGATCATGTCGAATCGTGGCTCCGCGCTCATGGGTATTGGTCATGGACATGGCGATAACCGTGCGGCCGATGCGGCCAAAGCTGCCATCGCTTCTCCACTTTTAGAGGTATCGATCGATGGGGCGAAAGGTATTTTGTTTACGATTACGGGTGGCTCAAATTTGGGCATGTATGAGGTGTCTGAGGCTGCGAAGGTGATTACGCAGTCGGCCGATCCTCAAGCGCGGGTGATTTTTGGTGCGATTATTGATGAGGGCATGAAGGATGAAATCAAGGTTACCGTGATCGCTACCGGTTTTGATACGCGTCCTGCTGCGCCAAAGCCTAAGATTGCCTTCAGCTCTGGTTCTTTACAGCAGCAAGCGTCTGCGCCACGGCCTGTGATGCATACGGCTCCGCCTGAACCGCTTGAACGTGTGTCTTTTCAGGCGCCAAGCCGTCCTGCGGCTTCGCAGTCTTCTCAACACACGGCTCCGGTTCAGGTCGCTCCGCCTGTTGTTCAACATCAGCAATCCTATCAACAGCCTACGTATGCTCCACAGCCCCAACCAGAGCCACCCATGGCTCCCGTTGCTCCTCCGCAGCCCATGATGCCGTCTGCGCAACCGGCGGCTCACCAACCGCATGTGACGCCTCCGAGCTACATGCATACGCCTCCTGTTCGCGCTCCACAGCCGTCGGGGCATATGCCTAAGTCCACGAGTCCTTCCACAATGGGCGTAGGTGGAGGGGATGAAGAGGAGGATTTAGAAATCCCTGCCTTTATCCGCAAAAAGATGATGTAGTGGTATGCATTGCCCTGTCTGCAGCCATCCTGATACGCGTGTGGTGGATTCTCGTTTAGCGCCAGATGGGACGTCGGTGCGACGCAGACGCGAATGTGACCAATGTGAATATCGATTCTCTACTTCGGAAGAAGTGGAGTTGTTGGATTTAACGGTCGTAAAACGTGATGGCCGACGTGAGGCCTACGCGCGTGAAAATATTGAGCGAGGCTTACGTAAGGCATTAGAGAAGCGTTCTTATACGGAAACGGATTTTCGTACCTTGGTACATGCAATTGAGCGCGCGATTCAGCGGCGAAAAAGCATGGAGATCCGTAGTGGAGACGTGGGAGAAATTGTCATGCAAGAGCTAAAAGGCTTTGATAAAATTGCGTATATTCGCTTTGCGTCCGTGTACCGTTCCTTCGAAGATGTGGAAACATTTGAAGCGGAGGTGAAGCGGTTGCTTACAGTCAGCAAAGGAAAAAAGAAGCAAAAGAGGGGATAGGTATTTTGCCTGCGGTGCTGTATAGTAAAGAATAACTATGCAAAAACGTACGAAGATTGTGGCGACGATCGGTCCTGCTTGTGGGACGCCCGATATGTTGCGATCGTTGGTTGAAGCTGGATTGAATGTCTGCCGCTTAAATTTTTCTCATGGAACGCATGAGGAGCATGCCGGGTACATCAAGATGATTCGGAGCTTGGCGAAGGAGCTGGGCGAGCCCTTAACGGTGCTCCAAGATCTCCAAGGGCCAAAAATTCGTGTGCAGAATGTCCCTAAAGAAGGGATTATTTTAGAGGATGGCAAAGAGATAATATTTACTACGGATGAGAAGAGCACCTTCATTCATGTTGATTATTTAGACTTACATGCCTGCGTCCGTCCCGGCGAACGTATTTTAATGGATGATGGTTTGTTAGAAGTTGAAGTCGTGTCTGTTCATGGTCGTGATATTACCTGTCGCGTGGTGCATGGGGGAACGCTGCTTCCGCGTAAAGGGGTGAATTTACCGAGTACAAAACTCAAGATTTCTTCCATGACCGAGAAGGACCGTGAAGATTTGAAATTTGGTGTCGGGCAAAACGTCGACTGGGTGGCGATCTCGTTTGTGCGCTCGGCACAAGATGTGCGTGAACTAAAGGAACTCATTCATCTTTACGAAGAAGAGCTGGCATTGCCCCATGAACCGCCGATTCGGGTCATGGCCAAGATTGAGAAGGCGGAGGCAATGGAGCAGTTGGATGAGATTATTGCTGAAGTTGATGGGATTATGGTGGCGCGCGGAGATTTGGGGGTTGAGATGGCCTTTGAGAAGGTACCTGTGATGCAGAAGCGGATTATTGCCGCTTGTTTGCGGGCGGCGAAGCCGGTTGTGGTTGCCACGCAGATGTTGGATTCGATGATCCGCAACCCACGTCCAACTCGTGCAGAAATATCGGATATTGCGAATGCGGTGATTGACCACGCGGATGCGACGATGTTGTCTGGAGAAACGACGACGGGAAAATATCCTCTGGAGGCCGTTCAAGCGATGACGGCTGCGATTCGTGAAACGGAGGGAAGTATTTATGATGATGTATCTACGCCGGTTCGGACGACGGGGAGTCAGGAAGAAGCGATGACGAATATTGCGAGCGCCTTGGCGACTTCTTCAGGAGCAAAAGCGGTATTGGTCGCCTCCTTATCAGGTCAGGCCGCTCGGTTTGTTTCACGTGAACGTCCACCGGTGCCCATTTTTGTGGCGACGACGAGTGAACGCGTGGCTTGTCAGCTCTACCTGTCTTGGGCGGTTTCTCCGCTTGTGATTGCTCCGTGCAAGACGGTTCCGGCCTTGATTGAGGCGGCGATGTCGGAGTTGGTGGCGCAAGATAAGGTAAAGAAAGGGGATCAGGTTGTGGTAGTCGCTGGGGAGCCGCTTGGGCAATCAGGCATGGTTAATTTAGTTGAAATTCGACGTGTTTAAAACATTTGTAACATCTTTGGCAGTTGTTGGTATAGATAGGTAAGGAGAATATTGTTTATCCATCTTACCTAATCCTATGTTGAAATCTTTATCTGTTGGAAGTTTGTTAGTATTAACCACACTCATGCCCCTTGTTGGGTTCGCGAAAACGTCATCTTTTTCTCTCAATGGAAAGGTAAAGGCGGCTGTTCGTCAGGATGCCAAAAAATCTTCCACGGATGTACAAGTATCTTTGATGGGAAAGGTTACGGCTCTCTCGGGAACGAATATTACCGTGTTAGGGAACAACGGATCTAGCTATGTGATTGATGCCTCTTCGGCGAAACTCGTCCGTCGCTATGGAGGGACGATGACGGTTGCGGATATCCAAGTGAATGACCAGGTGTTTGTGCAGGGAACGTTGGTTGGGACTTCGATTAAAGCGAAGGCGATCGAAGATTTTTCTTTACAGGCGCGTAATGGGACGTTTAGTGGGACGGTGCAGTCCGTGTCGGGCAATAGCTTTGTGCTTAAGAGCCAGAATCGGGGAATGCAGACGGTTTTAACCTCCGCGAACACGAAGTTCTTGAAAAATGGTGCCGCGGCAACGTTAGCAGATGTAGTGGTTGGGGCGACGGTACATGTAGATGGTATTTGGAATAATACGAATAACAATATTACGGCGAATAAGGTTCGGGTCACGGTTAAACAGGAACAAGTCCGTTTGAATGGGACGGTGTCTGCGATGAGTGGGGCAACACTCACGCTGAATGGTACGGATGGGAAGATATATACCGTGAATGTAGCGGGTGCTATTTTGGCGACAAGCTCCTACTATGGAAAAGAGTGGACGAATCTTAAAGTGGGAGACCGGGTACAGGTGTGGGGCAAGATGATGTCGGGTTCGACCCAGGTAAACAGCTCGATGGTGATCGATTTCTCCTCTTAAACAAGAGGAAAGAGAAGAGAAAACGGAGATTTCCTGATGAGAAGTCTCCGTTTTTATTCGTATCATCAACATGCTATGCTGAGGATGTCTTTTGTCTAATTGCTATTTATCTCTTGCATATGAAAGGTTTATCTCGTTATGCTCCGCTTTTGCTGCGTTTATCATTAGCAGCCGTTTATATTTGGTTTGGGATTTCCCAGCTTACGAGCCCTGATATTTGGATGAGTATGGTTCCAGATTGGGCGACGGGGATGTCTGGTATGTCGGCAGCTACGATTATCATGCTAAATGGGTGGTTTGAGATTGTGGCCGGAGTTCTGTTGGCGTTGGGGGTATTTGTCCGTCTATTAGGATTTGTGCTAGGTGTTCATTTGTTATTAATTGCACGTGAATTGGGCATCAATGCGGTTGGTGTGCGTGATTTTGGGTTAGCGGGTGCCACCTTGGCGATCGCTTTATTTGGCGCGGATGATTTTTCCTTGTCGAAGTATATAAAAGATCGCCGTAAGAATACGAGTTTGAATGCGTAGAGAGGTGTTAGGAATAAACCGCGTGGTCGCCTATGGCTAAAAGGTATGCGACGCGTGGTTTTTTGGTGTTTGAAAATGTGAATACGATTCTCGTACGGTAATTTACCGAGAAGCTGTATCTTCCGTTTAGCCTTCCCTTTAATTTATGGGTTTTTAGCTGGGGATGGTTTAGTTGTCGTTGAAAGAGTTCGATTTTTTCAATGGCTTCTGCCTGCAGTTCGGAGGGAAGGGATTTTAGCTGCCTAAGAAAGGTGGGGGAGTAGCCAACTTCCATAGGATTATTTGAGGGACTTCAGGATTTTCTTTAAGTCGCCTTTCACGATCTTGCCTTCGCGTATTTCTTGTTCGGCTTGGATGACGCTATTAATCGCTTCTTCTTCGGCTAGGCGATTTAAGGCACGACGTACGACATCGGCTTTGTTCGTCCCGTAACCACGCGTGACCATTTGTTCTACGAATTCTTCTAAATGGACAGGAAGTGGGACGGAAAGAGTAGACATAGATGTATGATTATTTAATATGATATTATCATATACCTGTCTTTGTTTCAAGTCTCCCTGTCATTCTGAATGGAAATCCACAAACAAAAGAATATGCTTGTAATGAAGAATCCCTTGCGATTGTTTCCGTCTGATAGTCCGGAGACGAACACGCAAGGGATTCTTCGGCTTCAGCATGCATTTTGCGACAGGTGATTTCACCTCAGAATGACAAGACAGGGATGGATCCTCGATCTTTGCTTCGCTGCGTCAAGGATGACGAGAAGAAATGGTGTTAAAGATGTATCCGTGATAAGAATAATAGATATGATCCAAGAAATTCTCAACGCGTTGAATTGGCGGTATGCGACGCAGGTGTTTGATACAGAGAAGCGCGTGTCTCCAGAAGAGATGCGGGCGATTTTAGAGGCAGCGCGCTTGGCTCCAAGTTCATTTGGGATTGAGCCGTGGAAGTTTTTGGTGATTGAGAATCCTGAGGTACGTGCCAAATTGCGTGAAGTTGGGTTTGGTCAGCCCAAGATTACGGACGCTTCTCATTTAGTCGTCGTGGCTCGACGCACGGATGTAAGAGAGCATATTACTCAAGAATTGATCGAGCGCTGTGCGAAGCAGCAAGGAGTTGATCCATCTAAATTGGATGGTCTTAAGAACATGGTAGAAGGATCGCTAGCCGCAAGAAGTGATGCGGAGGTGGATACGTGGGTGCGGAGCCAAACCTATATCCCTCTGGGGATTATGATTGAAACCGCGGCTTTGCTTGGGATTGATGCGGGGCCAATGGAAGGGTTTATGCCAGCAGGGGTGGATGAGGTGCTTGGGCTGAAAGAAAAGAATCTGACGGCAACGAGTATGATTGCCTTTGGGTATCGTGGGGAGGATTCGGCGGCGAAGCGTCCAAAGGTGAGACGACCGTTTGAGGAGGTGGTGGAGTTTGTGAAATAGTTAAACAAAAAAACAGCTCAATAAGAGCTGTTTTTTTGTTTTCTTGCTTTTGTTTTTCGGCTATACTTATTCTTAGTCTTATGTCCGCCATGCCTGCTGTGCAGAAAGAGCGTTTACCTCCCCAGGAGAGGGAGGGCTCTGGAATGTATCGCGTTCCTTGTGATCAGGATACTCAACGAGCGATCTATGACCTCATGAAGCGCCCTTCTTATGTGGGAGAAGTTGCACAGAAGGTTTGGGGGGCGCTGCAAAAAGAGCGTGAGCGAGCGTTGGAAGAAGGAGCGGATCTTGGTGCTGAATTTGTGGTGCCAGGAGAAGTGGCAAAAACGATTAAACCTGAGTTTTGGAAGGCGTTAGAGTATGAGTTGGAGGATGATCGTATTTGTCGTGGAGAAATAACTCCGCGAGTAAAGGAGTTTATGGAATCACGCGAGATGTTGGCGCAGTCTGTTCGTGGAGTAAAAGAACGTGTTTATTGGGAGCACATCAAGACGACCGATGAACTCATGTCTGATAAGGAAAAAGAGCAGTCTATTTTATTTAAAGAGACGAATCAGGTTCTACAGAGAGTCGTGGAGCAATTGGGGTTTAAGCGGCCTGTCGAGTTAGAGATTACGCGCAGTCCTGATTTTAATGCGTTCATTCTTGGTGTGGCACGAGAAGGAGGGATCGAAGAAACATCGAATGTTCCGTTACGTGTTTTTGTTCACGCTGGTTTTATTGATAATGCTAAAGAATTTTTGGCTAAACAGGGAAAGGCTTTTACTCCTGATCATTTAGCGTTTATCTTGGGCCACGAATTAGCCCATTTGAAACAGTCTGGCTATAATCCAGATCAGCCACCAGATGACGATGAAGAGAATCAGCGATACGAGTATGATGCGGATACCGTTGGGTTAGAAGCGGCTGATCGAGCAGGGTATAATCCGCGAGCAGGCATTGAGATGATGGAATCTGTCCAGAAACACGCGGCTGCTTGGAAGCAGTTGTTGGGTCATTACTTTCAAAAAACACATCCCGTTACGGAGAATCGTGTAAAAGAGCTGTGGCAGATTTACGAGCGGCCTGATCAACCATTTTTTTCTGCAGCAAAGAAGTTCGATACGTTTTCACCAGATGTGTTTCATGAGGTTGATCGATTGTTACGTAAAGATTTCCGTCGTCAAATAGGGGAGGCTGTAGCCATGAAGGATTTAGAAGGTATTGTGGAGCGACTCGAACATGACCCGAAGATGACGTTAAGAGATGTGGAGATGGCGGGTACGCGTTTGCGTGAGCACATCGATATGCGCATGGGTCTTGCAGCTGCTCTTCACGATTTGGAAACGGATGGTCCGTTGTCTGAAGTTATTTTGGCTCGTGCCAACCGTGCGTTATCTATGCAGGATGATTATGAATCGCGTTTGGTTCAAGATCCTGCTTTGGGACAATCTAGTGAAAAATATGCTCCTTGGACGTACGTATTTCCACAGACAAATAAGGCGGTTTATGCTGATATTAAGGGCTTTTCTGATTCTGTTCGCGAGATTGCTTTGACGGAGCCCGCGCCTACGTTGGTTCAGGAGTTCTCTCCTCGTCAAGTGCGTCCAGGGAGTACGGAACGAGTGCGTGATTTTTTTCTTGAGCACGATGTTAATGTCGATGCACGAGGAGTCTACTTTAAAAAGATTGAAGAGTTGTTTGATGGGGCAAATCCTCAAGCGGTGCGTTTTTGGGATGCCTATCTGAAGCATGGCGAAACTAAGACAAGAAATATAGCTAGTCATGCAGATATCTATCCACACTGCAGAGCTCTTATGGTTGAATGGATGACAGAAAAACACGTGTTTGGAGCTAGCCAGCGTCAGGAGTACTATGACGAACAGTTAACGAATAAGCTTGCCTTTATCGAGCGGCTACGTTCTGCACGTGCTCCTACTTCTCCGGAGGTGGTTGGTGCCTGGAATCTTACTGGTTTGAAGCGTATGGTGGAGGGTCGCTTGGCTGGCTATCAAGCTCCGGTGGCCCAATCGTCAGTGGTCATTTCTGCAACGGAGCGTAAACCTCTTAAGCAACAGGCATTCACTCTCGATGAGCGTCTGCGAGCCTATGCTCCACTTGTCCCTCCTGAGGCTTATCACTTGGAGGCTAAGCCCACATTGGAGGCTACTCCTCTTCAGTCATTAGCTTGGCGTTACCTCCAGGCGGCTCATAAGATTTTTGAACGAGAAATGGATTCTGGGCATATCCGTCAAGAGTTTAAGTTGGAGGCTGCGTCTAATCCGGCGGCGAAACAACTATTATTTGAAGGTGTATTTAGTGGTTTGTTGTGTGATGGAGATCGGATACATGACACGATTTGTCAGATGACATTAGAAGAAGTTCGCACTCTGCCTGAAGTTTTTGACTATCTTCGATGTTTGTCGGTGAAAAGAATTCCCACCTATTTAGATGAGGATGGCCAAGATCGTCCAAAACAAGCGCCGTTTAGCGTTATCGTGCGTGGTTCATTGGGTGATGAAGCGCGATTACAAGATGAGGTGACTATTGGTGAGCGTCTTCAGCGTATTCGCATCGCTAGTTTTCATCCCAGCCTCCTCACCTATCAATACGGTACTCCGGGTATTAAGCATGAAAACTTCGGTTCGGCGGTTGTGAGAGCGGAGGATTTGTTTAATCTTA
Source organism: Patescibacteria group bacterium (assembly GCA_018061025.1). Classification (GTDB taxonomy): domain Bacteria; phylum Patescibacteriota; class Patescibacteriia; order 2-12-FULL-60-25; family 2-12-FULL-60-25; genus JAGOUY01. The sequence continues at coordinate 87,243 of JAGOUY010000007.1, forward strand.
AGCGTAATATCTTTCGTCGTTATCTTGAGTTAGGTTGGCGTTCACCGATGCCGAATGGCAAAGAGCCTTCCAAGCGTGTCTTGCTTGAGCGGTGCAAAGAGGCGTTGGAGAATCGAGCACGAGCCGAGGGGTTGCCAGGTGATTTCTTTTGGATGCGTGAATTAGAGCTTGGACGTGGTAGCCAGCTTTTACGCCATCTTGGATTTACTTCTAAGCAAGAAGAAGGGGCTCAAAGACGGTTACTCAATCGACTATTTTCTGAAGAATTTATGCGTTTGTTAGCTGATGGAGCGCATGAAATGGAGCGTTGTGATGCTAACGCGATTAATCTCCCTTATGCTTCCTGAACCCACTAGAGACGCTCTTCTGTTTCATCGCCTTCGTCAGGCCGGCGCGGTTAAGCCAAAACCGTCTGAGCGGTTTTCTGCTGCGGCGTTAGCTGATATGGCACCCTATCTGGCTGATAGCACTCCTCTTCATGAGCTTCTTGAGCCGTCTAGGTTTCGTTTAGAGGAGTTCTGTTCGTTTCGTGAACAATTTTTTGGTGATGTAGATTTTGCGTTAGCTCGTATTCCACAAACAAAAGACCTGATCTCAATTCGTGCTGATTTGGTGGGGGCTGATCCTGGCAAGGCTGAGGAATCGGTCCAGGCGTTGCGCGCCTATCGTGATACTCATCCGGGGGATTTTCTTGAACAGCCTTTGGTAGATTATCTACTTGAGTATCCTCCAGGAGCTGTTTTTTGTCTTAAGTTTTCGAATGGAGGCGGTAAGGGTAAGGATTGGAGTAAATATGCGAAAGCTCACGGATTTGAGGATCGGTTTAAGCGTTATGGCCCAGGGGGTTACGCCGTAGACATGGAAGAACAGTTGCTTCTCTATTTTGGTGCCGGCTTTCTCTACCCTGCCGGTAAACTTGGGCAGGATAATAACTTATCCTATCCGGGCGGTGCAGATCGAGGGTTGGGGGTGCGAGATATCCCTCTTTTGGTTCGGACGTTTAAGCAGGCAAAGATCCTTCATGGAGAACGTTGGGCAAAAGAGAGTCCGGAAGGGCTGCGTCTTATGGAACGCAAGATAGCGCTCATGGAATGGGAGGATATCAATCCTTTGTGGGATGATATGCGTGAATTAGACGTGTTAGAAGAGGTTAAGGTGCTGAAGCCTGAATTAAAAAATCTTGCTTTTGAGACAAATTCTTGGGGGAATGCCGTTTTTTCTTGGCCGATGTTTCTTAAACAGCTTTGGGATGAAGAGCCGTTGCTGCGAGCCAAATTTGAGAAGATTATTCAAACTCCTGGTGATAGAGGGACGACTCGTGCGTGTGTTGAAGATCCCGCCTTTAGGCCTGTTCTCGTTGAAATGGGGAAAGTGCTCATGCCGTTTGCGCCGGCTCAGGTGTTAAATGCGGGAGAAGCGCCTGAGTCTCATGAAGATCAGTGTTTTAAGCTTGCAGAAGGTCTTTTAAGGGAAATTGGTTGTCCGGAGGAGGAGGAATTAAAGAGACTTTTTGTCGCAGGAGTAACTAAGCGAGTTGAGTCTCAGTGGGATACGGTAAAAGAGTTTAGAGGTGTTTTAGCTGCAAAGATTGGGGAGCCGGATGTATTTGAACAAGCCTGTGCGTTGGAGAGAGGGGTTATTCGGGACTTTTTCCTATTTGAAGCTTGGAAAAAAGAGCCTGTAAAAAATCGGGCTGTGGCTGAAACGTATTTACGTCAGATGCGTCTTGAGACGCCTGAGGGCGCTAAAGCGAATCGTGCGACGGATTTAATGACGCAATACGTGCGTAATAACATCGCTGAAGGCACGGTTAATAGTTTGCGTCTTAAGTATGCGGTCTATCGTATTCATCATACGCCACGGATGGCATCTCCGGATGAATTGGCGGCAAAAACATCCGAGGAAATGGAGCAGGAAATGAATGCTGATCAAGCCTTTCGTTATGAGCGTTACTCGTCCACCTTTGGCGATCTTGTTAAAGAAGCACACGTTTTTCGTAAACAGGATGCTCAGCAGCGGTGGAAGCAAGGTGGGGATGTATCTCCAAGATCATTGTATGTATTTTCTGATGCGGTGAGTCGTCAGCCTGATAAAGAAGTGGTCAGTGAAAAGGCGTTCTCGGTCAGAATCATTGAAGAAATAGTTTCTTCTGAACAGGATAAAGATGTGGCTGGTGAATGGGCGGCAAAGTGGATGCCGGAAGCGAGTGTACTGCGTGATTTTTATTTAGAGAATGCCTTGCACGAAAAATTGTGGCGATATTTGCAGGGCTCTCGTCTTAAAGATCAGTTAGCGGCGGAAGGTATCACTTGTAGGCGGCAAGAGGTTGATCTTCATCAGCATTTTGCCCATGGTAAAGATGATGGCGCGTTGCAAGATGCGTACTTCACTCGTTACACGTTGGTGCGGGTAGAAGGGCTGGCGACTAAGGCGCATTTGTTTGATGCAAAAGAAAAAGCCGATTTAGTTGCTATTTTGCGTGATATTTCTGGTCGAATGACGGCGGGTGTCGCCGAGGGACTAGAGCGTTTAGCTATTGAGCTTGAAGCGGATCGATTGCGTGTCCAGTATGAGGATACCTATCAAGAAACCCTTCCTCGTGGACGTCATGCTACTCAGGAAGAGGAGATTGCTGCACGTGATAAAGCATTTCATGGTGTGTTTTCCCATGTTGTTAAGTTGTTTCCCTATGCGAGTTATAATCGCGACGAGTTGCTGGAGCGGTTTGCCTTGGATTATGCGGTGACAGCAGACCATATGCGGATTATCGAAGATGCTACCTATACAAATTTGGTCCGTAAACCGCAGGTAGAGAAAAAGAAAGGAGAAAAGGTCGTGTTTGGCCCGGTCGAACAAGTGAAAAATTATTTGGCTGTTTTTCAAGATCGTGAGAGTCGATCCAGAACGCTATCTTGGATTTTTCAGGGCGAGGTTCCTGATGATCGGTATTTGGAAGGTGCTGCCTTTGGGGTAAATGCGGATGAAGAGCGCGAAGCATTTTGGGCTATGAGTCAGGCAGAGCGTAAGGTTGTCCTCTATAATGCTTTGCTGGGTGATAAGGGGCTGTTCGAGGTTTCGACAGACTGGAATTTGTCTAATGATTATAAAAACCGCTCCTTATTAGAAAATCAAGCAATATTTTTGGAATTCATTAAAAAGTTTTATGACCAAAATTTTGCTCAGCTGATCAAAAAAGAAGGCGGCGACCGTGATCAACTCAAAAAGGTCCTAGAAACCGTTTTTATCGGTGCCTTCAAATATTATTCTCCTTCTCGACGGGTTGAATTGTTTTTGGCAGTGACCAAAAAGATGCACGAGTTACGCACTCAAGGAAAAGAGTTGACGGCAGCTCAAGCGATTCGTTTGTTTTTGGAACAAGTGGGTGTGGTAGGAATTAAGGCTGGCCAAGTTATTGCTGAGCAAAAAGATTTGGGTGTGGATCCGGACATACGCCAAGAGCTTTCCTCGGTCCGTGACCGCGCAACCCCGTTTGCGAAGAGTGGGATTTTTACGTATTTGCGCGTGGGCGGGTTGCTGGCTGAAAAAGGCAAAGAAAACCAAGCATTCGGTATTGTTCAGGTAGGAAAATGTCTTGGGAGTGCTTCTATCAAACAAGCGCATAAAGCTTGGACAACGGATGGACGGGAAGTCGTCGTGAAGGCTCCACGGCCTACGATAGAAAAAAACTTTGAGGAAGACGTTCAGGTTTTGGAGAAGATCTTCGCGGATTTGGTTAAGATTCCTCTCGATGTGCCAGAATTCCTTTTGCCGGAGATTGTAGATGCTTGTAGGGCGGAATTTGATTTTTCGGAAGAAGCGGCTACACAGCAGGCCATGGATAAAAAGTTGTATGATCGTAAGGCTTCTGTCCAACTAGAGGGGGAGGCCGGTGCTGAGCCTAAGGTTCGTTTAGATGTTCCTGATCTTATCCATTTGATTCGTAAGGGTGAAGGGCGTGTTGAGACGTTACAGTTGATGGTGGACGAGTATGTGCCCGGGCTTAGTTTGGCGGAGGCTGAAGAATATCAGGGACTTTGTAAAATGGCTGTATTGGATGCAAAACAGCAAACGCGTAGGCGGAATATTGAAGAGGATCTTAATGAAATGTATCACGAGCATGGACAGATGGTGGCCTGGCGTTTTGCTCATTTGGATTATAGTGGTGTGCGTGCGCAATTGGCTTTAGATCTTATCTGTGAGGTTACAACGGACGGAATTTTTCATGCCGATGAGCATGCGGGAAACGTACGTATTAATCTTGATCCAAGGCGCGAGGCAGTTACGTTGATTGACTTTGGAAGTGCGGGGAGAAGTGTTGAGGTAAAAGTAGATCAGGTGAGTGATTATCGACCTGATTTTCGCGATTTTGTGGGCCAGTTGTTATTATTACAAGGTGGATTTGGCGATTCTGCTCCTATTGTGAAGCGGTTGGGAGAGATCTTGGAGACGTATGTTGCCGTCCCAGATATGACGGCAGATGCTTGGGCGGAACGTGTTCAGGTATTGCACGATACCCATCAAGAAACCGGGCCCTTTTTCAAGGGGATGATGGAAGAGATTCTGTCACGGAAAGGCAAGATAAATCGTGAATTTAAGATGTTGTTAAAGGCATTTTCGGCAGCAGGTGGACATTTTGATGCCTTAAAGCATTATTTAGTTCGTGCGTTTGCAAGTCTTGATAGCCCTTCAAGTGATGGATCTTCTGTCTATGATAGGTTCTTGGCCTTTCCGGGTATGGAAAAATTAAAACCTGTGCTTGAAAGCATGCCATCCGCCAAGGCTTTATTAGCGGGCTAAGTAATGCTACTTTGAAGCAAATGTATGTCCTACCTCCACGCCCTTCTCTTAGCCATTATCGAAGGCATAACCGAGTTTTTACCCGTGTCTTCGACGGCTCATTTGATCTTGGCGGGGAAGCTCTTGCGCTTGCCGGAGACGGAGTTTTTGAAGAGCTTTGACATTGCGATCCAGTTGGGGGCGATCTTGGCGGTGGTGAGTTTGTGGTTTAAACGGTTATTGAAGGATTGGAAGCTTATTCAACGAGTTGTGGTAGCGTTTATTCCAACGGGAATAATCGGAGTAGCGTTGTATCCGTTTATTAAAGGATTTTTATTGGGAAATACGTCGATTATTTTGTGGTCGTTATTGATTGGGGGAGTTGTGTTGATGGTGTTTGAGTTCTTGCATCAGAAAGAAGGGAAGGAGGAAAAGGGCGTGGAAGAGATTAGTTATAAGCAAGCGCTTGGAATTGGGTTGTTTCAGGCGCTCGCGGTTATCCCTGGGGTTTCGCGTTCGGCTTCGACGATCCTGGGAGGAATGTGGTTGGGGCTTAAGCGGAAGACGGCGGTAGAGTTTTCCTTTTTAGTTGCAATTCCAACGATGGGGGCGGCGGTGGGATTGGATTTATTGAAGAATGCTTCGAGCTTCTCTAGAGATCAATTTGGCCTCATGCTGTTTGGCTGTGTTGTCTCTTTCTTAGTTGCGCTTGCCTCTGTAAAAGCATTGACCGCGTTTGTACGCGGTCATACCTTTTTGATCTTTGGATTTTATCGCATTGTGTTAGCGTTGCTGTTGTTTTGGATCTTATAGATCCTTCCCATTAAATTTCTTTGGCTCGAGCGTGTCTAGGTCGATGTCGTCGAGACAGCGAACGTTAATTGCGACCATTTCTGTCCCATCCTGTCCTTTGCCGCGACCGAAGGAACGGATGCCACACGTTTTGCAGAAGAAATGGTGGATCATTTTCTTGTTGAATTGGTAGTCTGTAAGGTTGTCTTCGCCGGATTCGAGTTTGAATTTATCGGCGGGAGCGAAGGTCAACCAGTACCCGGTTTTGGCACAGATGGAGCAGTTACAGACTATTGGGTTGGATGGGTCGATGTCAGCTTCGAAGCGGACGGCGCCGCAGTGGCAGCCTCCTTTGTGGATATTGGACATAAGGTTTGGAAATGGGGAGTTATAGCTCAGGTTCTAGTCCACGATGATTCATGAACTTGAATCTGGAAGGGAAGAGCGTTCCCTTGTGAGGAAGAGAGGGTGGTCCGCTTAGCGGTGGGTTGAGCGGCAGTCGCTTGTCCAGTGTTGTCCGCGTGTCCACCATGCCGGGAGGGCGAACTTGGGGTTTGCGAGGAGTGCGGCGAAGAGGCCGTTTTCGCCCCTCATCTTTCTTTGAATCAGTTCTGCTCGTGTCATGACCTTCTCCTTTCGAGACTTTACTTAGAAAGATGGGTTTTTGCAATCTTCACTTGTCCTTTTTCTTCTCTGACGATAATGTTTCTATAATGTATGTCTCATGAATACGAAGCGAAGTTTTTGCGTGTTGATCCAGAGGATGTTCGTCGTCGCTTGAAAGAAGCTGGAGCGACGCTTGTCCAGCCAGAACGGTTGATGAAGCGGAAGACGTTTGATTTTTTGGAGCTGTCTTTACGAGCCGTGGGGGCGTGGGTGAGGGTGCGGGACGAGGGGGATAAAGTGACGATGAGCTATAAACGAATTACGGCGGAGACGATGGAGGGGATGTGTGAGGTGATGGTCGAGGTGGATGATTTTGAACGCAGCTGCGATTTTTTACGCTCGGTGGGAATGGTTGAGACGTCTTTTCCCTCCAGGGCTAGTACCTCGCCGCTTGCGGCGTTCGTATCGTTGGGTAGAATGGTTCCATGGGTCGATATATCCACAAAAGCCACAATGTCACGGTTCTCCTGTACCACTTAGTTTTTCCTGCA
>JAGOUY010000008.1 GCA_018061025.1 Patescibacteria group bacterium
GGAGAGGAGAGGAGAGGAGAGGAGAGGAGAGGAGAGGAGAGGAGAGGAGGGACCAGGGATTCACGCTACACGATTCACGTTTCACGAATCTTTGTTCCGCATTCACGATTTCTGCTCCGAACAGGAATACTTGAGCGGAGTAATAAATCCAAAGGAGGAGGGCGACGAGGGAGCCGGCGGCTCCGTAGGCGGATTGGACGCTGCTATGGGATAGATAAAAGCCGAAGACGTATTTTTCTATCGCTAGAACGAGAGAGGTGAAGATAGCGCCACGCCAGACATTTTTCCAGGGAATGTGGGTATCAGGAAGTGTTTTGAATAGGATCCCGAATAGTAAGGTGCTTACCCCTAATGAAATGAGTTGGGTAAGAATCGCGTACAGCGTGGTTGAACCACGTATCATGTCTAACAGGTACGTGGGAGTTGAGCTCAGGAGGGTGCTTATGCTCAGCGACAAGATGAAGAAGAAACTCGTAAAAATAACCAATAAAAATAAGCCCGCATAGCGTTTTACGATTTCTCGCCAAGGAATTTTTCGTGGAGGAATTTCCCAGATAATGTCGAGGGCGATTTTTAATTGTTTGAATACGCCTATGGAGCCTACGATGGTTAATAAACTACCTATCAAAAATGCAGGCCCACTCTGAGAAGCGACCTTTCCTCCTTCGAGCATAGATTGTATGAGCTCCGTTGCATCCTTGCCGACAAACACGCGTATTTGTTGGAGTAGTTCTGTGCTCGAGTCTTGATAGAGGGCTCCAACGAGTGCCAGGACTACGAGAAGGAGGGGAGTGATCGAGAAGATCGCGTGATAGGTTAAAGCGGCGGCGAGATTGGAACCGCGGTCTTCTTTCCAGCCAGCGTATGCTTTCTTAAGGAGCATCTTTATAGATGGTTGAGCTGACATAGGCCTATCTATTCATGCCTGTTCGGGACGGTATTTCTTTTTAAGGATTGTTAATCCAGCTCCTAAAAATCCTCCGCCCGCGATGGTTGTAACGAGGGAGGTCCAAAGCGCGGGAATGCTCCAGTCTGAGCCGTGCAGCAACTGTAGAAAGAGAGAGGCGGTAAGGAATAATAATGTCAGCATGAAGCACGGTAGGCTCAAGATGATGCAGCCTAAGCCCAGGCTTAATTGGCGAAGGTAGGGAGCGACAGGGGCCAGAGCGTGTGTCACACGAGAAGATACCGCTTCACCAGTACGTTCAAGAAGATATTTTATGGCTAATTGGAGAATAGGCATAACAACAGACAACCTGGGAGTCTATAGGTTTTATGTATAGGTTCCCAGGTTGATAAAGATGGTGAGTTAATCGCGACGACGACGGCAACCGCCTGAGAGGATAAGGGCTGCGAACGCTCCAATAGCTGCGGCAATCCCTGCGACGTGCCAAGGGTTTTGGCGTGCGTAACGATCTGCGTAGCGCGTTGCTTTATCTACTTGTTCACGAACTTCTTGACCCTTGTCTTGCGCTTCTTCTTTGAAGTCGTTCCATTGTTCTTTGGCTTGGCCGATATAACGTTCGCCTTCTTGTTTGATGGCGTTCATGGTTTCTTGGGATTTGGTGGCGAGGGTAGATATGTCTGAGGTGGAGGAGCTGTGTTGATTTGTCGTGCTGTTATTCTTGTTGTCCATATAAGTAGTGATAGGAATAAGAGCCTGTTCTTCTATTGCATGCCTATTTAGGGGGGATGTCAAGCGTTATGTAAGCTGTCTTCGTATTTATGCGTATTATGTGCTATTATTTCCTTAATATGCATCTTCTCTTTGATGCCAAAACAAAGATATTTTGGGGAGAGGTTCAAGAAAAGAACGGGAAGATTGTTGTGATTGTTCCGAATGCGCAAGGGAAAAAGCGCTTGACCACTTTACTATCGGAATGGCAAGTGCAGGGGATTGAGGTTCTTCGTTCTGTGACACGCACAGAAGGAAAGACGGTGACAACGCAATTTGTCCATGAACGGGTTCTTTTTTCAGATGTTCATGCCTTTGAAGCCTTGCAGATCTCTGCGTCTCGGTATGGTCTTGAGCTTTGCTCTCTTCCCGATGCGGCAGCTCCTTATTGGAATGAGCTCGTTACGTGGCCGATGAGTCATGGGATGAAACAAGATCTTGCTTTTTTCATTCAACAATTTTTTCCTGAGATGAAAGCAGCCTGGCCGAAACGATGGGAAGAATTACGTCTAGAGATGAAAGGGGTATGAGCGCTGAGTCGTTAGCTGGATTTCATAAGCCTGTTAGTGAGAAGCGGGCGGAGCAGGTATTAGCTGATCGCAAAGCTAAATCTTGGATGGAGAGTGTGTTGGAATTCCAGCGTTCTTCTAAGGGTGCGTTAGCATGGAAATTGTTTCTTGGATTGCAGACTATGGGTGGCATCGGCGTCACGGTCGATCGAGTGTCGGCGATCCGTGAAACCATCGAGGCAAGGGCTCACAGTGGAGAGGCGACTGTTTCTGAACCGGTTTCTGATTTTAAAATTGATAATGCATTTCAAGAAGTTGGTTTTTCTCCTGTTGTTTTGCAGACGGGGGTAAGAGAAGCTTTTGGTTCTTTAGCGGGAATAAATGTTCATCGTATTGAGTATCGTTCACAGCATATCCCTATGCCCGCGTCTTATCGCGGTACGTCTCCTTATGAAGCGGGACATTGCACGCTCTCTGAAGATAAAGGAGTACGATCTCACATTGTCCTCACCGTAGATGCCGCAGAAGGACAGTCGGTTCGTTCTTTTAGTCACACCTTATTTCATGAAGCTGCACATGCAATTGATCCGGAGAATGCCGATCAGATCCCTGAACGGATAAAAGTTCGATTACAGGGTGCTTTACAGGAAGTTGTACATGATAACAGTACCACGATTTATAGCTATATAAACGCGTATGAAGGGGGTTCTTCTTCAGAACAAGAGGAGGATAGGCTTCAACGCAAAGAATTATTTGCTGAATTAATGGCGGATGCGCTTACGATGGAGCCGTTGGCGGCAAATGATCCTTTATTACGCCAGCCCGTGAATGTACAGTTCACGCATCGTTTAGCGAGGAAATATAATAAGCCTTTGGACGAAATGATGCCGTATGGCTGGATTCTTGGATTGGTGGGTGATTGGAGAGGATCGGACTTTTTTCAACATGGTCAAGAGGCACACCAGCGGTTAGTGACAAGATTAGAAGCGGATCGGGGGAGGGTGCAGCAAGAGCATTTTTCTGAAAGGGTTTCGAGTGAGCTGGGGAGATTGGCTTTGCCCTCATTGGATCAAGCAATTCAAAGATGGGTGCAAGCTCCTGAAGATCAAGCAAGGTCAAATGCAAAGCAAAGGGTGGATGATGTATTGGATGGACAGGATCGTTTTCGTTCGCCGAGTCTTTCCCAGGCTCAAGCGGCTCTTGCTCGTCGATGGCAAGGGGTGGTGCGTACTCTTGAGCAGGATCGTGACCGTTACGATCTCTCCTTTTTAACTTCGAGAGGCGTACATGACCCGCAGCTTCGTTATTTATTCTCGCGTTTGACTCGGACGACGTACGGTAGTCACTCTTCTTTAGAGACTCTTTCATCGCATACACGCCTTGCTTCTCGTGTCATTTCTTCAGAGTCTAAACGGAGTGAAATTGATTCGATTCATTCCGATGTGGAATTTTTGAACAACATCTTGCGACAGGCGAGTCAGGTTGTGGGGCCGAATGATCCTCAATTCATCGCTTTCCGATCGGCTGTTTTTGCATGGATTGAAGGGGAGATGAGTGGTGCGTGGCTTTCTGGTATTGAATCACGTGTGCCAGATATGGCGGATGTGTACGAAGATATGTTGGATATGGGGAGTAGAGATCAGGAAGGGAATCGTGAACGTTAACCACGCCTTGACAGCATCGACCCTTTTCTTTCATAGTAGATATATTCTCTGGCCTCACCAACCAGCGTCGACAGATTAAGAAATGAAGGGGCTGGCTTAGCTGGCAATGCGGGTGGAACCGCCCTGACTCTTGCGAGAGATGGGGTCCCGTGCGAAACATTTGTTAAGTGTTTCGTTTTTTATTTCATCTAGGACCTACGCGTTCGGCGAATAGCTTCGTTGGAGCCTCTGGTGCTCGACGCCGTATGTTCAATACGGCTTACTCCGCTCCTCGGTTCCGCCTCGCTCTTCATCCAAACACGTATGCCCTACTCATCTTCCTTATCTTCTATGTTCCCTATCGAGACACGTCGTCATAGTGCGGCGCATGTGATGGCAGCAGCGATCAAGCGTTTGTTTCCTGAGGTAAAATTAGGAGTCGGTCCTGTGGTTGAACATGGGTTTTATTATGATATCGATCTTGGTCGCTCGGTCACGCCGGAGGATCTCCAAGCAATTGATAAGATGATGAAGCGGATTGTTTCCGAGAATCCGGCCTTTACTCGTGAAGAGCTGTCTTTGGATGAGGCGATTACTTTATTTCAGGGAATGGGGCAGGTGTACAAGGTTGAATTGCTTACCGATCTTAAAACCAAGGGGACGACGAAGGTATCGGTGGAAGAAGCGCAGGATGTGGATCCTCAGAATGTGGGAGTGGCTTCTATCTATCGAACAGGAGATTTTGTCGATTTGTGTCGTGGGCCGCATGTCACGGAGGCGAAGGAGATTGGCACTTGGAAGTTGAAAAATGTGGCGGGTGCCTATTGGCGTGGGAAGGAAACGAATCCACAGATGCAGCGTATTTATGGTCTTTGTTTCGCGACCAAAGAGGAATTGGTGGCGCATGAAACGATGATGGCGGAAGCAGAGAAACGCGACCATCGTAAGTTGGGGTTCGAATTGGATTTGTTTGCCTTTTCTCCGCTCGTCGGATCTGGGTTGCCGTTATTCACCTCTAAAGGGGTCACGATTCGTGAGTTGCTTACAAATTTTGTCTGGGAGCTCATGAAGCCGTATGGCTATGAACGTGTTTGGATCCCTCATATCACAAAATCTGACTTGTATAAGACGTCTGGGCATTGGGATAAGTTTGAGGATGATTTGTTCCATGTTTCGAGCAAAAAGACAGATGAGGAATTTGTCTTGAAGCCGATGAATTGTCCACACCATACCCAGATTTATGCTTCAAAGCCTCGGAGCTATCGTGATTTGCCGATTCGCATGAGTGAGGTGACGACGGTGTATCGCGATGAGAATACCGGCCAGTTGCAGGGGCTTACGCGCGTGCGTTCGATTACGCAGGATGATGCGCATGTGTTTTGTCGGCCTGACCAGGTACAAGATGAGGCGTTGGCGATTTATCATATTGCAGAGAAATTTTACGCAGGATTTGGCATGTCATTCCACCGTGTACGTTTGAGTGTGCGCGACCCGCAGAAGCCGGAGAAGTATTTAGGCGGAGACGAGGCCTGGAATTCGGCCGAGAAGGCGCTGGCCGACGTTATGCGAGGCGTTGGACGTGAAGTGGAGATCGGAGAAGGGGAGGCGGCCTTCTACGGCCCTAAGCTCGATTTTATGGCCAAGGATGCGATTGGGCGTGAATGGCAGCTTGCTACTATCCAGCTAGACTTTAACCAGCCTGAGCGCTTTGGCCTTGAGTATGCGGATGCGGATGGAACGAAGAAACGGCCCATTATGGTTCATCGTGCGATCTTGGGTTCGGTTGAGCGCTTCATGGGAGTTCTGATCGAGCATTTTGCGGGAGCATTCCCTGTTTGGCTCGCGCCGGTGCAGATCGCGATTTTGCCGGTCGCAGACCGTCATGTGGAATTTGCCCAGGTATTGGCGAAAGAATTGGGTCAGCATGACTTGCGTGTGCATGTGGATAGTTCGACGGAATCTGTGGGGAAGAAGATTCGGAATGCCGAGAAGGCGAAGTATCCCGTGATGTTGGTGGTGGGAGATAAGGAGATGGACGGTGGACCGTTAACGGTGCGTAGACGTGGGCAGGCGGAGCAGGAGATGATTGAGAAAGCGGTGTTTGTTGAGCAGATTGTTAAAGAGGTGAAGGAGCGAGCGTTGTAGTCAGGCAAGACGTATAAAAAACACTCTGATATATCAGAGTGTTTTTTTGTTATTGGGGCTTACGCAGCTCGTGCAAGGTCGGCTTGAATATTTTTTAATGTGACTTTCACCTCATCTTTTAGATCCAGATTTTGTTCTATGCTACGTAAGCGTTCGCGGTAATTATGCACGAGCCTCTTTTTAGATACAGGCTCCATTTCTAAGGCTCTCAGTTGCATGGCCGCTTCCACTGAATGAACGAGGTTCGCATGTATTTCTTTTACTGTCTTACCGCCTAGGTCTCTTTTTATTCCCCTGAGGTCTGCTTGAGCCTGTTCACGTTCTTCGCGAGTTTTTCCCGCGGAAGCTTTTGCTTCTAGGGTTTTTAGCTGACGTAACGACGCATCTTTTATATCTTCTATCCCTTTTCTATCTTCCGGGGTTAATTCAAATTTCTGTAGTAGACCTATGTTTGAACTCTCTAGTTTTGTTACGGGATAGTAGATTTCATCCACTTCCTCCATTGCCTTCTCCAGAAGTTGGCTGTCCTCTGGGGTGATTTGTTTTTGAACGGCAAGAACTTCTTTTATGAATTCCTTACGGAGATTGTTTTTGTCTTTATCTGTTAGCGTTTGTCCGTCAGGAGATTTTCCTGTTAATAGATAATTTGATACTTCACGACCCTGATCTCGTACTCTTTTCAAGGTATCTACAGCTTGTTCAAACCGACTTTTTTCGTTGAAGCGTTTGTCGAGTGTCTTTGAAGACTCTGCAAAGCCACCTTGCCTTCCAGCGATACGCGCTTTTTCAAATACAGGAATATCCCGTTCTACGGCAGTTCTTTGTTGCTCGGCCTCTTCATATCGTTCGAGAGCGGTTTCGTATTGCTGCTTAAGAGTAGCGATTTCGCGTCGATTCTTTATCTTGGTCCATACGGAACTGATCCAGGATTTTTTCTCTGGTTCGGCAATCACGCCTGGTTCCCCGGGGATCTCTACGGTTTCTCCTTGTTGGGCTAGTGCTTTCACTATAGTTCTTAGGTCTTTTTTATATTCTTGTGCTCTCATTTTATATACTTGGGCATTTGCCTCACGTGTCTGTGCTCGCTCGGTTTTGGCTACTTCGTGCTCAGTAATAAGTTGATCTTCCTCTAGGGTTTTTGAGTCTAGTGATCCGCTTGTTCGAAAAGGCAGGAATGCTTCGCGTGTACCGGATATTCTTCCATTGTCGTTCTCTTCTTCCGTGGAAGTTGTTTGCATTGTTTCCAAGCGTCTTGCCAAGGCAGCTCTTCCACGTTCGAGTTGCTGGCGTATTGGACTTGACATCGTTGTTCCATCCGCTGCTCGTCCTGTTTTAATCATCGCGTCTATTTGATCGACACGTCCTATTAACGACTCTCGTGTTTGACCAGGTAGGCGACGAGGTGGAATGCCTCGTTCTCCAGGCGGAGCGACGTATTTATTCCATGAGGTAGTGTCTACGTCCTCTTCTTGAGGAATGACTACATCGGCCAATTCTTTTTCGTCTACTATGTGTGCTTCTGGGGTGTATGAGTAGTTCAGCCCCAGATTCCCAACCCCCTTTTGTTCTTTTGCTTCTTTTTCCGCGTCAAATAACTTTCTGAGCCTACTTAAGGCATCAATTCGTTCATCGATTAATTTTTTATCATTTAGATTAGTATCGTCTTCTTTGTCTGCTCGTAAGCTTATAATCCGTTCTCGGATCTCATATGAAGCGTCAGGGAAGCGGTTTCTGTATTGATATTCTTCTTCCCATGCCTCATCAAATTTTGCTTTAAGTTGATGTTTCTCTCGTTCAGCGAGTTTTAACGCTTTTATCGCGTCTTTTCGCATTTCGCTGTCGTGGACTTCCTCCAGTTTTACTTGCAATCTTGATATTTCTTCGTCTAGCTTCCCTATTTTTTCGCCAATTTCACCACAGATGTCGTCAAGCTTATCTATATGATCTTGACGTTTTTCGGGATCTAAAATGATGCCTAATGACTCTGCGAGGGTCTCCATTTCTTTGGGTCGATCTGCTCCTGTTTCTTTGTTCTCTAAAACAGCCCCTTCTCTTCTTGGAAGTGGGGGAGGGAGGAGTTTTTTTAGGTGTTCTAAATCATTAATTTCTCCATCTACCGAGGCGCGATCCTTTGGATCGTTCTCTCGGGCTATGCGGAGCATTTGAAGACGGGCCTCTAATTCTTCTTGAGCGGTAGGAAATATCGCGGCTTCATTATATCTATCTGCTGCGTTGTCATAACGATTTTTTATCTTTTCGCGACGTTCTTTTAGTGGTTTAATTTCTTTTTCTAGCTGATCGTGTACTTTAAAGATACGAGTTTTTGCTAATCTATCCTCAAGTGGTTCAATTTCTTTATCGACTTCAACAAAAGCTGTCCCAATATCTCTTATTTCATTTTGAATAGCGATAATATTCGCCTCTCGTTCCCCGTGGTCTAGAATAATTCCAAGGCGTTCCGCCAATCTCTCTCTTATCGCACCAGAGGTTTCTCTTTTTGGGAGTGGGGGAGGCCCTTTCGGATCTTCTTCATTCGCTAATAACTCTTTCATCTGTTCAAGGTCAGCAAATGTGTTGTGGAGCTGTCGAAGACGTATGGCGTTCTTGGGATTTGTTCGAGCTATCTCATCAATCGTTTCTGCCATGTTGAACTCAACCTCCTCTGCGGCGGTTGGGTATTCGAGGAGGGTGTCTTTTTCGTCTCGAGGCTCGTTGAGTTCTTTCGAAAGGAGAGCGAGTCTTTTTTTCGTCTCCTTTATTCTTCCGCTAAGGCTTTCTTTATTACTATCGGTAATATCTTCTGTATCTCTTAGGGTTTCTTCATCTCCTGCGAGGAGTTCTTCGAGTCGTGCTTCTTCTGCGACTTTAGCCGGATCGATTATGGCTTCAAGCTCTTGAAGGCGAGCGGCGCGCGCCTCTGGAGAGAGAATAATTCCGTATTTATTGGCAAGGCTCTCTAAAAGAGCCTGTCCTTCAAGAGCGGGTTTTTGTTCCACTTTTTTCTTAGACCGTGATGGTTTTGGGCGTTCTGTGACAAAATCTGGGTTATCAATCTCTTCTTCATTCCAGCTCATCTCTGGTTCTTCTTGAGCAATTGGCTGTGCTGCCTCGAGTGTGGTGGGAGGTGGAGAGGATTCTTTGGGTGTCGTCGTGAGAGACTTGCGTAGATCTTCAAGTTCTCTTGCCAGTGTTTCCTTGATTTCTCTTGTTCCTGTGACGATCTCTGCGTGTCCATTATTAAGCCGTTCAAGCTCTTTTTCTACTTTATCCATTCGAGCCATTACTTCAGGTAGGCTTCCAGGAGGGTAGAACCCGCGAGGTTTTTTAATGCCAGAAGGTGGAAGTGGGGGTGGGGTTATCTTGTCTCCTGCTCTTCTAGATTTTTTTTCTGTTTGTCTTGCTTCGGCGCGTCGTTGTTGACGGCTTAGAGGTTCTTCGCCCTCCGCGGCTAAGAGAGCGGATAGGTCATCCCCCTTAGGAATAAAATCTTCATCTGTCATTTCAAGCATCTCTGCGCCTTCATTGTTGCGAGTTTCAGGCTTTACTTTTCCAAGGGGCAGCGGGGTGTCTAGACCCGTTTCTCTTTTATAATTTAAATCAAAAGGATCTTCCAAGTTCCTGGGCAGTCTGGCTTTATTTACTCTTGCGGGGCCAGTTTCTTGGCGCTTTCGTGAAGGTTCAATGTGTCTGAGAGGAGATCTTTCCATAGAGAAAATATTTGATTGTAGTTTACCACGTTCTCCTGAAAGCAAAAACCATGCTGGAGAGACATGGTTTTTGCTTTCGCTAAGGTTGTCCTATCTTCTCCATCTCTTTACGCAGTTTACTCATTAATTTTTCTCGTAAAGCGTCACCTTCGGCGGTTGTGTAGAAGAATTCGCCTATGTCTGCGACGGTGAGGTTCCAGGGAGCGATTCCGGTCGCTTCGGCTACATAGGCGAGTGCGTCTTCATTGTGATCATCCATGATGGACTCGGCGATTTCGTTGAAGAGTTCGGCATTATGTTCTCCCTGCATCTTTTTCCATTCTCGTTCCCATCGGCGTTTGCTTAAGATGGGTTCTGCAATAGCTAAGATAGGTCTAGCGGCAACCTCGCCTATGGAAGAGCTTATTGCTTCGGTGGTAGCTTTGCCTAAGGTTTTGACGTTTCTTCGTAGAAGCGCCCGTCTTTCTAAAGTCTTTCCTCTTTCTGTCGGTGCTCGTTCTTGAATCTCTTCTCCGGGTACTGACGCATCTTTTAGTTCTCGCTGATAGCGATTTTGAAGGTGGACGTACTGTTCGATCATGGTTTCTTTATCCATGTCTCTACCCCCATATTGTTCTGTTTTTTTGCTAAAGAATTTCCCTACGCGTGTATCTATCCACCAACCCTTTGCTTTATCTATCAGTGTCTCTTCTCCAATCATGACATGTTCGATGCTAGTACCGTATTTTTCATCAAATGCCCAAGCAAGATCATCGATATTTTTTTGGAGTGTCTTCAGGAGGCGCTCCCTTCTTCCTGTGTAGCTTTCGGTCCAGCTCGGTAAGCGTTTTTTTTCTTTTAATGAATCTCTCGTGTCTATTATTTTTTTCTGCCCTAACTCTTTTACCGCGCTTTCTTTGAATTTCCTTAGTCGTAGTTCTTCGTACGCCCTGGTTCTTTTTTTGTTGGCCGCCTCTTTTGGATCTTCCCAAGTGCTCGCTTCGGTAAGTTTTGTTTGAACCTCCCGAAGATCTTCAAGAGCGGCCTCGACCGGGCTCACACGCTTTTTTTGTGCCTTGAGCTTATTGCGTGATGCTTCCATTACTTGAATACGAGCAGCTACTTCTTCTTCAGCGGTTTTGTAGCGTGTGAGTCGTCTCGACTCGTCTTTAAGAGAGGTTACGCGTTCCTCGATTTCATCCATTTTTGTTTTATCTTCGTCAAATCTGGCTCTTACTAAGGCGAGTTCTAATGTTTCTAGCTGTTCATTGATGGCTCTCTCCCGTATGCGTCGTTGTTCTCCGATATAGAGATCTGGTATGAGTCTATTTGCTGCAATTCGTGCCTCTCTCAATAAAATAGCTTTTGTTTCTTCTTGTGTGGCGTCTTTGATGTCTTCACTCTCTAACTCGATGACCGTAGCATCTTCAGTATTAATAGATGATTGTTCTATTTTTCGTGGTTTATTTTCTGCTTTTGCTTTGGTTTTTGCTTCTGCTGAGCCTATACCCTTTTTTACTTTTCCTACAAATGCAAGACCTCCATCTTGTGTAGATTCTAGATCTGGGAGATCTGACTCTGCACTTGGAGTCGTGGCATGTCTTTCCAGGTTTTCTTCCGTCGCTCTATCTGTAAATCTTTCCAAAGAACGTGCAGGCATAAAAATATCCCTCATTCTACCAAATTTTTTTCTTCATAACAAAAACCATCCCGCTAAAGGATGGTTTTTGCTTGTGTTGATCTTACGCCTTTACAATCTTGGCGAACACTTCTGGGTGTTCTGCGCCGAGTTGGGATAAGACTTTGCGGTCTAAGATGATGCCACGCTTTTTGAGGTCTCCCATGAGACGAGAGTAGGTTGTGCCGAGGAGGCGAGCAGCGGCGTTGATGCGGATCTGCATGATTCCACGGTTGTCACGCTTCTTTAAGCGACGGTCACGGTAGGCGTTGGCACCGGATTTGGTGGCAGCAACTTTGGCCAAGGTGATGCGGTTCTTGCGACCCCACATCATTCCTTTGGTGCGGGCTAATATATTCTTGCGGCGCTTGATGCGATGGGTTCCACGTTTGACGCGAGGCATATGGTTAGGAGAAAAAAGTGAGGCAAGTGAGGATTATTTGCTGATAAGTTTCTTCATGCTGCGAGCAAATGTCGTGTAAACCGCTAAGTCGCTGCGTTTGTTGCGGGTGACGGTGCTGCTTTCGCGGCTGTTGAAGTGGTTCTGTCCGGCTTTGCGCTTAATGAGTTTGCCGGTGGCGGTGGTGCGTACGCGTTTAGCGATCGCTTTGTGGGTTTTCATCATATAATAGAGGTTAGGTTAGCTCTTACGGGCGATAATGGCGGAGACGTTGCCTTGGTTACGGGTGATGGCTTGTTCCATCGCGATTCCGTATTTCTGTGAGAGGTGTTGAACGAATTCTTGGATGCGTTGGTAGGCGATGTCGCCATGTTCCTTTTCACGACCGCGGAGGCGAATTTCGATTTTGATCTTGTCGCCATCTTCTAGGAAGCCTTCCGCTTGTCGTTTACGGATGTCGAGGTCATGCGTTCCCATTTTGACAGAGAGACGAATGCCCTTGGTATCGACTTTTTTGGCGTGCGCTTTTTGCAAGCGCATCTCTTTTTCTTTTTGGTATTTAAATTGGCCAAAGTCCAAGAGTTTACAGACGGGAGGTTCTGCCTTGGGGAACACTTCTACCAGGTCATAACTGCGTGCGCGAGCCAGAGTGATAGCTTCGGGGACGGTCATGACACCGGCCACGGCACCCTCTTCGTCAATAACCCGTACCTCGGGGGCAATGATTTGCTCATTGACGCGATACACGGGCCCTTCGGGCTTCTTATTATATTGGCCGCCGCGGCGGCGATGATGGATACGCATTAGTGGGGTAGGCGTCAGGAGTTAGGGATTAGGCATCAGGCGTTTATTCCTGATTTCTCATGCCTGACTCCTGAGGCCTGAGTTGATGGTGGAGATGGGGGGTATCGCACCCCCGTCCGAGCGGGCAATCCTGACTCGTCGTTCACAAGCTTAGTTTATCCAGGAGTGTCCTCAGAAGAGCGGGGATAAACGCCTTCTTCTGAGTAAGTTCCGGCCGTGTCTTCTTAGATGTGGAACGGTATCTAAGAATAAGTCTCAATGAATGGCAGCTCGTCGTCGGCTTGAGACGCACGCGACGGGAGCCGGCTCGTCAGTTCGAACTAGGACACGAAGGTCTTAGGCGAAGGACGGAGCAAAGGAAGGCACCGTGAAAGCCGAAGCGATCGCGGAGCGGACCTTGGTCATGACGTTGGCAGTTGTCATATGCGTATGAGTGGGTACGAGGTCACACGCAACCTCGGCTTGCCAAGAAAGGAAATGAACGTCGTCGATGCTAATTCATCCCCAGGTAAAGGGAAGTATCCAGTAATTAAGATGTTTCCCTCTGCTGTTCGCGCATGAGGTCGCGTTTTTTGAGGCTTTCCCGCTTGTCGTGGAGTTGTTTTCCACGGCAAAGGCCAAACGAGACTTTGATGCGTCGGGCGTTAGGATAGAACGATAAGGGTACGATTGTCAAGCCGCGAACCTGCATTTTTGTCGCTAAATAGCGCTGTTCTTTGGCATGGACGAGGACCTGGCGGGGTCGTTCGGGGTTGTACTCGTCTCTTCGGCCATTTTTGCTGTAAGGAGCGATTCTGGCGCCTACAAGGGTTAAGACACCGTTTAAGACACGAATATAGGCTCCGTCTAGCTTTGCGCCGCCCTCGCGGATAGCTTTGACCTCCTGGCCGGTTAACACTAAGCCACCCTCGAAGGTTTCGAGGATTTCATAGTGGTGACGAGCCTTGCGATGGTCAGTGTAAAGCATAGATGTTTTAGATTCTCCCTCTTACCAATGGGGGGGGAGGGGGTTCTGAGCGAGTAGGGGTTGGATTGTGATATATAGGCGATGGGCTCACATACCTGCGCTTTTTTCTTCCTACAGAACTCGCATTCCGCCGGGAGCTCTTTATTGGCGGACCGGAGCCAAGGCCTGCAACCGCAAATCGAGTGCAACGGCCTTGTCTCCTTGCTCGGACAGCTGTAGGAAGAAAAAAGCGCAGGTATGTGAGCCCTAGATGAGGGGGGAGGGGAAAGGGTACGGGAAAGTTACAGGTGGTATGTTACATGTTACACTGGGGGCGTCTATGGGTTCTCCTTCGTCGCGGTTGGTGATCGTATCTACGGGTACTATTTTACGCGTAGTTGCTATTTTGGCGACGATTGCGGTGGCGTGGCTGATTCGGGATATTTTGCTCATTGTCTTTACGGCGATGTTGCTCGCGGGGGTTGTGTATCCGTTTGCGCATTTTGCAGAAGCAAAGCGGATTCCGAAGGGGATTACGGTGTTTATCTTTTACCTCCTCTTATTTGGCACGATTATGTTGATTTTGGGGTTGCTTGTGCCGCGGGTGATTGAGCAGATGGGGTCATTTGTGAACTCGTATGACCAGGCGGGGTGGTTGTTTGGAGATAGGACGATGTGGGAGGGGCTATTGCATAAGGTGGGGGTGGAAACGAATTTACAGGGAGCCCTATCAGGATTGCGTGGGCAGACGGAGCGCGTGATTGGGGGGTTGTTTACGACGGTAGGCGATGTGTTTAGTGGGGTCGTGACCTTTTTTGCGGTGTTGGTCTTGTCTTTTTATATGATTTTGGAGGAATCGGCGGTTAAGGATGTATTTCGTAATCTAGTTCCTTCACAGTATCAGGAGTTTTTTTCACGTTTAATCTGGCAGATGATGGATAAATTAGGGGGATGGCTGCGTGGACAGCTTATCCTGGGATTGATCATCGGACTTCTATACTTCTTTGCTTTTTGGATTATTGGGGTGCCGTACGCGCTCCTTTTAGCCTTATTGGGTGGATTATTAGAATTTATCCCTTATATTGGGCCGTTTATTGCAGCGGTGCCGGCCGTTATTTTAGGGGTTTCTGTCTCGCCTACGCATGGAGTCGCTGCCCTGATAGCCACTATTGTGATTCAGAGGATCGAAAATGACGTGATTGTGCCTAAGGTGATGCAGAGGACCGTTGGTCTTAATCCAATTGTGAGCTTGATTGCGTTTATGGTCGGCGCTAAGCTGTTTGGGATGGTGGGAGCGATCTTTGCGATTCCGGTGGCAACCGCGATTTCTGTAGCGTTGCCAGAACTATTCCGTTTTGAAAAAACTCTATGATCTTTTCTTTCTTTCGTGGGCGTTGGGCGGTGCGTTTGCTTGTATTTATTGCTCTTCTATTGGTGTTATTTGTGTTACGGCGAGGCTTTTTCAGGTCTTCTCCCCAAGGATCGGCCCCTACGCCACCTGTACGTACCTCTGTTGAGTTGCAGCAAGTGTGGCGCTCCGAAGTGCAGACGATTTTGCGTCAGTATGACCAGGATCGAAATGCTGCCAAGGCTCGCGAGGCATTACTTGGGTTGACGGTGACACGTGAAGATCAGGCGAAGCATTTGGCGTTGGTATTGGCGTTTAATGCCTCGAGTGAACGGCAACCGAACGCGGATGAGCTCTTGGCGCAAGCGAGAAATGGGTTTGAGCGCAATTAACCTTTGCATGTTTTTTCTTTTTTTACGGTTGTGTCCTTGGTTGGTGGCGGGTCTGGCGATCTTGGGATCGTGGTGGCAATGGAGCGTGCCCGCCCTCTATCCCTGGCCACTTCTTCTGCCTGTGAGCGCCTACCTTTTGGTAGGGGCAGCGTTTTTGTGGCGTGCGCGTCATTGGCGAGAGGGGCTTGCGGCGTTGTTTCCGACGTTTATCGCCTTATTGGTGGTGGGATTTGGACATTTATTTGTTGAAACAACGGGATTGCGGGTGTTTACGACGGGATTATTTGCCTTTTTGCCTTGGTTTTCTTTGGAGTTAGCTTGGTTTATGTTGTATGACTCGGCGCATTATCCATCCCGCGCCTTCTTGCGTTTGCATATGGCGTTGGTGCCGATTTGTTTGTGGTACATTCTCGCCACGTTGCAAGAGATCCACGTGTTTTTACCCCGTGTCGCATCTTGGATATTGGTCTCTGCGTGTGTGGTGGGTGTGGTGGTGTTATTTGCTGGAACAGCGCATGGATGGCGCGAGGCACGAGAACGACGTTGGTTGTGGGCCAGTATCCTTATCGCCCTGCATTTAGCCGCCTTGATGCTCCTGTTGCCGACTACCCTTGAAGTACACGGAGCCTTGGCGGCGCTTCTGCTTGCGGCTCCTTTGCGTTTGCGCCATATTGGTCGTGAGCGTACGGTGTCGTTTTCTCAGTTATGGACGGAGGGAGCGGTATTACTTGTTGTCTGGCTTATGATCCTATTCACCGCCCGTTGGGGATAATTCCTATGTTGTCTCGCATTTCTTTTTCTGTTTTATTGGTGCTCGGATCGCTCCTGGCTGGGGTCTTGGGTGGATTTTTGGTGGTTCGATCGTATATTTCTCCTCAATTTGTCGCCTTACAGCGTTCTGTAAGCGAATATGTGACCCATGTGACGAGTACCGTTCCGTCGCCGGTAGAGGTGATCCGTGTAGAGCGAGAGGCGGCTGCTCCGATTATCCCAGCCTTTTTTTTACAGAACCGGCGTTCTCCCGTTTTGTTCTTGGTGCGTAAATCTCCTCAGACAGGAGACGCGAATCTTTTTACCCAGGATCGTATTGTGGGCGAGGCTATCGTTTTAACGGTAGATGGTTGGCTGCTGACGTCTGCGAGCGCAGTGGAAGGAATGCGTTTGTCTGATTTGTTGGTGGTGTCTGATGGGCGTAGCTACCCTGTAAAAGAAGGGGTACGCGATACGGCCACGGATCTTGTGTACCTTAAGGTTGTGGCTCAGGATCTATCGGTGGCGAGCTTTGCTCAGAAGGAGGACGGTGTTGTGGGTCTGCCTGTGTGGGTTGAAACGGTGCCCGGGCGACTTCTTCCTCAAGTGTTATTGGATGTACGGGGACGACGAGGAGAGATGCCGGTACAAAGTGAACGCTTATCCCGTCGTTTTCTCATGAATACGAGTCTAGCAATGTTGCCTCCGGGTGCCGCCGTTTGGAATGCGGCAGGACAATTAATGGGGATCGTGGAAACAACGGATGCAGCGGGAGCGTGGGTTATTCCTACCGTTGAGGCAACGGGAATCTTAAGTTCCTGGCTTACTGCACGTGAAATTCGACGTCCTACTCTAGGGGTGGCGGGGATTGACGCTTCTCTTATTTTGTCGGAAGCGGGTTCATCCACGCGTGCGGTCAGTGGGTTTGTGGTGCGTGGCGATCGTGCGCAAGGTGTTTTAGCGGTCGATGCCAAGGGTCCAGCGGCTAAGCTTCTTAAAGAAGGGGATATTATTGAGCGACTAGACCGCGATATTTTAGCGGGGGTTTCTGATGTAGGTGAATACTTGGCGCAATATCGTCCTGGGACGATGCTCACGTTGTCTGGAAAACGCATGGGGAAGGCCTTTGAGGTGACCCTTCCTCTCGGCTCTGTGATCACGAGTGAGGTGTTAAAATAACCCCTCCTGTATGAAGGTGGAGAGTGTGGTATCATGAGTGTGCTTATGATTCGTCACACGCTTTTAACTGCTTGGCGCTTGCCAGTTGGATTGGCCGTTCTTGGTCTGGTTCTGGCCGTGCTTTTTTCCTTGATTCTGCCGTTTCAGCGCTCATCGACGGTACGTGTGCTGATCACTCAGCCCACGGCCTCAGGGCTCGATCCATACACTGCTATCAAGTCTACGGAGCGCGTGGCGTCAAGTTTGTCTGAGTTAATTTATACGACCACGTTCTTTGATAATGTCCTAAGTGCCAATGACCAGATCGACAAGACGTATTTTCCTCAGGATGAGTATGATCGTCGGCGTTTGTGGCGTCAGTCCATTGAAACGGCGGTTACCCCTGGGACGGGAATCATGTCCTTGAGCGCGTTTCATCGTGATCCTGCGCAAGCGCGCTTAATTGTAGATGGGGTTGCGCGTGAGATGGCAACGCAAACTCCCACGTACTTTGGGTATAATATTCGTGTTCAAATTATTGATGCTCCTTTAGATTCGCGTTGGTTTGCTCGCCCTGAGTTTGTCCAAAATGGAGCCTTGGGAGCGGGTCTTGGTGCACTCCTTGGTCTCATGATTATTCTTTGGCGTACTCTTCGTCGCATGATGGAGAGTTAATCTTCTTATGGTTTTCCTTTTTCCGCTGCTTGGGGTTTTGCTGTTCTTATTGTTTTTTTGTGTGCGACAGGTGAACCAGTATCAACGTGGGGTGAAATTTTCGTTTGGAAAGTTTACCTCGATCGTCCAACCTGGCTGGCGATTGGTGCTTCCCGTTATCCAGACCATGACCAAGGTTGATATCCGTACTAAGGCGGTTGAAGTTCCGTACCAAGATGCGATTACCAAGGATAACGTCTCGTGTAAAATAAACGCGGTTATTTATTATAGGATTGTGGATGCGGGCCGTTCTATTATTGAAGTGGAGAATGTCTGGAATGCGGCTTCCCAATTGGCACAGACCACGATGCGAAATGTAGTCGGTGAACTTAGCCTCGATGACTTGTTAACAGAGCGCGACCAAGCTTCTGGCCGTATCAAGGAATTGATTGCGACGCATACGGCGAGTTGGGGGATTGAGGTGCAGGGAGTGGAGCTTAAAGATATTTCCTTGCCAGAAGATATGCAGCGCACGATCGCGAAGCAGGCCGAAGCGGAGCGTGAACGTCGCGCGGTTATTATTAATTCTGAGGGAGAAATTGCGGCCGCAGAAAATTTGCGTCGCGCGGCGGAAATCTTGTCTTCAAGCCCAGGCGCGCTTCACTTGCGTACGTTGAATTCGATCAATGATATTTCTTCTGACCAATCGAATACCGTAGTGTTTGCCGTTCCGCTAGAGGTTTTAAAGGCGTTTGACGCCTTATCGAAGAGATAGAGGTTTTTCTTTACCTTTCGAGCCTTTATTTTTGCTTTGCTTGTTGTTGTAGGACGAGACGAGCAAGGCGAATTTCTTCGTAGGAGTAGTCCTCACCAAGTCTACGACGAGCGGGGGTTAGCATCCACGAACTCACAGCTTTGAAGGCGTCTTTAATGCGTGTTAAACGCTCGATATCTGGGAAGAGATGATCTGTTTCGATCGGTTCTTGGGAGGCGATCTTTTCTAGGTGTTGTACGATGGTTGATTCCGCGAGTCCGCGTAGACGAGCGATCTCTTGTACAGAGTGATTTTGTAGCAAGTAGCTTTTTGTTTCGCTGAGCGTATCGCTTGTTTCTACTAAGGATGTTGGAGTGGGTATTGGAATGGTTGTGGTATCTGGTTTGTCGCCATGTGTTTTGGCGTAGGTCGAGATGGTTTGCAGAAAGACCGCTCCAAAGGCTTTATCTTTTTCTGCGCCTACGCCATAGATGCGTCGAAAGGAAGCGGGGGATTGAGGATAGCTGCTGGCCATTTCACGGAGAGAACGATCGCCAAAAATAAGATAGGCGGCGATGCCACGGCTATCGGCGAGGCGTTTGCGCAGGGCGCGGAGTTCCTCAAAGAGATCGAGATCGTATCCTTCCTCGGTATTTTTTGGTGCGTAGGTTTCGGCTTGTTCGCCAAGACAACGATCGCAGTTTTGGCAGTTTGTGTCTGACCAGCGCTCGCCAAAGTATTCTAATAAGTGCTTGCGTCGGCAATGGGTGGTTTGGGCGTAGCGCATCATGTCTTCTACTTGTTTGCGTGCACGCACTTGTTCATCTGGATCGGGCATTTGTCGAATGAAGTATTCGCGTTTCCAACGATCACCCGCACTGAAAAAGAAGAGGCAGGTGCTAGGGAGCCCGTCACGGCCTGCGCGGCCTGTTTCTTGGTAGTAGCCTTCGACGGAGCGAGGGAGGTCGGCATGGATAACGAGGCGGACATTGGGTTTGTCGATGCCCATGCCAAAAGCGATCGTGGCGACGATGATGGGACATTCATCACGGATGAATTTTTCTTGGGTTTCGCGTCGGAGACGGTCTTCTAGTCCGGCGTGATAGGGGAGGGCTTGGTAGCCGTTTTGATTGAGCTTAAGGGCGATTTTTTCTGTTTCTTTACGGGATAAACAATAAATAATGGCAGAGGATCCGCGCACGCTCTCTAGGGCGCGCATGGCGGTTTTAATCCAGGTCTGTTTAGGGCGAACGAGGTAGGTGAGATTGGGACGGTTGAAGCTGGAAAGAAAAAGTCTACCGTTTTTTAATTGTAATTGATTGATGATGTCTTGGCGCACGCGTTCGTTAGCGGTGGCTGTTAAGGCGATCCAAGGAATATTAGGAAAAAGCTCTCGTAGATTGGCGAGATTGCGATAATCGGGACGAAAATCATGCCCCCATTCAGAAATACAGTGGGCTTCGTCCACGGTGATGAGACGGATAGGTAGGCGTTGTAATAGAAGTCGAAAAGCAGGATTTGCAAGCCGTTCTGGAGCGAGGTATAAAAGGCTTAATTCATTGCGACGCGCTTGTTCTAGGATCTGTTGGATTTCTGCAGGTGCCAGAGTGCTATTGATGGACGCGGCTCGTACGCCATTAGCGCGTAATCCGTCGACCTGGTCTTTCATGAGGGCAATGAGCGGGGATACGACGAGGGTGACGCCGTCTAACGCCAAGGCAGGGAGCTGGTAGCATAAAGATTTGCCGCTTCCGGTGGGCATGATGACACAAGTGTCACGTCCCGCCATGACATGGTTGATGATCTCCTCTTGGAGAGGGCGAAAGCTTTCGAAGCCGAAATATTGTTTGAGAAGGTGGCGCATAGCTATACTCCGTTCCATGAAATGGGGGTCTTTGTCAAGAGCAAGAGGATGAGACGTAACACCCTCCGTCGTATGACAGAGGGTGTTGGTGTTTTATGAGGTTGTGTTACTCGCTTTGACGCTTAGACTGGCCGGTATTTCCTTCTTGTTTTGCGTCTGTGGATACATTATGGTCTTTTGTGCCGGATTGTGTGCTCGTGGCTGACTCATTTTTTCCTGCAGCTCTCCCTTTTTCCTCTGGATTCATATTACGTCCGCCTTGGTCGTTATATGTAGACATATGGTTGGAGGTTAAGGAATGAATGCAGAGCTCTTTTTCCCCGGCCGTCATACGAGTGCACGCCGTATCACGGCGCAGATCACAAGGGCTCAGGCGAGATCGTATCAATAATTGTTTGATAGAAGCTTTCCTGAAAACTTGTGCCTATTTTTACCGTACGCCTGTCAAAAATAGACGTCAAGAAATATTGTGCATAATATTTTAAATGGCCTTTATTTATTAGTTGTTAGAACGGCATGTGCTTTAAGACGAGATGATCGCTTTCATGTGTTTGTATTTGTTCCATAGGGTTCGCAGGATTCTGATGACCATGAGGGGCCACTGCAGGAGATACCAGATTATTAGGATGCCTGCAGCGCAATACCCAGCGATTGCGCGTTTTGATAGGTGATATGCAGGATTGTCGGCAATGTGAAGATTGTTTGGAAAGGAGATGTCTAAGACAATAAGTGTTATGAAGATGCCGAAAGGAAGGAGCCATGGAATGATGGCTTGAGCAACGAGGCTTGCGAGGTATTCTTTGGTTTGACCTACCTTGGTTAGGCGTAGCCCTAGGAAGATAGCGCTTAAGAGAAAGAGGGGAGCGGCGAGGATATAAAAGAAGATTCTCATTGAACGCGCATACGGATCTTCTAGAAGAGTTATGTCATTCTTTTCGCTCGGAGAGTAGGTGATTGCGACTGAGCTTCCAATAGCTAATGGTTGTTCGGACGAGGAGGTGCGTAGCGTTACCTCTCTGTTCGTGCCTCCCGCATCTTTAAACGATAAAACAGGGGTAAAGAGCGTGCCTTTATTTGTTGAGCTGGTGGTATATGCAATGACCTCTGCTTGGGTCTGTTTATGATCGGGGCCAGGAGTTGTTTCAAAACAAGCGGGGAGTAAGAATGCCAAAATGAACCCGAGAACGCCATACTTGATCCAGAACGGGATCAAGGGTGGTGACGTGGGTATAGAAGAGAGGTCTGAAAGGGAGCGCATATCATCAGCTATTTATATCGGTATCTTCGATGTATTGCACGCGACCCACATCGCCACTTGTAAGGCGTACTTTGATTCCACGGGGATGGATAGGGGCGCTTGTAAGGATTTCTTGTACGATGCCTTGGGTGCCGAGACCCGAGGGTTGGTGTTCTTTTTTGACGATGATCACGGCTAAGCCGGGGTAGATGTGTTTGCGGATGGTGCCGTCCATACAATGATTTATTACGTCTAAGCCCAATTTTTGTCTAGGAAGTATTTATTCTAAGGAGTCATCATCTAATATAAATTCATTTCCATCTGGATCGGCGATGACGGCATTCCATCCGCCCCAGAATTGTTGGACGGGTTCGACGATGATTGGGATGCCTTGCTTGCGCCAGGTCTCGACGGTTTCTTTGAGGTTGGGTACATGGAAAATGGCTGATATGCGTCCACCGATGTGTGCTTTTCTGAAGCCCTCGGCTCGTTTTTCGTTTTCTGTTTCAATATAGAAGACATTTGTTCCTAGGCGCATTTCTAAAAACTCTGGAGGACGATATTCTACGACTTCCATTCCAAAGATATCCTCGTACCATTTTTTCGAACGTTCCAGGTCTTTTACAAAAAAGATGTTTGCGGTGAGAGAGATATTTTTCATAGAGGAGAGTAGCTTGAGCCTAATATACTTCTGAAAGCGGCACATTCGTCAGCTGCTCTGTGACGATCTTCGTCTGCAAAGTAGATATGGACGTCATGCGCAGAAAAAAGCGTGATGAATCGGATAGATCCCTTTTCTCCACACGCTGACCAGCGATCACTGAACCAGGTGAGAGAGAATCCGCGTTCTTTTGCGGTATGTTTAACGTCATCTAACGTATTGATGTTTGTTCCTCTTATGTGGAGTTCTGGCACGGAGGGGTTGTTATGTCCCGTAAACAAGCGTCGTTGCCAGGCGTGACGAAAAAGGTAGCTCTCGAATGTTTCCGCGACGGTCTCTAGGATGCGTTCGTTGTTGTTTATGATGACGCATGGTTCGGGAGCATCATCTCTATAGAGGAGTGCGCGTGCAAAGGTTGAGCCATTGGTGCTGATTCGGAAGGAATTTGTCGGTTGGTAGTCTTTCCAGTCGTTTCCACAGCGCTCTAGATACGCAGCGACGGATTTGGCGGAGCACTCAGCGTCCAAGGCTAAGCGCAGGGGGCCATCGTTTGTTCCCATGAGACGTAGGTAGTCTAAGTAGAGTGCTGGGAGAGGTTGATCCGCATACGCCAATAGGGCTTCGATGTCTTTTTCGTCCGCTCCCACGCATGCAGTCATGCGTGGATCACCTGCGAAGAGCTCTTGGAAGAATGCGAGGAACTCTTGGCCTTTGGGTGATACGGTAGATGACATAATGTTGATGCAAGCCTTTGGAATTCCTTTTGAAAAGATTTTAAATAGTTAAATGCTTGGTATATCCGAGGGCTAAAAGCTCTTCGTAGGCTTCCCAAACGTCTGTAGGAACTTCTTGAGGGATTTGGATGCCGAGTTTGCCGTAGAGTTTTATCCGTTGGAGATCACCGACGAGGAGATTGATCATTAGTTCTTTGGAAATGTCTTTGGTGGGGTAGTCTTCAAAAGATATTTGAGGCGAGGTTACGATACCGTCTAGTTCTGGCCATTCTTTTTTGTAGGTCGCGTAGGTGCGACGTTCCATGTAGGGCTTTTGAATGAGAATGAGGGATTCAATCTCTAATCCTTTTTCTTTTAGGAGCTCTCGTGTCAAGCGAATATTCTCTCCCGTATTTGTCGAACGGTTTTCTATAAGGATAGCTTGTTCCGGTACGCCCATTTCTTTGGCTTTATCGGCGAATACTTCCGCCTCTGGTTTAGAGAAGAGATTTTTTGTTAATGCTCCTACGTTGCCCGAAAAGACGATGAAGGGTGCGTATCCTTGGGTGAATAGCTCGACAGCTCTATCCACGACGCGTAAGTCGTTGCTGCCTAGGACAAAAATCCCATCCGCTTTTCTTACTACTTGATGCATCAGATGGTAGTCCCAAATTTTTTTGGCGAGCTTGTCGGTATAGCTCTCGGATGTATCCATTTCATCTTTCATAAAATTCAATGGGGAGTCTGTTAGGATCTTTGGTGAAGTAAAAGCGTTTGCCCCTGTATCTGTCTACCGAGATCAGTTCTGTTTCGGTGGCGTGTGTTTGGGCTTTAGTTCACTTAATTAGGCTTTAAACCATGAAAATATACGTATAATTGATCAATTTTCACGTTTATATTGACAAAATCGTGAAGATAGTCTAATATGTAGAGAATTATGCCAAAGGTACTTGCTGTTTATAGCAGGATCGCTTCTTTGCGTGAGAGGTATTATACCCTTTCGACGGGAAAAGAGGCGTTGCTTCGATTGATTGATGAGGCAGAAGTGGCGGAGCAAGTATATGATTCGAATGCGATTGAAAATAGCACGCTTAGTCTCGAAGAAACGGAAAAAATCCTGCTTCAAATTGACTTGGATCGTTTTGTGAGTGAGCGGGAGCTATTTGAAACAAAAAATCTAGCTCGTGTTGTTGCCTACATGCATAGCACGGCAAAAGGTCAGGAACTGACCCTCGAGATGATGACCTTGCTTCACAAGATGCTTATTTCTAATATTCGAGATGATATTGCGGGCAGGTTCCGTCAGTCGGGGGAGTATGTACGGGTTGGAAATCATATCGCGCCTGCTCCACAAGACGTAAAGGGTCAGCTTGAGAGGATGCTTTCTGAATATAATGCCACAAGCCATAAAAATATTATTGAACGTATTGCGCGTCTCCATTTAGCATTTGAACATACGCATCCATTTGTTGATGGGAATGGTCGCATTGGAAGAGTGATCAACAATTATCTTCTTGTTCGAGAGGGTTTTGTGCCGATTAATATTAAATTTATCGACCGCGAACTCTACTATCGATCTTTCAAGGAATTTGATGAAAAAGGAACGACGAAGATCATGGAGGAAATTGTGGGAAAAGCTCTCACAAATAGCTACCATAAACGATTGGCGTATTTGGAGAGCCTAGAAATAGTATCGCTTGGAGAGTACGGCAAGAGGACTAAGCTTTCTCATTCAAATCTGCTTAATAAAGCACATCGACAAACGATCCCTGCCTTCCTAGAAAAAGGGGTATGGAAGATTGGGCTAGAGAAGATCCGCTGATTTAATCGCGTCAATGATCTCAATGGGAGTGTTGATGATTTGGTATGGCTGTCCTTTTTCTAGTGTTTCTACTGGATGAAATCCCCACGTAACCGCAATGCTTTTTACGCCGCATTGATTCGCCTCTCTGATATCTCCGAGGGTATCTGTGATGAGAACGGTTTCTGATGGCTGTAGGTTGTATCTCTGTAGAACATCTTGAATCTTTTTGACTTTGCTTTTTTCAACGTCGTTTCCGAGGATTTCTTTGAAATATTGTTTTAAATTATGTAACTCTAAAAAGCTCGCAATCGGTGGGCTTATGGTCGATGAGATGATGATGAGGGTGTGAGCTTGAGCGAGTTTTTGAATGACCGGCACTATTTCTTGATTTGGTTGTTGTGTGAGGAGTTCTTTGGTGTATTGTTCAAAAAAATCGAATGGCGTCGTTGAAGTAGCGCTTTGAACAAGCTTTTTTGGTGCATCGTTAATATTTCCTTCAAATCTGGCCCTGTATTCATCTTCGGTTATTCCGTCACGGGTATGAATAATGCGATAGCAAAAAGAGAAGCTATCAACGATGACTCCGTCGAAATCAAAGAGGATGACGTTCATAGGGTCGATAATACCACTTAGGGGCGCGGGTCGTGTTTATCTATGTAATTTGCGTAGCTTCCACCCGTCAACACTTTTGTTTCTAGGTTAAGAGAAAAAAGTTTCCACTCCTTTTTGGTATCCATGGCGTCATAGGCGAGGCCTCGTACGCTGTTTGCGGCTACACGAAGGTCTTTGATTTCGTCCCAGGATATTCTTTCGGATTCCCATTTTTCTCCACGAGTATCTAGAATGGTGAGTTTGCATCCATCGGAAAGAATCATCGTTCCATTGGGAGTTTTTAGGCATTGATAGAATCCATCTCCTATCACCTCTAGAGCTTCTGTTGTTTCTGAGTCGAGGAGATAGGCTGTTCCTTCGGCGAATACGAGGAGGTCATCCGTTTGGCTCGTTTCGTAGACGTCGTTTAATTTTGTCCGGTTTGATCGAAAATTTCCTATCCAGGAATCACCGTTGGCTTTAAAAAAGCGCACGATAAACCCTTCTGCGTAGGCGGGTTGGCCGCCAAAACATAGGATGGGTTCTTTGGAATGGGGGAAGCCGGGGAGGAGTTCAAAACGTTTTTCGGATTTTTGCATAGAATAAGGCTTGCTCATTATATCTTATAAGAAAAGATGAGGGATAAATAGCTTATTAGACATGTGTGCGTTTATTCACTAACGTGAGATATGCAGGTCACTCGGCGATAAGACTCCCTTCACAGCTGGCCGAGACTCTGGCCGTAAGGCAAGTGGGAGCGCCTGCATCTATTCTATCTATTATGTCTAACGTATCTGAGGAGCGGGAAGAACGTATCGCAAGTGATGCACGGACATTTCAAGTTCTTGCGGAACAGGGAGCGGATTTTGCTAAAGAACATTCTATTGATTTCTTTTTTGTTGGGGAGGAACGTCTTTTGCAGGGAGTGGAAGCGGCTCTTGCACTCCAAGGATATGTAAAGAATCCTGAGCACGAGGTGGCGAATGAATTGATGGTTCAACGTAACCTAACGCTTGAGGCAATGCAATCACAAAATATCACTGAGATGTTGTATGCGCTTGCGATCGAGCATGGGGTCGATTTTGATGGGTGGGGGACGGTGGCAAGAAAGTAAGTACCGACAGGATGAGTAAACTGTTTTTGCAATTATAAGCGATAGATCGTTTGATCTTCGATATTGTCTGCTTCGGCTGGAATCATCTTTTCCACGATAATGAGAGATACATCTTGGATGACTCCTTTGCAGGCGTAATCGCTTTTTACTTCTTTTCGAATCTTCTTCAATATCCGTCTTCGGTTATTCCGTCACGGGTATGAATAATGCGATAGCAAAAAGAGAAGCTATCAACGATGACTCCGTCGAAATCAAAGAGGATGACGTTCATGATGGGATATGGTAGCGCCTGTTTATGTAAAAACAAACGTGATTCCTGTTTGGCTTAATCGCGGATGGTGCTATTGACAAAATACCATTTTTTGCTTAGTTTATCGCTTCGGTTGGTTATTGATGGGCATCCTTGAAAAAGGCTTATTTACCTCCAAATTCTTTGTTTATCATTCTATTTAGCTTTTTCCTTTTTAGCTTGTTAAAAGGAGGAAGCTGAACGGAATGTTTGCGAGATACTCCTTCTCGTATACACCCATTTCGTCGGCTAGAGGCCCCCATGTCGATCCGTGCGCTCGTTCTCGTTCTGCTCGCCGCCACCTGCTCCCTCATCGGCTGCTACGGTGGCTCCGAGCCCGTGCAGCTCCCGCCGTCGGAGATGCAGCGCCCCGACAGTCCCATGCAGGCCATCGCCGCCGTCAGGAACGCCTGGTGGTGCAGCGACAACGGGGACAGGCTCGTGGGCGAGGTGGTCAACACCTCGTCGGTCAGCTTTTCCCCTCGTACAAGTCCGCCGCGTCCGATTCTTCCGGGTCCGTTCGCTATCCCCGCTATCCCCTGGGATGTGGAACGGGTCGCGTGGTTCGCGAACATCGGGGTTCGGCACTCCTTCTGGGGAACGGCGACCCCTGAGGACGTCGGGCACTACCTCCAGACGGTCGCCGCGGCCGCCAGCTCCACCTTGTGGGGCAGCACCCCTTGGCGTTTCATCAACTACAGTCGGCCGAACCAGACGACCTTTACCACCGGAGAGGAGGTGGGCCTCTGGTTTTACCGCTGGGATCAGGACACCTTTTCTTTGGGGGAGGTGGCGCTCTCCCAGCCGCAGCCGGACTCAAACGTGATCAGTCCGCGACAGACCAACGTCGGCATCCGCCGGGCGTTCTCCTCCTCGAGCGAATCGTGGTCTCAGTTCGTGCGGTTCACGTGCCTCAATACCAGCATGCCCTTGAACATGCCCTTGCACCCTACGGGGAACGGCGGCTCTGGGTATGCTGATAGGGTGGAGGCAAGGAACCTGGCGCTTGTGCGCCGCGACAACTGCTGGCGCTGCTTCAACTACTGACGCTTCGCTGCCTCCCGTCACGCTACTCTAGCAGCTGCTATAAACAGACATCTCATAGCTCCTCCCTCCCACCCACGACTACGTGGGTTTCGCTATATCTAAGAAGAAATTGTTTACAAAATTTAGTGAGAAGCTTGTTCTTATTTCTCTGTTTTGTCAGGGTGTCTGTGATATCAGGACGATATAACGTCCTACAAAGAATAGGCATCCAAAAAATATCCAGAGCGCTGTACCTGCCCATCGGTGTGCTGTCTTGTCGACTACTACGCGCTTTAGATGCTCTGGATCGTAGAGGATGGGTACGGGTTGCCCGATCTCAAATGAATCACCCCGATAGCGAGTGCTTAGTCGAAATTCGCGTTGCTCGCCTTTTTTCGTTTTGTATTGGATGATTGGTGTACCTTCGTCGTAGTCTGCCGCGAGACGGCTGACGATGCCTTGTGCTCGTTCCCCATTGTGCATCAATCTTATCGTGAGAAATGCTTCACGAAGGGCTCCTATGGCGAAAAGGAGGGGGATCCAGGATGAGATGTCTATCATAAACGATTCCATATTGTCTCATGGTAGCACGAGATGCCCTTTGTTTCCGGAGGAAGAGTATTCCATCTTTGCGATTTATAGCCGATAGATTGTTTGATTTTTGATATTGTCTGCTTCGGCTGGGATCATCTTTTCCACAATGATGAGAGATACATCTTGGATGACTCCTTTGCAGGCGTAATCGTTCCTTAATTCTTTTAGAGCCAGTTCGTATTGAGTACGATTGATATCCGATGCGAGGGTAAGGTGTGGTTTGAAGTTCTTTTCCCATGCCTCAGATTCTGCATCGACATAGTCTTTGTAGGTCGATAAGGTTTCCAGAATGTGTTTTTGGAGTTTATGAATCGAGGGTTGATGTTCGGCATGTATCATGATGGACTTAAATTCTCCTATCCCTATATCAATGGCTAGATCGTTAAAGTTCAAAATGATTTCATGACTTGGAATTGGGGCGGAGTTGAATAGGCCTGCGAGCTGATTTTTAACGTTTGGGATGTCTTCTTCTTTTAGATAGCAGGGCTGTTTTAAGGTCACGTGATATCCGCTCGAAGAAGGGTTATATTTTTTATAGAATTCGTCGAGCCAGGTGGGTTTTTGTGTTAGATGTACTTTTGAATAGACGGCGAATAATTTCATGTGGCAAGTATAGCGTTCCAGATCTTAGCGGGCGAATATGGCGATATTAAAGCTCTCGCGAGATTCAAATCAATTTATCAGTATACAAAAACCCCCGCTATCTATGCGGAGATTTTCGATGGGGTGCCGTCGTGGAAGAAGTGAGAGCTACTTTTGAGAGGATGAATGATATGACGATCTACATTCCATACATAAAGCCGTTAAATTGACCGAAGCGTGTCAGCAG
This sequence comes from Patescibacteria group bacterium, assembly GCA_018061025.1. Lineage (GTDB taxonomy): Bacteria > Patescibacteriota > Patescibacteriia > 2-12-FULL-60-25 > 2-12-FULL-60-25 > JAGOUY01. The sequence continues at coordinate 29,265 of JAGOUY010000008.1, forward strand.
GATTAAATAAACTCATTATGAATCATGAACAGAAGGCCGAGAAAGAACCAATTTATAAAGGCGCTCTCATTATTTTTTATCGACTCGAGCAAGACAACGAACCACGTTTTCTCGTCGTAAAAAATACTAAGACAGACAATATTACTTTTGTTGGCGGAGCTAAAGATGATACGGACTCTACCGTTGAAGTAGCAGCTCAACGAGAAACACAGGAAGAGCTAGGTATCAAGCCCGAAGAATACTATCTGATACCTACACAACAAAAGCACGCGTTCATCTTCGGTCCACAGAAGCCGGAGCGAGCTGGATGCCGTGGTTCTTATAACGTGTATTTGGCTGATGGAAGTTCTTTTGAGAAGAACTTAAAACATTCCAGCGATCTAAAAAGCGCAACATGGATGACACGAGCCGAGGTCGAGCAAGCCCTGACATTCCCAGATCTGAAAGAGGTCTTTCTAAAAACGATCGCTGAAATTCAATAACTTAGTTCCAACTCTCTGTAGGGGTATCGAAAGCCGCAGTTTGGTTAGAACTGGCGAAGTAGCTAAAGCAAAACAAAAATCGAACTATTTCTAGCTCGATTTTTGATGGGGTGCCGTCGTAGAGGAAGTGAGAACTGTTTTCGCTAAGATAAACGATGCGACTATTTATATTCCAAGCCTACAGTAACTAACTGTTACTTTTTAGTTTAGCGATCCTTTTGTTCAACAGGGGCGTAAAATGATCTTTATATCGTTCTTGCAACTCCGATGATCTCCAATCCTTACCAGTCACTTGTCCTCTGCATTCTACAGAGCCGCATCGACACTCCCATTTCGAAACGAAGGTTTTATCTGCCTCCCAGATCGCGTAGTCGGCCGTCAATTCCTCACCGATCTGAATATCTCTTTTGGCAATCAGGGTGTATGCATCCTTCATCCAGAGATTTGAGTCGCATGAGTGGTTCAAAAAGTAATCGTCTCCATCTCCACGCTCCTCAATACTCCAAAGCTCCTCATCCCATTGCATGATGAGCTTACCCGCAGATCTAGCTACCTCAACCTCATTATGGTTATTTGAATATTCACCACCAAACTTAACCACCTCTTCTCCTGCTTGAATGAGCTGATTTGCAAACATTCCTTCTCCTTCGCTTTCCGCCTTACGAATTTCTACTTTATGACTAATCCAGTTTTCTTTTTTCATGAAAAAATCATACCCCTTGGTTCCAACTCTCGGTAGGGGTATCAAAAATGACTATTCGGTTAGAACTGGCGAAGTAGCTAAAACAAAACAAAAATCGAACTATTTCTAGCTCGATTTTTGATGGGGTGACCAGAGAGGATCGAACTCTCGATAACAGGACCACAACCTGCTGTGTTACCACTACACCATGGCCACCATGGATGTGAAGCGCTGCTATTATACGGAATTTTGAGCTTTTGACAAGGGGTCAATGGTTCCGTGTGTTGGTCTTGTGAATGAGCCAAGTTTCTTGGGTTTGGTAGAGGAGCCAGTCCATTGGCTCGTCCCAGGTTTGGCGGATGAGAGGTGTGGTTGAGAGGCATCCGTGGGGCACAATTCCTATTCTAGGCATCTCTTTGGGAAGATGGGCGAGAAAACGGTCGTACCAGCCATTTCCACGGCCGTGGCGAGTGCCGGAGAGGTCAAAGGCTTGGCCTGGAATGAGGATATGGGTTTTAGAAGGGATCAGAGTTTTAGAGAGGTTGGCGGCGAGAGCGATTGGATCTGTCAGGGGTGTTTGAGGGATGAGAAAAGCATCCTCTGTTTGAATCTTTGAGAGAAGAGGGATGTTATTTGGATCTTGCTCATCTCTGAGAGCGGTGTAGGAGAGACGAAACGAATGGGCTTCAAGAAGCAATCGGAATTCTTTTAAGATTGAGTGATCTGTGTTTGGCATGAGGGAGTTGTAGCGTGCACAAGAAAACTCTGTCAATAAAACAAACGCACCCCTGTTGGGATGCGCTTGTTTTATTAGTAGGCTCCGACGTTGTTTGTGGTTGCGCGGCTTGTTCCATCACGATTTACGTTTACGGTGATGGTAGTTGCTCCTGCAGGAGCAAGAGGTCGAGCAGGGAGGGCGCTCCAACTGAGAGTTGGAATCGCGATAGCCGTCATGTTTCGGATATTGCTACCACTTACTGGTCGGAAGTCTCCGGCGGCAGCGTTTACGAATTGAGGTTGGATGGTATTGATGGCGTTATCGCGGAGCAGCTGGGCTTGGTTGCAGGTTGGATTGTTATCCATGCAGGCTTGCTCTGGGAGGCCAAGACTGTGATCTGTAGGGCCATTCCAGATGATGTTGCCTTTGATGACGAGATTGTCATCGGTACGGGCAGGGGAGGGGATATTGGTGCCTGCGCTTGGGGTGCGGGGGTTGTAGATGGCGAAGTGTTGCCAACGGCTTTGAAAGCCGGTGGGATTGTAGACGATGTTGTTGAGGATGTAGACGTTTTTGTTTGGGATAGGTTCTCCTTCACGAGATGTGCTGCCCCAACCTCCGGCCGCGAGGTTATTGGCACAAGTGGCGGCAGGGATGGAAGGATCCATGTCACACTCACGTCCTCCAAACACTACTTCAATGACGTGCCCGCGTGAGCCGACACGATACATAGTGTTGTGGGCCATAACGATGTTGAATCCACCGTTGACGCCGATACCCGCTCCTTCCGTATCATGGATGACGTTATTTACGAAGGTGATGCCGTAGGCTTCATAGTGGAACCAGGGGCTCACCATATATTCGAAGCCTGTGCCTTGCCCTGTGGTAAAGCCTCCCGTTCCACAGTTGAAGATCTCGTTTCCTTCAACTCGGATGTTGGCAGAACCTCCTTTTACGTAGGCGCACCAGTCGTTGGCGTTCGAGATTTTATTTCTCACGATATGTCCGTATTGGACGGCGACATAATCAATCGTGTTATCGTATGCGCCGGAAATCTCGCTATCTTCAAGATAGACGTATTGTGATTGGTTGATTTTGATTGTTTCGTGGGCGGAGCGATTGCCACCGCTTAAGCGCATACCGCGCATTAAGACGTGATCGCCTTTTTCGATATGAAGAGCGTCTCCGGCTGGGTACGGGATGATATTTATATCAATGAGGTAGAGGTAGCTCACGTTGGCGATATTGAGGTAGGCCCCTAGCGTTGCGGTTCCACGACCATCTGCGGCTTGGATGATGATCGGGAATTGGGCGGTGCCACGTTTTAATTCGAAATAGCCTGGAATGGTGTTTTCTGGATAGGTTCCAGCCGTCATCATGATGCGATAGCCAGTGCCTGTAAGTGTTCCACTTGGAATCATGCGCCAGGCCGCTCCAAGCGTTGCGAGAGGTGTGCTTCGGCTCGCTCCGCTATTGTTGTCATTCCCATTTGGGGATACCCAAATGTCGCGTACCGTTGGGGTGCCGATGTCGTAACGGAGACCTGTTACTGGTTCTACGGTAGGTGGAGTGGTTGGAGGGACAGGCGCTGTGGGAGCTGTTGGGACTGTCACGATAGGTGCCCGCGTAATCGTGAGAGGGAGTGTGATGGTTTTCGCAAGGCTGCCACTTGTGGCACGGATCGTGACGGTGGTTGTTCCTACCGTTGCTGTGTTATTTGCCGAGAAACTTAACGTTCCTGCGGTTGAGCCTGACCCAATCGTAAGAGCGTTTGTCGTTACTCCTGTTGGGAGGCCTGTCGTCGTAATTGCGACCGTTCCATTGAATCCATTTAAGCGCGTGATAGATACCGTTGCTGTTCCTGCTTGTCCTTGTTGGATGGAAAGGGTGCTTGGAGTTCTGGTGAGGGTAAAATCTGGAGCAGGGGCAGTCCTTGAGGTGATGGTAAGGGGGACTGTGACCGTACGTGTGATTGAGCCACTTAGCGCACGTACATTTACCGTGTAGCTTCCTGGTCTTACGGTGCGGCCGACCGTGATCGTAAAGCGGGCGGTGTTACCGGTTGTGCGGCTGACGTTAAAGGTGCCGCGAGCGTTGGTGGGCAAGCGGTCATAGCTAAAACGCACGCTCCCGGTGAAATTTGTGCGCTGAATTCCGAGATTAATGATGCCGGTTGCTCCTTGGACGATGGAGATAGCGGTTGGGGTTCCGGTAAGCGTAAATGTTGAAACTGGGGTTGGTGGTGTTACCGGAGGGACAGGCGTTACTGGAGGAATGGGAACCGGCGTTGGGACGACCGGAGGGGTGACAGGAGGGACCGGAGTAATGATGGGAGGTGTCACGATGGTTGCGTCTGCGGCTCCATTGTCAATTACAATGGATTTTAATTTTGCTAAGGTTTGGAGAGCGGTGAAATTGCGGACGTTGTAGCCGTATTTTAACCCTAAGCTGTCCATGGTTGCGGCTAAGTCTCCGCGATAGGTATTTGGATGGATGCCATCTGGATCCATGCCGTAGTTATTAGAACTGCCGAGTTCTTGCAGAGCGCGCCAATAATTCCAAAGTGGAATTGTTTTGCTTTGAGCTACTTCAATAATCGCTTGATTGAGTTGGTTTACTTCATCTTGGAGACTTCCGTTTTGGTCGAGGCGTGGGGGGAGCGTGCTTAAAACAGGAATGACACCGGATTGTTGAAGTTGGTTCACGATGGTCGTGATCTGGTTTTTATAGTCTGTGAGGGTGATGCTGCCGACGGCTAGCGCGTCTACATCATTTGTGCCGATCATGACGAGGGCGAAGGCGGGTTTGCTCTGTCTGACTTCACAGGCGAGTTGGTTTTCTCCGCTATTGCAGCCGACACGTACGCCTGGATCACCCGTGGCTACGCTTAAAAGCGCGTTCGTCCGCCAGTTGCCAGCGGCGGCGCGTGAGTCTTTTGTGAAAGAGTTTGAGATGCGACACCAAGCGGAGCTCGTGCCCACGGTTGTGCGTTTAAAGAAATCGACGATGGCACTTTGTCCGGCAAAGGTGTTTGGTGGGTCGGAAGGACAGCCAACATCAACTAAAAAGCCGCCAGTTGCGGTTATGCTATCTCCGGCTTTGATAAAAATGTCGGCACGATGACTGTTGGTTTGACCGGTGACGAGAATGCTTCGAAGATTTCCCTTCATGACATCGTTAATCTCTGGGATGATCGGCAGAGTTTCGGCCAGGGTTGCGGCTTGTGTTGGGAGAGCGGACAAAAAACCGCTTATCAGAGAAAGAGTGAGGATGCCTAGACCGAGTTTTTGAAAGGAAGAATGTTTCGTGATTGTCATAGCGATAAAGAGATGAGCAAATAGCTTGTCGTCGGTACGGGTCTAGGGCATGATAGAGGAGAATTATTTTTTTATGGTGTCCTTTTCTGTCCGTTGGTCTCGGGTCGTGTTCTTGGCAGGGATGTTCTTATTTGCTGCTTCCCCTATAGAGGCGCGAGCCGCGGTTCAGCCTGGACTTATTAAAGGGTCTGGTCCCGTCATTTTTTATCTTGCCTCCAACGAACGGCGTTACGCATTTCCGAATGAGCAGACCTTTCGTACATGGTACCAGGATTTCTCTCGCGTGCGTACCGTATCTGATGCTGAATTAGCTCGCTACACATACGGAGGAAATGTTACGTATCGTCCAGGGACTCGTTTGTTGAAACGGGTAGGGGACTCAAAGATATATACCGTTGGGCGTGGGGGAATGTTACGTTGGATAACAAGTCCAACGCTTGCTAGGTCATATTATGGCTCAAATTGGCTCCGTTTGGTGGATGAATTGCCGGAGCCCCGGGTAGCGGATTATGTCTTTGGCGAACCGATCCGGGCGACGCGGGATGCGGCTCCGGCCATGGAACGAGTTCAGACACCTACGATTGAGCAAAACCGTCGCGTGAGCGTTTCCGTCCCTTCTCTGCCTGTTAGTCCTGCTGCACCCGTTGCTCCTTCCGGTCCTGTTTCTTCACGCGTCTCTCCTCCCATTGTGACGCCGCCTTCTGTTGTGACTACGCCTCGTGCTTCTGTAGTACCTGTGATCTGGCCTGGTCAGGTTCGTACGAATCCTGCTCCTGTGGTGACGACTCCTGTGTCACCGGTAACGACGGGGGGTGTGAATCCGTTTGTGTCGGGGGTCGATTTGTCATTGTATCCTGGAGCATTGCGTGCCATACCGGTCACGACCGAGGCGGCTTTGAGAAATGCGCTTCAGACAGCGCGGCCAGGTGATGTGATTGCGGTGAGTGGGAGTTATGCGCTCACGAGCGCGCTTGCGATTGAGGCGCGTGGGACGGTTGACCGTCCGATCTACCTGGTGGCGCGAGGAGGTAGGTCATCCGCTCGTTTTACGGTCTCGGGTGATCGAGGGCTTTTGATTAATAATGCCCGGTATGTGGTGGTGGATGGGATCCTAATCAATCGTACGGGTGGACATATTATTGAGATTCAAGGTCAATCGAGTTATATCACGCTTAAGAATTTGACCTTGTCTGATGCAGGGACGGATGGAGATGTTATCAGTATTCATCAAGCGTCGTATGTAACGGTGGAGAATTCAGATCTGGCTCGCCCAGGACGACGCTCAGATACGACGGATAATGGCTGGCAGGAATTAATTGATATCGTCGATGCTTCACAGGTCGTCATTCGTCGCAACTGGATGCATGATTTTGGAAATACGGCCGGTAGTATCCGGGGAGGATCGGAGTATGTGCGCATTGAGCAAAATTTTATTGACGGACAACGCGCTGGCTCTGTTGATCCAGTGTGGTCGATTGGTGGGTGGACGGATGGAAGCGTTTTGACGAGACCGATTGCCTATGAAGCGGTCGAAACCCTCTTTGAGGGGAATGTGGTCGCGCACGGAATTTCTGGAGGACTCGCGCTTATGGGGGCGAATAATACGACGATCCAACGTAATCTATTTTTGAATACGAATGAGGTACTGGTACAGGCGAGAGCGGGGAATGGATCTGAGCAGCGTACGGAGGATGTGCGTCTTGTGAATAATCGTTTTGTGGATACACGTAGCAGGATGCCGAATGTGTGTGAGGTGCAGGCGCATGAGTTGCGGACTGTTGTGGTGAGTGGCAATAGATATTGGAATAATGGGGTTGGTATCCCAGCTGAATCTGATTGCGGATTTGTTCCGAGCGCTGAATCTGATGCGAGGACGGAGAATCTAGGAATAAGTGATAACATTCCTGTCTCTTATGAGGCGGCGATGGTTGTTGTTGGTCGTACGTAGGTGAGTTATCCACTCTTGACGAGGAGTAAAAAATATGGAACGGGGTATGAGGTGAGCTGGTCGTAGCGGTTACGATCTGAACACGGACAATCCACCGGTATGGAGGCTGAGCATGCGGTACGTGAGGATGTTGGTCTGGATCTGCATCGTTCTGTTTTTTCCTGTGCATCTGGCGGGGTGCGCGGATTTCCAGCTGATCGCGGCTGATCTCGAACGGGTGCCGCGCGATGTGCCGCGTAGCGATGCGCGCGTCGTCGATGTTTCTGTTTCTTCTCCTGATGCGGCTATGGATGTAGCGGCGCAGGATCTTTCTTCCTTTCAAGATACGAGTTCGTCTTCGGTTCTCGATGTGTCTGATTCTGAGGTCATGGTAGTTCTGGCACCTGATGTACCGATCGTCGAGACGTACCCTGCGGTCGTCCTCTCGCCGACAACATGTCATGGTCGAACGCTGCGTCTTCCAGACGCGTTCTTTCAAGCGGGGCTTATGGCCTGGCACTTCTGCTATGTGACGCCTGACCCGCGTGAACGTGAAGATGGAGGGGTAGCTCCTATGCGGCCCGCGTCGATCTGCGTTCAGGCGGGAGTGAGTGACGGCGGCTCCTCCCTTCTTCCGATGGTTACAGCGTCTGCGCCAACGGTTGCGAACCCCTGGACCGCCAGCGTGGCGGTGGCCTTGCCCGTCACGACCTCTGTTCCTCGTTTCAACGTACGCCAAGACCCGCCGGTGGGATTCGCCGGTGTCGTATGGGCGCTCGATGCTGATGGGCGTGGTGGCTTGCGTGAACGCGGAACTTTACGCGTCTGGCGTGTGGCGGCTGACGGGCAACAGATGGAGGTTCCTCTCGACGAACGGTTCCTGGTCTGCGGAGGCGTTCGTGCTGCGCAGGAGATGCCGAGTGGCGCCTATGTGCCGCATGGTTCCTGCCCGACGACCCTCCGAGCCTGCGAACCGGGACCCTTCCACTGCTCTTAAAATAGTCTTGAAAAATAATCCTTCTCTCTTATCCTCGATGTTTCTATCGGGGATATTGGCTTGGAATTTAGGTTTTCTCCTTCGCTTTTTGTGATTTTTCTGCCAAACCAAATTCTTCTACGGCTTCATCTAGATGGTCACGCCGGTCTGCTTCTGAAAGTTCAATAACGACTTTGGAAATATTGTTTGGATCACTGACTTGTTCAAATAAGAACCGTTGTTTTTCTCCGGCGGTTTGGATTTCGACCTCGCCGTAGTTGAAGATGGTGGCCCAAAATCCGTTGACGGCGGCGGTGACGTCTTGGATGCGATATAAACGTAATTCCGACATGGTGCGATGAAATAAGCCGGATTGTTCTATGTTGATGATGCGGCGTGTTGTGACAATCCAGGTATCAAGATAGTAATCCATGAAATACTGGAACAGAAACAGCCAGGCGAAGAGGAAAAAGGTAGAACCAAGCAAGACGGCTGGTGCCATGATGGAAGGAGTCTCGAGAATGTCTGGACGATATGTTTGTACGTACCAATTAATGCCAAAGGGTGAGGCTAGTAGGACAAGTGTTACAATTGCGAGAGGTAAGACCGTGATGGGATGCCGACGCAATAAAAAAACGAGCTTTTCGTCGGCAACGGGATTGGGCAGATGGCGAAGGTCGATCATAGGGTTTGGATCATGCCTGGATCTTCTATGGTTCCAGGGAGGTCAAAAAGGGGTCCTAAACTTGGTCCGAGATCGAGTGATTGATTCCAGTCTATCGTAATCAAATAGTTACTTGCGACTAAAAGAGCCGCAGCACTGACTCCGATGAAGAGGAGGGTGCTTAAGTATGTTACAAAGCTAGCAACCCCATAGCGCAGATGGGTGAAGAGCGTGATGAGGGCGACAAGAAAAAAAAGGCCTAACATGCCGAGCCACGCGATGAGGAGCCAGGAGAGAGGAATCATAGAATGGAAGTATCGAGAATCGAGTATCGGGTATCGAGTATCCTCTCGAATCCGGCTGAAACTGGATATAGGATACTTGATATGACTTTTGCCGACTAGAGGATGGTGGGTTGGCGATCAGGCGGGACGAGGCCGAGGTGTTTGTAGGCGTCATCGGTTGCGATGCGGCCGCGTGGGGTGCGGGCTAAGAATCCTTCTTGGAGGAGGAAGGGTTCAATCACATCTTCCAGGGTTTCTACGTCTTCTGCTGTTGCGGCCGCGAGGGTTGTGAGACCGACGGGACCACCGTTAAATTTTTCTACGAGCATGTTTAAGGTGCGACGATCGGCTTTGTCGAGGCCCCGGGTGTCGATATCTAAGGCTTGTAAGGCGACTTCGACAATATTCGTATCCAGAGCACCCTCGTTCATGACTTGGGCGTAATCACGTACGCGCTTCAAGAGTCGATTGCCGATGCGAGGCGTGCGACGGGCGCGGGTAGAAATGATGTTTAAAGCTTGAATAGGCACTTCGAGGTTTAAGAGTTGAGCACTTCGTTCAAGAATCTGTGCCATCTCTTGTGGTGTATAAAAATCTAGATGATACGTCACGCCAAAACGATCTCGTAGGGGAGATGAGAGAAGGGAGAGTCTGGTCGTGGCTCCAATAATCGTGAAGCGTTTGAGGTCGAGGCGAAGCGTGCGAGCGGTTGGGCCTTTGCCGATGACGATGTCGAGGGCGTAATCTTCCATGGCTGGATAGAGGACTTCCTCGATCGAGCGGTTCATGCGATGGATTTCATCGATGAAGAGGATGTCGCCTTCGTTTAAATTTGTGAGGATGGCGGCAAGATCACCGACACGTTCAAGGGCGGGGCCGCTGGTGATTTTTATGTGTGCTCCCATTTCTGTGCTGACGACGTGTGCAAGCGAGGTTTTGCCGAGTCCTGGTGGACCATAAAGAAGAATATGTTCGCAGGGTTCATTACGACCCTTAGCGGCTTCTAAAAAAATACGGAGATTTTCTTTGACTTTTTGTTGACCGAGAAATTCATCTAAGCGTTTTGGACGTAATGCAACATCAAAGCCTCGATCTACTTCCTGGGCTTCGGGAGTGACCAGACGAGGGTCTTCGCTTTGAATATCTGCAAAAAAATCCGACATGCCTTTAGTAGACCTGTTCGTATTCTGTTCGTCAACGGCGTTTCGCGATCACGCGCCAATTTAAAGCTTCCTGTTCGTCATCCGTCCAATCTTTTTTGCCATACATGCCGATCTGGATGAGTTCGAGAGAGGGATGGGTCCAGAGGTCATGCCATTCGCCTGGTTGCATAAAATGCACATAGCGTTGGCCTTTATCTTTTTCGTCTAACCCTTGCCAAGGCATCCAAATGTCGCCTGGTTCTGCGTCTGTGATGTCTGTGGTGGTTAGGTTGTGGGGGTTACGGAGCCACGAGGTGGCGAGAATGATGCCGCCGGTTTTTGTGATACGAATGAGTTCTTCAATGGAAGCTCGGCGTGTTTCCCGGGTTGGAATGTGATGGAGGGTGGCAAGACAGACCGTGACGTCGCTTATGGCCTCTGTCAGTGGGAGAGAGGGGAGGGAGCCGGGCTGGAGGCTAGAGACCGGGCTCAGCTTAGCTAGGGACGTAGAGTCTCGCAGGGTTTCCGAGGGTTCGAGGCCGATATAGGTCACGTCTGGTGGGAGAAGTTTGGCGAAGCGGCCATTGCCGGCTCCTACGTCTACGACCGTCATTCCGCCTTGAATATAGGAGGAAACAAAGGGTTGTTCAGGGATCACTTTGCCTCGGGTGGTCGCAAACCAAGTTCCATGTCGCTCATAGAATTCTTGGACGTTTGCACCTAATGCCTTGGCAAGATCGGTATTCATGCTACTCTGCGGACTATTCCACCATGTCTCACCAGACCCGTCCACCGGCAGGTATCGTCGAAGCTATTTTAGCGGACGTTCTTGCTCATCCAACGCCTTCCCAAAAGGCGATAGATAGTGCTATTCGCAGGCATTTACAGGGGACTTCGTACCAATTTCCTACGATTGCGGAGATGGTTAAGATCTATCGTAAAATGACGAACACGCAGCCTCGTAACCAGGTTTTGGAGCGATTGCTGCGTTGTAAAACAGTGCGGACGGATTCGGGTGTCGCCCCCATTACGCTGCTTACAAAGCCGTACGCGTGTCCTGGAAAGTGTGTGTACTGTCCGACGGAGGCGCGCATGCCGAAGAGCTATGTCGCGAGTGAACCAGCGGCCGCGCGGGCGCTTCAGTTAAAATTTGATCCGTATGTGCAGGTGGTGCAGCGTGTGCAAGCCTTGGAGCGTAATGGGCATGAGGCCAAGAAGATTGAGCTTATTATTAAAGGTGGGACGTGGTCTGCCTATCCTTGGACGTATCGTAAATGGTTTATCAAGCGTTGTTATGATGCGGCCAACCATCTAGGAGTTGTGGGTGCTAAGAAACGCTTTGGTTCTTTGGCGACGTCGCAAGCAGCAAATGAGTCCTCTGAATACCGCGTGATTGGTCTTACGATTGAAACGCGGCCGGATTGGATTACGCCAAAAGAAATTGTGCGTTTGCGCGAGCTTGGGGTTACGCGAGTTGAGTTAGGCGTGCAGGCTTTGGATGATGAGATTCTTGAGCTTACAAAACGTGGCCATACGGTGGAGGATACGGTGCGAGCCACGGTTCTATTGAAGGCGGCGGCCTTTAAAACCGATTATCATATTTTGCCTGGTCAACCGGGTGCGACGCCAGAACGTGATATTGAAATGTTTGATCAGTTGTTTGAAGATGAACGGTTTTGCCCGGACATGATTAAGTTGTATCCGTGTGTCGTGTTGCCTTCGGCGGAGCTGGCAGAGTGGCACAAAGAGGGGAGATATAAGCCGTTAGAGGGCGAGACGTTGATCGAGATGATGGTGCGGATGCAGAGCGTCATTCCTCGTTACTGTCGTGTTTCGCGCTTGATTCGGGATTTTCCTTCGTTTGAAATTACGGCGGGGAACAAAGTTACGAATTTGCGCGACGTTATTGAAGTGCGCATGAAAGAACGTGGGATTGAGTGCAAGTGTTTGCGCTGTCGCGAGGCGGGGCATCGTCCACCGTTGAAGCCAGAGACGAAGCTTGTGGTATTTCGTGATGAGTACCGCAATGCCTATGGAACGGAATATTTCTTAAGTGTGGAAGATGAACAGCGCACGACAGTCGTGAGCTTCTTGCGGTTACGTTTACCGGATGTGAATCCCGTTATTGAAGAGCCGAAGACGAAAAAGATGTTTGAGGAAGTTCGTAAAAGTTTCCCTGAACTGGAAGGGGGAGCGTTCATTCGGGAGTTGCATACCTATGGGCAAGCCTTGAAATTATCGGAAGATCGGTTAGATGCGGTGCAGCATCAAGGGTGGGGGAAGGTGTTAATGGCGGAAGCGGAATCGATTGCCAAGGAAAAGGGGTATACCTCCATATCGGTCATTAGTGGCGTTGGGGTGCGGGCGTATTATCGCAAGCGTGGATTTGAGTTGGTAGGCACGTACATGAAAAAAGAGTTGCTATAAAAGAACGTACGGGATGTAAACGATAAAAAGCCCGAAGGCTTCTTTTAATGTTCTTTATTGTGGTCGTCGTTCGTTCTTGGACTGTCCCCATGAGCATTGGTCGTTACTTGTGTAGCGATCAGTGTTCGTGGAGGCCACGGAGTTAAAGGCTCCGTGAAGGGAAGAGAAAGATATATTTGTGTTACTTGTTTACGGCTGCGCCGAAGGTAAAGTTTCCATCTTCCGTAAGTTGAACGGCGTCGCGTACCCCGCTGATAGTAACGTCTTCAGCGAGTACCTCCTTCTTGCCCACCGTGCAGCTGACGGTACCAAGTCTTTCGCATAGAAAGGGGAGGAGTTTTTGGATCGTTTGGCACCTTCTGTCGAAGGTTTCATGGTATTGGTCAAGTTCCAGGGTGGATGAACTGGCGCATTTTTCGCAGCACCAGATTTCGATATGTGCTGACCACTTCCTCTCCATCATGCTGCGGATCCAGCTGAAGATTTTGACGCACTCTGTCGCTCGTTCGCAAAGTCTTTTGAGGCCGAGCAGGGTTTGGGGTGGTTCCGGGAGAACGAGGGTATTCGGTCCACTGAGCGTGCCGGCAAGTTCCTGGCAACAGATGATCAGGGTTACCTCAGGCTTCTTGGTCACGACGGGTTCCATGCCGTCTCTCTTTCGCCTCTGTGGATGAGGCTGGTATCAGCGTACGCCCGTGAATATGGGCGTCAAGCACATCTGTGCATAAGCTGTGCGGACGTGATGAGCGTTTATCTTTTTTGATCTTATTTTTATGCGCAATACAAAAACCAGCTCGTAAAAAAGCTGGTTTTTGTATTGGTTTCAATTACCCTTTGACTTCGATGCCCATGTTGCGAGCGGTCCCAATGACTTGGTTCATGCCGGCTTCTACGGTGGTGCAGTTTAAGTCGGGCATTTTCTTTTCCGCGATTTCACGGACTTGGGACATGTTCACCGTGCCAACTTTTTGGGTGTTGGGTTTGGCAGCGCCTTTTTCGATTTTTGCTGCTTTCTTCAAGAGTTCCGAGACAGGAGGGGTCTTGAGGATGAAGGTGTAGCTGCGGTCTTCGTATAAGGTGATGACCGCAGGGACGACTTCGCCTAAACGGTCTTGGGTTGCCGCGTTAATCTTTTGACAGAATTCCGCGATGTTAATCCCATGCTGACCGAGGGCGGGACCAAGGGGAGGCGCAGGGGTTGCCTTGCCGCCCATGACTTGGATCTTGATAAGGGTCTTTACTTTCTTTGCCATAGGAAATGGTGAGGAAATGATGAGATAAGTGATGAGATGCGGTGCCGTCACGCAGAGCATCGAAGGGGATAGCAGCGAGAAGCGCGCTGACGGGGGCCTCTGTTATCCCAGAAATAATTTTTATGATTTTTTGACCTGAGTGAAGTCGAGTTCGAGGGGGGTTTCGCGACCGAACATGCTGACCAAGACTTTGACTTTGCCGTGGGAGCCATCGACTTCGCTGATCTTGCCTTCGAAGCCTTTGAATGGCCCTTCGCCAATTTTGACGGCCATGCCTGGTTGGAGATCGATCGTGACTTGTGGTTCTTCGGTGGTTCCCATCCGTTTCATGAGGCCATCAATTTCTGCTTGTGCGAGTGGGGTTGGGTTGGTACCCGTTCCGATGAAGCCGGTCACGTTTGGCGTGTTACGCACGACGTACCAGGAGTCATCTGTGACGATCATTTCTACGAGGACATAGCCAGGGAAGATTTTTTCTTCGGTGACACGACGCTTGCCGTTCTTGAGTTTAATTTTCTTTTCTTTTGGGACTAGGATTTGGAAGATAGAATCTTTTAAGCCAAGGGTTTCAATACGTTGACGAAGTCCGTCCGCCACATTTTCTTCGTATCCAGAGTAGGTGTGGATGGCGAACCAGCGCCGTCCGTAGTCGGAGGTTTGCTTAGGCATAGGTTATGGGTTTGAAGGAGCGGGGTTAGGGTTTACGGGGATGGGGTTGATGTTGAGTTCTACAGGGTTGCCGTTCTCATCTACTGCTTGGATGTCTTCCGGGTTGATTTGAGGGATGGGAGGTGTGCTAGGGTCGGTTTGGACTTGGGGATTGCGGCCACTGATGACGGCCTGGACTAAACGGCTAAGCCCGAAATCGAGGGCACCAAAAAAGAGGGCGGCAGCGACACTGCCGATGATAATAAGTGTGCTGTAGCGCAAGGTATCTTGCTTGCTTGGCCAGCTGACTTTCTCTAATTCTTCCTTAGAGGTACGGAAATATTCAAGGATGGGGTTAGGCATAAACGCGTTTTTTAAAAGACCCTTGGCGGGTCAACTAGGGGAATCCTAGCAGAATTATCTAAAAACGTCAAAAGGGGCGGTTTCTTTGCCTTGGTGGGGCCGTTTTTATAACTTTCTTCGTTTTCGTCTGATCGTTTCAATTATCCAGGTGAGCCAGTAGCGGGGGGAGAGGGGGAGGTCTTGGGCATGGAGGTAGGCCTCTTCAAAGCCGCCGAAGCCGCGTTTAAAGAGGGAGAGGCCGTGCCAGGGGTGTTCGGTGGCGGATTCTGGCACGACGCCCCAGAAATTATAAAAATGGCAGCCACGACGCCTGAGTTCTTGGATGACGCGCCATTGAAGGAGGTGAGCGGCGGGAACTTTTGGGAAGGGGGATTGGTCGGAGGCGCCATGATGATAAAAGGCACTGCCATGCGCGAGCGTGATGATGGCGGCGGAGATAATTTGGTTTTGTAGGGAAGCGGTTGCGATGAGGAGCCGTCCTTGTTTAAAGAAGGCTTCACATTCTGTTTCGAGGTAGCGGCGAGAGAAGGCGGTGAAGTGTTGGCGAGCGACTGTCGTTTGGTAGACCTTCCAAAAATCGTGGAGGCCGCTGCTGTCTGTAATGAATTTCACGGTTACACCTGCTTCTTCCGCTTTGCGAATGCTTTGGCGCGTGGTCTTGCGCATGTTTTTTAAGAGTTCTTCTTCGGTTGGGCGTATATCTAAGATCCAGGCGAGTTCTGGATGTTGGTGGATAGGGGCGTGTCTGAACCCGCGTTCTTGTAATAAAAGGGTATTTGAGGGCGTTGCGGGCAGGGGAGAGCAGACACGAATAAAAATAGCCTTGTGTGCCCGTGCTTGTTGTTTCCATTCTTGTGTTAGGAGATCCCAAGCATCTGTTTGGGGGACGTGAGGAGCTAAAATTGGCCCATGGGGAATGAGGAGAAAAGATCCGCGTCGTGCTTTGATAAAAATCGTAAGAGCGGTACCCACAAGATGGTCATCTTCGAATAGGCCGAGGTGGATGACGTTGTGGTTACTTGCTTCGTTTGTTTCTTTCCACTCCCAGGATTGCAGGAAGGTGGGCGGAGCTTGCTCATCTAAAAATGCCGTCCAGAGGGCGCGATCAGTACAGGGTTTGATGGATAACATAGGAAGTATCGAGTATCGGGTATCCAGTATCGAGTATATAAATGCGCATCACGTTTGATTGAGGGTGGTTTTTATGAGTGTGCAGATTTTTTTTGCGCCGGATTTTGAGATATTGATGTGGGTGGGGAGGTTGAGGGTGTCTTTTGAGAGGGTGACCGCGTTCGGGGTTTGGGTGCGATCGTAGTGCGCGGCTTGTTCATTCGTTCCTTCTGGGGCAAGGGGAGAGGTGTACCAATCGCCGAGCTGCATTTTGGCTGAGGTGGCTGCTTTGAAGAGTATATCTCGTTTAGGGGTGCGGATAGGATAGCGCAAAAGAGCGGGGTCGGCTTCTTTGGCCCAGTTGGGATGGATGATGTCTGGATGTTTTAATTCTTGTTGATAGATCCGGGTAAGGGTGCGGCGATGTGCGTCAAAACGTTCTCGTTTCTTCCATTGGTGGAGGGCGAGGAGTGCGAGGGCGTTGGGGAGACGGCGTCCGGTCCAGGTTGGACGCGTTCCTTGTCGTTCTTGAGGTTCTACGGCTTTGGAAATGAGGTGCAGGCGTTTAGAGACCTCTAAGATTATTTTTCCGAAAGAAAGGGTGTCGTAAGTTTTTAGTGAAAGAGCGAGGGTGAGTGGGTGGAGGAGTTGTTGGAGGACCCAGTGTTTTGTAGAAATAGGAGCTTGTGTTTGTTGGGAGCGTAAACGGTTGGCGAGGGAGATGTCTCGTGTCAGGGCGACTCCTCCGAAGATAGAAGATAGCGATTTGTCTCGACCAAAGCTAAAAATGGCCACATCGCCAAATGTTCCGAGCAGTTGTCCGTTCCAGCGACTGCCAAAGCTGTGGGCACAATCTTCGATGACGAGTAGCTTATGTTTGCGCGCGAGTTCTATCAGCGTATCCATGTGAGCGGGAATGCCGAAGGTGTGCTGGATAAGGATGGCGCGTGTGTTTGGCGTGATGAGCGTTTCGATAGCGCTTGGATCGATGGTAAACGTATTTGGGTCGACATCTGCGTAGATTGGGATGCAATCTGCCCAGCGAATGCTATTGGGCACGGCGACGCAGGTGAAGGCTTGGAGGATGATCTCACTATTTTTTGGAAGGTTGAGGGCGTGGATGGCGGCAGTGAGGGCTGAGCGTCCGCTCTCGAAGGTGATGGCTTGTGTATGAAAGAAATGGCCGAGAGCCTGTTCGAGGTCGGTGATGGCGGGACCTGTTTGCCATTTCCAAGGTTGTAAGAGAAGAGAGGCGGCGAGACGAATATCGTCACGTTCAGCATTGGGGGAGAGGGATGTGACGAGACGGGACATATGAGGAAGAGGCGTCAGGCATCAGGGATTAGGCTTGAGACGATATGATGTTGACGTTGAGATTCGCTCGGATGGATTCGGACCCAGTTCCTCCCAGAATGAATGGATGTTGTAGAAGGGGAGCGGAGTATATTTTATTATTCCATTTTATCGGGATGTCGCAGCCTTGGGAGAGTTGTAGACGGTCACTTCCAATGAATCCGAAGCGCCCGGATTTTTTTGTGCGCCCTTGTTTCGTAAGTTGCTCCGTCGAAGGATCGACAGGAATCCATCTTGCCTTCTCATCTTGAAATTCGGCCCAGGCGTGCATATTGTTTTTTTCTCGGTCGAGAAAGAATCCGCTTACGATACGAGCTTGGATGCCGGAGGCGAGGCATAGAGATACGAACAAGCTATCAAATCCTCCACAGTCAACGTGAGAACGTGTCAGAGCATCAATATCGCTATAAAGTTCATCAATGGGCTCGCCGTATTTTACGGTTCTGACCAGGTGCGCATGGATTCTTCTGGCTGTCTCGTGTGCGGAAGAGCTCTTGCCGATATTTTTTGCGAGGGTTTGGATACGAGGGTCATTAGGATGAAGATGTTCCGTTTCTTTTTCGATCGTAGCGGGGGAGAATGCCTGATTTGGAGTGGAGCCTTTCTTGTATGGGTGAATTGTGGCTTTGCAGCTAAATACGGGTATTTCAAAACGTGTGGCGCGCGGTTCTAGACGTACGAAGAAAAAATGATTACCGAACGGTTCATCTCTTTGCTCCTGTGCGTTTGGAAGATGGAGCTTGAAATCGATGATTTGCTGCTCCTTTGTCGTGGGAGGGCGTGGAATGACGAGTGTCAGTGCTTCGAGAGGAGCCACCTCTTCTTTTGCGTGGATGGTGACGCTATACGTTAATTCGTAGGTTTGGGTTTTTGTATACGGATACAACCTCAACGCTTCTTTAAGACGGTGTATGGGCCAGTACAAAGGTTGTTTCCAGGACATGATCGGATGATATCGCTCCTGTTGTCCCATCGCAAACGCTATCAACTAAAAACAACGCGTTTAAGCGCTGTTTTTACGTGGTCGGGCTAGTGGGATTTGAACCCACGACCTCTTGCACCCCATGCAAGCGCGCTAGCCAACTGCGCTATAGCCCGACGAGTTGAGAGAATGATGAATTCTCTATTTATGGGCGGAGCATAACGGGTTTATGGAGACTCTGCAACCCCTTGACAAAATGGCTTGAATATGGAACGGGGTAGGAGGTGGTGCTATCTTATTTTTGACCTTTGTTTTTTATGAAAAACCGTTCTTTGGAACCTGTTACGTTGGAGGATATTTTCTTGGCATTGAACCAGTTTTCTGATCATGTCGATGCTCGGTTTGAAAAAACCGAGGCTGAATTATTTGCGATGCGAATGGAAATTGGATCTGTGAAGGAGGATCTTACGACTGTGAAGCGGGATGTTTCGGAAGTTAAAGATAAGACGATGGTGATTCTGGATGACGTAGCCTCTTTCCGCCAAACGTTTGACGTGGAGCTCGCCGCGGTTCGTTCATGTTTTGGACGTTTGGAGGCAAGAATCTCCGGTATCGAAGGGTTTATGCGGGTTGTTATGGAACGATTGTCCTTGCCTATCCAGATAGCTTGACTCATTTGCTCTTTTCGTGATTGGATGTGACGCCATCTTCGCGATGGTAAGGAGGTTGTGGAGTATGCGTGCAGACAAGATCTTCTCAGTTTACTCGGTGTTTGTGGCATTGGCGCTCGGTGTCTTTGCCACCTCTTACATCCCGCATCAACGGGGAATCCTGGGTCTGACCAACGGTCAGATCTTTCTCATCGAAGCGTACTACTCGCTGACGCTTCTTCTCTGCGAGGTTCCTACTGGATTCCTGGCAGACAGATACGGGCGTGTTCGTTCTCTCCTTTGTGGTACTGCCCTATGGGCGTTCGGCATGGGACTCGTCTTCTGGGTTCGATCCTTCCCTGTGGAAGCCTTCCTCTTTATCGTCGCGGGCGTAGGCAATGCCTGCATGACGGGTGCTGACGAGGCATGGTTTAAGGACTCTATGGGCGCAGAGAGTCGTGATGCGGAATACGAGGTCGCTGTGAGTCGAGTCACCGTTTATCGAGGAGCTGCTCTCTGGTTTGGTGGTATTTTGGGTGTCCTGTGTTTGGTGAAGTCTCCCGGTAGCCAGTGGCTCTTGGCTGCAGCCTTTATCGTCTGTTCTGGTCTCGTGGCATTTTTCTGGATGCGTGGCCGTGGTGAAGTGCAGGCGCAACATCGTTTGCCCGAGCTGCAGGCTCTGCGTCAGGGATTCGAAGTACTGCGTCGTGTGCCGGCTCTGCGCTGGGCGATGGCGGCGGGTGTACTTTTTGGTCTTTACTGGGTCGTGCAGCTCCAGTGGGCGGCGGTATCCTTCGAACGTGATGGTGTTCGTTGGTTCCTCCTTACCTGGACGCTGAGCGCTCTCGGATTCTCGCTAGGGGGCTATCTTGCTCAGCGGTTTTTGGGCAAGCCTGGAGCGAGTATTTTGTTGGGACTTGCCCTCTTGTTCGTTGTCATGTTGGCCTTGCCGTTCATGGGTCCTTGGTTCATGCCGTTGATGCTCTTTATGTGGCGGTGTTCACGTGGACTTTTTGATTCGGCGTTGACCGTCTTCGTTCAGAACCGTATCCAGAGCGCGTACCGCGCGACGTATGGGTCCTTGCAATCTCTCGTTGTGCGCATGGGTGTATTTCTTCTGTTCCTCTTGATCGGATGGTGGTCTGACATACCTGATTATCTGAACGCGGTTCGTTATACCTATCTTCTGTCAGCGGCGATCCTATTTGTTGGTGGATCTATCCTGTTCCTCTGGTTCTTACGCAGACGTGCACAATTCTCGTGATTTCATCTTATGCGGCTTTGGCGGGAATTTCCCTCCGGAGTCGTTCTTTTTTATCTTCGTCCAAGTGTTTACTTCGTCTCCTCTCTTGACAATCTCCCCGTGTTTCTTGCGTGTTTAACGCAGAGGTTGCATAATACCCCTGCAAACCCATTATATTCGCTCTTTCAGTACGTAAATCTTTGGCGAATAGCTTCGTTGCCCTCTCTGGTGCTCGACGCCGTATTGTTTAATACGGCTTACCCCGCTCCTCGAGCGCGCCTCGCTCTTCATCCAAAGATTTCTGTCCTTAATTTATTCTTATAGGGTTTGATGTATCTTTTATTTTATGAGCATGACCAAATCTCAGCTCCTTCAGGAGTTGGCTGCTAAATCTGGCCGCACCAAGAAAGAAATCGTGACCGTGATGGAGGCTCTCGTAAAAATGGCCTACGTCCAAGTGAAAAAGGAGGGCGAATTCGTGATCCCAGGTCTCGGCAAGCTCGTGAAGGTCAAGCGCCCAGCTCGCATGGGTCGCAACCCAGCTACTGGCGAAGCCATCAAGATTGCTGCCAAGACGGTCATTAAGTTCCGCGTTGCAAAAGCTGCCAAAGAAGCAGTCATGTAACTAAGAAAGACTCGCTTCGGCGGGTCTTTTTTGTTGGCGAATTTCTTTTTTGTATGAGATCATCTCGCTATGATTCGTATTGATGCCAAGGTTTTCTCGCTTGGAGGCGGGATTTTGAGTGGGTTATTTTTGGTGTTGTTTGCTTTGCTCTGGATTGTGACCCATGTTGCGGGTCGTTCCGTGTATTTAGAAGCCGTCTTCGTCTTATTCTTGTTGGGTATGCTCGCGTATGCGGTGGGTGCAGCGAGTGAGTATTTGATCTTGGAATCTGAGGGGCTTGTCTTTGATGGCTGGCTCGTACGACGACGAAAAATTCTTTTTCAGAACATGAAAAAAGTTTTATTTGTTCATGAAGGGTTGAATCCAGAGTGGGGGATTGAAACACTTTCATTTGAAGGGGTGGATGGGCATGTGAGTAAGATTGCGCTTGGCCCCCTATGGAGGCGACGTGATTTGGAGGGATTTCTTCTTCGTTTAGAGATCTGTGTCCGTGATGGGAAGCTGGTGGAAGAAATTCGCTAGCAGCGTGGTGTCAGTATTTGTGATACACTTGGCCACGTATGTTATCAAAACGTCCTGCTCGTTCTGCGGGGAAAATTGCGGCGGCCGCCTTTCGTAAGCTTTCTCCGTCCTGGACGGGAACATCTGAGCTCGCAACTTCGCAGAAGCGTTTGACTCACTGGTTGTGTAATGCGAATCATACTTGTGTTCCGGTTGAGCATGAAGACAGCTTTACCGACAATATTAATTGGAAGATATTCCGTATCATGGCGGAGTTTGTGGAGGGATTTGAGTTTTTGGCGAATTTAAAAAATGAGGTGACGTTTTTTGGGAGTGCGCGCAGTGGTCCATCTGATCCGTATTATCAAATCGCTCAAGAGCTTGGATTTTTGTGTGGAAAAAATGGGAATGCGGTGATTACGGGTGGTGGACCTGGGATTATGGAAGCGGCGAATAAGGGGGCGTTTGAAAGCGGGGGAGAATCGATCGGTATCAATATCACCTTGCCGATGGAACAGCGACAGAATACCTATGTGCGTAGATCCATGGGGTTTCATTACTTTTTTACACGTAAGGTGATGTTGTCTGCTTCGGCACAAGCGTACGTCTTTTTTCCAGGTGGGTTTGGGACGATGGATGAGTTGTTTGAGATGCTTACCTTGATTCAGACCGGGAAGATGTCGGATCAAGTTCCTGTTATTTTGGTTGGATCTGCGTACTGGGAGCCGCTGTTAGCGTGGATTGAGCAAGTCGTGTTGGACCAGCACCGCTATATTAGCCCAGAAGATATGTCCATCTTCCACGTGGTAGATACAGCGGAGGCGGCGTTTAAGATTATTAAAAAGACCAAGGAGCGGATTTTGTGAGTAGATCGATCTATCTCTACCATGTATTTATCTGTCCATGGCATAGATGAGCTAGCGCGTTAGACGTGTAACCATCCCGTTCGTTGCATCTACTTCAAGAAGATCTCCGTCTTTGAAGAGTTGGGTGGCGAATTTTGTTCCAATTACACAGGGTTTTTTGAGTTCACGACTTACGATCGCGGCATGGCTTAACAGCCCGCCAATATCCGTGACGATTGCCGATGCGCGCTGCATAAGCAGGACGAAGTCTGGGGTTGTCATGGTCGTGACGAGGATGTCGCCATCCTTCATTTTGTGGAAGTCTTTCACGCTTATGATGACGTTTGCCCGTCCTTGCACGCTGCCTGGATGAGCCGTTACGCCTTTAACTTTATGATCGACGGAGTTTGCTTTTGGTACCGATTGGTTAATGAGCGTTTCTACGGAGGCGATTTCATCCCAGATGCAGGTTATTTCTTGTTTATTTGAGGTGATGACGTACCCATGGTCTCGTCGTTTTTGAGCGAGTTTTTTTAGATCATCTTGTTTTTCACTTTTTAACCCTTGTAAAACTTCCTCGGGGGTGAGTGAGAGGATGTCTTTGTCGTCTAGGCCTAATTTTTCTGCTATTTTTTGTAAGAAGGGGCGTGTTTGATACGCGAACATTGAAAAAAGTTCGGCACTTAATTGGCGTGTTGTGGAGATTGGTTTTGCAATTTCTACGAGGAAGCGGATTATGGGCGAGCTGGGCTTGGTTGATGGGTGGTGTATCGTTGTCACGTGAGGCAATGTTAACAGTTGCTCGAGCAGTTTTTTTGGTGTGAGCGTTTCACCGACAAAATTCGCCATCTCGATCCAACCGTATTCTACTACATGTGCTTGAATTTCTTTCCGGATCGTTGGATAGCTTTGGATCGTTAAAAGAGCGGTGTCTACTCCTTCGGGCGTTTGTGGCAGAAGGCCTTGTTCTTGTAGTCGTTGTTTAATCACGCGTGCTTGTTTTTGTTGTTGGATGAGCAGCGTATCGACGGGTTGGATAAGCGATGAGACTTCCGATGCGGCAATCCCTTCTTTTTGTGCTTCTGCTAAGAGTGTTTCGTCTAGACGGTAGGCGAATAGAGCGCCTAGGCACCAGGGGAAGATGATGGTTCTGCCTAGGTCTATGTAGCGTTGATAGTTCTCGACCGTTGGATTCGCGTTTGCAAGTTCTTTGAACGGTTCAATCGAGGATTTTTGGTTGTTGGTGCATTCTTGTTCGATTTTATAGAAAAGATGAGGGTCTTGTTTTGTGACGGCATCGGTAAAGATCGTTTTTAATCGGTTTGTTAATTCTTTGCTGAGGATAAAGTGACCATTCATGACCGTGATGCCTTGATCATCAAGATTGATCCCGATGTTCATCCCTCTTTCTTTATTAAACCACCGGATCCAGAACCAGGCTGAATAGAGGTCTTGTTTCCAGAGACCGAGGTATTCATGGTCGGCGGGGTTGATGGTGGTGGTTGGATTGAGAATCATACATATTTCTTATTACAGTCTACCCTCGGTGTTTTGTCTAGCGTAAGACCTGGATGGTTGTTTGAGCTTGTGAAAGGGTGTTTTTGTGATAGGCTGATGCTTATAGGTATTAGGGCTTTCTTTATATGATCGATGGGAACATTGGTTCAGTAGATGAGTATCAGCAGTTATTCAAGATCAAAGGGGTCCCGTTTTTAATGGCAGAGATCATTAGCGGCCATTATCGATCCCTTGATTGTGTTTTTTTGTTGTACGAGGGTACGTGGTTGAGTTTTTTGCCAAAAATGGTTGTTGAAAAAACGTTGCAGGATGGCTTTGAGCTTTATTCAAATGAAGAACGTTTTACCGAGTATAAGTTCGCCTTTGAGGATTATCAACGGCGGGCCTCTGTGGTTTTCGAGCGACTCGTTGCTCAACCTGAGTTGACGAAAGAGGATATGGGTTTGTTTCTGGATTTGGCGACGGATCTGTTCCTCTTTTATTCAAAAACCGACTTTTTCTATACGGATAAGGCGTTTTTAGAAGCTTCTTCTTATCCGACCTTAAAATGTCATTTGAGTGAGTTTGAAGCTATCAAAAATACGGGCAGACTTTTTTTAAATACCGTTTTTTATGGCACAGATACTCGTCTATCTCGTGTCTTATCTATACTTGGCCGACAATTCGAGGTAGATTCCAACGTTCTTGTTCATTATTCTCGTGCAGAAATTCTTGCGTTATTTGATGGGAAAAGAGTTAAAGATGATATTATTGCCCAGCGTCGTCAGGCGTACGTTCTTGTCGCTCATAAAGGAGAGATAGACGTTCTCTATGGTTCCCGGGCTGAATCGGTCTGCCGTTCCTTTCTAGAGATTGATGGAGGGCAAAAAACAGTGCTGCGTGGTGTATGTGCTAATAAAGGCTATAAACGTGGAATCGTAAAAGTTATTTTATATGATTATGAGGCGTTTCATAACATGCCTCAGTTGATTGCTGAGATGGATAAGGGCGCGATTTTGGTTGCCGAAACAACTTCTCCCGAGATGTTTGAGGCTTGCCACAAAGCGGGCGCTATTGTGACAAACCAAGGAGGGCTTTTGTCCCATGCCGCCATTATCAGTCGTGAACTTGGTATTCCGTGCGTCGTTGGAACGCGAACAGCGACGGATTTTTTGCACGATGGGGATGAAGTGGAGGTTGATGCGGACCAGGGTGTCGTACGTCTATTGAAATAAATACTATTTTATATGCATGAATCACCAAAAGGATTGGAAGTGGGATATGTAAGGCACGGAAAAGCGGGCTATAGATCGTATGCTGAGATTACTGGTTCAGAGAATCCGACCAAACCGTTTGAGGCGGAGCATCAGATCACGCCTGATTTGATGCCTGAAGGTCGCGAAGCAGCCTTCAGGGAAGCAGAAGCCTATTTTGATCAGCTTGATCCGGCTCAGGATACGATGTTCTTTGTCTCAAGTAACGAAGCTCGGGCGATTGAGACCGCGGATGTCTACCGCCAGGTGGCTCATATGCGCGGATTTGCCGTTGCGCAGCATGATCGGACGCATAGTTCTTATGCCAACGAGTTAGCAGGTGGGGAGATACGTGTCCTCGAAACTCTGTCGATTAATTCCAAGAATTTGGTGTTGGACTACATGTTTAACCCAAAGGCTGGTCGAGCTACGATCAACTGGGAGGCTGTTGATCCAGAAACACGGGTTCAATTTGAACGGGGAGCAGCGATTGTGGAAGCGGATCCACAAGGAACATTTGGGGCGAATTTTTTGAAGCATAGCGAAGCGGTGAAGGCCGTCGTGCCTGAAGCGGTTAGTGCTCATGAGCTCTATGAAAAACGTTTTCGTAGTTTACTTAAATTAGTCCGCTGGGCGGAAAAGAAAGCGAAACAGACGGTTGAAGGAGGGAAGGATGTGAAAGTATTGGCGTTTGGACATGAGAATGCGTTTGTTTATGCCTTAAAGGAGGTGTTTGAAGAGGAGGGATTGAATAATTGTGAAGCGATCGAGTTTGCGGTTCAAGATGGGGCGGTGACAGCGAAGTATCGTGGAAAGGAGCGGACGCTATAAACAAATACACCCTGACGATATGTCAGGGTGTATTTGTTTAAGATCTTTTCTTATTTTGCGTGGTCGTGTCCAGCGTGCATTTCTGCTGCAAGCTTCTTGAGCGTGCGCAATGTGCGGGTTGCCACGCGGATGCGTTGGCCGTTGATTTTGATGGTCTGCAAATTCACCCCTTGGCGACGGCGGGTGGCGATGTTCGAGTGGCTACGGGAGTTGCCGTATTTAGCGGATTTTCCGCTGAGTTGACAGATGCGAGACATAGAAAAGTATCGAGTATTTAGTATCGGGTATCGAGTATATACGCCTCGAATACCTGAGAATGGGCTAAGGATAGAGCAAGATGCGGTTTTTGGCAAGGGTGTGGACGATCTTGAGAGAACTCGCCACAATGGAGGTATGAACCTCCTTTCTTTGCTTTTTCGTGAACCGTGGGTGTTTGTGGCGTTTGTGGCGGTGTTCGTTATTTCTTTGTCGGTGCATGAGGCGGCCCATGCCTTGGCCGGATTTTGGCTTGGCGATCAGACGGCGAAGCGCGAAGGTCGGTTGACCCTTAATCCGGCTTCGCACATTGATCCTCTAGGATTTATTTCTCTTTTATTGTTGGGGTTTGGGTGGGGGAAGCCAGTACCGTTTAATCCGTATCAACTTAAGTTTGGACGGTTGGGTCCGGTTTTGGTTGCGGCGGCGGGACCTGTATCGAATGTTTTATTGGCGTTGGTATTTATTGTGCTGGTGCGGACAATCGGTGCTTCACTTGGGCCAAATAACTTGTTCACGATTTTTGCGACCGTGGGAGCGTTGTTGAATTTTTCTCTGGCGCTCTTTAACCTTATCCCTGTTCCGCCGTTGGATGGATCGAAGGCGTTGCTGGCTGTCTTGGATGAGTATCGGTTTTCCAATGTCCATCGTTGGATTATGATGCAGGGTCCTAATTTGTTATTGATCGTGGTTTTGATGGATATGCTTCTCCCTGTCGGACCGTTGAGCTGGATTTCGCGCACGTCTTCCTGGCTTGTGCAGCAATTTCTCTTTCTATGATTTGGGCTTCGCTTGAGATGTTTTCGGAACGTCGGTTTGGCGGCTGGCGCGTATTTTTGACGCGTCTCGTCTTATTATCTTGGGTGGTTGGATTCGTTTCGGAATTGGTAGAAGCGCGCTCCTCTCTTGTCCCGTTTGATGTGATGACGGTGTTAATGGTGTGGCCGGGGATGATCTTTTTGCTCACCTCTTTATTAGCCTTAGCATGTGTTCGGTTGTGGCGCGTGTCTTTTGTCTCTGCGTTGGGAGGGCTTGCGTCGTATCTTCCGGTGTTATTTTTTATTCCGGTC
Organism: Patescibacteria group bacterium; assembly: GCA_018061025.1. GTDB lineage: Bacteria > Patescibacteriota > Patescibacteriia > 2-12-FULL-60-25 > 2-12-FULL-60-25 > JAGOUY01. The sequence goes on from JAGOUY010000008.1 coordinate 56,303, forward strand.
TTTAATTTTTTATTACAGGGAGCTGGATTTTCTCCTGAGATGGGGTTTGCAAATGGCTGGCAAGCGTTAACGGTTCTATTAACAGGAGGAGTGCTGCCGCTCTTCACGGTGCCTCCCGCATTTGTTCTGACGTGGATTTTATGTTTGGGCTGGCTCGCGTGGTCGTGGTGGCGTGTCGCTTCTATGCGCCGTCCGTGGGAGTTAGTCCAGGGATTATTGCCTGGATATCTAGGATTTCCCCTCCTTTTTTTACTGCCTTCTTTTATTGGATGGAGTGTGATCGTGGGAGACGTCCCGATTTGGTCTGGGCTGAATACGATTGTGGGACAAGGGTTTATTGCGGCGCAGATTGATGGGTTTGCCTGGCGGGCGGTATATGAGCGCTTTCCTCTCGCGATTGGCGGAGAAGCGCACGTGAGCCAGACGTGGTTATTTGCCGTATTTACTTGGTCGGTATCGTTGATCGTTGTCTTTTACCAGTTGGTTCGAAATTGGCGTTGGTCAGCAAAGCAGTTCATGTCTTTTATTGGTCGTCGGCGAGTGATGATGGGATTAGGAGTGGTTGCCTTGGGGGCGGCGGGTGCGTTTTTGTTTAAAGAAGGGCACATCCTTACGTGGACGCACATATTAGCGTTTTTAATGCTCATGATCGTCACGGGCTTATTTATTTTGGTGCAAGCCGCAGAAACGGAGTTGTTGGAGGCGACGCATGGGTCTTTGGCGGCTGACCGACCGTTAGCGACGGGAGCGGTTCGGTCTGCGGATCTAGCTGAAGCTTCCTGGATTTGGTCTGTGGCAGCGGCTGCGGGAGCGTTGATGCTTGGGATGGCGCCCTTTCTTGCCTTTGTGTTTGCCTACATCTCTCATCGACAAGCCTTATCTGCGCGTCATCCTTGGGCGTTTTTGAGCTGGATGACGTTACCGTTTGCTGGGTACTTCTTGGCGGGGTGGATGATGGTGGCGGAGCGGGGCAGTTTTGGGGCTTTGGCTCCTGCGCTGGCTTCATTAGTCTTTCTGGCAATATTTGCCTGGAATTGGCGCAAATTTGGCCGTGTCTTGTAGTAAAGGGCTATAGAGTGTTTTTATAACCCCTCTCTGTCTTGACGGATAGGGTAAACGCTGATAGATTGGGCGCACCTTACACGTTTTTATGCTTTTTTAGGACTTCGGTCCTTCCTCCTGCATGCCTACCATTGCTCAGCTCATCCGTCGCCCACGTACGACGTCTCGCCGTAAATCTAAGAGCCCGGCGCTGCAATTTGCGTTCGATACCTTGCATCGCAAGCGTACGGAATTGTCCCGTGGTTCTGCCTTCAAGCGTGGCGTGTGCACCAAGGTCACCACCATGACGCCAAAAAAGCCTAACTCGGCCGTGCGTAAGATCGCCCGTGTGCGTCTCTCCAATGGGCAAGAAGTTACGGCCTATATCCCTGGAGAAGGTCATAACTTGCAAGAGCACTCCATTGTCCTTATCCGTGGCGGTCGTGTGAAAGATCTTCCTGGTGTGCGTTACCACATTGTCCGTGGTGTCTACGATACACAAGGTGTTGCCAACCGTCGTGGCAGCCGTTCTCTCTACGGTGCTCGTCGTCCTAAAGCAGACGCAAAGAAATAATTTAATTAACTCCTGATCATATGCGCGGAAAACAAGCTCCCAAGCGTAAAGTAGCCCCTGATCCAAAATATGGATCGACCAATGTGGCGAAGCTGATCAACTACATCATGATTGGCGGCAAGAAGCAGAAGTCGCAAGGCATCGTGTACGCAGCCTTCGACATCGTAGAAGAAAAGATGAAAAAGCCAGCCATCGAAATGTATGAAGAGGCGCTTAAGAATGTCTCTCCAAGTGTCGAAGTGAAATCCAAGCGTGTGGGTGGAGCCAACTACCAAGTTCCTCTCCAGGTGCGTGCTGAACGTCGTTTGCAGCTCGCGTTGCGCTGGATGATTGATGCGGCTCGTTCTCGCAAAGGTAAGCCGATGTCGGAACGCCTTGCGACTGAAATCATGGACGCGGCCCAGAACCAAGGTGAGGCGGTCAAGAAGCGTGCTGACGTGCACCGCATGGCCGAAGCTAACCGCGCGTTCGCTCACTTTGCTCGATAATCGTCATTTCCAATACGTGAATCGTGACTGCGGATGTCTGACGGAACAACCGATCGGCGCTTCCCCTGACACGATTCACGTTTTGCTTTCATCTTTCACTCTATAATCTATTATGCCTCGTGAATATTCTTTGAGAGACACCCGTAACTTTGGGATTATTGCTCATATTGATGCCGGGAAAACCACGGTATCTGAACGTATTTTGTTTTATACGGGCCGCAAGCATAAGATTGGTGAGGTGCATGAAGGAGAAGCGACGATGGATTGGATGGAGCAAGAACGTGAACGTGGGATTACGATTACCGCGGCTGCGACGACTTGTTACTGGAAGGGTTCTCGCATGAATTTGATTGATACGCCTGGACACATCGACTTTACGATCGAAGTTCAGCGTTCTTTGCGTGTTTTGGACGGGGCTGTGACGGTGTTTGACGGTGTTGCTGGGGTGGAATCCCAATCAGAAACGGTGTGGCGTCAAGCAGATAAACACAACGTGCCTCGTATTTGTTTTATCAACAAATTGGATCGCATGGGCGCAGATTTTTATGCGGACGTTAAATCGATCCATGATCGTTTGACCAAGCGTGCGGTTCCGATTCAGTTACCGATTGGAGCTGAAGCAAATTTCGTTGGGATCATTGATTTGATGACCATGAAGACGCAGATGTATTTGGATGAAATGGGTCAAAAAATTGAAGAAGCAGAGATTCCAGCAGAGATGTTGGAAAAAGCCAAACAGTATCGCGCACAAATGATTGAAGCGATCGCTGAAACGGATGAAGCGATGATGAATCGCTATTTGGCCGGGGAAGAATTTACCTTGGAAGAGTTGAAAACGGGTTTGCGTAAGGCGGTCATCGCGGGTCTTATCAACCCAATTTTGTGTGGTTCCGCTTTAAAGAACAAGGGCGTGCAATTTCTGCTTGATGCCATTGTTGATTACCTTCCTTCCCCACTCGATATCCCTCCTACCAAGGCTCATGTAATTGATGATTTGGAACAAGCGGTTGATATTCATCCGAATGATACTGAGCCGTTTGCTGCTCTCGCCTTTAAGGTGATGACGGATCCGTTTGTTGGAAAGTTAATTTTCTTTCGTGTCTATTCCGGAACCTTGGCAGCCGGTTCCTACGTGATCAACGCTAAAACACAAGAAAAGGAACGTATTGGTCGTATCGTGCGCATGCACGCGAACGAGCGTGAAGATGTGAGTGAGGTATATGCCGGTGATATCGCGGCTGCTGTTGGGTTGCGCGGTACCTTTACGGGAGATACGATTTACGATGAACGCCGTCCGCTCATGTTGGAATCGATTGTGATTCCTGAACCCGTTATCTCGATCGCGATTGAACCTAAAACAAAAGCTGACCAAGAGAAGATGGGTGTGGCTCTTCAGAAATTGGCGGAAGAAGATCCTTCCTTCCGTGTGCGTACGGATGAAGAAACCTTGCAGACGATCATCGCGGGTATGGGTGAGCTCCACTTGGAAATCATCGTTGACCGCATGAAGCGTGAATTCAAGGTGGAAGCCAATGTTGGCAAGCCTCAGGTGGCGTATCGTGAAGCTATTCGTGCCAAGGCAGAAGATGTAGAAGGAAAATACGTGCGTCAATCTGGTGGTCGTGGTCAATATGGTCACTGTGTGATCGATATCGAACCAAACGAACGCGGCAAGGGCTACGAATTTATTGATGAAATCAAAGGTGGTGTCGTCCCTCGCGAATTTATTCAACCAATCAACAAAGGAATCCAAGAAGCAAGACAGCGTGGTGTGTTGGCGGGCTACCCTCTTCTCGATGTCAAAGTGACCTTAAAAGATGGAAGCTACCACGATGTGGACTCTTCCGAAGCGGCCTTTAAGATCGCGGGTTCGATGGCCTTCCAAGAAGGATGCCGCAAAGCAGGCTTGTACTTGCTTGAGCCAGTCATGAAGGTAGAAGTTGTCACGCCAGAAAATTACATGGGTGATGTGATCGGTGACTTGAACGCCAAGCGTGGCCAAATTCAAGACATGGGTGAACGCAGCGGTGCCCGTATCGTGAGCGCTGAAGTCCCGTTGTCCGAAATGTTTGGCTACTCCACGGGGTTACGTTCTATGACCCAAGGACGTGCGAGCTACTCGATGGAATTCAGCCACTACGGTGAAGTTCCTTCTAACGTGTCTCAGACGGTCGTCGAAGGACGCATGAAGAAATAAGCAGAAATAATAGAATAAGAACACCTCTTACATAATCGTGAGAGGTGTTTTGTATTTGACGGATAAGGTGTTTTTATGCGAAAAGAGGGGCGGAGGTGTTTCCATGATGAGAGGTTTGTTGAAGGTTTCCTGTGCGCTGGTTCAGAGCGGTAGCCTGGCCGTTGCTGGCGAGGTGATCAATCTCCCGATGCGATCTCTTCCTGGCTTCAAGATGGCAACGGTGCTGGTGTTCTGTCTCGTGGCAGCAGCGGCTTCCGCTGTGGGGGGTGCCCTCGCTCCCTCGAAGCCTGTGAACTGAGCTATTCTTCTCGTTTTTTCAAAATTTCTTTCCTGGACTTATCGCTTCGCTTCTCATGGTGGAGCGTTTTGCGTTTTTACCAAAATGAAGAAGAGCGCCGGAGCGAAAACGTTCGCTTGGCGCTTATAGGAGGGGGAGGATCCGGGTGAGGAGCCGGATGATGTGTTCGAAGAAGAGACCTGCGACGGCCCACTCGAAGAAGAAGTCGGGACGTGTGTAGCCCATGACGCTTTTCTTGCTGTCGAGGTAGCGTTGCTTTGAGGGGCGTCTATCCAGGGCTCGATCGTAGAACATCATGGCGAGGAACTCGACGACCATGATGGTGGGCGCGTAGAAGATGACTCCTCGTAGTACCATGGGCCATTCATGTACTCCGAGCTCCGCTCCCAGCTGATAGAGCAGGGGAACGGATCCGTACAGGGGGGCGTACAGCATGGAGCTGTATCCTTCCATTTTTCCGTCGGGATCCTCTTTCTCTTCGAGCGTTGAAGTGAAGAACACCTCGAGTCCCATGCCGATCAGGGCGCAGAGCAGCGAAATAAGTGCCCATCCTTCTGCGAAGAAGCCGGCCAGGACGAGCTCTCCGGCCACGATAAAGCGGGGCTTCTTTCTCAGGATCCGGATTTTGTTGCGTGTGCGTGTGACGATGTTTCTTGCTACTTCCCTCATCATGAACCTCCGGGTTGGGGAAGGAGGAGTGTCTCAGGTTTTTCTCCTCTTGTCAATCCTGTGCGCATCGGTTGAGATGGGGAATGTATGTCATTACAGCGAATTATTGAGCTGGCGCGGCGGCAGGGGATGCCTGTCATTTTGACGGATGTGGCCGGGCGGGAGCCGATGGTGGTTTTGCCATTGGAGGCGTATGAGAAAATGCTGGATGGGGAAGGTCAAGGCTCAAAAGGCAAAGGTCAAAGGCTGGAAGAAGATCAAAACGCAAAACGCCAAGCTCAAAACCTGGGTAGAGATCATTCGAGGCCTGATGAGCGTAATCAGCGCCAAAAGGAGAGTGATATTCAACAATCTGTGGTTTCTGAGCCTAAACCTCTGGCCTCTGACCTTAAACCTTTGACTTCTCCTCCTCAGGACGGTCTTCGGGTGCGGCAGCGGGATGAAGATCGGGTTCAGGCCCTCCATCGTTCACTGGATACGGTTTCCCATGAAGTTCCGGCGCAACAATTACCCCAAAAAGAGGGGGGAGATGGCTTGGTTTTGGAGGAGCGATTTTCGTTTCAACCCTAGGACAGCCTGATCGTGTGCCTTGACCCGTCATTTGTGAGCGACGGGTCTTGTCATCTTGGCTAACTTCTGCTACTATCTGCTCACTCGCGAAATAGCTCCGAGGACGTGCTCACTCGGCGCGGTTCATTTTGAACTGCCTCCACGTGAGAATATCCTCATGGATTAGCCAAAAACGCGAATCTTTCACTCTTATTTTTTTAATGCATTCCGCATTACGTACCTATGGCAGACGTCTTTCAACGGACAAAACCCCACGTGAACATTGGTACCATCGGTCACGTTGACCATGGCAAGACCACCACCACGGCGGCTATTTTGACGGTTCTTGGCGCTCACGGCATGACGGCCCAGAAAAAGGGCATTGATGACCTTGATAAAGCTCCAGAATCCAAGTCTCGTGGGATTACGATTGCTACCGCTCATACCGAATATGAGTCGGAGAAGCGTCACTATGCTCACGTTGACTGTCCTGGTCACGCTGACTACATCAAGAACATGATCACGGGTGCCGCTCAGATGGACGGTGCAATCTTGGTCGTGTCTGCAACGGATGGTCCAATGCCTCAAACGCGCGAGCACATCCTTTTGGCTCGTCAGGTTGGTGTGCCTTCCATCGTTGTCTTCTTGAACAAAGTTGACATGGTAGAAGACGCGGAACTTATCGACTTGGTCGAACAAGAAATCCGTGACCTTTTGACCAAATACGAATTTGATGGAGAAAAGACCCCAATCATTCGCGGATCCGCTTTGAAAGCCTTGCAGAATCCTAAGGATGATGTTGCTTCCAAGCCAATTTTGGATCTGATTAAGGCCTGTGATGACTTCATCCCAGAACCTGTGCGCGAAACCGACAAGCCATTCCTTATGCCTGTCGAAGACGTGTTCTCCATTGAAGGCCGTGGCACGGTGGTTACGGGACGCATCGAACGCGGACAAATCAAGATCAACGAAGAAGTTGAAATCGTTGGGTTGGGTGAAACGCGCAAAACCGTTGTTACCGGTATCGAAATGTTCAACAAGCAGCTTGACTCTGGTCTCGCTGGGGACAACGCAGGCTTGCTCTTGCGTGGTACCAAGAAAGACGAAATCGAACGTGGCATGGTGCTTGCAAAGACGGGTTCCATCAAGCCTCACACCGAATTCGAAGCAGAAGTCTACGCCCTTACCAAGGAAGAAGGTGGTCGCCACAAGCCATTTGTGACGGGCTACAAACCTCAGTTCTACATCCGCACTACGGACGTGACCGGAGAAGTCAAATTGCCTGCAGAAGTTGCGATGGTGCAACCAGGTGACACGACCAAGATGATCATCACGCTCATCGCCCAGGTCGCTATGGAAGACAAAATGCGCTTTGCGATCCGTGAAGGTGGCAAGACGGTCGGTGCCGGTGTCGTTACCAAGATCATTAAATAACTATTAGCGGGAGAGTTCCCCCGCGCCGAGTTCTGGGAGTCACCAAGATGTGTCTCATGGAGCTAGGCGCGGGGGATGACAGGGCTCTCCTATCCTTCCCATGGCAGACGCCAAACCTACGACGACGTCTTCTCATCGTGTACGGATCAAGATCCGTGCCTATGATCACAAGATCATCGACCAAGCGACGAAGATGATTATCGAAACCGCGGAGCGCAGTGGAGTTAGTGTGATCGGTCCTGTGCCACTTCCTACGGAAAAGAAGAAGTGGACGGTCAATCGCTCAACCTTTGTCCACAAAAATGCGCGTGAACAATTTGAGATGAGAATTCATAAACGTGTCGTTGACATCTTGGACCCAAATCCAAAGACGATCGATGCGCTCACTTCTCTCAACTTACCCGCTGGTGTCGATGTCGAGATCAAAATGTAGGATTTACAACCTAGTTCGATTCCCAAGGAGAAAGGCCAAGATAGTAATATCTTCGGAAACCTCCCTGTTGAGTCCGTCGTGAGACGGGCACTCCGATCCCTCGGAGATGAATCGCGATCCCTCACATACGTGGTTTGTGCTTATGCATCAAACACCGAATGGTTGATGACGATTGCGTTTTCGTCAACAGCTGTTCGGTGTTTTACGTTATTACCTACTCCTCAGCGACCAATCCGATTCCTATGAAATTCATTCTTGCGAAAAAACTCGAGATGTCGCAGGTCTACGACGCGGACGGCAATGTTACTCCGGTAACGTTACTTGAGGCGGGCCCCTGCTATGTGACCCAGGTGAAGAGCAAAGAGACTGATGGATATATGTCTGTCCAGGTTGGTTTTGGGACAGCAAAACGTCTTACGAAAGCACTGGAAGGACACTTAAAGGATTTACCTAAACTTGCGCATATCGCTGAATTCCGTCTTGGAGCGGAAGCAGAGGTCAAGCGCGGTGACCTGATCGAAGCCTCTACCTTTCAGCCTGGTGACATGGTGCATGTCACGGGGATCTCCAAAGGAAAAGGGTTTCAAGGTGTGGTTAAGCGCCATGGGTTCCATGGGCATCCAACCTCTCACGGTCATAAGGACCAAGAGCGTATGCCTGGTTCGATCGGTGCCGGCGGTCCTCAGCACGTATTCAAGGGAATGCGTATGGCGGGTCGTATGGGGAATGGTCAGATCACGGTAAAGAACTTGAAGGTCGTTGAAATTCGTGAAGGAGGAATCCTGGCTCTTAAGGGAGCTGTTCCTGGGCCACGAAATGCTGTCATTCAGATTGTGTCTGCTTAAGCTCATATGCCAAACGTTTCTGTCTACAATGAGACTGGGAGCCAAGTAGGAAGCCTTGTGCTTTCCGACGCCTTGTTTGCTGTGAAGCCTGAACAGGCGATTATCCATGAAGCGATGGTTGCTCAGCGTGCCAATGCACGTCGTGCGATTGCCAACACCAAAACACGTGGAGAAGTACGTGGTGGTGGAAAAAAGCCATGGAAGCAAAAAGGAACGGGTCGTGCTCGCCAAGGATCCATTCGTTCCCCTCAATGGGTGGGTGGTGGTATCACCTTTGGTCCAACCAGCGAACGTAATTTTTCCGTAAAGATCAATAAAAAGTTGAAGCGCAAAGCTCTCTTTATGGCGTTGTCCGACAAGGTTCAAAATCAGAAGTTGATGGTTTTGGAATCTCTTGCGATTACGTCTGCAAAGACGAAGTACGCGGCTTCGGTAATTGCAAAGTTGCCGATTGACCGCAATGTGCTGTTGGTTGTGCCCGGTGCATCGGCTGTCTTGATGCGTATGGTTCGCAACTTGCAAAATGTTAAGTTGGTGTCTGCCAACTCCGTCAATTTGATTGATGTCTTGACCTATCGCTCCGTCGTGTTCTTCAAGGACGCGGTGCCAGTGTTTGAAGGTCTCTATCGCGACTAATCGTATGGGAATTCTTGATCGATTGAGTAAAAAAGCCACTGACTCCAAGGAGTCTACAGAGGCGAAGAAGAAAGCTCCTGCCAAACGTGCTGCAAAAAAGGCAGACGTTTCCACGGAGGGAAAGAGCGATGTCGTGTCTGCGAAAGCGATTCCGGCTGAGCTTTTATCTGTGCTATCGCGTCCTCGCGTGAGTGAGAAGGCGGCTCGTTTAGGGGCGCTTAATACCTACGTGTTTGAAGTCGCGCTAGATGCAGAAAAGATCCAAATCAAAAAAGCGGTTGAAGCCCTCTACGGAGTAAAGGTGGCGGTGGTGCGTACGGTACGTGGTCTTGGAAAGCCTGTCCGCCGTGGCCGTCGTCCTTCCGCTCGTAGCGATTGGAAAAAGGCGCTTGTGACCCTTGTGCCTGGGCAGAAACTTGATCTCTACGAAGGTGTCTAACCTCTCCATCTATGCCTATTAAAGTTTATCGGCCTGTTACCAAAGGGCGGCGCCTCTCCTCGGTGCAAGATTTTTCCGACATCACGCGTGATGAACCGGAGAAGTCTTTGATTGTGACCCGTAAGGATCATGCGGGACGTTCGGGTGGAAAAATTTCCGTCCGTCATCAAGGGGGCGGAGCAAAACGCTTTTTGCGCGATGTGGATTTTGTGCGCGCACATTTTGATGTACCTGCGCGCATTGATTCCGTTGAATACGATCCAAATCGTGGAGCTCGTATTGGTTTGATCATCTACCGTGATGGTCGTAAGAGCTACATGCTCTTGCCAGACGGAATGAAGGTGGGGGACACGGTTGTCTCTTCTCAAACAGAGGCAGACATCGCCGTCGGAAACCGCTTACCACTCGAGAAGATCCCTGTCGGTACCCCTATCCATGCGGTGGAATTAGTTCCAGGCAAGGGTGCGCAGATGGGACGCGCAGCCGGAACGAGAATCGAATTCAGCGCCATTGAAGGCAGCTGGGCGATCCTCAAACTTCCTTCCGGAGAAATGCGTCGTGTACCAAAAGTGTGTATGGCGACGATCGGGACGGTATCTAACCCAGACTGGCACTTAGTTCGTTGGGGCAAGGCTGGTCGTATGCGTCACCGCGGCATTCGTCCGACGGTTCGTGGAAAAGTCATGAACCCAGTGGATCACCCGCACGGTGGTGGTGAAGGCAAGCATCCAATCGGTATGAAGTACGCCAAGACCAAGTGGGGTAAGCACGCCCTTGGTGTCAAGACACGTCGTGCAAAGAGTTCGTCTGATCGCCATATTCTTGTCCGCCGTCGCGGTAACACGCTCTAATCTATGTCTCGTAGTCTCAAAAAAGGTCTATTCACCGATGCGAAGCTGCTTAAAAAAGTGGCTGCCTTGAAAGCCGGTGATAAAACACCTATCAAGACCTGGTCGCGCGCCTCTACGATCACGCCAGAGATGGTTGGTCGTGTGATGGCTGTCCACAATGGTAAGGTGCATGTGCCAGTGGTTATCGTGGAAAATATGGTCGGTCATAAGCTTGGTGAATTTTCTCCAACGCGTAAATTTGTCCGCCATGGTGGTAAGATTCAGAAAGCGGCGGAAACCGCTAAGCCAGCTGCCGCTCCGGCCGCTAAGAAGTAATCTTATATGGATATTCATGCCTCTCTTCGTTATCTTCGCATGGCCCCTCGTAAGGTGCGCCTTGTGATTGATGCGGTTCGCGGATTGCCCGTTATGACGGCGGACACACGTTTGACGTTCATGAAAAAAGCTGCGGTTGAACCCGTCCAGAAGCTGTTGCGCTCAGCGATCGCGAATGCAGAACATAACTTTCAGCTGAAGAAGGAAGATTTGTTTGTCAAAACCATTACGGCCGATGGCGGGCCTACGCTTAAGCGTAGCCGTCCACGTGCCCGTGGATCCGCTGCGCCGATTCGCAAGCGTACGACGCACATCATGATTGTGTTGGCTCCTAAAGCTGGCTCGGTCACGCCTTCTCCTGTCAGCGCGGAAACTCCAGCTGTAAAGGCTCCTGCTAAAAAAACGGCGGCTCGCGCTTCCGCTCCATCATCTGCTCGCAAGACGACTTCGTCGAAGGGAGCGGTTAAGACTGCCTAACCTATGGGTCATAAAGTTCATCCATTTGGATTCCGTATCGGAACCACCACCACGTGGCCATCTCGTTGGTTTGCCCGTGATGCAGCGTATCGCAGCCAAGTTCGTCAAGATATTGGCTTGCGCGCCTTTTTGAAGAAAGAATTGAAAGACTGTGCGGTCAATCGTGTTGAGGTCGAACGTTCCCGTGGCGCGTTGTCCATCACGATCCATACGGCGAAACCTGGGTACGTGATTGGTCGTGCTGGCGATGGGATCGATCAGCTCAAGAAGAAAATTATCAAGGAATTTTTTCCTGGAAAATCCAAAGGCTTGCAGCTCCATCTTTCCGTCCAAGAAGTTGGCCGTCCAAACTTGGAAGCCGCCTTGGTTTGTCAGGGTGTCATCAGCGACCTTGAACGACGCATGGCCTTTCGCCGCGTGTTAAAGACATCGATCGAACGCGTGAAAAAAGCTGGAGCTCTCGGTGTAAAAATTGCTGTCTCCGGACGTTTGAATGGAGCAGAAATCGCACGCCGTGAATGGTTGTACTGGGGAAAAATTCCGCTTACAAACTTGCGTGCCGATGTGGATTACTACCAAGACTTTGCGCAAACCATTGCCGGAGCGATTGGGGTCAAGATCTGGATCTACCGTGGGGATGTGTTTGAACAAGACCGCTTGTCCCAATACCAGCCAACCACGCAAACGCGTACGCCTGGACGTTCTGACCGCCGTGATGGTGGCCGTCCAATGGGTGGCGCAGGCTTCCACGGTCGTGATCGTGGACCAGCTCGTGGTCCTGCGACGGGAGCCTCTCGTCCACCACGTGAAACGGTTCCTGCCGTTCCTCCTAGCGCACCGGTTGCCGCCTAACCTTCCTTCCTATGTTGATTCCTAAAAAAGTGAAACATCGCAAGTGGCACAAGGGTCGCGCTCGCAACATCCGTGTTGCCTCCGACAAACTTGAACTTGCGTTTGGGTCCTACGGCCTTAAAGCCTTAACCCCCTCCTGGATTTCTAGCCAACAGATTGAAGCGGGTCGCCGCGTTCTGGCGCGCTACATCAAGCGCGGAGGAAAGATCTGGATTCGTGTCTTCCCAGACAAGCCTCTCACAAAACACGGTAATGAAAACCCGATGGGTTCCGGAAAAGGTGCGGTTGACCACTATGTTGCCGTGATCCGCCCAGGCACGATCATTTATGAGATGGATGGGATTACCAAGGAGGCGGCGCAAGAGGCCTTACAAAGCGCTGCCTACAAGATTTCTTCCGTGTGTAAATTCATCAGTAACGACTAGCGCTATGGATATTTCTACGCTCCGCACGGCTTCTGCCGCTGAACGCGAACGCTTACTGATCGAAGCCCGCACCAAGCTCCGTGATCTCCGTTTCAAAGTTGCTACCCGCCAATTGACCAAAGTGCGCCAGATCCGTGTTCTCAAGCGTGATATCGCTCAGATCCTTACGGTCATTGCGCACTAGTTTTCCTCCTATGCAAGCCTCTCCATTATCCACCCCTTCTTCACACCGTCGCTTTGAAGGCGTCGTTGCTTCCGTGTCGGGTCCTACGACCGCGGTTGTTCGTGTTGATCGCCAGGTGGCCCATCCAAAGTACGGAAAGTACTACACGATTTCAAAGAAGTTCATGATTCATGACCCGATGAACGCGGCTAAGGTTGGCGATACGGTTGAAATTGAAGAATGTCGTCCTGTGTCTCGCCACAAGCGCTGGCGCTATGTCGCTACGCTTCGTTCGGTTCAGAAGACTGTCTAACCTCTATGGTCCAACATCGTTCTATGCTCCAGGTGGCTGATAACACCGGAGCCAAACTCCTCCAATGCATCCATGTGCATGGTGGATACAAAAAGCGTTACGGCCGCATCGGCGACATGCTTACATGTGTCGTGAAAGAAGCCGCGCCACGCGGGATGGTAAAGAAATCGGATATTGTTCACGTTGTGTTGGTTCGTTCGCACAAAGAAGTGCGTCGTGCAGACGGGACGTATGTCCGCTTTGATGATAACGCGGGTGTTATCATTGAACAGAAGAATAAAGAGCCGAAAGGAACCCGTATCTTTGGTCCGGTTGCCCGTGAATTACGTACCAAAGGATATGGCAAGATTATTTCTTTGGCCCCAGAAGTTGTGTAACCTCTATGTCTACCTTTCATGTAAAAACGGGCGATGATGTCAAAGTCCTCGCTGGTAAAGATCGCGGGAAGACGGGCAAGGTTACGCAGGTTTTTCCTAAGCTTAACCGAGTGGTAGTGGAAGGGGTGAACGTTACTAAGCGTCACTTACGGACACGCCGCCAGGATGAGGCCGGCCGCATCGTTGAATTCTCTATGCCGATCCATGCCTCTAACGTGGCTCGCACAGAAGAGGGGAAAACGGCCTCTGCCGACGCGAAGCCTAAGCGCGTGCGCTCACCCAAAAAGACCGCCTAATGTATGACTCTTAAAGAACGTTATCAACAAGAGATTGTCCCTGCTCTGCAAAAAGAGCTCGGCATCAAGAACCGCATGGCCGTCCCTAAGGTGACGAAGGTGGTTTTGTCGGTCGGCCTTTCTCAAGGGGCAAAAGACCCCAAGGTGGCGGAAGTGGTAGAAGCCACGCTTCGTCGTATTTCTGGCCAACGTCCTGTGAAAACGAAGGCAAAGAAATCCATCGCGAGCTTTAAAATTCGTGAAGGGATGGTTGTGGGCACGATGGTGACCTTGCGCGGTGAGCGTATGTGGGATTTTCTTGCAAAATTAACGCAAGTCACCTTCCCTCGCATCCGTGATTTTCGTGGGATTTCTTCCAAGGTGGTAGATGCTCGCGGGAACTTATCGGTTGGGTTTAAAGAACACCTTGCTTTCCCAGAAATTCGTTCAGACGAAGTCGAACGTCTGCACGGGATGCAAGTTACGGTCACGACGACTGCTGGCTCTCGCGACGTGGGAGAGCGTTTATTCAAAGCCCTCGGCTTCCCATTCCAAGCATAATGTATGGCTACTGAAGCACAAATTGCCAAATCCAACCGGAAGCCGAAGTTTTCCTCGCGCAAAGTCTTGCGCTGCTGGAAATGCGGACGCAAACATGGGTACATGCGAGACTTTGATCTCTGCCGTATCTGCTTCCGTGAGCTTGCCCTGCGTGGCGAACTCCCGGGTGTCAAGAAATCCAGCTGGTAATTTTCTCCTATGATCACTGATCCAATTAGCGACTTTCTCACGCGTTTGCGCAATGCGCAGGCGGCGGAGCACGAGACCACCATGGTTCCCGGGTCGCGCATGAAATTTGCTATCGCCAAGCTTTTGGAACGCGAAGGATATATCCAAGCGGTCAAAGAGCAGGTTGATGGTGTTAAGAAAACCCTTGTTGTCACCCTTAAGTACACGGGCAAAGTGGCGGCCATCCGTGCCATCCGTCGTGTGTCGAAGCCGGGTTTACGCGTCTACCGCAAGGCAGATGAACTACCCCGTGTGTTGTCTGACCAAGGTATTGCCATTATTTCTACCTCTGCTGGGGTGATGACGAACAAAGAAGCTCGTCGTCGCAAGCTTGGGGGAGAGGTTTTGTGCGAAGTCTACTAAACCGCCTATGTCTCGTATTGGTAAAAAACCTGTCCTGCTTCCCGCAGGCGTTGACGCGACCATCGAGTCCCGTCAGGTGACCGTTAAAGGTCCTAAAGCGACGTTACAGGTGGCGCTTCCGCCACATGCTCTTGTCGCTCTTCAAGCAGATCCTCGATCATTGATCGTGTCTGTGGAAGATGAGACGCGTGTTGACCAACGCGCGCTCTGGGGCTTGGCACGTCAATTGTTGCAGAACGCGGTTGAAGGCGTGCAAAAAGTCTTTGAAGAAGCTCTCGAATTTGTGGGGGTTGGGTTTAAAGTCGCCTTGGAAGGTCGCAAAGTGATGATGGACGTTGGATTTTCCCATCGTGTTGCCTTTGATCTCCCAGAAGGGGTCGAAGCAAAAGTAGAAAAGCAGGTTCTCACGATCAGTGGTTCTGATAAATATATCGTGGGTGAAACGGCTGCTCGTATTCGCCGCATCAAGCCTCCTGAACCGTATAAGGGGAAAGGAATTAAATATGTCGATGAAGTTATTCGCCGCAAAGCTGGTAAAACAGCTGGTAAGGGCGCTTAATCATTGATCACGTCCTATGTCTATTCAGCAACGTAAACA
This sequence comes from Patescibacteria group bacterium, assembly GCA_018061025.1. GTDB lineage: Bacteria > Patescibacteriota > Patescibacteriia > 2-12-FULL-60-25 > 2-12-FULL-60-25 > JAGOUY01. Next base: position 71,704 of record JAGOUY010000008.1, read on the forward strand.
AGAACGCGTCAATCGACGCATTCAACGCATGCGGGCTCGGGTCCGTGGCACGACAGAACGTCCACGCTTGGCCGTGTTTCGAGGACTCGCGCATATTTCTGCGCAGATCATTGATGATGCGACCGGTCGCACGCTCGCCGCTGCCTACGATCGTGAATTGCCAGCAGCAGATGCAAAGAAAACCAAGGTAGAAATTGCCATGGCGGTCGGAACCTTAATTGCCGAGCGTGCCAAGGGTAAGGGTGTTACTCAGGTCGTCTTTGACCGTCGTGATAAACAATACCAAGGACGTGTGCGAGCTCTTGCCGAGGGTGCGCGTACGGCTGGACTCATCTTTTAACCTACTATGACTGATACGATGGCAACACAAACAACGCCGCCTGCAGCAAAACCAGCGGCAGCCGCTCCTCGTCCAGGTGCTGGTGCACGCGATATGCGTGGCGGTAACAACCGTGGCCAAGGTGGTCGCGGTGGATTTGGTGGTGGTCGCGGCGGCCAAGGTGGTCGCGGTGGTAACAACCGTGGCCAAGGAGGCCCACGTCGTGATGGTCGCGGGGGAGATGTTCCTGCCGAAGCCGAATACGATGAAAAGAACGTAGAAGTCGCCCGTGTGACCCGTGTCACGAAGGGTGGTAAGCGTATGCGTTTTCGTGCGCTTACGGTGATTGGTAATCGTAAAGGCCGAGTTGGATTTGGGCTTGCAAAGGGCGTTGACGTAGCCTTGGCTACGGGTAAAGCCACCACGCAAGCACGTAAAGCCTTGCTTACCGTCCCGATGGTCTATGAGACGATCCCTCATCCTGTTGAGGCGAAGTTTGCGGCAGCTCGTGTGCTTTTGAAGCCTGCTCCAAAAGGAACTGGTATCAAAGCAGGTGGAGCCGTGCGCATCGTGCTTGAATTAGCGGGTGTCCCCAACGTCGTATCTAAGATTTTAGGATCTTCTAGTAAGATCAATAACGTGAAAGCAACCTTTGCCGCTTTGAAGAAATTGCGTGTTCCTCCTGTCAAAGAGGGGAAGGCGGAAGACAAGACGGCGGAAGCTGCGTCTAAGAAATAACCTATGGCTATTTCCCTTCATTCAGTCGCCTCCAAACCTGGTTCCCGCCAGCGTGTCAAACGCCTTGGCCGTGGGCCCGGAAGTGGACGTGGAAAGACCTCTGGTAAAGGTACCAAGGGGCAGCGTGCGCGTACGGGTGGTAAATCTTCGCTTAAGTTGAAAGGTATGAAGCAGATGTTGCTTGCCTTTCCAAAAAACCGTGGTTTTCAAAGTCGATTCGCCAAGGATTTAGCCTTGCGCGTGAGCCGATTGAACGTGCTCGCGGCTGATGTACCAGTTACGCTTCAGGTGTTGCAAGCGGCTGGACTGGTTCGTCGCTCAGACCGTTCGGCGAAGGTCATTGCAGGTGGTGAACTCACCAAAGCGCTTACTATTGCGGCCGGCGTTTTTGTCTCCAAGGGTGCAAAGGCAGAGATTGAGCGCGCGGGTGGCAAGGTGGCGTAATATAACCCTATGTGGGATAAGCTTTTTCAAGCCTTACGCGTAAAAGAAGTCCGGAATGGCCTCCTGTTCGTCTTGGCCATGATGATTGTGTTTCGCGTCGCGGCCAATATCCCTCTCCCTGGGATTGATTTGATCGCGTTGCAGAGTTTCTTTGAGGCGAACCAGTTATTGGGTGTCTTGAACCTCTTTTCTGGGGGGACGATCCGCAATTTTAGCATCGTTGCCTTGGGTGTTGCGCCCTACATTACGGCTTCGATTGTGTTTCAATTGTTGGGAATGCTCGTGCCGCGTATTGAAGAGATCCAAAAAGATGGAGAAGCGGGTCAACGGAAGATTAACCAATGGACACGCTTACTCACGGTGCCCCTTGCGATCATCCAATCCATTAGCTTGATTGGTCTCATGAAGCAATCACAATTCAACATTATTCAGAGTTCAAGCCCGGTGTACTTGGTAGCGATTGTTTGTACCGTCACGGCGGGAACGTTGATCTTGATGTGGATTGGGGAATTGATTTCTGAGAAAAAAGTTGGTAATGGAATGTCGTTGCTTATTGCGGCTGGGATTTTGGCGGATTTACCGTCTGCTGTTTCGCAGTTTTTAGCAACGTTTGATCAGGCTCAATGGGTGACGGTTGCGTTATATGCCGCGGTGGCGATTCTTACCGTCCTTGGAGTGGTGTTTGTGACAGAGGGTCAGCGTAATATTCCTGTGCAGTATGCGCGCCAAGTGCGTGGCCAAGGCGTAGCATTGGGGGGCGTAGCTTCGTCATTGCCACTTCGCGTAAATATGGTGGGGGTGATCCCGATTATCTTTGCGGTTTCGATGTTGCTCTTCCCTAACTTGATTGCCCAGTTTTTAGCACGTGCCCGAAGTGAATGGTTGGCTTCCATTGGTCGTTGGGTAAATCTTACCTTACAAAACCAGACGGTTTACGGGGTATTGTATTTCTTGTTAGTGGTTGGATTTACCTACTTCTACACATCCGTTGTCTTCCATCCTGATCGGATTGCGGAAAATCTTCAAAAACAAGGAGGATTTGTTCCGGGGATCCGTCCAGGACGGCCAACGGCGGAGTACGTTGAATATATTATCAATCGTATTACGCTTGGAGGCGCAGCGTTTCTCGGGATCATCGCTATTATGCCTCTTGCGGTTCAAGGACTTACTGGAGCAACTCAGTTGGCATTAGGAGGCACTTCTATGTTGATTGTGGTATCTGTTGTGATTGAGTCCGTGAAACAGGTTGAAGCTCAAGCAACGATGCGTGAGTACGATGCGTACTAAGAAAAAAGTATCGAGTATCGGGTATTCAGTATCGAGTATACTGATCTGATCTGAACAGGAGCCGCCTAGAAGTTGGGCGGCTTTTGTGTTTCTGTTATGATGACCGCTAATAATTCTATGCAGATATGGATGGCGCGTACATTGGTGGCGTTTGAGGTGGTGGGGATTGGTGTGTTGGCTTACGTGGGTGCCCATAGAGCGCCTCCAGGGAGGAGTTCTCTTGGGGCAGATATGCAGCTTATGGTGGCGCTTCTTTTGGTGCTCGTGTGTAGCGGGCTGTTTATGAAAATACGACAGGCGTGGTCTACGCGTATGTTGTGGGAATGGATGTTTGTGGGGATGGGGTTGTTGGGAGCTTGGATGTATCCACGTTGGGTATTTCCGGGAGGGGTTGGGATGGTTCTGGGCGCGTTTTGTGCGTTCTTGCCGTTTTTTTGGTCGACGAAGCGTGAAATTCGTCTATTAGCGTTTTGGGTAGGAGCGGCGGGTGCAGCTCTTTTGCTCGCCTCTTCTTTACAGGCCAGCTCCTTATGGGTCTTGTTCGTAGGGTTTTGTCTGTATGATGGATTCGCGACTCGCTCGGCGGCTTCTTTAGCGGCATTTTTACGTGCTTTATCTGTCCGTCGTGGGGTATCCACTGAGCTTGTGAGTATGACGGGACTTAAGACGGAAATTTGGCCTAGTTACGTTATTTTACCGGCAGCACTTGTGGCTCAGGCGGTTTGGCGAGCGCCGGTTCAGGGAGTGGTTCTTTTGCTCGCGTTGCTTATTGGAGCTTGGTATGCCATTATGCGCGCAGAAGATAACGTCCCTCTGCGCATTCTTCCTTGGGCGATGCTATGGATGTTGGTGGCGCAAGGACTTCTGTGGTGGGTGTCTTAAGGTGGGGAGAACCTGTTTATTTTTATACATATGGCACGCAAGCGTTTACGGGCGGTCCTCTTTGGTCCGCAAGGATCAGGCAAGGGGACGCAAGGTCGGATGTTAGCCGACCATTTTGGTGTTCCGTTAATTGGATCAGGAGAACTGTTCCGCGCGGAAATCCAAGAGAAGACGGCCTTGGGAAAGCTCGTCAAAAGTTATGTGAGCCGTGGGGCCTTGGTTCCGGATGAGCTCGTGAATGCGGTGGTGCAAAAGCAATTGAAGGCTGTTGCGGTTGATCGGGGGTTTTTATTGGATGGGTATCCGCGTAATGTGGAGCAGGCGGAGTCGTTGGATAAAGTGGTGAAGATGAATCTAGCGCTTCAAATTAAGATTAGCGATGATGAATCGTTGCGACGCTTGCTCGGACGACGGCAATGCAGTGGGTGTAAGACGATTTTTCATATCGAGGATCACCAGCCCGCGGTAGAAGGGGTGTGTGATGCGTGTGGGAAGGCGCTCTTTAAACGTGAGGATGATGATGAAGAGATTATTCGGGCGCGCTTGCAGGCCTACCATTTTATGACGGAGCCGCTGGCCAGCTATTATCGGCAGCGGGGGGTGTTATTGGCGGTCAAAGGGGAGCAGTCGATTGCTTCGTTATACGAAGAATTGGTGAGAAAGGTTACGAAGCTTGGATTTGTGGCGAAATAATATGTCCCTCATAAAAACTCCTCAGGAAATTGAAGCGCTTAAGCGCGGTGGGCAGATTTTATCTGATACGCTGCGTGAGATTCGCGCTGCCTGTGTCGAAGGAGCGTCTACGCAGGCGTTGGACGCGATTGCGCGTGCGCGTTTTGCGGAAAAAGGTGGAACATCGTCTTTTTTAGGTTATCGTATGCGAGGAGAGGGGCCAGCCTTTTCTGGGGCTGTGTGTATTTCTATTAATGAAGAGGTGGTGCATGGATTGCCTATTCCTGATCGTACGATTAAAAAAGGGGATATCGTCGGATTGGATATTGGGATGTGGTATGAAGGGTTGGCGACGGATATGGCGACAACGGTTATGGTTGGGGAAGATATTCCGAGCGCAGTTCGAGAATTGGTCAAGGATACGCGTGCTTCGCTTGTGGCTGGATTAGGAGCGATTAAAGCGGGTAATTACGTTCATCATATTAGTGGCGCCGTTGAAGACGTGTTGAAGCCCAAGAAATATGGGATTGTGAGGGATTTGGTGGGGCATGGGGTGGGGCATGCGGTGCATGAAGCGCCTGATGTGCCAAATTTTCGTGACCCACGTGCGCCGGTAGTGAAATTGCAGACGGGCATGGTGCTGGCGATTGAGCCGATGGTAACGCTTGGAACGTGGAAGGTAGATGTAAAGGATGATGAATGGACGATTGTGACGCGTGATGGGAGCCCGTGTGCGCATTTTGAAGTGACAGTGGCGGTGACAGAGACTGGGTATGAATTGATTACGCCGTGGCCGGATGTATAATTTATTATTTTTCTTATGCAAGAACAGGTGCAGCCTGACTCTTCCAACCTTGTCGATAGAGCTGTTATAGAGCGTATTGGGTATGCTCGTATGTGGATGCAGGCAAAGCTTATGGAATTGTCTGGAGATCAGGAAGTATGGTCTGGAACTTATAGGAAGCCGTTCAGAACTTTGTTTTTGCCGTATATTGATCAGGATACCGGTGAGGTTGGTGACCTGGATAAGGCCATGAAAGTGGTTCATCTTTATGACCGTTTAGAGGCTATGAGTGAAGTTGAACGCAGGGCGGCGCTAGGTGCTATTCAGGTACAATTGGATGAGATCTTGTCTGTGCACCCGTATTTATCCGATGATCCGTATCCTGTTATTCACCATTAGTTCATGCCTGAATTACCTGAGGTTGAGACAGTGCGGCGACAATTGGCGAAACGTTTAGAGGGGGCGACGGTTGTTGAGATAGAGATTTGGAGAAGTGGACGGGAGTTTCCAATTGGAGAGGAGTTTATTGAGGTGTTGATTGGCCATCGTGTTATCTCTATTGAACGCCGAGCAAAATTACTCGTGTGGCGTTTTGAGAATGAGACGGCGTTGACGGCGCATTTAAAGATGACGGGACGATTTGTCTTCGTTGGTGAGGGCTATGAACGGCAGAAGCACGATCGGATTCGCTTTGTGTTTGAGCGAGAAGGGGAGCGGATCGTATTAGTCTGGGCTGATGTGCGTCAATTTGGATTTTTAAAACTCGTTTCTTCGGAAGGGTTGCAGGAGATTTTGGAAGGGTATGGTCCCGAACCGTTAGGTGTCTCAGCGGAGGAATTGGCTAAGTGTTTTGCCCGTCCATCGTCGCGTTCGATTAAGGCGCTTTTATTAGATCAGACGGTGTTAGCTGGTGTTGGCAATATTTATGCGGATGAGGCGTGCTATCGGGCGGGGATTCGACCGATGCGTGTAGCGACCAAGGTTACAGTGAAGGAGCGGTTGCGGTTGGCGCAGGAGGTCCAGACGATCTTAACGGAGTCGATTGCTCAACAAGGAACGAGTGCCAATGATTATGTGGACACACAAGGCGAAAAAGGCGGATTTCTTGAGCTTTTACGGGTATATGGGAGAGAGGGGGAGCCGTGTCGGACGTGTGAGCAACCGATTATTCGTGTTGTGCATGTACAACGCGGGACGCATTATTGCGCGAATTGTCAGACCTAGGGAGTGAGCTTGACTTTTATACCAAGATATGCTATTTTTTTGTGTTATTGGATTAGAAAAAAGAAGTTGAAAACAGCCTTATTATAGCTAAAAAATTAGCTCTAGTAACGCCGTTTGCATAAATGAGAACTATGAGACGGATGTTTCGTCAAAATAGTTGTTCGTTCGGCGTCCCGATAGAGTCGGGAGAAAGAGGGTATGACGATGACGGCCAAGCCGATCACGTCTCAGCGTCAGAGGAAGCAGGTTTCTCAGTTTTCGAAGTACGCTCTCGAGCGGGCTCTCGCGGGTCTTGATGATGAGGCCGTGCGGTACCTCTTCGAGAACGGCGGTGACTTCCAGGACGGGCTCATTGCCTTGATCCAGAAGTACTCCCTCACCAAGCAGTTCGCTGATGAGGAGGCTCCTCCGGCGCGCTACGGTTACCGCTCGGGCTACCGCAGGCCCAACTCGTTCGCGGCGCAGTGTGAGATCCTGCGCGCGAAGCTCCGTTGCGACATCGTATTCCAGGAGTCGGCGCTCAACACGCCGCTCGCGTCCCTCGCCGAGGGCAACTTCGCAATCCCGGACTGGCAGACCCTCGCCCCGACCTACGGTCAGGCAGTCGAGCTGGTACTCAATGTGTTCGAGGGATCCGACGATGATCGCTTGCGTGACTACTGGAGGCGCAGTCTTCAGCTCCAGAAGCTTCAACAGAGCAGGCGTTCGATCGAGTATCTCGCCAGGCTCAAGCAGCAGCAGGGGGGGCGCGAAGACTCTCGTCGTCCAGGCGCAGCTCGGTCTCCGTCACCAGGGTCGCTCCGGGCGCCGTGCTCGAGCGGTCTTTCAGGCTTACGAGTTCGGTCTCGGGGTGTTCGCGGTTGCGTGCATGCTTCTGACCCATAATAACCGTCTCCACCACGACGACGACCTCAGGATCATCTGCGCAGGGGATGAGTACGATTCGTCGGCAGATTCCCGCCCGCACATCCCTGACGTTGTCTACTGCGCTGGGCACTTCGAGTTTGGTCAGTATGTCTCCAGCCACGTGAGCGACCACTACGGATCCGCGTCGGCTTTCGTGCCTTCAGAGTGATTTAGTCCTTAGTTCCCTTAGCTCCTCTGTCCTTTTTATTCTTCTTCTTTTATCCCTTACTTACTCATTAGGTTTGGGATCTGACCGTGTATGTCGTGCTGCTGTGAAGCGGAATGATGTGCGCGGTCTTGTTTGTTGTGTTTGTTTTCCCTTCTCTCTACAAAAAATCCTATATTCTGCTAAGCTGCCTGCATGTTGCAAGAATTGTTGGTGCAGATTGATGCGTTGCGTGCCAGGATTGATGAAGCTTGGATGATTTTGAAATTAGATACGTTGCGGGAAGAATTGATGGTGTTGGAAGGGGCTCAGATGGCGACGGATTTTTGGTCTGATCCGGAACGGGCTCAAAAGCAATCACAGCGTTTGGCAGAATTGAAAAAGACGTATGATGTTTGGAATGGGTTGCGGATGGGGGTGTTGGAATTGGATGAGTTGGTTCATATCGCGATGGAAGATGAGGATGTTTCGTTGGGAGAGGATATTGAAATGCGTTTAAGTGGATTGGAAAAACAGTATCTTGGCTTGGAATTTGAATTGCTGTTCTCGGGGGCGCATGATGATAAGAATGCGATTGTGGCTGTTCATGCGGGCGCAGGTGGCACGGATGCTCAGGATTGGGCAGAGATGTTGCTACGCATGTATTTTCGGTATGCAGAGCGTAAGGATTGGTCGGTGCAGCTTGTGGACGAATCACGTGGGGGAGAAGCGGGGATTAAGTCGGCGGTGTTTATCGTAACGGGTAGACAGGTGTATGGGCATTTAAAAGCCGAAGCTGGAGTACATCGTTTAGTGCGTCAATCGCCGTTTAATAGCGATGCCTTGCGGCAAACGTCGTTTGCATTGGTTGAAGTGTTGCCGGAACTTGGAGAAGCGGCGGATGTGGAGATCCGTCCTGAAGATCTGCGGATTGATACGTTTATGAGCGGAGGTAAGGGCGGGCAATCGGTGAATACGACGTATTCGGCAGTCCGCATCGTGCATTTGCCCACAAAGATTACGGTTTCGTGTCAGAACGAGCGTTCGCAAATGCAAAACAAAGAAACGGCGATGCGAATTTTGAAGGCGCGCTTACAGCAAGTAAAAGACGAAGAATTACAAAAAGAGAAGAAGGAATTACGTGGTGAACACCAGAGTGCGGAGTGGGGGAGCCAGATTCGCTCGTACGTACTCCATCCGTATAAAATGGTGAAGGATCACCGGACGGATGTAGAGACGTCTGATCCGGAAGCGGTGTTAGGAGGAGATTTGGATCGATTTGTGGAGGGGTATTTACGTTGGAAGGCGAAAGAGGGTTAGTTACGCCACAGAAGTGTAAGGACTAATAGACAGCTGGATGAGGTGATCACGAGCGCGGAACACACGAGGATGGCTGTATCTTTGCGATGAATCCCGTACATGACCCAGACAATATTTGCGAGCAAAAGAATAGCGAATGTTGTTGGCGATAGCGCGTTAACATCGCGTGTGCGCCAAGCAGTAATCAATTGAGGGTAAAGGGCTAGCCCGTTAAAAATCGCATTTGCTTCTGCAAGATAATCAATGGGATGATGATGTTTGGAAGGGGATACTTTCTTTTTACGAAGAAGGTGCAACATAATGAGGGTAGTATACCTGATTTAAGGGTTAGGTGTTAGGCTTCTTCCCGTCATCCTTGACGAGCGCAGCGAAGATCGAGGATCCATCCCCTCCGAATCTGATGGATCCTCGTGTCTCTGTCGGACTCCGCACAAGGATGACGGAGGAAGAGAAAGGATTCCACATTTCATGATGCTATGTTTAACGAATTATCCGAGGATATTTTTCAAGCTGTATCCGCCTTAAACAGAGGTGGTGTGATTGCGTTCCCGACAGAGACGACGTATGGCCTTGGATGTGACCCACGTAATACGCAGGCAGTGGAGCGGATTTTTGCGATGAAAGGTCGAGACGCGCACAAGCCTTTATTGCTTGTGGCAGGTTCTTGGGAGCAGGTAGAACAGGTCGCTCATCTATCGGGAGCGATAAAGCGTCTTGCGGAGAAGTATTGGCCGGGGCCGCTTACGTTGGTGTTACCGGTACGAGCTGAGGCTGGGCTGGTGAATGGCGTAGCTCCTCAAGGAGAAGTGGCTGTGCGTTATTCCTCATCTTTAATTGTGCAAAAACTGGTTTGGGCGTTTGGATCTGCAATTGTCGCAACCTCTGCGAATACATCGGGTCAGCCAGATAGCCGTTCTGCGGAGGATGTGCGGGCGTATAATTTAGATATAGATTATATTATTGATGGCGGACGATTGGATGAGTCTTTGCCGTCTACAGTGGCTCGTGTTAAAGAAGATGGGACGATCGAAATTATTCGACAGGGAGTTGTTAAGCTTTAGTTTTTTTCTTCCTTATGAGTCCCACAGAAATTAAAGCAGCTCTATCGATATTGGGTGGTGGTGCAAACAAGGGGTTAGGCCAACATTTTTTGATTGATGCAACAGCCTTGGAAGTAATCGTGTCCTCTGCAGCTATTCGTGAAGGCGATCGCGTCTTAGAGATCGGGCCGGGGCTTGGGGTGCTGACGCGTGCGTTATTGGAGAAAGGGGCAGAGGTCGTAGCAATTGAGCAGGATCGTCGCATGATTGAGTATCTTTCACGTGGACAAAATAATAGATTACAGGTGTCGCATGGAGATGCCGCGGCTATTCATTGGCACACCTTGATTGGGGAAGGAAATTGGAAGTTTGTGGCGAACCTTCCGTATAGCATTACTTCTCTCGCTTTACGCAAAGCGTTGTGGGCTCCGCATCCGCCAGAAGTGGCGGTGGTGCTTGTGCAGCGGGAAGTAGCGGAGCGGGCTGTGTCTGTTGCTCCGAACCCTCTTCTTCAGCTCCCTCTTAGCAAGGGTGAAAGAAAGAAGCATAAAACATCCCTTCTTTCCTTGATGGTGGCGCTTGCCTGTTCTTCAGCGCGCATCGTTCGACGGGTTCCTCCTGGGGCGTTTTATCCGCCACCAAAGGTTGACTCGGCGGTTCTCCAACTTATCCCCATGCCTTGGGGAGAACGGCAAGCGGTATGGGGGATAGAGCCCGAAAAAATCATGCGCTTAGCCAAGCTGGGATTCGCTCATCCGCGCAAGCTTCTCGCCTCAAATTTAGGCGGAAAACAGGCCGTAGAAGCCTTGAAAACCGTGGGTTTATCTGAGAAGATTCGGGCTGAGGATGTGAGTCCTTTGGAGTGGGCGCGCTTGACGCAATCCATGACCCCTTGACACCTCATTCGAGTTCATCTAAAATGCGGCTACGCAACTGGCAAACGGAATTCACTGGCACGCGGTCGCGCAACCTACTTTGACAACAGAAGAGTGACCAAATACATATAAACCATGTTCTATATTATTGATCTCCAATGTCGCCAGACTTGGAGGTTCTATTGAGAGTTTGATCCTGGCTCAGGATGAACGCTGGCGGCGTGTCTAAGGCATGCAAGTCGAACGGATTCATTATTGTAGCAATACTTTAAGGGATCAGTGGCAAACGGGTGCGTAACACATTGGTGACCTGCCTCGTAGTCGGGCATAACCCACCGAAAGGTGGACTAATTCCACGATGGTGTCCGGTGTCAAAACCGGACTAAAGTCGCAAGACGCTACGAGAGGGGCCTATGGCCTATCAGCTAGTTGGTGAGGTAATGGCTCACCAAGGCGATGACGGGTAGGGGATGTGAGAGCATGATCCCCCTCACTGGGACTGAGACACTGCCCAGACACCTACGGGTGGCTGCAGTCGAGAATATTCCCCAATGGGCGAAAGCCTGAGGGAGCGACGCCGCGTGCAGGATTAAGGGCTTCGGCTCGTAAACTGCTTTTGCCGAGGAAGAATCATGACGGTACTCGGAGAATAAGAGGTTGCTAACTCTGTGCCAGCAGCAGCGGTAATACAGAGACCTCAAGCGTTATCCGGATTAATTGGGCGTAAAGGGTCCGCAGGTGGTATGACACGTCTCCTGTCAAATGGTAAGGCTCAACTTTGCCACCGCAGGGGATACGGTCAAACTAGAGACTGGGAGAGGCAAGCAGAATTACCGGTGTAGTAGTAAAATGCGTTAATATCGGTAAGAATACCAAAAGCGAAGGCAGCTTGCTGGAACAGTTCTGACACTCAGGGACGAAAGCGTGGGTAGCGAAAGGGATTAGATACCCCTGTAGTCCACGCCCTAAACGATGGATGCTAGATATCGGCAGTATCGACCCTGCCGGTGTCGGTTAAAATAGCTAACGCATTAAGCATCCCGCCTGGGAAGTACGGTCGCAAGACTAAAACTCAAAGGAATAGACGGGGACCCGCACAAGCGGAGGAGCATGTGGTTTAATTCGATGGTAAGCGAGAAACCTTACCTAGGTTTGAAATGTAGCTGCAAGCCGTCAGAAACGATGGCCGCCTTCGAGGGTGCTACACAGGTGCTGCATGGTTGCCGTCAGCTCGTGTCGTGAGATGTACCGTTAAGTCGGGTAACGAGCGCAACCCCTGTCCCGTGTTACTTTTTCACGGGAGACCGCCTCGGATAACGGGGAGGAAGGTAGGGATGACGTCAAATCAGCATGGCTCTTACACCTAGGGCTACACACGTGCTACAATGGTCATGACAATGGGTCGCCAAACCGCAAGGTGGAGCTAATCCCAACAAACATGGCCTCAGTTCGGATTGGGGGCTGCAATTCGCCCCCATGAAGCTGGATTCGCTAGTAAACGCGTATCATCTACGGCGCGTTGAATACGTTCTCGGGTCTTGTACTCACCGCCCGTCAAGTCAAGAGAGTCGGAAATACCCGAAGGCCCCGATTAAGGGGAC
>JAGOUY010000015.1 GCA_018061025.1 Patescibacteria group bacterium
AGCGAACTGCAGCACGTGTTGAAGAGGCAGCCCTGACAAAACAACAATTGATTGAGTTATACGCTGAGAGGCGGCGTGAACAGGGCGTGAAGCCGATGGGTCGGGGGTCTTTGATTGGTGTGGTAGTGGTGGTGGTTTTGGTGGGGGTGGGTGGGTGGTGGCTGACCTTTGGAGGAAGTTTGCGCGAAGGGTCACAGGGCTCCGAGAGTCTTTTTCAGGGACTACGTGACCGGGCGCAGGATTTGGGGCAGCAGATTGGTACTCCTCCGTCGTTACAAGCTGTAGAGCCTTTGTTTGTGGCTCCTGAAGCCGTATCTGGGACACAGATGTTGCCTCTGCCATCAAATGCCACGGGGACTAACTTGGGGATGGGTACAAGTACAAATGCAGGGGCGACAACGACGACATTCCGTTAACAGTTCGTCTCGCAGCTTAATCTGAGGAATAGCCTTGACAATTGGGCTAGATTTTTCTTTGCTCATAGGCCAAAATGCGGATGATTTTATGTCTGAAAAACAACCGCTTACGACCTCTATTGGGAACGTCCAACCTCGGGCGTTGGTAGAGGAGATCCAAACTTCGTTTTTAGATTACGCCATGAGCGTGATCGTCGACCGTGCGTTGCCGGATGCCCGTGATGGGCTTAAGCCGGTGCATCGTCGTATTTTGTACGCCATGTGGTCGATTGGGTTGCGAGCCAACGCGAAATTTCGTAAATCAGCCACCGTGGTTGGTGAAGTGCTTGGTAAATACCATCCTCATGGAGATACGGCGGTGTATGACTCCATGGTGCGTATGGCGCAGGATTTTAACATGCGCTATATGCTGGTGCGTGGCCAAGGAAACTTTGGATCGATGGATGGAGATAGCGCGGCTGCCATGCGTTATACGGAAGCCAAGCTGACGGGAATTGCGGAAGAGATGTTGATGGATATCGATAAGAATACGGTGGATTTTAAACCCAACTATGATGGGTCGCACGATGAACCTAAGGTCCTGCCTTCAAAACTCCCAAACTTGTTGTTGAATGGAACGCTTGGGATTGCGGTTGGGATGGCGACGAATATTCCTCCGCACAACTTAACTGAGTTGTGTAATGGGATCGTGGCTTTGATTGAGAATGCAGATATCACGATTGAGGAGCTCATGCAGCATATTCCAGGACCCGACTTTCCTACGGGCGGTATCATTTACGATACGAACGCCATTAAAGCGGCGTATGCGACGGGTCGTGGGGGGATTGTCATGCGGGCGCAGACGGAAATTGTGGAGGAAAAGGCGGGATCGTTCCAGATTATCGTGAGCGAATTGCCGTACCAGGTGAATAAGGCGCAGCTCGTCGAAAAAATTGCTGATCTAGTGAATGAGAAGAAGATTGAGGGGATTCGTGATTTGCGAGATGAATCGAATAAAGAGGGGGTGCGTGTCGTGGTTGAGCTTAAGAAAGATGCGTATCCAAAAAAGGTGTTGAATACGTTGTTTAAGATGACGCAATTGCAAGAATCCTTCCATGTGAATTCCTTGTGTTTGGTGGAAGGGATCCAGCCACGTATTTTGACGATTAAGGGTCTTTTGGAAGAATATCTTGGCCATCGCAAAGAAGTGGTGCGCCGTCGCACGCAGTATGAGCTTGATCGTGCCAAGGAACGCATGCATATTTTGGAGGGGTTACGGATCGCGCTGCTGCATATTGATGAGGTGATTGCGACGATTAAAAAATCCAAGGATAAGGATGAAGCGAAGGGGAATTTGATCAGTAAGTTTAAGTTGTCTGAGATCCAGTCGATGGCGATCTTGGAGATGCGTTTGCAACAGTTGGCGAATTTGGAACGTCTTAAGGTTGAGCAAGAATACGACGAAAAGATGAAAATTATTGCGGAGCTAGAATCTATCTTGGCGTCGGTCAAGAAGATGCTGGCGATTATCAAGAAAGAAGTGGTTGATTTACGTGACAAGTTTGGCGATGAACGTCGCACGCTTATCATCCCTCACCCAGTGGGTGAATTCTCCATGGAGGACTTGGTGCCTCAAGAAGAAACGATGGTGATGCTGACGACGGACGGCTACATCAAACGTATTGCGCCGGATACGTTCCGTACCCAGGCACGTGGAGGTAAGGGTGTGATTGGGCTTGAGACGAAGGACGAAGATTCGGTCAGCCAATTGTTTACCACGAACACGCATACGGATGTGATGTTCTTTACGAGCCGTGGTCGGGTGTTCCGTTTGAAGACGTATGAAATCCCGCAGGGAACCCGTACTTCCAAAGGGCAAGCGATCGTGAACTTTTTGCAATTAGCGCCGGGTGAAAAGGTGACGGTGACATTGCCGATGGATAACTTAGAGGGGACGAAGCATTTGGTGATGGTGACGAGTGGAGGAACGATTAAGAAATCTGACTTAGAAGACTTTGAAAATGTGCGTCGCAGTGGGTTAATTGCAATTAGCTTAGGCGATGGTGATGAGCTTACGTGGGTGAAACCTTCGTCTGGGAAAGATGATATTTCGCTTGTGTCACGTGACGGTCAATCGATTCGCTTTAACGAAGATGATGTCCGTTCCATGGGTCGTACGGCGGCGGGGGTACGTGGGATCAAGCTTAAGAATGCGCAGGATTATGTGGTAGGGATGGATATCATAAATCCGCAACTTGCGGATAAGGGAGACCTGGAGCTATTTACGATTACGGAAAATGGGTTGGGTAAACGTACGAGCTTGGCGGAGTACAAACAACAGGGTCGTGGCGGATCGGGTGTGCGTACGGCCAAGGTGACGGATAAGACTGGAGGTGTCGTTGGTGCGTTTATCTCCCACAAAGATAGCGAAAGTGACTTGATCTTGATCTCGAAGAAAGGGATAGTGATTCGCATGCCGTTTAAGTCAGTTCCATCGTTGGGACGCGATACGCAAGGGGTGCGCGTGATGCGCTTTAAGGAAGCGGGCGATTTGGTAAGTAGCGTGGCGTTTGTCTAGTATGTTCCCCTCCTCCGGTGAGGAGGGGTAAGGGGAGGAGTTCTAGCCCAAAGCAAAAGGTAGCCTTTCGTAGGCTGCTTTTTCTTTTCCGTCATTCTTGCGCGAAGTCCGACGAAGATACGTCGTTCGCGAACGACGTATCGGAGACACGAGGATCCATCGGATCAATAGGTGATTGGATAGTGATATATAGGCGATGGGCTCGCATGCCTGCGGCTTTTTTATTCCTACAGAACTCGCATTCCGCCTGGAGCTCTTTATTGGCGGACCGGAGCCACCCCCTGCAACAGCAAATCGACCGCAACGGGGGATGTCTCCTTGCTCGGACAGCTGTAGGAATAAAAAAGCCGCAGGCATGCGAGCCCTAGATGGGTAGAGAGGGGGAGGAGATTTGATGAATGGTACATGTTGTTTGCTTTTTTCTATCTTGACAATCCTCTCTAAATATGGAACGGGGTATGTAGGGAACTTCTCTCCCTGAAAGGGTGGCGGTGGTGAAAAAGGATGATGTGTTTCGCGTCGCACATGTTGCTTTCGCGACGATGGCGGTGGTGTTTTTGGTGGCGACGTATGCGACGCCGGTGATGGCATTTGCTCCGGTGCGTATTGTTCGCGTGCCGTCTACGCCTGAATATATGTATGTCGTGGCGTTTAAACATTTCTCCGCGCCGGATAAGGAGTTGTTGGATTATCTCTTGAATAAACCTGCTGAGTAACCATCCTGGGAATCTCTTTCTTATGATGGTTGCTTCTTTGTTTGTAGAATCATCTTGCTTAAGACGCCTTTTTTAAAGATGTCGTAAGGGAGATGCCCGTCGAGGAGGGATGGGATGACGGGCTAAGAAGAGGTGCGCGGGGGAAAGAACAGATGTACGGCCTCGAAGTATTGTGTCGTCTTTGTGTTTGTACCGCGCTGGTGTAGGGCGAATACCGGCAGATGCACCTTGCTGAGACCGTTGATTGTGAATTCACGCCAGGCATACTGTTTTGCTGCTTGATAGATATCTTCCCACCCTTCCTTTACGTATTCGATAACTCTCTGTCCGTGCATGGCATGGAAGGCGGACTCCCATGCAGGATCCCAGCGGGGACCGTATTTCCAGACCTGGTTGTCATTTCCCGTCCAGACCTGCCAGCACCGCAGGGATTTGCTACTCACGAGAAATACTTCTTCATTTCCTCCGGTCAGACTTTTGGATTTTTCTTGCCAGTCGGCGAGCTCTTTTTCGAAGTTGAACATGGCGCTATTCTCTCTCTTCAGTTTTAGATTTCATCCGATTCAGATACCTGCTTGATATCTGAAATGAGATGCCCGTCGGGGAGGGAGGAGATGACGGGTCTAGAAAGATTGAAAGAACGTTCTTAGAAGAATAGAAGGGTGTATATACCTGGCGTTGGTCTATCGGCATTTTCGATAATATTATTCCAGGTAAACTCTACGCCTGTTACGATTGAGCCGAAGTTTGTCGGAGCTTTGATTCCAACGCGTGTACGCATAAAGATCCACCGATCGCTCAGGCCTTCCATCATGAAGAGGGAGAAGTTTGGAGCTAGACCCGCGCGTGTGACGAAGATGAATTGCCGAAGTGATGGGCTGTTCTCATCTGCTGCCCAGCGGACACCGACGCCAGCCCAGACCCCAAGGATCCACTGTCTGCCCAGAGAAATAGTCGTCGTGACGTAGATGTCTGTGCTGGGAGCGAAGCTCGGGGCGAAGGCATGGTAGACCGTAGCGGCTCCGCCTAGAGTGAGACGAGGGGTGAGTTGAGCTTCGCAGTTGAGTGCGGCGCCGGCGAAGATGCCCTGTTCGGAACCGCTCATGTCCACGTAGCCTAGACAGGGACTGGCATTGAGGACGCGAGGGATGAATAAACTGAGAGCGAAAACGAGACAGATCAGATTTCTCCGCATGAGATCCTCCTGTGGTTAGAATAGAGAATTGTCTAAAATAATCAAAATAAACCATGTTTTGTCTAATTTATTGTTTATTTTTAGCGATAATTTTGTGTTGACAATTTATCAACAAACATATATCTTGGAATAGATATGCTGGAACACCAACTCTCCTCCCTTGGCCTCAGCGATAAAGAAGTGGCGGTATATCTAGCAGTCTTACGACAGGGTCGCGTGACGCCGACGGAGATTGCTAAGTTTACGTCCATCCAGCGATCGACGGTATATAGCGTGGCGAAAGAATTGGAGGAAAAGGGATTATTGCGGATTGATACGACGGGAATCGTTGTGTACCTCATGCCGCCGACGGTGGAGACGGCGAAGCGGGCTATGGAAAAGGAGGAGAATCATCTGTTACAAAAGCGGACGTTGTTGCGGGAGGTGATGAAGGCGACAAGCGAGATGCAGCGGGAAGCACCGTATCCTTTACCGACGGTATCCGTGATTACGGAGCAGGAACTACCGGTGTATTTGAAACGTCATACGCCGATTTGGAATGAGAGCGCACTCCAATTCGATAAGACGTGGTGGGGATTTCAGGACCACACGTTTGCTGACCAGTTTGAGGAGTGGATTGATTGGTTTTGGACTTCTGTTTCTAAGGAGATTGGCTTAAAGTTGTTTAGCAACCAGGCACCGATTGAAAAGAGGATGAAAAAGAAAGGGTATGAGCGGCGTGAGATTCGGTTTTGGAAGGATGCGACGTTTACGGGTACGACGTGGGTGGTTGGAGAGTATGTAATTATGATTGTGACGGATCGTCGGCCGATGTATTTGATTGAAATTCATGATGCGACGCTCGCGCGTAACCAGGCGCTGGTGTTTGAGAAGTTGTGGGGTTCTTGCTAATCTTCCTCTATGATTGGATCTTTGCGGGGGAGTGTGGTTGAGAAGAGCCTGACGTGGGCGCTTTTAGAAGTAGCTGGGGTGGGGTATAAGGTTTTTTTGCCGCCGTCGGTTTTGTCTGAGTTACGGATGGAGGGGGAGACGTTTTTGTATATACACGATCACATCCGTGAAGATGCGCGCGATTTGTATGGATTTTTGACCCTGAGTGATTTGGAATTGTTTCAACGGTTAATTACGATTTCGGGGATTGGTCCGAAGGCGGCCGCGAATATTTTGTCGCTGGGAGCGGAGGTGGTCAGAAATGCCGTTATGAAGGGCGATGTGGGGATGTTGAGTTCTGCACCGGGAGTTGGGAAGAAAACAGCGCAGAAGATCATTTTGGAGCTCAAGGGGCAATTGGTGGAGGAGGCGTCGATGCCAAGTGGAGATGTGGAAGTGATTGAGGCTCTCCAATCACTTGGATATAACAGCCATGATGCGCGTGAAGCGGTGAAATTGATTTCGAGTGAAACGAAAGATGTGTCGGAACGGGTGAGAGAGGCGTTAAAATATCTCGCTCGCTAGATTATGAAATTACGTGAGGAATTAGAGCAAAAAACGTGGGATGCCTTGGCTTCGTCTGTGGCGCATGCCACGTTTTTGCAGTCGTGGGCGTGGGGGGAGGGACAGGCCGCTCTGGGAAAAGAGGTGAAGCGATTTGTGATTGAGGAACATGGGGAGCCTAGATTTATTGCGCAAGCGCTTAAAGAAACACGGAAGGGGTTGGCGTATTGGTTTGTGCCGGGAGGTCCGGTTTGTATAAATCAAAAATCGACGGAGAGTATCGAGTATCGAGTATGGGAGGAAGTTACGGAACTTTTGAAGAAAGAATTATTACGAGGGATGGCGGTATTTTTGCGGGTTGAGCCTTTGTTAGAGCTCGATACCCAATACCCAATACCCGATACCGTTTCTTGGCTTTCTACAAAATCTTTCAATCCTGCAATTCGATGGATGTTGGATCTTCGAGATAAGACAGAGGCGAAGTTGTTGGAAGAGATGGAGCAGAAGACTCGCTACAATGTAAAACTTGGAGAGAAGCAGGGAGTGACGACGCGCTGTTCGATCGATGAACGAGATTTTGCAATCTTTTTGTCGTTAACGCAGGAGATGGCGCAACGGAATAAGATCGTGGTGCATAGCGATCGATATTTGCGTGAAACGTTTTTTGCGATGGCGAAGCGAGGGATGGCTCAATTGCGTGTAGCGGAATATGCAGGCACGGTATTGGCGGCGAGTATCGAGGTAACATTTGGAGATACGGTGACGTATTTGCATGGAGCCTCTTCTTCTTTGCAGCGTGAGGTGAAAGCGCCAAATGTGTTGCAGTGGCAGGCGATTCAGGCTGCTTTGAAGAAGGGAGCGGACTGGTATGATTTTGGGGGGTGTAATCCTATCGAGAAAACGCACCCTTTATATAAAACGTCCTTGGAAGGAGTGACGCGTTTCAAAGAAGGATGGGGTGGTAGGCGTGTTGAGATGGTGGGGACGTTTATTTTACCGAGATTTGGATGGATGGGGCGATTTTTAGTGAAATAACATAATATAAAACGCTCTCGATGTATGTCGAGAGCGTTTTTTGATTTAGCGCAGGTTTTGAATCACGCGCTTAGCTGTGGCATCGAGAGTTGTACAGCTGTGTTGGACGCTGACGACGTAGCCTTTGAGGAAGAGGATGGCACGCTCGCCACCGCAATCACTTTCGCCGAGAGGTTTGTAGATCGTCACGGTATGGGAGCCGATTTTTTCCATGCGCGCGGAATAGTTTTGGGTGGTGGGTTGGTAGCTTGTGCCTTTTTCCCATTGCATGACGTATTCACGTTCTAGTTGGCAGGGTGCAACAGAGCTTGCTTTGCCGGTTCCAAAGAGGGAGACGGAACGGTGGATTTCTAATGGGGTAAGAGAAACTCCGGCTTTTTTCCATGCCTTATTGTAAGGGATGATGGTTTTGAGACCATTCGGTAGGGTCGCGGCGCGCCATTGAGCGGTGGCACTCATTTGCAGAGATTGCGTAAAGGCTTGGCTGTCGCAGACCGGTGAAGGGGTGCTGGTGATGGTTTGTGCGGAAGCGGTCAGCGGGAGTGTGTTCAAAATCGTGACGAGGGCAAGAAATGAGTAGAGGTGTTTCATAGGATTGTATCAGTATAGCAAACACCCCGGATGTCCGGGGTGTTTTGTCTAAGGGGCTATTTTTTCTGGCCAGGCGCGCACATTTTGCATCCGTCCTTGTTGCAGCAGCAATTTGAACAGTCGCCAGGAGCCTTTTTCATGAGAACCATGGAGCCTGGACCCATCCAAGCGATCGCTAACGACATGACGAGCAGGGTAAGGTCGAGTTCGATCATTGGGTAAGCGAATTTTTTTACAATCACGATCACGACCGCCATGATGAAGGCGAGGAAGTAGCCTGCGTATTTGGTATAAACACCCGCGAGCATCGCGAGACCACCGACGAATTCTCCAATGGCAACTACGTAAGCGAAGAAGCCGGCCATAGGAAAGCCGATCTTTCCGATCATCATGGTAAAGCCTTCCATGCCTGGAGCCATACCGAATAATTTGCCGTAGCCGTGGTAGACAAACACCACACCGAGCACGAGGCGGAGTAAAAACAAGGCCCAGTCGGTGCACTTTTCTTTAGAACAGTTCATCATCATAGAGATGAAGGAAAAAAATAAGAAGAATTAAACAAGGGTAGTGTAGCTTGCTTACATGGCTCCGCCAATGGGAGTGTCAAGACAAGTATCCGGTTCCCCTCCTCCGGCGAGGAGGGGGTAGGGGAGGAGTGCTAACCCAACGAATAGTAGCCTTTCATAAGACGTCCTTTCTTTTCCGTCATCCTTGACGAGCGAAGCGAAGATCGAGGATCCATCCGATCGGATCGATGAGTAATTGGATAGTGATATATAGGCGATGGGCTCTGACCGGTTGTTATTTTTTGTCCGACAGAACTCGCATTCCGCCGGGAGCTCTTTAGTGGCGGACCGGAACCGACACCTGCAACCGCAAATCGAGAGCAACGATGTCGTCTCCTTGCTCAGACAGCTGTCGGACAAAAAATAACAACCGGTCAGAGCCCTAGATGGGGGAGGAGGGGGAAGGGGTGCGGCTGCGTCTTTTTTGATTTTTTCGTTTATTTCCCGCACACTCCTTCGCATGACGCTTTTGCAGTTGAAGGGTATTCAGAAGGCGTATGGACTTCATCGGGTGTTGGATGGGGTTGATTTGGTTGTGTCGGAGGGGCAGAAGATTGGGTTGATTGGGCGGAATGGGGCGGGGAAATCGACATTACTTAGGATTATTGCCGGACAAGAAGAGATGGAGGCAGGGGAAATCATGAAAGCGACAGGATTAAGATTAGGATACCTGGAACAGCATGAGGATTTTTTGGTGGGGGAGACGGTGTTGGGATATTTGGAGCGTGTGAGCGGGAAGGCGGAGTGGCAGTGTGCCAAGATTGCGGGGCAGTTCCAACTCAAACATGATCGCTTGCAGATGGAGGCACGGGCGTTATCGGGTGGGTATCAGATGCGGGTAAAGTTGGCGTCCGTTTTGTTGCATGAGCCGGATCTTTTGTTGTTGGATGAACCGACGAACTATTTGGATGTGCAGACACAATTACTCTTAGAAGTGTGGTTGCAGGAATATCGTGGGTCGTTTGTGATTGTGTCGCATGACCGTGAGTTTTTGAAAAATGTGTGTACGAGCACGGTTGAGATTGAGCGGGGGAAAGCTACGAGTTTTCCGCAGGGGATTGAGATCTATCTGGCTTGGAAAGAGGAACAGATCCAATTGAAGGAGCGGTCGAATCGGAGTATTGAAATGCAACAGAAACAGTTGCAGACGTTTATTGATCGGTTTCGTGCTAAGGCGTCTAAAGCGTCGCAGGCACAATCCAAAATTAAACAACTGGCGCGGTTGCAGACGATTGATATTGATCAGCCGCTTAAGACGGTGCGGATTCAAATTCCTCAGGTTGAGCACCGTAAGACGTTTGCCCTCAGAACCTGTCGGTTGGCGATGGGATATGGTGAGCATGTCATCGCGAAAGACATTGAAGTTGAGATCCAGCGGGGAGAACGGATTGTTATCGTTGGTGAGAATGGAAAGGGGAAGTCGACGTTTTTGAAAACAGCGGCGGGTGTTATTCCCGTGTTGGAGGGAACGTGTACGTGGAATAACCGATTAAAGGTTGGGTATTATGCGCAGCAGGTGCATGAAGCGTTGGATCCAAAGGACACAATCGACATGTATCTAGGTCGATACATGGGGTTGCTCGTGACACAGGAAGATGTTTTGCGTATTGCTTCGAACTTCTTGTTTACTCAGGATGATTTAGCGAAACCCATTTCGGTGTTGAGTGGAGGAGAGAAGGCTCGTTTGTGTTTGGCGGGGCTTTTGTTGTCGCGACCAGATGTGTTGTTGCTCGATGAGCCAACTAACCACTTGGATATGGAAACGGTGGAAGCGTTAGCAAGTTCGCTGACGCGTTGGAAAGGAGCGATTGTGTTTATCAGTCATAGTCGTACGTTTGTGCATGTGCTTGCGACGGCGCTTTTGACGATTGAGAATGGGACGGTGAAGCGGGATTTACGGACGTATGATGAATATGTCTCTGATATGAGGCATCAGGTGTCAGGAAGTAAACATCAGGACGAAGTAATGGAAGAAAAACGAGAGAAGCAAGAAAAGTATGAACGGGGGCAAGAATTGAAACGGGAATTACGTAAAATCGAAAAACAGTTGGAAGAATTTTCTGCCAAGAAAGATAAGATGTTAAAGATATTTGCCGAAAAGCCGATGGAGACGACGCCGGAACAGGCCAGGGAATTTAATACGATTGAGACGGTGCTTGCACATGCCGAGACGGAGTGGCTGAGGGTATCTGCCGAATTACAGGGGTTTGAGGCTTAGCGACTTCTTTTTGCGACGAAGGATTCATCGAGAAAAGAAGAGGTGGGAGCGAGTCCCAGGGGGAGGTGCGAGGGGGGTGGTCGTGAAGGAGGAGATGGTCAAAAGACCGGGGCGGTCATGGCGATCATGACCAGAACAGCGGCGAGACGTCCGAGAAAGTTGCCCATGAACTTGATGACATACCGCATAGAGCACCTCGATGACTACTTAAACAAGCCTTGAAGATTTTTACAAGGCCTGTCTATGTTTACTGGCTTTTACGAGATTTTTTAGGGTGTGTTCTTTTTCTCGACGACGATGGTGTAGTTCACGGCGAGGGCAGCGAGGGCGCTGACGGCGGCGATGACAGGAACCAAGAGCGTGCCGATGACGGCAATAGTGAGAGGGATTTCAAGAATGGTCTCTCCTTGTTCGTTTTGGATGAGGATACGGCGCGCGTTGCCTTCTTTTACGATCTCTTTAATTTTATCCACGAGCTGTTGGCCGTTTACCCGAAAGGATTCTTGGTTATTCATATATACCCTTTATAGTCTTTCGTGGAGGATTTGCAAGAGGGTACGCATGGTTTTGGCCAGGAGGGGGCTTGTAATAACGGTGGCGAAGAAGGGTTCTTCGAGCGTGATGTGGGCAATGCAGTCATTCCAAATGAGGAGATCTGTTGGGAGATCATCGTGTTTGGCCGGGAGATACTTGGGATCGTAGAGACCTTTCAGGACGGATTGGGTGAAGGGGCCGGTTTCTTCCCGTGAGGCGTGGGTTGGGAGATCGTGAATGATGATGTTACGTTTTTTTACTTCTTTTACGTAGTCGCGAAAAAAGGTGTCGAAGTTTTTGTCGAGACTTTTAATGGAGCCGGTTGCGAAAATTTCTTTGCCTTCCAGGGAGCGAAGATAGACTTGTTTGACTTGTTCTCGGCCGTCGTAGAATTGGATTTTTGGTTTGTTTTTTTGGGTGGAGTAGAGCCCGCGTAAATCCGGCAGGATGCGCGTAATGGCTTCCCGCTTAGCTTCGATGGTGTGGAAGAGGGCTTGTGGGTCGCGTGCTAGATAGCTTTGGCGTTTGCCAACGGTTTGCGGTTCGATCAGGTCTTGGGCTTCCAGGCTCTGCAGAACATGGTACGCGTTGGTGCGTAAGATACCGGTGCCTTTGGCTATGTGGGCAGGGGTTGAAACGCCGCTTTCTAATAAGAAAAGATACACGGCGGCTTCGGTTTTGGTGAGGCCAAGGCTATGGAGAGAGTCGGTGAGCATAGCGATAGTATCGAGTATTAAAGAAGAGAGCAGCCCTTGTCATTCTGAGGTGAAATCGACGGTCGTAAGAGTGTATCTGGAGCCGAAGAATCCCTTGAGGACTCGGTTTTTTATTTTTGTCAAAATAAACCATATCATTTTTATGGCTGTATGTAAATATTTGCCTGTAAATATATAAAATATCTGTATATATACTGTTGAAAATATGTGGAAAATCTGGAATAGTGCGTTGTTCGGGAAATGATTCCTGAACGAGTGGTCTTTGAAAATAGAAAAGGAGAGGAGAGACGCCATGGATTCTGCCGCATTCGTCGCCGTGTGCTTCGTCATGCAGTATTTTTCGGAAGATCGAACGGGCCCTAGCTTCGTGATCAAGGTGCTGGGGTTCAATCCAAACTCTCGGGAGGATCGTACACGCGTTACCGAGCACCTCGACTTCTCGGGAGACGCCGATCAGGCGCGTCGTCTTATCGAGAGTCTGATCCAGAATAGCTCGGTTCTGCATCTTCAGGTTCCTCATTCCCTCGAGAGGGTGTGGGAAGCCTCCTTTCGTGCGCTGCGGGAGTATTTTCCGCGAGATCGTGAGCTTAAGAAGCGTCTCCTGCTCGCTACCATTCGATGGGCAAAGGCTCCCGATGGTGACTCGGTGTTTCGTTATCCGCAATACAAGAGCTTTGGTGTAACCAATGCGGAGAAAATACTCGCCTTTAGTATCTTCGGAACTACCAAAAAATCGTTCGAAGACATTATGCAGCTCATGATCGATCTCGGCTGCACCTTCGAGGAGATCAGGGACGTATGGGTTGAACGATGCATCCACCTTGCTCCGGATCGGCCGCTCTTCATCAAGTTTATTCGCTGGTGTACCAAACACTTCGAATATCGGGCACATGAGGTAATGAGGCCGATTTTTTCCCGCTACTACATGCGTATCTTGAGTGGTGAATTCGGTTGTGAGGTGCCGAGGACGACGGTCGAGTTTCTTGATTATCTGGTGTTTATTGGATATCAG
The DNA here is from genome assembly GCA_018061025.1 of Patescibacteria group bacterium. Lineage (GTDB taxonomy): Bacteria > Patescibacteriota > Patescibacteriia > 2-12-FULL-60-25 > 2-12-FULL-60-25 > JAGOUY01. Next base: position 12,991 of record JAGOUY010000015.1, read on the forward strand.
AGTGCTACGATGATCGACTTTGGCGATGACTCGCTTCGTGTCCAACTTACTGAGTGCATCTCGTATGGCAGGATGGGCGCAGCTTTCTTTCTCTGGAACCGGTATTCTCCTCGCAACCATCATTCTTATAGTGAAAGAGGTACCGTTTCTGCTTTTTCCTCTCTCTTTGAGGACGAGAGAATTGCCAAAAGAGAGGATATTTTTTTCTTCTATATAAAGCGCGCCCTTCTTCTCTCGGTCGCAGCTCAACGTTTCGGTGTCGCGGCAGCCCTCGCCGAAGAGATCGGCGAGAGTTCTGAGGAGGTGGATCGTCTTCGTGCCCTGGCGCGTGAGCATGGTCAATCCATCAGGCTCGAGTGGCGGTTTGTTATCCGGGAGGATGTCTAGAGCTCCTCCTTCTTCTTCACTTCGGGAACGTATTGCTGTGACGCATACGTTCCCTCCCTTCATTTGTTGATGAGTACTCGTCGATGTATGAAGAGAATGTTTCTTATTTTTTATTTCGCACTCCGTACCATCTGCTCAATCACATCTAAAATCTCCCCGCGGCCTTTGCCTGTCACATTCGAGTGAGGGATGAAGGAAATTTGAGGATATTGCGATTCGAGCATGCGTTGTAAATTGATCGACTCTGAATTGGAGAGTTTGTCGATTTTGTTGACGATCAGGACGACGGGGATTTTGCCGGAGTCGAGGTAGGCGAGCATGTCGCGGTCGAGGTCGGTGGGGCCGACGCGAGCGTCGATCATGAGCAGGACGAGGCGGAGTTGCTGGGCTTGCCAAAGGTAGTCGCGCAGCATGCCGGCGAAGTCTTGGCGTTTGGCTTTGGAGGTTTTGGCGAAGCCGTAGCCGGGGAGGTCAACAAGATAATAGCGGCCATCGACGTTAAAGAGGTTGATGGTTTGGGTGCGGCCTGGTTCTGCGCTGACGCGAGCGAGGTCTTTTTGGCCGGTGAGGTGGTTCAAAAGCGAAGACTTGCCCACATTTGAGCGTCCTACGAAGGCGATCTGGGGCTTGGTGTCGTTGGGGAGCTCTTCGAGCTTGGTGGCGCTTTTGAGGAAGGTGATGGCCATATAATAGGGGGAGGTGTAACGTTTAAGTGTGGGATAACGACAGTATAAGGAGGAGACAGGGCTAAATCATTAGTATCACACCTGTTTTTTCAGGTTCCTGCAAGTTTTTGGCTTATTCTTTACGTTTTCTCTGGTATGATATCTATCCTTTCTCGTGCAAAGGTCTGGCGGTTGGCTCTTATAGCCTTAGTTGCGGTGGTTGTCTCTCCACTCACGGTGCAGGCGGCTTCGATTTTGCCTGAGTCGCTCGCGGCGGGGCTAGTGGGAAGTTTTTATGAACAAATTATTACGGCTCCACCTGAATTACCTCTCCCGATTCAATGGTCTACGCCGAATTCAACTTTGCCGCCGGGACTTAACCTTGTTCCTGGTGGGGAGCGGGTTGCGCGTTTGAAGGGTACGCCTACTACGGCTGGTACCTATCCGATCACGGTGCGCGCGAAAGGCTCGAACGCGGTTATCTATGATCGTGCCTATACGGTCGTGATTGAATACCCGGTGGTGATTACCTCAACGTCGTTGCCAGTGGGGACGGTGGGCACAGTATATGATACGACCGTTGCCTTTACGGGTGGGACGGGTCCTTTTGGATGGACGGTTGTGAGCGGGTCGTTGCCGGCTGGATTGCAACTGAATGTGGCGTCTGGTCGTGTGACAGGAACGCCTACGACCGCGGGTACCTATTCCGTGATGATCATGGTGAGTGACAGATATGGATCTACGAATCGTCGTGCGTTTAGTCTTCAGGTGAGTGCAGAAGCGTCATCGTTAGCGATTACAACCACGGATCTCTCCGCTGGAACCATGAACGTGGGATATGTCTATGATTTAAGTGCGAGTGGGGGTGCTGCTCCGTATGAGTGGAACGTTGTGAGTGGTTCGTTGCCTTCCGGTCTTACGCTTACGAGCGGTGGACGATTGCAGGGTACTCCTACATCGGTTGGTACCTATACCTTTCGCGTCCGTGCCAAGGATGCGAACGCGCGTACGGTTGAGCGAACGTTGAGTGTGACGGTCGGAGGTGCTTTTATTCCAACCTCACCTTCTGCGGATATTGAGAATCGCTTAGCAAATTTCCGACGAATGGGTGTTAACGTGCATGCGCTCGTGAAACTTCCTAATGATGGGAATGCGGCTACGCAAGCAGATAGTGCGGTCTATTACTTAGGGGCTGATGGTCGTCGTCATGCGTTTCCCAATTCGCGCGTTTACTTTACTTGGTATAGCGACTTTTCTGGTGTGCGCGTCTTGAGTCCTTCGGATTTAGCGAGCATCCCATTAGGGGCAAGCGTGACTTATCACCCAGGAGTAAAGATGGTGAAGTTTACGACGGATCCACGCGTGTATGTGGTGGCTGGTGGACGTGTGTTGCGCTGGGTGGCAACGGAAGCGATTGCTCGTTCGCTGTATGGCGCATCTTGGAACCAACAAATCGATGATATCTCGGACTCTTTCTACGCCGACTACGTAACCTCGCCTTCAACGGCCGTGTCTGGATTAGGAGATTATAATCCTGCCACGGTACGCGCTTCGTTTACGTATGCAAGCGAAGTGATGCCTTAGGCGGAGTTCCCCTCCTCCGGCGAGGAGGGGTTAGGGGAGGAGTTCCAACCCAACAAATCGTAGCCTTGCCAGGCTGCTTTTTGTTTCCATTTCATACTCCCCCCTTACCAAGGGGGAGCAGGAGGGGGTTCCGAGGTGTACGGGTTGGATTGTGATATATAGGCGATGGGCTCGCAGGTGTGCAGTTTTTCCAGGCTACAGAACTCGCATTCCGCCAAAGCTCTTTGTGGCGGACCGGAGCCGACACCTGCAACCGCAGATCGAGAGCAACGGTGTCGTCTCCTTGCTCAGACAGCTGTAGCCTGGAAAAACTGCACACCTGCGAGCCCTAGATGAGGAGAGGAGGTGCGTGGGGAGGGGGAATGGGAAGCCCTTGTTCTTTTTTTGGTTTTACGGTTCTCTATGGGTAATATTTATGCCATTTATAAAATTGTTTTCTGAGTTGCGAAAGACGGATGCGGCGATCGCGGGGGGCAAGGGGGCTTCGCTTGGGGAGATGACGAATGCGGGGCTTTCTGTTCCGCCCGGGTTTGTGGTGACCGCGCAGGCGTTTGATCGGTTTTTGCTCGAGACGGGGGTGGCGGCGGAGGTGCATGCGGAATTGGGGAAGGTGAACCATGATGATGTGGCATCCGTTGAGCGTGCTTCCGAAGCCCTGCATGCCTTGATTACGGGTCGGGAGATGCCGGCGGATTTGGCGGAAGAAATCATGGCCGCGCACCAAACGTTGGGAGCGGAATTTGTCGCTGTGCGTTCTTCTGCAACGGCGGAGGATTCTTCGGCCGCGAGTTGGGCGGGAGAGCTGGAAAGTTATTTGAACACAAATCGTGATCAAGTCTTAGCGAACGTGAAACGCTGCTGGGCTTCGTTATTTACGCCGCGGGCGATCGTCTATCGTCAGGAGAAGAACATGAAAGATGTTCATGTGTCTGTGGCGGTCGTGATCCAAAAAATGGTGCAGTCGGAGGTGGCGGGAATCACGTTTACGGTGCATCCGGTCACGCGTGACCATAACCAGATGATCATTGAAGCATGTTGGGGTCTGGGAGAATTAATTGTGGGTGGGATGGTGACGCCGGATGGCTATGTGATCGACAAGCGTGAAGGGACGCATTTGGATATTAGTGTCTCCGAACAGGAAGAAATGTTGGTGAGAGGAACGAGTGGCAACCAACGAGTGGCTGTGCCTGCTGAGAAGAAAGAAGCGCAGAAATTGAATGGAGATCAAATTAATGAGTTAGCCAAGATGTGTGCGGAGATTGAAACGCATTACGGGTTTCCTTGTGATATTGAATGGGGAGTGGAAGCGGGGAAATTTTATATCGTCCAATCGAGACCGATTACGACTCTTTAATTTTTCTTCCCCGTCATCCCGAACGGAGTCCTACGCAGTGAGGGATCTCGTAGCCAAAACGAGTAGCCCTCTTCTTTTATTTCGTCATCCTTGTGCGAAGTCCGACGGAGACACGAGGGTTCATCCCCTCCCCGTCATTCTGAGGTGAAATCAGCTGTCGTGAAAATAGATGCTGGAGCCGAAGAATCCCTTGTGATTAGGATGCCTTTCAGGCAGAAGAAGGAATATAGGCGATGGGCTCCGACAGGCCGTTATTTTTTCGCCTACAGAACTCGCATTCCGCCAAAGCTGTTTATGGCGGACCGGAGCCACCCCCTGCAGCCGCAACTCGACCTTAACGGGGGATGTCTCCTTGCTCAGACAGCTGTAGCCGAAAAAATAACGGCCTATCGGAGCCCTAGATAGGGAGAGGATGGGGGGGCGGAGGTTGCAAAAATCGCTAAAATAAGGCTAACTACTGGGGTATGGATTCATTGCCTGTGTGGCCGACGATTCTTGAGCGGTTACGCACAAATACGCATTGGTATAACAAAAGCTATAGCGGGTATTACCTTGGCGTACATCTTCAGACCTTGGGGGCGATGGAAGAGGCGAAGACGCCTTGGGGGTTGAAATATATCGCGGTTTTCCAAAACTACAAAGAAAAGGATCACATGGACACGTTTTGGGATTTGGATGACTTGGTTGAGAAGCGGGAAGCCTTTTTATTCATGGCAAAACGGAATCCGGCACAGATCGAAGTGATCCTGCAGGAGGGTGAGGCGAACCATGTACGGTTTGTTGCCTATACCCAGACACTCAACGGGTTAGACATTGTGGGCCAAACGGACAAGGATTTGAGACGAACGTTTTTTGAGCTGCAGCAGGAATTGATTTCGGTGGCTCGGTGGTCTTACAGTGTGGATTCATTTTTGAATGATGGTGGGGACGATTGGTTGGAGGCGACGATCAAGCAATATTTGGGGGAGCGAGCCACACCAGAAGTGATTGCGACACTTACGTTGCCGACGTTTTCTTCCTTTTTGCATGAGGCAGAGATCTTATTTCAAGATATTGTGCGAGCGCTGCAAGCGGATGATGAGGGAGAGGCGCAAACGTTGGCCGCTGAATATGAACGACGCTATTTTTGGATTCGTACGAATTATTTGGTCTATGATCGTGTTACGCAGGAGATGATTTTAGAGGAAGCGAAAAAACTTAAAGGTCAAAACTCAGCCAGCTCCAAGGTCAAAAGTAAAAAGATTGAGGATAAAGCGATTGATTTGGAAGAAGTGAAAAGCAAGAAGCAGGGATTACTAGATTCATTGGAGGCACCGCAGGAGCTGCGTTCGGTGTTGAGAATTGCCGAGGTATTTACGCATCTTCAAGATCTGCGGAAAGAACGCGTGTTGCGTTTGAATACGTTTTTCTATCCATTTATCCAGGAAATGGAGCGACGATTTAATTTAGAACATCCCTTGGGTTTTTATCTCACGTCAGAAGAGCTCTTTGGGTTGTTTGATGGGATTCAGGTGGATCTAGCGGTCATCCGCTCGCGGTATGAGGATGGGTTTTTGACGGTAGCCTGCGCAGAAGGGATCAAGATTTTTTCCATGGAAGAGTTTAAGAAAGAAGGATGGAATAAGAATTTTTTTGCGGAGGTCCACAAGGATACTGAGATCAAGGGAACGACGGCCTATCAAGGGAAGGTAGAGGGAGTGGTTCGTGTCTTGAAGACCTTGACGGATATCGCTGCCTTTAAAAAAGGAGAGATTCTTGTTGCGAACCAGACCACGCCGGAATATTTGCCGGCCATGAAAAAAGCGGTAGCGATGGTTACAGACCAAGGCGGGATTACCTGTCATGCGGCGATTGTGTCGCGTGAGCTTAAGATTCCGACGGTGATTGGCACGAAAGTGGCGACGCGAGTACTGAAGACGGGGGATCGGGTGGAGGTGGATGCGGAGAAGGGAACGATTAGGAAAATCAGAACTCAAAAATCAGAACTCAAAAGTTGAATCATCCCTGTCGTTCGACGTTCATTGATTGGGGAGGTATGATAGGCCGCATATGAATCCTCCAAATTCGTTTCAGCAGACGTCTCCTGCCCCTTCTTCTCCTCAAAAGTCTCCTAAAGGCATGTGGGCTTTTTTTGCGATTATCATGATTGGGGCGTTCGTGTTTACGATCTATAATGTGTTTTTTCCGGATTACCAGCAACAACAATTGATAAAATCTGGCGTGCCTGCGACAGCCGTTATCTTGGATGCGGATCCAACCGGGAATGTTTATAATGCCCAGCCGGAGGTTCGTTTGCGTTTGCGTGTGACTCCAACGGATCTTCCTCCCTATGAGGCGGAGTTGGAGATGATTATTAACCCTGTCTATACTCCAGAATTTCAACCAGGGAAAACGGTGAAGGTGAAGTATGACAAGGCTGATCCTTCGAAGGTAGCAGTTGAAGAGACAGAGACGGGACAGAGATAGTTTTTAGATTCCCCTCCTTCGGCACTCTTTCTCGTCATCCCGAACGGAGTCATACGTAGTGAGGGATCTCGCAGCGGAACAGGTATTCTCTTTCTGTCATTCCCGCGAAGGCGGGAACCCAGCCCAGGCACGTCGTTCGCGAACGACGTGCCCCAGCCGGATCGATGGTGATTGGATAGTGATATATAGGCGATGGGCTCCGACAGGCTGTTATTTTTTCGCCTACAGAACTCGCATTCCACCACGAACTCTTTATGGTGGACCGGAGCCACCCCCTGCAGCCGCGCGCGACCTTAACGGGGGAATGTCTCCTTGCTCGGACAGCTGTAGCCGAAAAAATAACAGCCTGTCGGAGCCCTAGATGAGGAGGGAGGGGAGCGGAGATGCTTGTAAAAATAGGTAAGCGGGGTTACTGTCTTTTTGATATATGATTAATCCCGACCAGGTGAAGAGTTTGAAATGGCAGTTGTTGGCGGCGCGGCGGGAGTCGTTGTTGTTTAAGTCTTTGTTGGAGCGGGCATGTGTGCTTAGCCCGGAGGTGACGGGGTTAAATTGGCAGATTACCGCCATCTTTCGACCGGGGGCGGATATTTTTCTTTTGAGTGAGGAGATGGAGGCGTTGCGCCAGGAGCTTCGTGAAGTGGGGGTGAAAGGCTTGATGGATTTTCATGCCAAGTTATTGATGTACATGCACACGTTGGATGATCAGATGGCGGCCTGGGAAGTACAGGCGCCTTCGCTTCGTGATAAGGATGAATTGCGGAAGGCTATAGAGACGTTTTTTGATCTTTTTTCGCAAGCGTGTCCGTTCCTTATTCCTTTGCCGGTCGCAGATGGGGTGTTGTCGCAGAATATTTTGCAACGTCTCCCCGCAGGTTCCGAGGAGGAGAAGCAGGGGTGGTTAAAAGTTTTGACGTATCCTGTAAAAGACAATGAGCATACCAGGGAGGAGCGCGCGTTTTATGCCTTGGTAGAAGCGGTTATGGCAAAGGACGTGGATGTGGATGAGCGGATTCGGGCGCATGTCAAAGAATTTGCCTGGATTGGATCTCGCGGTGGGTGGTGGGAGTTGGCTTGGACGGAGACGGATGTACGGGAACGAATCGAGCAGTTTATTGTGCAGAAGAAAGATCCTCAAGAAGAGTTGCGGCAGTTGAATTTGAGTCGTTTAGAGCGTCAGGAATCTGGAGTGCAATTATATAAGCAATTGGATATACAGGTGGGTTCTGAGCTCGATAAATGGATTCAGTTAGCAAAAGAGTTTGCCTATATCCGTACCTGGAGAACGGATGTGGTGTATCGAGCCTTGCATAGAGCGCAGTTTTTGTTTGTAGAACTGGCGCGGCGTATTGGCGTCGATGTATTCGACCTATGTTATTTTACCTCTGATGAGGTTCGAGAATCTCTGGAAACAGAGCAATCATCCTGTTCTTCGGAGGAGATTGCGCGGCGTCGGGTGTTTTTTGGGTCGTTGTTTTTGGAGGGAGTATTGGATATTGTGTCGGGAGAAGAAGGGAGAGCGTTTATTCAATCGTTGATTGAATTACCTTCTTTTGAGCAAACGAATGAAGTGAAGGGTTCGATTGCGTTTCAGGGTCATGCGACGGGAAAAGTAAAAATCGTGCTTACGGGTCATGATTTAAAGCACGTGGAGAGAGGGGACGTGTTGATTGCGGTTATGACGTTCCCAAATTTTATTGCGGCGATGGAAAAAGCGTGTGCGTTTGTGACGGATGAAGGTGGGATTTTGTGCCATGCGGCGATTGTGTCACGAGAGATGCGAAAGCCGTGTGTGATTGCGACGAAAAAAGCGACGAAGGTGTTTAAAGATGGAGATATCGTCGAGGTGGATGCGGACAAGGGGATTGTGAGAAAGGTCTAAAAAAAATTGAACCCCGCGCACGCAGGGAAGAGGTGGCGGGGGGATGTGAGAGGAGTGTTGGTTCAGGCGGCGGCGCTGACTTCTTCGGGGTGGTCCATGAGGAGCTGACCTTCTTCGATCCGGAGGATGGCGAAGTCGTTCTCCTGGATGGGCGTGGTCTGTGCGTTCTTGTCCGGCAGCAGTTCCCGGAGGATGATGGTGAGGATCTCGTTGAGCACCGTATTCGGCGCACAGATGACGACATGTGCGCTTGCTCCGTTCAGATCCTTTTCGATGTGCCTCAGGATCTCTTCCGCCTTGGTCTCCTTGCTGATATCGGTTGTCGGGCGGACGTCGCCGCAGGAGAAGGCGGTGTCGAACCCTTCCTTGGTGCTGTAGCCCTTACAGGCTCCCTTTCCGCGAATCCTCTTCACTTCTTGTCTGTCGCTGTCCGGCACCTCTTCCGTTACCAGCACGATCCGGTGACTCATCTTGAGGGCACGGGTAAGATGCATCAAGAAGAAGCTGTTCCAGTTGATCATCGTCGTTCTCCTTCCGCTTCGTTTGGACCTTACGGGGGTCTGAAGCGGGTGTCTAAAACGGGGTGGTTTTAGGCATCCACTTCAGACGATATTGAGAAAGGGCAGAGGAGAATGGTAGCCAGGAAATGGGGAATTTGTCAATGATTGTCCGGTTTTTGGTCGCTTGTGAGGAACTGGGTGTAATGATGGGCTTATTCAGAAGTGTATTGACATTGTACAGACAATCTCATAACATTTAGTTGTATGACAACTATCCAAGTTCGTATTGATGAACAGACGAAAAAAGCTAGTTCTAAAATTTTGGCAGAACTGGGTTTGGATTTGAGTTCCGCGATTAAAGTGTATTTGAAGCAAGTGATTGCTACGAAGGGGATTCCGTTTTCGCTTCTCACCAAGAACGGTTTTACTCAGGCAGAAGAAGCTCTTATTCTTCAAGCTTCTCGCGAAGCTAAGCAGGGAAAGAATATCAGTCCTGGGATGAAAACTGCTGCACAGGTGATTGATTATCTGCATGCCAAGAAATGATCATCCATGTCCATCGGCGTTTTAAAAAGCGCTATGTGAAGTTGTCGCCTTTTTTGCGAGAGAAAATTGATAGAGTCATCATGCTTTTTGAACAAACCCCCTTTGCTCCCAGTCTTTGTAATCATGCATTGGTAGGCGCTTTGAAAGACAAACGAGCCATTTCTGTTACCAGTGATATACGGATTATTTATGAAATGGAAGGTGAGCATGCCGTTGTTTTGTTTTTAGATGTGGGGAGGCATGGGCAAGTGTATAAATAAACATGTTTAAACCCCTGTGCACGTGCATCAGGGGTTCAGAGGGGTCGCTCCTCGCGCGCAACGGCGCAGCGGGGAGGATGAGGGAGTGGGTTGTGGGTGGGGAAGGGAATGTCAGCCAGCCATGCTGCCGACGGGATGGTAATCGATGAGCGGCTCGTTGTTCTCCATGCGGAGACTAAATGCTCCGCATTCTTCCAGTACAGTGGTGTCGAGAATGTTGGTCTTGGCCTTGGGCTCGATGGCTTCCATCCATGCCTTGAGCAGCGCTTGAGTGAAGACCCCATGTCCACAGAGCATGACCAGCTCGTCGCCCGTGGGGCGGCATGCTTCGAACATCTCGTTGATGCTCTGGAGGGCGTTCTTGGTCCACATGGCCAGTGGTGGAGCAGCACCCCTTTCGAGGTAGTCTTGGAGCGGCCTGTTCCCCAGCTTGGCGTACAGCTCGTTGAGCAGCACGTCGTCTCCGGGGTACAGTTCCGACAGCTGGATGGCCTCGGGCCATGCTTCGTCTTGCATGGTCTTGACCGTGCGGAACACGTTTGACGCGAGGATCAGACTCACATCCCGATCAGGGCGTGTGCGCTTGATCCAGGCACGCATTTGAGCGGCCTCCATCTCTCCCCAGTGTGTCGGACGGCGAGCGCGGTCGTTCCCGTCCACTGCCACTGTCGATCGCACTGTTGCATCCCCTGTGGG
>JAGOUY010000009.1 GCA_018061025.1 Patescibacteria group bacterium
CTTGCAATGAGGGCATCTGGGGTGGGACATGACCCCAAGAGTGCCGGAAAAAGCTTGTGTGGATACATTTCATCAATGCAGGCTTCATCAAACCTCACTTTTCACCCACAGGGGATGCAACAGTGCGTGTCAAGTATAGGGTTGACATACCTCCATTTTTTCGCTAAGAACAAGGGCTGGCTTTCTGTCAGCAACTTACAACCCACAATCATCAGGAGAGACCCGTGGGGACAAGAGAACAAACAAGAGGAGACGCTCGACGCCGGTGGGCGATCGCGATCTATCGCGAACTCCACAGGCTGGGCACTCAAGACGCACGAGGAAGGCTCGTGCTGAAGGCAGAGAACCCGGTAAAACTGGTCTTCGAGATCGCAGATCGTCTTCAACGCGATAACGATGTGTGCCGCTCCTGGGAGCGCGTCAACGGAGATGAAGCGCGCACCATCTTCTGTCGGACGATGAAAGCCTGGGTCGTGAAAGGCGACGAGGGCGGCTACATCCTCGTTCAGGATCCCAGCGAATTCGAGTCGACGAAGAAGCCGTTCACTCCCAAAGCAAAGGCGTCATCTCCCAAGAAGAAAAGGACGCGAAGCAAGCAAAAAGGAACGGTTCAGGCTCCGCTTCCCGAACGCCCGTGTGCTCGACCGAGAGCATACGAGAGGCCCGTGGTCGGACCCGCCAGTGAGCCTCCTGTGAGTGGACGGGTGGAGCATGGATGGCTGGGAGCGTACATGACTCCGGCCGAACAGCGGGTGTGGGATCATCTGGTCGGACAAATCCCGCGCCAGCCCATCGATGGATGGGGCCTGTCCCTCTCACCCGCCCTCATGTTCGAGGCACTGCATCTAGACCTCATGCAAGTAGACAGAGATACGCTGCTGGAGGCAATCGGACGCTTCTGCAGTGCCAAACTCCTGAAGCGCACCGCATCGAACACCCTGAGCTGGCGGATCGTCCACAACCCTCGCAACGTCCGCATCAAGAAGATCAAGCGACGCTGGATGGTGAGTGCGGCAAGCACCCTCCTCGAGGAGAGCCGACTCGTTCGTAAGAGCGCAGAGGAACTGCGAGATCCGGTCCACGGGCTCGTGAATCTCGGAGCGCTCTTCAAGCGCGTGGGTGCCAAGAAGGAGAAGGCGAAAGATCTCCTGCACAAACGCTTCGTTCTCTGCGACGTGCAGGAAGCAGAGATCGGCGGGTATGGCATCCTCATGCCGTGCGATGACGACGCCTGCCTCTACGTCCCCTGGTCGCTCGCTGGACGTGACTTCTTCCCCCACAAGGGCAGGGATCGGACCGAGCTCATCGAAGATACGCATCCGCGACACGCGGGCTGCGTCAGAGGCCTCCAGAAGCACTTCCGTCAGCTCGCACTCACCGCATAGACACGATTCCGCTCCTTCTTCCCTTCCTTCCCCCTCTTGGATGCCTGCCTTCGTATCGTAGGCCATCTGAGCGGGGTGTTTTTATTGCTAATATTAGCTGTTTTAACAGTGCTTTGCTTGACCAAAAGCCCATTTTACGATAGGCTCATCCATCGCCTTCAGCCTTCTCTAGGCGACTTCACGACGCTCACTCTATTAGGCACCTGCACAAAATATTCGCCGTCTTGCGTATCAGCATCCTCCCCTGAAATCCTCACAATCGAGGATCACAGAAAAGGATGCTGATACGCAGCATTCGCGGCACCAGTTTCTGCAGAAGGAGGCGAACATGCCGAAGTTCACGGAACTCATTGCCAGGGGCAGGGCACGGAACAAGAAAGAGATTCGCGCCACCCGCTACCCCTACCTCGACCTCATCCGGTTGGTGAGGGGGCCCTGCGCACGTTTCGGGTGTAAGGTCTCGCACAATAATCCATTCAATCTCAATAGACCCTTGAAAGGATTTATACTGTGCGCCATCGTGGGGCTGGCGTACGGGGTGGTATTCAATTCAGCGCCGATTCTTTTGTCCACGGTAGTGGTGGGCGTGATTCTTCTCGTGCATGCATTCTACGTGGAAGATTGGGAAGCGCATGAGGACGACCTCGCACAGCTCCGCGTGACGCTCCTCGGACGGACGGACGGAGACCATCTCACGGACGAGGTGACGCACGAAATCGCCGAGGTCGCCGATAGGCTCTTCGGTCCAGACAGTGACTATGCGAACTGGCTCGCCATGGTCGAGCAGCGCGCGCAGGAAGTCGGCAGTGAGACGGAAGTCGTGACGGAAGATGCTGCCACGTTCGGGGGATTCCGTGAACCGGCCGTAAGGACGCACGTCCGCATCATCCCGGATGACGCGGACGTCATTTCCGCACTGTCCACCCTCAGAGCTTTTAAGACGGGGGCCAAGAACGAGCTCAACAGGCTCCGAACCAAGGCTCACGAGCTCAAGGCTCCGGTGAACAATATTCGTCGGCTGCGAGCCATGTCCGGCGCTGACACCACGGCGAACACAAAAGCGATGGAGAGCGCCATCCAGGACGTGACGGATCATATCTTCACGTCTCTCCAAGCCCTCTCGCAGAGCACGTCGGCCGCCATCCAGACGGCAGCCCTCGCGACAGGGGGGAACTATGCGAATTCTATGAAGAAGCTTGCTAAGACCGCTGCAGAAGATGCGGAGAATCCTACAGGGAACGCGGCAACGCAACGCCGCCGCGGTCAATAGGCTAGCATCAAACGCACACTCACATCTGCACCTTCTCTCTACATTCCCTACAGGGTGACCTCGTCACCACAACTTTTTTGCAGCTCTTCATAAAGGACTTCAAAAAAGTAACGCCGACCAATCCGGTCGGCGTTGAAGGGCGATAAAAAGACTAGGTACGCACCTAGTCTTTTTATTATGCTCACTTTCCACGACGATTTCACAATAAAAACCTAATGGGAACTGCTCGACGCTGGTTTGTAGATATGCGCTGAAGAAATCCTTTTTATCTTGGCTGGATTATTTATATAAGCTCCCCTCCTCCGGCGAGGAGGGGAGGCCACACTTTAATGCAAATAAAAAAACGGCCTGGGGGAGGAGTTCTGAAGAAACAATGGTAGCCCAGGATGCCCGTTTGGTTGGGCTCGTACTCCTCCCCTAACCCCTCCTCGCCAGAGGAGGGGAACCATGCCGCACATTAAAGCGCCTCCTTCAAATATTTTCCCGTCCAACTGCCCTTCGCTTTGGCGACTTCTTCGGGGACGCCTTGGGCGACGATTTCTCCACCGTAGACACCACCTTCAGGGCCAACATCGATGACCCAATCGGCGGATTTGATAATGTCCATGTTGTGTTCGATGACGAGGACCGTGTTGCCTTTGTCGACGAGGGCGTTTAAGACGATCAAGAGACGTTTGATGTCGTCGAAGTGAAGACCGGTGGTTGGCTCATCAAGGATGTACAGAGTTTTGCCAGTGGCGCGACGGGAAAGTTCAGTGGCTAATTTTACACGCTGGGCTTCACCACCGGATAACGTGGTGGCGGGTTGACCGAGTTTTACGTAGCCGAGACCAACTTCGTGCAGGACGGAGAGCTTTTCGTAAATGAGGGGTTGATCGACAAAGAAGCGACGGGATTCTTCGACGGTCATGTCGAGGATGTCGGCGATGTTTTTGCCGCGCCAGTGGATTTCTAAAGCTTCGGAATTGTAGCGACGACCGTGGCACTCACTACATTCAACGTAGACATCTGGCAAGAACTGCATGGAGATTTGGACGTAGCCGTCACCGCCACAAGGTTCACAGCGTCCGCCACCTTTGACGTTGAAGGAGAATTTCCCGGCATCAAAGCCGCGCATCTTGGCTTCTGGGATTTCTGTAAAGAGATCACGGATGATGGTGAAGAGACCCGTATACGTGGCTGGATTAGAGCGCGGGGTACGGCCGATGGGAGATTGGTCGACGGACACAATCTTATCGAGATAGTCGATGCCGTCGATGGATTTGTGGGCCGCGACAGGATCTTTGGCTCCGTAGAAATGGGAGGAGAGGGAGCGACCTAAAATATCTAAGACGAGGGTGGATTTTCCGGAACCGGAGACACCCGTGACACACACGAACCGTCCGAGAGGGATACTGACATCGACATTTTTGAGATTGAAAGCGGTGGCACCCTTGATCATGAGCGCTTTGCCATTGCCACGGCGGCGGACTTTAGGACGGGCGATAGATAGGCGACCACTAAGGTATGCACCGGTGGTTGATTCTTTGGAACGCTTGATCTCGGCGAGGGTTCCTTCAGCGATAATTTCTCCGCCATACTCCCCTGCTCCTGGACCCACGTCAACGACATAGTCGGCAGCTTGAATGATTGCCTCATCGTGTTCGACGACAATGACCGTGTTGCCTAGATCACGCAGACGTTTAATGGTCGCGATAAGCTTGTCGTTGTCGCGGGAGTGGAGACCAATGGAAGGTTCATCCAAAATATAAATGACACCAGATAATTCTGAACCGAGTTGAGCGGCTAAACGAACACGTTGCGCTTCTCCGCCGGAGAGGGACATGGCAGAGCGGTCGAGGGTGAGGTAATTCAAGCCAACGTCGATGAGGTTTTGCAAACGACGAGAAATTTCGGTCGAGATTTGGTCAACGACGAGACGTTCACGTTCGGTAAAGCCTTGAGAATCTACTTCTTTGGTGGCCTTGATGCGCGCGATTTTTGAGGGACGGACTTTAACAGGACCACGGCCCAGACCTTTGAAGAAGGAGATCGTGTCATCTAATGGAACGGATACGATATCGGCAATGGATTTATCGGCGACCGTCACGCCAAGCGCTTCAGGACGGAGACGTTTGCCCTCACAATTAGGACAGGTGAGAACGCGCATGTAGGCCTCGATTTCTTTTTGGACGTATTCGGAGTCTGTATCTTTGTATTTTTCTTCTAACATGGCGACGAGTCCGCCAAAACGCATCATCTTGCCTTCGATATCGTAAGCGGTTTCGCCCGTTCCATCCATGAGGACACGTAGGGCCTTGGCAGAAAAACTGGCGACGGGTTCGTGCACAGAAAAACCATGCTTTTCTCCGACACGTTCTAACAATTTTAACTGGCCATTTTGATTGCCTGCGATGCGCGTGAGCGGTTTGATGGCTCCTTGGGCAATCGTGAGACGCTTGTTTGGAATCACTAAATCCGGCTCTAAGACGAGTTTGGTGCCAAGACCGGTACAGGCAGGACAGGCGCCGTGAGGAGAATTGAACGAGAAGAGACGAGGTTCAAGCGTTGGGAGCGAGATATTACAGTGGGCACAGAAGAGGGATTGTGAAAACAGCATGTCTTCGCCGGTTTCTTCCACGAGCGCCATGAGGAGTCCGTTCCCGAGCTCAAGGGCTTGTTTGACGGTTTCGAGCAGAGGCTCAATCACCATGCTCGTGTTTTGGTCGAGCTTGGTAATGATGACTTCGATGGTGTGCTCTTTGGTTTTGTCGATGCGGGTACGAAGGATCTCATCGATATCAACGAGCGTGCCGTCAAAACGGACTTCGCGATACCCGGCATTGCGCGCGGCCTGCAAGACGACTTTGTGTTCGCCTTTTTGTTCACGCACCATGGGAGCGAGTAAAATGATCGCGGAGGAGTGGGTGAGGCTTAAGACTTTTTCGGCAATCGCACGCGGCGGTTGTTCCATCACAGGTGAATGACATTTTACACAATGGGCACGACCCGCACGGGAAAAGAGGATGCGTAAAAAATCGTAGATTTCGGTGACGGTTCCGACGGTTGAGCGAGGATTGTTGGAAGCGGATTTTTGATCGATGGCGATGGTGGGAGAAAGACCGGTAATTTCATCGACATCTGGCTTGTCTTGCAACTCCAAAAATTGCCGAGCGTACGAGGAGAGACTCTCCATGTAGCGGCGTTGGCCCTCGGCATGGATGGTATCAAAGGCGAGGGATGACTTTCCCGAACCAGATAGACCTGTAACCACGATAAATGTTCCTTTCGGAAGATCAATCGAAATGTTTTTGAGGTTATGGACCCGGGCTCCTTTGATCGAAATCATGGAGCGGTCTCCAAAGGCGCGGTTTGGAGAAGCAGAACGTTTAGGCATGTTGGCGGCGAGACTATCATGTTTCGCCACTATGAGCAAGAGGACAACCTATTAGCGTGCGGGGGCTGGGGCGGAGGGAGGAATAGGGGTAACGAGATAGTCGGAAGTGGTAGGCACGCAGCGGACTCCTAAACAGGCCGTTTCTCCTGCCCCACCACAAGGACCCGCGCAGGCACGAACACATTCCTGGACTCCAGCGGTGCCTTCTTGCGTACAGCCTGTCACTCTACGCATCGTCACGGGACCATCCCCTCGACAACGAAAGCGGCATTCTAGGGCCGGACCAGCAGGCGTTGAACGCAAGCTCGCAGGACGTTGGCAAAAATATTCAAGATCATTTGGACGCTCTATACTACCGGCAGGCCGCACAAAAGGAGCACACACAAGCCCTGTCTGACAGGCAATGCGTCTTGTCCCTCCGTTGTTCCCTGTGGCTTGATGCACTCCGGTGATACGGACATTGGGTGGGTCAACCATATCACAACCCGTACCGGAACATTGACACTGATCCCCTTCTCTTCCAAGGGAGCACTCTGTTCGTCCGGCAAGGGATCCCGTTTGGCGGCTATTATAGATACAGGCGGCGCCTGCACCCAATGTTCTGACACATTCGCTATCAAGCCGACAGACGGGACGTGGGACTCCTTCTGGCCTTATCGGAGATCCCGTTTGCACGGTTCCACCTGCGCCGCCGTAGCTTAAAGCGACGCATTTCCAATCATCTTGTTGGAACTGACACACGGTTCCATTCTGACAAACGCCTAGGCCACTCCCACGATTATTCGTATCGCCCAAATAGGTACTGACTTCATTCGGTGTGGTCATCACCTCACAACAGCTTCCTGTGCACTTACAGCGTTGACCTTCGCTCAGATCAGAGCAGACCCCCTCTGTCTGGGTATGCATAAAACAAATACCACTTTGACATTCTTGGTCGTAGGCACATGGCTGCCCTTTGGCGACCACGCCCGATCTTCCCGCGCCGACCCGCCGGACACGAGCCTCTTGGACAGGGTTTCCACATGCATTCGTTATAACGGTGGGCGCGGCGAGAGGAACGGCTTTCGGCGTGATGGGTTGGATATTGGGCAATTTGAGCGAGAGCGTATTTGGGTTGACGGTAGATAAAATGAAGTACGAACCTAAGACGAGAAGAAGACCGATGATCGCATCTTGGATAATTGTTTTGCCGGCACTTACATCATCCATGGCAGACCCGAGTAGATAGCGAAAGCCACCATAGACAATCATAATGACGGCGGCGGTGCCTGCGAGACCAATCACATAGCGATACACCAGGGCGATATAGCCTCCAAGATCACTTACGACCGTCACCCCATCAATCGGCTGCGAAAGGGTAAGAGGAACCGCGTCCCGATTGGCCGCAGCTGGAGCGTTTACTTGGTTGACGGGTGGAGTGGGAACGGTTGGCGTTGTGGATCCTGTAGGCGCAACACAGCTTGGCTGACGGGCTGGATCAGGACGCATGCCTGCGGTCACGGGGGCGGTTGGGCTGGCACAGCGAGCCGCGCAACTTTGCACACAAGCGGGTGAGGCTACGGTGATCGTCGGACAATGGTCGCTTGTTTGTACCGTGACAGGACTGCCTTGGGCGCCTGCGGCTGGGACACACGTACACGAACAAACGGGTGAACTCGGATCGGTTCCATCAGGGGTAAAAACGGCGGGACCCCGACAGGTATATCCCGCGGGACGTAGACTATTGCACGCAGACACGACGGCTGGTGTTGTGCCTTGGGCGGGTGCGCCCGTGCATAACTTCTGACAATCCGCGTCGGTCGCCATGCTCGTACTATTGACCACCTGCGTCCGAGAACCGGATACACAGGTAATCGCGCAGCCACGAGCCCATGCAAGCGATGGAGCTACACTTCCAGATAAACTGAAGATCAGGAGAAAAAGGGAGGCGACGCGTTTGAAAGACAACATAATATATTATAAAGAGGAAGGAACCGCTAAAAACTTTTTGATCAGAAATTCCAAGGTCTTGTTATCGAGCGCGCCTTGGATGCGGATGCCATTAAAGAAAAAGGTGGGCGTGCCTTCGACGCCCGCGCGCAAGCCATCCGCAATCTCTCCTTGGATGCGGTCTTGGTAGCGTTTCTCTTTGTAGCATTGATCAAACGAAGACACATTTAATCCGACTTCTTGCGCATAGCGACGAAGGTCTCCGTCTTCATGTTGAGCTTGAGAGGTAAAAAGCTTGTCGTGATAAGGCCAATATAAGCCCTGTTCGTGCGCGCAACGAGCTGCGAGAGCTGTCGCGGTGGCACGCGGATGAAGGGAGTCGACGGGAAAGTCGCGGGCGATAAAATAGACCTGATCTTGATAGCGCTGGATGAGTTCACGGACGGCGGGGAAGGAATCGCGGCAATAGGGGCAGCCAAAATCTAAAAATTCTACGATCACGAGTTTGGCAGCAGGGTTTCCGAAGGCGGGGGCGGAGGTTGGTTGCAAGCGCAGGAGATCTTCTTCTGTGACTTGCTGGTTCGCGATGGCGGAACTGAGAGAGGCCTCTAACCGTTGGTCTAATAATGGATTGGAGTCACCGGAACGAATGGCGCGGTAATATTGGACAAGATAATACCCAAACCAAGCAACCAAAAGCGCAAAAAGGGTGATGACTCCCCATTTCATAAAACTCCACCCACTTACACGAAAGGACATAGCATTATAGGCATCAGGCGTCAGGAATTAGGCATCAGGAATGAAAATTCCACTCCTACAACCCCACGCATGCTGTTTTGGCAAATAGTAGCATGCATTGACCTATCTGTCTCTTCGAGGTAACGTTTCTGTGTTATGCGACAAACCATTTTGGCGGTAGCCATGATCCTGATCTCCGTCTTGTTGTCGGCGGCGATTTTACTCCAGCAGCGCAGCTCTGGCTTAGGGGTGGCATTTGGCGGCGATGGCAATGTCTTTCGCACAAAACGTGGCTTAGAAAAAGGCTTATTTTACGCAACGATTGCGCTCGTGTGCTTATTCATTGGCACGGCCATCTTGAATTTGGTGTTGGTATAAGGATCCCCGGGTTCAAGCGGTCAGGTACGTCCTTTTGACTTTATCTTCCCATGTCCAACTGGCTTTCTACCGTTCGTACGTGGTGGCAGCGCCTGTTTTTTTGGCAGCAAACGAAGACTGGTTCAGAAGAGTTTCAACCCCACGCGCATCATGACCATGCCCTTGTTTTGGCTGCCAAAGAGCCAACGGCGACGAATTGGCGTAAGGTACGGTTTTTACATCATGTGTTAAAGGGACGCGAACTCAGATTATTTTGGGCGAGTTTTGTTGTGATGGTGACCGCTTTGGGAGCTGGATCTGCCCTCCTTATCCGCCCGCACGTGATGCGTGTCCCCGCACACGGGGGAACGATTACCGAAGCTTTGATCGGCAGTCCTCGTCTTATCAATCCCCTTTACGCCCCCTTGAATGATGTTGACCGTGACTTGTGTGCCCTGATTTATTCCGGCTTGTTTCGCGTCAACACAAATCTGGAACCTGAACCCGACCTCGTCCAAACGTATCGCTGGAGCGAAGATGGGAAGATGTTAGAAGTGAGCCTGCGCAAAGATGCACGCTTTCATGATGGCGTACCCGTTACAGCGGATGATGTGATTTTTACTTACCAGCGCGTGCTTGATCCAAGTTGGCGTAGTCCGCTTACCAATGGATTTAAGGGATTGCAACAGGTCATACGCGTTGATGAGTCGACGATTCAATTTCAATTAGAAGCTCCAAATCCAACCTTGCTCATGGAGCTTACGCTTGGCATCTTGCCGACCCATGTTTGGGAAGGCACGCAAGGAGCAACGGCGGCACTAGCAGAAGCCAACCTTAAACCAATTGGCTCGGGGCCCTATCGCTTAGAGTCTTTGAAGCGCGATGCCAAAGGCAATGTCTTAAGCTTTACCCTGACACGCTTTTCCCAGTATTACGGCCATGCGCCTTATATTGATACTTGGCAGTTCCGTTTTTACGGAGACCGTCCTCAGGCACACGAAGCGCTGCAGACGAACCAAGTAGACGCGGTGGCGTTTGTGCCTTGGAAAGATGTGGGAGAGATTAAGCACGGCAATACTCAGAGTTCGACGCTGGAACTTCCGCAGGAGACGATTGCGTTTTTTAACATTAAAGACACCCTGTTAAAGGATGTGCGCATCCGCCAAGCCTTGAACATGGCGATTGACCGTCGAGAACTCCAGGAGTTAATCGGTTCAAATGCAAAGGTCGCGAGTTCACCGTTTCCTTTTTTGGAAGCAACCTCTATACAAGTGGGTGATTTAGATGGTGCGCGTGTATTGTTGAATAGTTTGGGCTGGCATCTACCTACAAACGGATCGGTGCGCATTTACGAACCACCGACAGTCGCCACTCGAGGGACAACCACGGCTACACCTCCTAAACCTGCGACAAGTTCGACGGAATTCGTGATTACGATTGATTTGCCGGACCAAGCGGACCTTGTAAAAGTTGCGGAGCTCCTTAAACGCCGTTGGTCCTTGATTGGTGCGCGCGTCGAGATGCGGGTTCATCCCGCAAGCGATTTATTGCGACAAGCGTTAGATAAACGTGACTATCAAGTTTTGGTGTGGAACGTTCTTCTCCCCCCTACGCAAGATATTTCTCCGTTTTGGGCAAGTACCCAAATCACAAACCAAGGGTTGAATTTGGCAAACTTGGCGGATCGCGATGTTGATCGAGCGTTGGAAGGAATCCAGTCGGCTACGACGACGCCCGCGTTAGAATCAGCACGTCAGACGTTGTCACAAGCGATTTTAAAACAAACCCCCGCCCTATTCTTGCTGCGCCCTGCCTACGCGTATCTTCTTTCACGGGATGTGAAGGGCGTGCAACCGATGCGACTTAGCAGACCTTCGGATCGTTTGTTGCAAGCAAACACTTGGTACATTGAAACGGATTGGAAGTGGAGATAGCCCTCAGAAGATTGCGAGGAACATTTGTTTGTGATACATGAGTAGCGAGCAAGCTAGAGAGGCGGGCTCGAGGAGGCGAGATGATGTCCAATGAAATGCGTTGCGGTGATTATCGTCAGAAATTTATCCGGTTTGCGATTCATGACCACTCGATCGTGGGTTGGAATCAGACTTTATACCGTATTCGTGAAGCAAATATTTCGAGCGGAGAATTGTTTACTCCCCGGCAGTGGCGGCGTCTACGGCGTCGGCTCGTGCGGCGGCGTTAGCATATTCGGATCTACTGTTCTTTATCCTCTATTAATTGCGGAACGCCTGTCCGCTTTTGTTCTGAAGCTTTTAACGGATTAGAAGCTTGAGGACAAAATTTTTAAGGAAAGGTTGGGATTTAAACAGCACCCCAGATTAGTCGACTATGCCTGTCTGTTTTGTCGGCTTGCTTAGGATATTTCTTTAGAGTACCTTAAAGGAGTTGAGGGGAAGCCTGACAAAAGTGGCGGCCCAAGCCCAGAAAAAACAGCAACGGTATATTATTTTACGCAAAAACCAGCCTACTTTTGAATTACGTCCATTTTCAGAAAAAGACCCTACGTTTGAACAATTACAAAAGGACTTGGAGATGGCTGAAGAAGATGTTCGAGTAGGAAGACTGTATACGCAAGCGGAGGCAGAGAAGATGTTGGGGATATAAGTATGGGGTACGAAGGAAAGCGCTTTTATTTGTGCCCCGTAAAATCCCGCCAGGGTGGGACACGGGGCTACGTAAAAAGCCTCCGCCATGAAGCGGGGCTTTTTACGTGGTGGGCGAGGAGGGACTCGAACCCTCATGACCTTGCGATCGCTGGTACCTGAAACCAGTGCGTCTACCAGTTCCGCCACTCGCCCCCGAAGCTTCTACTCTAGCAGCACGAACAGGTGTGATCATGCCGTATCTAGGACATAGGGTCAAGGCTTGGTATTTCTTGCTATCTTACGAAATTTATGGTTAAATTTAACTATGTTAAAGCAACAATGTATTTCTATTACAACGTTACGGACAAAGACAAAAGAATGCCTTGAGAATCTCTCACAGGAGCCTAAATTTGTGTTTGTAAACAATGAACCCGTTGCTGCCTTGCTTGCTATTGAGGAGTATGAGAATTATTTTCTTAAGCCTACCTTGCGAGAACTGAGCCAGCAGGAAGCATCCGCTCCTCTTAAGAAAGCAGCGCTCGCTGCCAGACGGAGCCGAAAAAAGGATTTGCTCAACCTTCAATAAGTGCTTGCAAGTCGTTGTGATTGACGGATTCTGCTATTTCTGCTATTGTTAATAGGAGTTTCGTGTTGGACGCCTTTCGTGTGACCTTGCTTTCTTGGCTAGGTTGAGCGAAAGTCGTGACAGACCGTGTTACGTATTTGGAGGGAGGTGCTCCGCCAAATCCGTTTCTCAAAAGATGATTTTTGTTTTTGTTTTCTCTTTAGCATTCATATCAATGACTGCGTGCGTGTTTTTGCCTGCGTTGGACAATCCGCGATCCGCTCCTGTCATGCCATTGATGAATTGCTTCTTTCTCTAAAAAATTATGACTCCTACACATCCTACCCCAGCTCCGTCTGGTGGCTTTCGCGGTGGCAGCACGCCTCCACCCCGCCCTCCTTCTTCCTCATTCCGACGTCCGATGCGCAGCCATGGGCCAAAACGTCCTCGCATTGATGCGCCTGTAAAAACGGGCGTCGTGTTTGCTAAACCGGCTGGCGACTTTCGTCCACGGCCGACGACCGCTACTCCAACCGCTCCGCGTGGCGCGAATTTTGATACGCGCGGTTCGCTTAAACAAGGCTTTGCCAAAGATGAACGTGGCACAAGCGATTCACACGAAGTGAATCGCCGTGCGCCTGCCCATGCTAAACGCGGTCCTTCGATGGGCGGTGCCTTTGCGTCCGCTCCTCGTATGAGCACGTTTAAACACAAACCCTTTCGCAAGACGGGGGTTGATGAAGACGTACTTAACAAAGAAAGCCAACGTCTTAAGGTGACCGTCCTCGGCGGCAACGAAGAAGTTGGCCGCAACATGACCATGCTTGAATTCGGCAATGATATTTTGCTCGTCGACATGGGTCTCCAATTTCCGGATGACGACATGCCGGGCGTTGATTACATCGTACCGAATATTTCTGCGCTGAAAGGCAAAGAAAAGAATATTCGTGGCGTGATTATTACGCATGCCCACTATGACCACATCGGTGGCGTCCCTCATCTTATCCCTCAGTTAGGCAATCCGCCTGTGTTTGGGACGGATCTTACCTGTGGCATTATCCAAAAACGCCAGGAAGACCATCGCAATGCACCGGCCCTCAACTTGTACTCCGTTACTTATGACGACGTCTTACAGTTAGGCGCGTTTAAGGTGGAATTCTTTGGGGTGGCCCACTCTGTCCCCTCTTCCATGGGCGTGATTATCAACACCCCCTGTGGAATCATTGTGCATACCGGGGACTTTAAGCTTGATCCAGGACCTGGCTCGCAATCCATCCAAGAAACGGAGAAGATTAAGAACCTCGCCAACCGCAATGTCTTGGCGCTCATGTGTGACTCGACGAATGCGTCTAAACCCGGAAAACAATTACCAGAAATCGACATTCAAAATAACATTGATGAGATCATTGCCAATTCCAAAGGCCGTGTGATTATCGGCACGTTTGCGTCTATGATTGCGCGTGTTCAACAAATTATCAAAGCCTGTGAACGCCAGCACCGAAAGGTGGCGATTGAAGGGTTCTCGATGCGTTCCAACATCATGATTGCTCAGCAATTGGGCTACATGGATATCCAAAAGGGTACACTTATTGAAACCAAAGACATCCATAAGTATGACCGTGAAAAAACGGCGGTCATTTGTACGGGTGCCCAAGGCGAAGAACGTGCGGCTTTGATGCGCATCGCGAACCGTGAACATCCAATCATTTCGATTGAACCTGGAGATACGGTCGTGTTCTCTTCCTCTGTTATTCCTGGTAACGAGCGCTCGGTGCAACGCGTGAAAGACACGCTTTACCGCGAAGGCGCCGAAGTCATCCACTACAAGATGATGGACGTGCACGCCGGTGGCCATGCGCAACAGGAAGATTTGAAAGAGATGCACGATATGATCAAGCCGAAGTATTTGATCCCGATTGAAGGGCACTACTCGTTCTTGTGCGACCATGCCAAGACGGCGATTGAGAACGGCTTTAAAGAAGAAAATATCTTCATTGCGGATAATGGCCAGATTCTTGAGTTCGACATTCATGGCAATGGGATGTTGACGAACAAAAAAGTCTCAACGGACTATGTGTTCGTGGATGGGCTCGGGGTTGGAAATACCAACCAAATCGTGTTGCGTGATCGTCAACAATTGTCGAGCGAAGGTGTCGTGATCGCCGTGGCCGTCATTGATGGCAAAACGGGCGTGCCACAAGCCTTACCAGATGTGATTTCTCGTGGCTTCGTCTACATGAAGGAACACCAAGAACTCATCATGCAGGCACGTCAGAAAGCGAATGCGATCTTAAAGAGCGCGTCGCCGGATCCAAAGGTGTCGTCTCCGAATGGGACGTACCTCAAAGACAAGTTACGCGATGAATTAGGTGAATTCCTCTTCATCAAAACGGAACAGCGTCCGATGGTGATCCCGGTGATTATCGAGGTGTAAAGAGAAAGACGAGCTTAACGGCTCGTCTTTTGATTATGATATTCTACTGATAATCGTTCATTCTTTTTTAGTTGTCATCCTGGCGTAGGACTATCTTTTATTTTCCGTCATCCTTGACGTAGCGAAGCGAAGATCGAGGATCCATCCCCGGGTCGATCGATCGGATGGATCCTCGTGTCTACGTATGACTCCGCACAAGGATGACGATAGAAAAGGATGTAAAAGAAGAACCATTATCATTTTTCTCATATGAAGCAAGGCTTCGTCTATATCCTCGCAAGTGGCTATAAAGGGACTCTTTATATAGGCGTGACGAGCAATCTACAAAGACGCATTTTGGAACATAGGCAAGGCCTGATTTCTGGATTTACAAAAGACTATGCCGTTCATCGGCTCGTCTACCTTGAACAAGGCGATTCCATTTCTGCGGCCATTGACCGAGAGAAGACCCTTAAACATTGGAAACGAGAATGGAAGATCGCTTTAATAGAAAAAGAGAACCCGACTTGGAGAGATTTATATCCTCAGCTGTTTGGATAAACCTGCTATTTTTGGATTATTTTACTTTCGTCATCCTTGCGCGGAACGAAGTGAAGACACGAGGATCCATCCCCGCACGGCCGGACCCTCCCGATGGATCCTCGTGTCTCCGTATGACTTCGCACAAGGATGACGGGAAAAGGGAGGTAGACCGGCCCAAGGATGACGAAAAATAAAAATCTACTTACTAGGAACAACATCCCAAATCATATCGAACGTTGAACGAAATATATCGACCATGGCTGGCACGGCGATGACGATAGCCAAGGAGCTTTGGTCGGGGCTTATGATGAGGACTTTGTCGTCGAAAATATCGATGGTGCTTTTGAAGAGATACTTGGCGGGGAGGAACTTTACTTCGCGTAAGAGATTGTGTTCTTTTGGGTTCGTCTCATGCGAATCGCTGGAGAGGAGGATGCGCGTATGGATGCCAGCGGCGGCACGGTCTTTGCGGAATTGGATGAAGAAGGTTGGATCTAAACCTTGCCAGGCGTTGCTGTTGCCCATGGCGGCGTAGGACTTGTGACGGTATTCGCGCAGGATGCCCGTATAAAATCGTTTTAATTCGTCGACGGTTTCGATAAAACGAACGCCAGTGGTTTGGATGTGTTTTTTCTCGAGGGATTCGAAGAGAGGGATGCCTTCGGTAAAGGCTTTGAGTTTCTTTTCAAAATAACCCGCGATGTGTTGCGGTTTTTCGGCGATGAAGATCTGTCGTCCGCGTTTTATAAACACTTCGACAAAGCCTTTTTGCGCCAGGCCTTTTAGAATGGCGTAGGCGGTGGTGCGACGGAGTCCGACCTCCTTCGCAGCGAGACTGGCAGGCAGGCCACCGGTCTTTAAAAGAATGAGATAAATAGCCGCTTCCTGCTCGGAAAGGCCCATATCCTGCAAACGTTGTTCGGCATTCATATGTTGTCAAAAATTATCGTCAATATAGTTATGTGTCTAATATTAGCATGATTTAAGATAAATATCAACATAAATTTGGCATTTATCGCTGACAATTTTGGATTTTTGTGGTATTCTTGGACGTTGGATGATGGGAACAGGTTCCATCGCCAACACGGACACTCACAGGAGATCGAGCATGGATACGAACCCGAAGAAGATTTACACGTCGGATGAGATCAACGCCCAGATCACGGCGGCGAATGGCCTCGTCGCCGCAGCAAAAAAGGTATGCAACGAGGCTCAAGCTGATCTGAAGAAGGCGGAAACGGTGGTGAAGGAGAAGAAAGCCATGAAAGATGTCTTCATGGCTGTGTACGACCTCTTCCGTCTCAAGAGGGATGGGAACATTCCTGTGTACGTGGAACGTGAGATTCTGTACATTCTTAGCGATCCTCCGAATGAAGTTCCGTGTATGTGTTTCTGCAGTTCCTGGACGTGGCCGGACAGTGCTCGGCAAAGCATGGAATTGCTACGTCGGTGCCTTGGTATGCGTGGTGCGATGCGTGTGGTTATCCTGATTACAGATGATTCTAATCCGCAGACGGAACCGGAGCGCTTTAGGATCTGTCATACTCCGGAACAGGTAGCTGAAGTCTCCCATGGCTGCAGGAGACCTCAAATTCCTGACCTTCTCGAGTGGCGAGCCTACACGCCTCCCACCTCATCTTCTCCACCCCCTCCCTTTCCCCTGTCCCAGGACTGATACTCAGTCCAGACGGGGATCCTCTTGAACGCATCAATTATGATTGGTGGTTTCAAAAGGATAACGCTTTCTTCTACTTCCGTTGTCCCCTCGATTGATGGACTCACCCGATGGATCCTCGTGTCTCCGTCGGACTTCGCACAAGGATGACGAGAGAGAAATAAATAAGAATCTGCCAAACATAAAAACCCTCCGAGAATATCGGAGGGTTTTTATACATTCTCTTTCGTCTTTGGGAAAACACGAAACGGAATGAGGAGCGAAGGGCGTAACAGCGTCTTCGCGAGAGGGAGAGTGGTGAGCTGTGCTTAGGGGCAGTAGGGAGCGCTCATGAGCTGCGGGTAATCGATCTGGGAAGCGGCTCCTTCCTGGGAGAAGGGAACAACGATGCGCGGCTGGTTGGGGGTGGTGGAGAAGACCCACAGCAGGGCATCTCCGGGGTTGAGAGAGGCGTCTGTGGTCACCTTGACCTGGACACGTGTCGGCTCCCAGACGACGGAATTCACATACCCACTACCCAGGTCCTGAGCCTCGAGGCAGTTGGTCTGACCATTCACCGTCACCTTTTGCAGGCGATAGATGGGGCGGACGGTGGTTGAGCTCCAGACCGAACGGTCCATCCGCATGACCTGAGCCGTCGGGATGATGATGGTGAAGGAAGTGGGGCGGTGGCCAGCACCTCCTACGACCAGAGCGAAGATCATCACGAGGCAGAAGCCTACCCATACTTTCATCGACAAATCACTATCTGCCATGGCGGCTCCTTGTCTGCGCGGGGTTATTATCCACGCAGAAAATTACTCTATCGCACTATGCGAAAAAATCAAGTGAGAGTGGACGAAATAGGACTAGCTCGCTACCATTCGGATAATATGCAAGATCTTGTGTTTTCTGGGGTGCAACCGACGAGTGGACTCCACATCGGCAACTATATTGGGGCGTTAAAGCAGTGGATTGAGCTCCAGCATCGTTATCCGTGTTTGTTTTGTATTGTGGATTTGCATGCGATTACGGTGCCTCAGGAACCTGCTGCGCTTAGAAAGAACATCTTGGAAGCGGCCGCGACGTATCTGGCGATTGGGGTGAATCCGGAACGCTCGACGATCTATGTGCAAAGTGAAGTACCGGAGCATGCGGAATTGTCTTGGATCTTGAGTACGATGGCCAAGATTGGGCAGATGGAACGGATGACGCAATATAAAGACAAGTCGCAGAAATATGGCGATAAGGTGGGGTTAGGGTTGTTTAGCTACCCAGTGCTCATGGCGGCGGATATTCTTTTGTATGACACGACGGTGGTGCCTGTGGGTGATGACCAGATGCAACATATTGAATTAGCCCGTGACTTGGCAGATCGCTTTAATCATCACTTTGGACCGACGTTTACGCTCCCAGAGATCTACGTGCAGGAACATGGCGCACGCATTATGAGTTTGCAGGATGCGAGCAAGAAGATGAGTAAGAGTGACGTGTCTGAACTGAGTAAAATTACGCTCACGGATGATGCAGATACGATTCGTAAAAAGATCATGAAAGCGGTGACGGATACGGAACCGGGTGTGACGTTTGATGTGGACAAGAAACCGGCGGTGGCGAACTTAATGACCATCTACCATCAATTATCTGGCAAGACATTGGAGGAAATTGAAACGGAGTTTGCAGGCAAGGGGTATGGCGATTTTAAGAAAGCTCTCGCAGAACTCGTCGTCGCGGAGATTGAGCCGATCTCGAAGAAGATTCATCACTACTTACAAGATCCGGCCGAGCTTACGCGCGTGTTAAATACGGGACGAAATCGCGCGCATGAACTAGCGAGTAAGAAGATGAAGCTCGTGAGAGATCGTGTGGGATTGGGGAGATAACAATACTCCCCCGTTTATCTTATCGAGCCTCTGGGCTGGGTTCCCTCCTTCGAGGGAATGACGGAATAAAATAGATCGTTACGTATATAACAAAAACATCCCGGTTAGGGATGTTTTTGTATGGGTAGGCAAGGCTATAAGCCGAGTTTTGTTTTCCTGACCGAAGCCAGAATTGATGACCATCTCTCTCGACGTCGCATCGCTGCGACGCTCTAGCGAGCGACCATTCCTTGAAAAAACTGTTGCGCTGAATTACTTCATAGCAACTGCCTTCTCGCGGACTTGCTCTTGCACCAGAGAGGGTTTACCACACTCCGCTGTTACCAACGGAGGAACGACGTGGCCGAACCATTGCTCCCGAAGGAGATAGTGACCTCGAAGTACTTTTCACCTTTCACCGAGCTTACGCCCGATTAGTATTGTCTCTGTGGCACTTTCCCTAGGCTTATCAGAACGTTCGGCACGTGTCCGTTCGTTCTGAGTATACCTGGCAGCCGTTAACTGCTCTCACGACGATGTACCTTGCGATACAAAGGGGGCTCGGACTTTCCTCACCGGTTTGCACCAGCGCGGTCATCTGCCTTACCTAACGCGAACAGTAGCAGAAAACAGTAGAAAAATCAAGGGGGCGAGAAAAGCGCATCGACTAAATCTCCTTGAGGGACGGGAAAGAAATTTAGGGATACGGGCGACACGTAGGGAGTCGCCGGATTAATAAGAAGAAGTGCGAAGATTTTTCACGAGCCTTTCTAAAACAGACGAAAGCGGGGCTGATGACGAACAGGAACCGGATGGATCGGCTCGACCAGGATTCTCCACTCGCTCCCGCCGCTTTGATTAGCGAGCGGTTGGCAGTAATACCAGCCCTCGCCCTTGATAGAGTAACCGGGGGCGATGACACATGTCACTCGCTCATTGAGCGGGCTCTGACACTCCCAGGTGCCTCGTCTCGGATGGAGTCGAGGCCTCAGCCTGAGGAGGTTCACTCCAGGTTGCCCAGACTTCTTTTTGCAGGCGTCTTCTTGGCGCTCCAGGATAGCTACCTTACGGCGCTGCCATACCTGGGACACGGAGAAGTCTCCTGCACGGAAGTTATCGCGAAAAAAGAGGAGGACAACCCGTTCTGAAGGGCCGTGGACGGACATGCGTACCGCTACCGCTCTTCCGATCGAGACCTCTACAACCTCATACCAGGGACTGGTCGGCGGTGCGACGCTGGAGAGCGTAGAGTCGCGGATCGCTCTGATGTCTTGCAGGAGCTTGGAGCCTTCGGGCTTCGCTCGCTCGCAATCGCAGCGAATCTGCACCTGGCCACGCGAGTGAAGCTCGCGGAGTACGTCGTCACTTCGGTCGTAGGAACTTCGGCAGAGAGGGCATGTAGGTACGTACCTCTCGAGGAAGTCGCGCATCTGCTGGATGATATCGTGGCGCACACGAACCTCTTTGGGGAGGTACTCCCAGGCGTGTTTGAGCGCCTCGTCGCGATCGAGCGACCAGCACGCCCACCAGAGCGCGCAATGCTGACGAGCGAGTGCGCCGTAGGCGTACACGTCTCGTCCGTTGATCTGGCCGATCACGATGGCCAGGACGGGGTTCTGTACGGTCGGGACAAAAGAGCAGAGCGACGGGAGGCAGCGTGCCGCCAGCCAGCTGCGGAAAAGGGTTTCGGGTGTAGGAATCTGACTTGCTGCTGCGTTCATTTCTTCATCCTCCTTATGGGGTGACGAGAGGTGTTAGAGACCATTCTCCAACTCCCTCTCTTGGCAAGCATGCATATCTAAATGCCTAACAAGAGAAGGGGCAGGAAATATGAGTTTATACCTAATTTTATGCATCCTGTCAATGAGAGCGCATCAACGAAATTTCCTTTCCTTGAAAGAAATTTAGGGATACGGAGGACATCAGAACGATGTCCTCGAGGAGGGAAGGAACGGGCGTTCAGCGGGCGGAGGGGGGCGGATCGGAAGGCTTCTTGCGGGGGGAGGCGGGGGTGTAACGGAGCGGTACCGGCGCGAGGGGGATGACACCGATGACCTGGCGCGACTCCCCGGAGTTCACGATGGGATTCACGGGACGGCAGTACCACCATCCCTCGGTCATTCCCTGCTCGTGTTTCAGATGTACGACGTACCTCACATCTTCCTCATCCGTCCGCTGGAAGTACTCCCACTGTCCGAGACCGGTGTTCCGGCGCAGATAGAGCTTGAAGCTCTCTCCCCTGTCCACCTCATCCTCGTACTGATCCGCCTGAGCGTTGCTGGCTTGAGTGCGGAGACGCACCCAGGTGAAGGAGGCATTTACCTTGCCGTCGGCGGTCTTGAGAGCCTTGAAATCCACCGAGAGCATGATGCGCTCAGAGGAGGGATCGAAGAGCATCCTGGCCACGGGGGCAGTGCTCACATCGATGCGGGCGATCTCGACGAGACCCGCAGGTTCCGTAGACGACACCCACGGCAGCAACGAACGGAGTTCCTGCAGGAGCTCCGACACGTCTCCGCCCTTCTCCTTGCAGGCACAGGTGAGCGCCGTCCTGCCGCTGACCAGGAACGAGACGAGCGTCTCCATGCCCCGATCGTAAACCCCCATGCAGAGGGGGCAGCGAGGAGCATGCACGGTGAGGAGCGCGTCGAGACGAGTGACGAGCTCCGCTTCCTCTGCATTTGCGTGGCGAGAGAGGTCGGGGATGGCGTGACGCACCGCGATCTCCCGGTTGAGCGTCCAGACCTCCCACCAACGCGCGCTGTGATCGCGGGCGAGGGCGCCGTAGGCATACACCCGTTCGCCGGCGCACTCTCCGATGTCGAGGACGCAGACCGGGGAGGCGAAGTCCGGCTGAAAGGCCTCCAGCGCAGGCTGGCAGTGCCGAGCCTGCCACGCGGTGAAGAGCTGCTGAGCGGTGCACGGGTTCTGGTCGATTGCGGTGGTCATGATGAGCTCACTTTCTTTTTCACGAGTTGTCTACGAACACGGGATACGGAAGGAGAACCATTTCTCCAACTACTCCCATACGTACACACAAAAAATGTGCACGTATGGACGTGGTTAGAAACAGCAAAATGTAGCTTATTTTAGGGGTTTTGTCAAGATCGAAAAAAAAGCGTCAGGCACCAGGGACTAGGCTATAGAAAAGAGGTCACAACAACCAATCCTAATAAAATAATACAAACGAAGAGATACCCTATAATCCATGAACCCTTTATTTTTCCTCCGGTAAATAGTTGATGGAAGGCTTCTTTGGGTACAAACATCGAGGCAAGACCTAGAAAAAGGGGCGCGAGGAGCATGATCCCTACCAGGGTGAGGAGTATTTTCGGTAAAGGAGCGATCGTTAATGTCTCCACCTTCTCTATCTGCCCCATGATCATCGTAAGAATAAAGAAGAAGGCTGCCACCAGGAGACAGATACCCCCTATAATCGATAGAACTTTTTCTAGACGAGGCCAGGTGGTTTGATGGTCTGTATCGCGTCGTGACCAGGCAACGTATAGGGCGACGGGGAGGATAAGGATTAAGGCGGTGAATCCATGCACCGCGTTGTCGGAGACCTCTTGGAATTTCTGGGGAGAAAAGGCGGGAACCGCAACGGAAGCGAGAAAGTAGACGATGGAGAAGACAGTTAAGAAGACTGGTTTGGCATATTCGCCAAAACGCCAAGGCTTGAAGAGCGCGAATACAGTGGCCGCTCCGAGTACAGAGCAGAGGATGTAAAAGAGGAGGACGGCTTCGCCGGAAAATGTAGGCATAATACTTTTCTACCAACTCCCTCCCCCACCTCCGCCCATACCGCCACCGGAACCACCACCGGAGAAGCCAGAACTACCAGCTCCACCAGAAGAAGGCGAGGCGTACATACTCGACGTATTTGTGTCGTGGATGGCGCGGGTTAAACTTGAAATTTGTAAGGCCGTTAACCCATTTAAGGAGGCGCCGCGGAGATAGCTTGGGGGTGACATCAGCATACCATCGAATTGGTGGGCCCATTCTTTTTCGATACCAAAAGCTACGGCTGCGGGTAAGAAGCGCGCGAATTGTTCAGGTTTTTTGGCGGGAGCATCAGTGAACTGCAGACGTTTTTCTTCGGTGAGAGACAGGAACCAACGAAAACCCTCTACCTCCTCAACGACGACAGCAGCTTCTTTGGTCATACGCGGCATGTGCCAACCGAACGCTCCTACAATAAGGCCGCACATGATCGAGGATGCCACCTGGATAGGAAGTTGATCGGAAGCCAGGATAAGAAGGACGGCCACGACAACTCCTCCCGTGATCCAGAGGGCGCGCGTCGTGCTGGGATTACCTGGGAACCAGCCTAAGGATTTTAATTCTTTAAAGGCGGATTCACGGGCTTTTTCGATATCTTTATAAAAGGTAGAGCGAAGATCGGAGGGATCAACGACGAGATCACTTTCATCGAATAAGCCTTTGAAAATGATTTTTTCGAAGTCGTGCAGCCCGCCCGCATCGGTTGGTTTTACTCGCACAAAGACGAATTTACTTTCTTTGTTCCAACGCGCGACTTTTTCTAAAAAGCTGCCCCCTTCTTTTTCTTCTTGCCACTCAATTGTTAAATAGCCGCGCCGTGCGAGGTCGAGGATGGTGGCGGTGATGGCACGAGAAGAGAGGTGTTGGTCACGCAAGGCGACTTGGAGACCCGGAGGGAGCGAACGCGGTTCTTCGTAGTGTGGGACGATGGTGCCGCGGCCTTTTGGTTCTTTGCCGTAGCGATACCAAATCAGCCACATGCCAAGAAAAACGAGAAGCGGGAGTCCGAGCCAACCGTTATCTTGTAGATACCGTTGAACATGATCCCACGTTGATAATGAGGTAAACGCACTTCCAGGAAATTCGAAGACGACGGTCATCCCCTCTCCATCATCTAAGGCACGTGTTGAGGACGCCTGTACGAAGTTTGCGGTGTCTTTCCAAACACACTTCGGATCTTGAGAACCGACAACACCCACAAAACAGGCGCGGCGTGTAGAAGAGGGGGCGACGAGCTCGAGGGAGACATGCTTGATGGGAACAAGCCAGCCATTTCCCGTCAGGTTCCAATACCATTCGACATTCCCATCAATATCATTCAACGAACGGTTGGTCGCGTATTGGATCACGTAGGTATGCTTCCCCGTCAGATAACGATCTGGATCGCCGATTTTTATCTCAACATCGCGATTTTTGCGTTGAACCTTGTATGGAACATCTGACCCATCGAGTTGAACCCCTTGGATATCCAAATGGAGTTTGTAGTTTCCACCATGGCGATCGTAGACATCGGGGATGAGACGGTAGATGCCGTGCCGGTCGCTGACGCCAAAATCATAGGTAATGCGCTCTTCGATGGTGGCGCTACGGTCTTGGTTGAGGTTCGCGCGTACATCAAAGCGCTCGATGCTTTCGGCGGCATAGACAGGAACGCCAACGACGAACAGACAAAATATGGCGAAGATAATCCGGGAAATGAAGGTTCTCATACAGTAGTTTTATCCTATCATGCACTCCATATTCGCGGTATGATAGGGATGGTATGCGTCCGCTCTCGTCTTTAAAACATGTCCTCATCGAGAACCAGATAGTCGTCGTGTTATTAGCGATGGTTTTAGGGCTGTTGTTTCCCGAAACGTTCCAACCTTTGAAGGCGTTTTCTACCCAGCTATTGATCGTCGTATTTTTTGCTTCGAGCATCCGCTTGTCGATTGAAGAAGTGACTTCGTACGTGCGCGACAAGAAACTCATGGTGTGGGCGAACTTGTTCATGTTGGGGATTTTGCCGCTCGCGCTCTACGCGCCGGTAGCCATGATTGGGCGTTTTTTTCAAGCGGAGTGGTTGGAGCCGTGGGCACTTGCTCTCCTCATCTTTGGAGCCGTACCGACAGGGATGACGATTGCGCTCATCGCGGATTTTATTGGAGGAGTAACATCGCTCGCACTTGTGATCACGACGACCACCTCGTTACTTGCCCCGCTGACGATTCCGTTTATCTTTAAACTGACGGTTGGGCAGTATGTGCCGATTCCCGTCGTCTCCATGTTTTGGTCGTTAGCGCTCACGATTATTGCGCCGTTTTTTATGGCGATGCTCGTCAAAAAAAGCGCTCCACGCTTTGTGAATCGCTGGGGCGAATGGCTGCGTGGGATATCGGTAATTGCGTTTGGCTTGTTGATCGCGGGGATTGTGGCGGAGACGGGTGGAGCAAGCCTACTCCGTTGGGAGTGGCGTGATGGCGTCGTGCTTTTGGGTGCGATTGGCTGGATGGGAGCGCTGACCTGGGGACTGTATCGCCTCCTCTCTTGGCGCACGGGCTCAGAGCGGCTCACAGTCGCGCTGTGCATGATTTATATGAATAACACGCTGGCATTGTTTATTGCCAATCGCTTTTTTCCTGAGTCGGGGGCGTTGCCAAAGCTTCTTCTTTTGCTACTCGCGGCCAATATTCTCCTGTTTCCAATTAAAAGAGAGGCGAAAAAATTGATGCTTGTTAGATAACGATCCTATTCTTCTGATCCCAGCACTTCTTCAATCTTTTCAAGCGTTTTTGTCAGATTACCATGTTTTTCTACCAGTTCTTGAAGAGTTTTGTGGTCCGTATGCCCAGCCAACTTTCCTAAGCGACTAGAAAACCAGTCACGCGTGCGGCTGACGACTCCCACACGAAATGTCCCCATCTGAATACGCTCCATAGCAACCCTCACTTCGTCCCTTGAGCGTGTGGATCCTAACTCTCGTTCGAGCTCAAACGTGGTGACACGCAGCTCTTCTACGATGCGTTTTTTATCCACTTTGGCAGCTTCTTTTTGACGACGGGCCTGTTTGTTTTCAGATACCGTTTCCAAAATTGGCGTCTGCGTTGAATGGAGAATCGTTCTCACTTTTGTGTCCCGGTCGTATATTTCAAATGGTTTTTTCTTGTATGACGATACCTCGGGCTTTTTATCTAGAGCCTCTCCTATTCTCTTCTCTTCTTGTATACGCTTCGTGTAATACTCAAACCGTTGCCGTGTCTTTGTAAGATGCGCTCCCCCACCATTTATTCTTGTTCGACCTATAACTACCTGTGTAATTACTTGTGCACTTTTTAGCGCATCTTCAAGCTCCTCAACATGCAGAACATGGTTCTCCGCTCTTAACTGGCGAACTCTTTCTAAGGCTACTTCAACTCGCTCCCAGACCGGATGGCATGCAAGTAAACGATCTTCAAGCTCTTGGGATTGAATAGGCAGCAATCCTTTGACCTTTCTCCATCCATCATCCCATGCTTGTTGTTGATAGACCGGCGTGGGGCGATTTGCCAAATCTTCGAGAAAGGCTACTTGCTCCACAATATCCTCATACTCAAGTCTAGCCCTCTTTTCCTTATTTGATTCTGCCGGAGGTTCCCAGGGAGTCCAATCTTTGTCGTCGCTCACTTTCCTCCAGCTTCCATCCTCTTCTTTTAGATGGCGATAGCGAGAATTAGGCTCGTAAGGATTTACGAATTTTTTAGGTGCCTTTGGGGTAGGCGGGACTGATTTCCTGTCTTTTGATGGATCAGTCGGAGCCACCTCTGGCTCTTCTTTTGTTTTTGGAGCCGACCATCTATGAATCGCCCCCATGATGTCAAAAAGCATATGTATCATCCTAAGTATACTTGTTTCTTGCCATCCTTCCTAGTCGCGGAACAAACATCTAATCATTATCAAAACAATCCGCTTTAGCGGATTGTTTTACGTGGTGGACCCTGTCGGGCTCGAACCGACCACCCCCTGCTTGCAAAGCAGGTGCTCTACCAAATGAGCTAAGGGCCCTCTCTTTGTGTGGCAGTACCTTAACAAAAGACTTAAAATCAATCAACCCCATCCCGCGCCCTCCTCTTCTCATTACCGAACGGACCTATTTTACAGGCGAAAATAAGCGTTGTCTCTGTGCCGTTTCCGCTATACACTTCTCTTAATATGACAAGCCCTCTCCGTATTATCGACGGCTCAAAAGCAGCTCAGTTTGATGGGTTGTTCCTAGAGGTGAGCGGGATCAATGGCAGCGCTGACTCTAAGAGGGTTGGGGTTCAAATGATTGAAAAGGTCGGGGTGGCTCAAGCGGGGGAAGAATGGATGTTTATGGTGAAAGCAAAAAATGGTGGCTTCAGTGCGGTGATCTCCACAGAGAAAAAAGGCCAATGGGAACAGTTGGCGACGACAATTATGGAAGCGCGGGCTCAACTTGGATAAGGCCTATCTGCTTTTATTCCCCGCCCTCTCCCACAACCCATCAAACATATCTTGCATCATAGTAACGATATACTCGTCTTCTACAAGAACGGCGAGAGGCGCTTTTGGCTGCCAGAAAGCGACTTTGTTGGCGAAGATGTAAAAGGACGTTACAAATGGTTTTTTCGTTTCATAGAAACGAGTTTCACGTAATTCCTTTTTATCTCTTAGGGCGACCTTCTTCGCCTCTTCATCTGGCAATAAGAGCGCGCGAGAAAATATCCCTCGTTTGGAACGGGTTTTTATATGCTCCATGGCGGCGTCATAGCTGATGTATTGTAAGAAGTTCTGGAACGACCCAAAAAAACAGACTTCGTCTTTCCCCTCTTCGACCACCCGTTCGAAGGTTTGGAGGAATTGCTTTTGTCCTTGGAGGACTTTTACTTTGGTGGGCATCTCCCCTTGTTTATAGAGGGAGAGAAGATTTGGGATGTCTTCGATGAATTTTTTACTTTGGTTGGCTAACCGTTCTTGTTTTTTACGGAGTAAGTCCACGATGACGCTGGGGGATTCAACCATAAACTGCTTACTGTACGCGCCACTGCCCGCAAATTGTGCGAGGCCGTGTTTTTGTAGGCCAGCGATTACCTTATAGACGTTTGGTCGCGGCATATGCAGATGGGTCGCGAGGGTTGCGGTCGAAGTAGGACCTAACAGCAAAGACAAGGAGTAAAGATTACGCTCATGCTCCGTAAGGCCTAGCTCTTCTAAGATCTGCGAAAGATATTCGGAACTATCCGTTTGGCTTAGCATAGATGTTTTTTCTCTATTTATTATAAATAATATATAATAATTACCATTTTTTGTCAAATATAAGCCATTTTACTCTTGACTTTATCTTATATTTTTGATATATTATTTTGTCACGATGAGAACGTTCTTGATCGCCACTCCTACCTAACTCATTAGATAGACGTGGGGGTCAAGGACGCGCATCATTTCGTGCGCTCCTTACAAACAAAGCTCCAACGGAGAACACCATGGATACCGCTAAGCTCAAGTCCGCCGTTGAGAACATCAACAGGGTCGGAGAGCAGTACGCTGGGGAGGAGAAGGCGCTTCAGAAAGAGTATGCGGACAGCTACG
Organism: Patescibacteria group bacterium; assembly: GCA_018061025.1. Taxonomy (GTDB): domain Bacteria; phylum Patescibacteriota; class Patescibacteriia; order 2-12-FULL-60-25; family 2-12-FULL-60-25; genus JAGOUY01. Next base: position 28,047 of record JAGOUY010000009.1, read on the forward strand.
TATGGAATCACTACAGGAAGGTCATGGGTGAATTCCGCCCTCAATCCCTCGGGGAGACGGTGGAGATGTCTGAGGGTCTCGAGGTCGTTGCGCAGGTCGAGATCGGCGACACGCGTTTGGTCGTCGTCGACGGGTGCAAGATCGAGCTCGGAGGCAAGGATACGTTTACATTTATCCGTATCAAAGAAATGCCTCGACACGCGTTTCTTATCGGAGCCAGTCCCGTGGAAGACTGTGCTGGAGCATGTTTTTCGCCCACGCTTCTGACTCGAGCATTCAGAGACAATACCTTCCTCAAAAACTTCAACCTCCCTGACGCCATGCCTCGGTTTCCGTTGTTCTCGATGCCAACGTGCAAGCTGTGTGCCCTCGGGATCAAACATAGCCGACGATGTGCTGAGGATCGTCAGCGCGTTATCGAGGACGCAGCCGAGGATGCCGGAATCAGCCGTATCATTACCGCCGACTTTACGCACGAGGCGCGCTGGTGGGACTACAACCCTGCCCAATCCAGCAAGGTACTCTTCCTGTGCGCCAGGAGCGCACTAAACCCTCTTCGCGGCTGCGACTCAGACTTCCCGCGCGGCTGCGACCACCGCCCAGTGGCACTTCAGCGCGTCGCTCAGCACTTTCGCTACTAACACCTCGTCCGCAAGGTTCTCTGCGGACATTCCCCTTAGTTCATAAATGATTGTGAGCTTGGGGGAATGATAGGTCACTTTTTCTCCACCACCTCCACCCTTCGATTCTCTCCCATATACCCCACCCACCGTTCCACCTCTGCCTTACCGGCGGTGTTGGCGCGTTGGATGAGTTCTGGTTTACGCGCTTGCTCTTCGGCGACACGGATGAGTTCGCTTTGGGCTTCGTTGTAGCCAGCGTCGTTTTGTAAAATGCGCTTTAAGAGGCCTTGTTCATTTTGGATATCTAATGGCCCAACTAACCGTACGTTGAAGAGACTCGCGCTTGGGATGGCGATTCTAATAGCGTCTTCGGAAATTTGTATATCTTCTGGCATGACACGTGAGAGATCGATGCCGAGATTTACCTCCATCGCTCCCCGCGCAGTGATCTTTTGACCGAGGAAGAAGTCTCGGATTAATTGGCCAGATTGTTTTTCTATGACAATGGGTTCGTTAAAGATGTAGGTTTGTGTGACCAAAAATCCTCGATCGCGGAGGGTGGTTAAGATCGCTTGCGAAGTGACCGCGCGTTGCATGACTTGCTCGGGGTGAAAGACGAGATAGCCGAGACCAAATCCAAAGCTGAAACAAATGATGGCAAAGAACGCTATCATCACGGCTTTTAGAGAAGACATATGATAGGAGCTTAGCATATTTGGAGAAGAAAAGAGGGAACACATCCATCGCGATTTCTTCTTGAGATTGAGATAATTCTTCTGCCATCTATCGCACTACTCTTTGAGTTTTTGAGCAAACGCCTGACGTAACAGCCCCGTATCTTGCGCCGACTCCCACTCGTCTCTCCAGCTCACTAATTGCTCCACAAATACAGTTTTGCCCATAAGTTCCTTGGAACCAGGGGCTTTAGGCCATGCGACATCAATCATTCCCGCTGATGCATGCAGCTGATGAGCAACGGCTTCCTGCCAACCATTTGAGCGCTTAATATGCACAGGTGTACGACCGCCAACAATTCTCACAACCCATTCCCTATCTTCTTGTCGTTTCAGGCGAGGAACAAGCTGCTCCATTACTTCCCTCTCATGAGACATCCCTGCTACCGGAGACGCTTCAAATGGTTTTTCGTGCATAACAATAAATATGAATTTTAAATCATCTTATCCTCTTTTACCAACCGTTACAAACCTCTGTCTCTCCGCCACAGTTCTTTGAAGCAGGTAACTTGAAACCCTGAGCTCAATCCGTACATAGAATAACTAAACGTACTAGCGCTCCACGCATATCCGGCAACCGGCTGAATATACGCCTTAATTGTCAAGTATTTCTTCTTTTATCGTCTGCTACCTTCCTGTCGGTTCTTTTGCTACACTACTTTCGTTATGATTCGACGTCTTTCTGCATTTCTTGCTCCTCTCCTGGTTGCGTTGGCTGTTTACACCACAACGCCGCTTGCGTTTGCCGCCGTAAATGCTCCTGATTCCACGTTTTCGCGTATTTCTGTCGATAAAACATCCGTAAAAGCGGATGGAATTGATAATGCACGGCTGTCTCTCACTTTACGTGACTCGAATTTACTCCCCTTGGATGGGGCCGAGGTCACCCTTATTTCTTCCCGTGGGGCCATGGATGAAATGATCGCGGAACAGGGAACGACGAATAGCCTTGGACAAGCCCGCTTTTTGCTTCGCTCGCTCAAAGATGGAACATCGACGTATACAGCGCGTGTTGGCGATTATATTTTGAATCGAAGTGTGACCGTGACGTTTCGTGATGGATTGGCGATTAGTTTGCAGGTGGGTGATTTGATTAAGATTCCAGATGATGGCGATGCGTTGAATTTGAATGATACGGCGGTGTATTACTATGCGGTCAATGGCAAACGCTACGTATTTCCTAACGAAAAAGTGTTTTTCTCGTGGTATCCAGATTTTTCGCGGGTAAAAATTATTCCGAATGATCAGATGTCTTTGATCCCGATTGGAGCAAACATCACCTACCGACCTGGATCTCGCATGGTCAAATTCCAGACGGATCCTAAGACGTACGTGGTGACCAAGGGCGGGACGTTGCGCTGGGCGAAGACGGAAGGGGTGGCACGTGGCTTATTTGGAGAGTCGTGGAACCAATACATTGATGATATTTCGGAAGGATTTTATGTGAACTATCGTATCGGAACGCCATTAGATAGTGCATTGGATGCCCCATTGGATTTGATTCGATCATCGGTACAATCGATTGATCAGGATCGCGGGCTCGTGGATAACCGGTTTCCGTAAGAGAACAAAAAAACAGCGCGGTCGATTCACCGCGCTGTTTTTTTATTTCAAGCCTCCGAGGATGGCTTCTGCTAACTTAATGGGGTCGTGACGTAAGAGACTGCGTTTGATGGTATCACCGGGCTTTGGTTCTTGAATGTCATTTGATAATAATGGGGTACGAACGATCTCTAGACCTTGCTCACTCAGGTCATCAAGTACTGGGCGTTCGGCGGCTTTTTCGTAGCGCGCTAAGATAGAGGCCGGGGGCTGCTCGGTGTTGACCAAGACGGCATCTAAACGAGCAGGAGCTAAGGCTTTTTTTAAGACCTCGATATATGTTTTGGCGGTATAGCCATCTGTCTCGCCGTGCTTGGTCACGAGATTTAGGACGTAGAACCGTTTGGCGGAAGAACGCGCTAATGCTTCGCGGATTCCTTCTACGAGCAGGATGGGCATGAGACTCGTGTAAAGGTCGCCGGGACCTAAGATGATGGCGTCGGCAGATTCAATCGCGTCGATGGCGTCTTGATTCGCTTGTACGGAAGGAGACAAAAAACAGCGGGCGATGGGAGCGCGTTCGCCTTCGAGTTCGTCAATGGCGTGTTCGCCTTCGACGACTTGCCCGTCTTCTAGCTCGGCAAAGAGATGTGTGGCCTTGGCGGCGACGGGGATGACGCGGCCTTTTACATTTAAAATACGATGAGCTTCGCGGACAGCCGAGAGAGAGTCACCGGTGACTTTTTCCAGAGCGGATAAAAAGAGGTTGCCAAAATTGTGTCCGGCTAAAGAACCTTCGGCAAAACGGTAGTTAAATAAACTGCGTAGAAGATCGTCTCCAGCGGAAAGAGCTACTAGACATTGGCGTGTGTCACCTGGGGGCAGAACTCCGAGCTCGTCACGCAGGATGCCGGTGGATCCCCCATTGTCCGCAATCGAAACAATTGCTGAGAGATCAACGGGGTAATGTTTCAGACCCGTGAGGACGGTGAACGTCCCCGTCCCTCCCCCCATCACGACAATCTTCTTGCGTTTCATATCTTCCATAGCCTAGCGGATTAGGCTCTTTTTGACGAGGGAGGGTGCGGATCCGGGCTTGGTGCATCTAAAAAGGAGTACGCCGCTTTTCCTGCTAGAAAATCTGCTCAAATTTAGCCGCCGGTCGCGTCTAAATAGCCTCCTTTTTAGATGCACCAAGCCCGGATCCTGTCGGGGGAATATGAAATACTCCCTTTGCTTGCTACTTCCCTACTCCTCTACTACCCTATTTCTCTATACTATGGAGCGTCATTTTACGGTTGCCGTCTTTGTTGTCCATCAGGACAAGACCCTTTTGCATTGGCATAAAAAGCTTGAGGTGTGGTTGCCGGTCGGGGGGCATGTGGATCCGAATGAGTCGTTGTGTGAGGCAGCGATTCGGGAGGTGAAGGAGGAATCTGGATTAGAGGTTGAATTGCATCGTGTCCGTCCTCCGCTTATGGAGAATGAGAGGCATATCCAAAACCTCATCTCCCCGATCCACATGCAGAATGAACGGATTGGAGATGGGCATGAACATTTGGATGCGATTTATTATGCGCGAGCCTCTAGCCACGAGCTACGACCGATGGAAGGTGAGACGATGAAGATCGGATGGTATACGGAAGAGGAGCTCGAGACCCTCCCCCTTTTGCCGGATGTGAAGCTGTTTGCGAAGGAGGCGTTGGCGCTTTTACGGACGTAGAGAATTGAATACAAGAATGAAACACGGCTAACTCTTTTTGTCTTTTTCTCGAATAATTTTGTCATTCACTCGTGTACTCATTAGACCAAAAACACATCACCCCCCGTCATGATGATGGGGAGTGATGTGTAATCTCGAGGAGTAGCCTGCGAGATGAATGAGGGCGAGGATGAGATATTGTAGGTGTCAGTGGAGAGCGTCAGCAGGGTCGATGGTCGTGGCTCCGAACGAGACTACTTCGGGATGCTGCTCGTGATAGCGGCTGATCAGTGTTCGAGTGAACAGACCGCTTGCCTCCCACAGCTCCGGCTCTGCGGCGGCGAGATAGCGCTGCTCTTGACGCGCCCTCATCGTCCTTCGCCATCCATCTCGGCGATCACGGGAAAGGATTGCGTACACATCGAAGCGCTTGATCACCAGCTCCACCACCGCATTCGACAGATCATTCTCACGCCCGATTTTCTCGATAGCAACCCGGCTGACCACCGGAAAATAGTCCCGACTCGGTTCGCGATGCTCGCGCGCCGCGAGATTCAGGTAGTTGGACCATGCCGCCAGATTCGGATCGTAGGAGACCTGATCGAGGTCGGGCACCTTCCTTTCTTCTTGAAGGCCAGCTTTTTTGTGACGATCTGCCAGCAGCTTTTTTACTCCCCCAACCATGACCGCCCTATCCTTTCCTGCTCGCGTTGAGCATGGCGAGTAGCTTAACAGAACCTCTGATAATTACAATGATTCACCTTCTTTCTCGCCATCATAGAAGATGCGTGAAGAAAAAGAGGGTACCGTTTAAGGGAAACGGTGAGAGATAAAAGGACGTCTTTAAGGTCTGTTAGCGGGTGCTTTTAAGAAGGGCGAGCAGGCGGGCGCGAGGACCGGGAGTCTGCCCCCCATTTTCCTCGAGCCACTTGATGGTGCGAGAGCGCGCTTCAGGGCTTTCTTGAAGATTTCTTCCGAGGACAGCCGCGAGTCCGTGGAGGGCTCTCACGACTTCTGCTTCCGTAGGAGGCTGACTCTCCATACTACTACGGTAGCGTCGTCGATCCCCTTCCTCGAAGTCGTTCCAAACGTCGAATGCTTCGAAGGGATCCCTCGGAAAAGGTCCCAGGGCGACATACGTCACCATCGGTCGAGCACGCGCGCACTCCGCCAGGAGATCCCGACCACGGCAATCGGCGAGAGCGAAGAGATCGTCCTGAAGCAAACCATCGAACGGGGAACCGCCCAGCTTTTCGCCAACCATGTAATACCTCCGAGAGGGATAGTATCACTAGCCCTAATTATCGCAAGGGATCTTACCTTTTTATGGCTTCAATCGAACTATTTCGATGAATAAGTTCATCGTTGCGAACGGAGAGGAAGAACTCGTATTGATTGGCGGGGTGGCGGCCGTACCATTCAAGGAAAGCACTATGGATGGGTTTTTTCTTCAATTCTTGTTCGCGCTGCGCCAAGAAGAGTTGGTACTGGTCGAAGGCATGCTGCTCAAACATGTAATTTAACTCGAATGACCAGCGCTTACAGATGAGATATAAAAGAACAGATGAGAAGAAATAAAACGTCGCAAAGATGAGTGGGATGAGGGTATCTCGAATAAATCCGGTCTTTTCCTCTTGCTTGGCTAGTGCCGAGATAACGACAACATGCATCGTCTCGTTATCTTGGGCGATGCGGGCAAAGTCCTCTGTTTTCGCAAGACTAAGGGCACGCGCTTCATTCGTATAAAAAAGCGTGAGGAATATAAATCCCACCGCTTGCCAGGAATGGTATGGAACGCGAGCGATCACTTCAACGGCGCGAAACTTTAAATATGTTGGGGCGTGACCGTACACGACGCTCCCCCCATGGACAAGCATCCAACCCATGATCTTGGGCAAAAAACTGATGGGATATTTGTCATATTTGCTCTTTGTGCGCGCCAATTCTGAAGGGGTATTGAGTTTTTTGACCAATGTTTCAAACTCCTCTTCTGTTCGTAAATGGTTCATAGCCGCATGATAGCAGATCACCTTATTTTTTGGGATGTTTGCTGCACTCGCTCATCACTCTTCATGCGAGATAAAGGTTGAGGAACAAGAGGGTAAGCGCATGCTCTCCCAAGCATTGGTCACCCTTATTTAAAGTAAAAGATCCAGCATGACTTCGGCAAAGGATCCTGGATCATGTTCTCCTTTCCAGAACGCATATTGGCGTCTGTCCGGACGTGAATAATCCGGTACAACTGATCTCATATCTGTATAAAGGACTGTCGTCTGTTCAGGCTTTGTAACTAAAACCCACTCGTAAAAGGCAACTCCTCCATACACTCCTTCGTCTCTATGGTGAGGCGGGGGCAGGTCGATGTCTCTTCCTGACGGAATGACATTATCCCAAATAACGAGATCGTAGACGCCATTCTTGAACCGCGCTACCGCTTCATCAACGGTTGCGCAAAATTCAACATCAAACCCTACGTTGGAGAGTGCGCGTTGATGCCCGTGCAATGTCCATGCATCATCATCGAGCCACAGGAGGCTTCTTTCTTCCTTGCTCATGATCTCCTCCTGAGGCTAATCTAGCCTGGGAACAGAGAAAAGGCAAAATACGGATCAAACATCTCTGTTGCCACCCCCTACCAAATCTTCAATGGATTAAAATCCGTATCCCGATCGTAATAATCTTCTTGTTCGAGATGTTTCAGCTTGTGGATCACAAAATAGGTAATGGGTGTACACACCGCCTCGATAAGCACTTTTAGCAACCAGCCGGATAAGATGGAGGCGACTAGGATATTTGTCGGCAGAATATTTGAGAGCGCGATGCCATAAAAAAGCCCCGTGTTTATCCCCTCTCCCAGAATCGTAGAAGCGATCGTTCTCGCCCACAGGTGTTTTCCTTGGGTCCAAACTTTCATTTTTGCCAGGAGATAATCATTGGCCATACCGCCCGCCCAGACCGCGATCCAGCCTCCGATGAGAATGCGAGGCACAGAGCCTAAGACGCGTGCATAGGCTGCATTTGCTTCAAACCCAGTGGCTGGTGGCAGCCAGACGACGAGTTGATAGAGCAACCCTGCCAAAATGGAACACGCGAGAACTGTCCAGACTACGCGACGGGATTGGACGTAGCCGTATACTTCGGTGAGGATGTCGGAAAAGATGTAGGTGAGAGGAAAATAGAGAACAGTTGCAGAGACAGTGAACCAACCGAGCTGGATGATCTTGCCTGCGCTCACGTCGGAGATGAGTTGGAGGGCGACGTAGAGCGAGGTGATGGTTCCTAGATAGCGATACGAACGAGTCATGCGCCTATTTGAGCATATTTGTTTAATTTTGTGACAATTTTTATTCCTATTTATTGTATATTTAGCAAAATATTGCTAGTATTTGTTGTAAATACCAACAAATATGGATACAACCCTGCTCGCATCACTCGTACAATTAGGTTGGGAAGAAAAACAAGCGACGATCTATTTAGCCTTGCTGAGTTTAGGCGTGAGCCCTGCCGGCAGGATTGCGGAAGAGGCCGACGTTAATCGTAGTGTCACGTATGACGTGCTTGCGACCTTGGTTGAACGTGGGTATGTACGCGAAGATATACGAAACAAGGTAAAGCGGTATTCTGCGACAGATCCACAACGCATCTTTCATGAAGCGCGGGCGCATTTTGAAAATTTTAAGTTCATGCTCCCCATGTTCCAAGCCTTACAGTATCGTGGCGACAAAAAACCTCGCATTGAGTTCTATGAAGGCGAGGAAGCGATCCCTCGCATCTTCCAAACCTCTGATACGGGATCTACTCGTCGGTTCATGGCCTCGTATGCGCAGATTGAGAAACACTTTCCGCATGAGTATAGCCGCTGGACACAACGTGTCACGCATGCGAAACATCTTACTCCTACGAAACACCTATTAGCGGACGATACAGCAGCGCGAGATTTCGCGAAACGATCCAAATACCACAAGAGTTATGAATTTCGCTTTTTATCTCCTGGAACGGATATCTTAATGGATCTTGCGATTGTGGATGATGTGCTGGCGATTACGAGCTTTGATCCTGTCTCGATGGTTGTGATCCATTCCAAAGAACTGGCTCACTCGGCTGGGATTTTGTTTGATATGGCTTGGAAGATGGCGAGAAAATAATACTCTCTCAGACATTCGACGATGTCGATGGATCAATCAAGAGAAGGAGGATACGAATACCTCCTTAGAAGTGAAAAGAACGTAGTTACCGTTAATTTATAGATCCCTGCAGTTGCCTGCGGAGCTGGGAGGCCCAGGCAGGATTCAGGGAGTGGAGGGTGCGAAGGAGCTGTTCTTGCTGATCTCGGCCGATCGTTTTAACTCTTCTTGCTGGTGACACAGATGCATCGGCTGTGAGTCGTGCGGCGACTTCCTCGTGAGTCATGCAGGCGAGACCGATCTGGCTGACCAGCGCTTTGACCTGGTATGCCAGCGTCGCCTCGTCGTGCTTCTGCCTGGCATGTTCTGCGTAGGCAATGAACGCACGGATGTAGTCCTCGATGGATTTGGAACTGAGGGCGATATCCGCGAACCTCCTTCCTTGCAAGAGGAGCGGATACCCGGCGGCGATCTTGCGTGCCATGTCCAGATGATTCTGGTCGTCGGTGGTGGTGAATAGGTGGATCTCGACGCGGCAGGCATCCATCCCTTCGAGCTCGAGGGACTCCACCTGTCGCGCCAGAGCACGGATGAGTGTGAGACGCTCGGGAGTGCCGTCGTGCCCGTACATCTCCATCTGGGCTTCCAGCAAAAAGACGGGGGCACCATGGAAGAGACGTGTGGTGAGAGCATCGGCGTCTGCTACCCGGTCGAACTGGGCCAGATAGCCCATCAACCCGATATACAGGCAGCTGTTGTAGTAGACTCGCTGCTCGTCATCGGCCGGCATCTCTCCGATCAGTTCGAGCGCTTCCTCTACTGCATTGAGCTCCGCCAGTTCGCGGAGGAGTTGATAGCGGAGCTGCTCGACTCGGCATGGCTCTACAGCATCCACTTCCGTCACTCCATCCATGTCGTCAAACTCAGCGTCGTCCTCTCCCCCTTCATCGGAACCTTCATCGTTGATGCACTGACGAGCGGAACGCCATGCCAGCCTAATTCCTTCGATCTGCAGTTCACGATCACTCATGCCTCGTCCTTTCGCGGCCTCAAACCCTTGTTTGAGGTTGGCTTCTGCCAACGTGAGACCTTAGGCTAAAATCCTCCCTCCGTCAATGTCATTCCTGAAACATTCGCTGTATTTATTAAGTTTCCAGATACATCGCGTTATGATCCGAAACTTCTTCCGGGAGGATTTTGAACTCTTTTACTTTGATCTCTGGACCTACGAATGTGTAATCAGCGAAGCGGACGGGTTTCGTATACAAAGTGGTTCTGGTTGAAGTTACCCCATGTTCGCGGATCAAGTTATGAAAGCCAACGGATTCTATGAGTGCAATACTCTTTGAATCGGGAAGGAGATTGAAATCGCCCATGATGATGGCTGGATGCCCTAACTCCTCAACGCAATCAATGATGGCCTGTGATTGTAAGAGGCGCGCTTCGGTATCACCTTTTCCGCCTGGTTGCCAAGCAGCGTGAAGGTTGATGATGGTACGCAGTCCTTCTGCTGTTTCTGCAACTATGTACTGCAGATTGCGGGCGTGGTCAGCGATATCTTCTTTTGAGAAATAGCCGCGTTCGCGGTAGATAAAATGCTCTCCCTCGGCGACGATAGGAATCGTTTTCTTCACCAACATGGTAAGGCCCCAGAAATCAAAGAAGCTGGGTCGGAAATAGGCGACATGATCCGGCAATACGTTCTTAATTTTCGTTAAGAGTTGCGTCTCTACACTTCCCATACTTCGACCAGCGGCGAATTCATTTAACATGTGTTCGCCCCCATCCCAAACCTCTTGTAAACAAAAGACATCCACGTCTTGGCGCTCTTGGAAAAAGGCGAGGAGTTCTTCGAGCCCCGCTCGTGCGCCCCAGACATTTAAAGAGATAAGCTCCATACTGGCATGAGCATTCTGTTTTACTGCCACGAGATTACGTCGATGGTTGGTGGAGGGTATCGATAACCTGGGAAAAGGCGGCGACGCTGGCGAGAAAGAGTTGGGCGTTGGCGAGCTGTGCGAAACGGTTTTGTAAGGTTTCTGGCATGGTCATGTCGCTTACTTGGGTTCGTGTTGATCCATCGTGGATGACGACCTCCCATTTGCGTTGAGCAAAGTTTGGCCCATTGCCTACTTTGGTAAGCGAACCCGCTTGTTCGGCGAGCTTAAGCGGGGCAATTGTCACAAGATCGGCGAGCTGTGGATGCTGATTAAATACTTCCTCTCCATAATACGTCTTGAAGAAGGCTTTTAAGCTTTCTTCGCCAAAGAGATAGGCGGCGACATTATCTGCAAAGGCGGACATGGCGATAACCGAGAGAAGATAGGCGCCTACGGCTTCTTTGGCCTGAGCGGGCGAAGGTCGCGTCCCCTCTTTTATCCCACAGATTTTTGGCACAGCCTCGGAGGCGAGCCGGGCAGCGGGAGCAACGACAGGTACTTGGGTTAAGAGCGCAAACAACACTTCTTTGGCTCCATGAGAGAGAAAGGCGTTGTCATGTTCTTCGGTGGGGGTCTCTTGCACGGCCTGCTTTTCGGAAGCAGATGAGGAATCCGGTATTGAAGCCCGCATAATATGTCTCATCGCTTCTTCTGCAGCACGTTGGGCAGCTGGTGGCCGAGATTCTATCTGAGCACTTGGATCACGAAATTCGCCCCGTATTTCTCCTAATTCAAACGCAGGAGCCGCATCCACTCCCGCTATTCCTTCTTCCAAAGGCAAAGATAGGTTCAGTTTGCCATTTAAGAGAGCGCTCAGCCATTCTTTGGGATCTGCCTGTATTTCCAAGAGAAGCTTTCCTATCCGTGCCTTGGCTGTCTGTGCTTTGTCGCTTGCTTCCGTTAGGACATTTCGTGCAGCTTCACGTTTTATCCTTAGATATTCAGCTCCGTGGATAGATACGGGAGCGCCAGAATCTTGGGAGCGCGTAGCGCGTGTCACCATCTGTGTCAGCGAGGATAGGACAGCGCCCTGTTTACGCAGAAAGATTTGCGCTTGTGACCCTTGTATTTCTATCCCCGCTTTCTTTAACCACAGCATCGCACCTTCTAGCGAATGTGCTTCGCTGTTGGCTATGCCAAAGGCATGAGCCTTGATGAGACGTTCGGGAGTTTTGGCGTGACGCATGGCGGCGAAAATTTCTGGTGGATCGCCCACGCCCCAAGACCCTTGGACATTGCTCGCCAACGTAAGCGTGAGTTTTGAAAATCCCCATGGTCCGTTGAAGAGCTCATTCGTTTCTTTTGCGGCCTGTGCTTCGAGCGTTGCTTTATCTAAAAAACGGGACTCGTTTTGGCGCAATTCATGAACCACCTGACGGCTAAAGGTGAGTTCGTGTAGCGTTTGTAAAATCCCTTCCTTCATGCGATCCGCGGTGGCAGAAGAGGCATAGGTTGTTCCAAGAGGAGCGAGGGCGGATGTGACGGCGACAAGATCGGCCACGGCGTGCGTGAGCCGTTCTTCAAGGTGCTTGCGATGGCTTTCCCAGTGGCTTAGGTGCGGCTGCTCCAAATTGGGTCGAGGAGGGAGTTGAGAGACAAACTGGTCTCGTCCCAAGAGTTTATCTGGATCTACATGCAGCGCACGCGTGCTGGCATCAGATAACCCAACGAGAATCGGGACGAGTTTTAGCCCATCTATAAGCTCATGCAGTTCTTCCTGGCCACGCTTCGCATATTCGCCACCCATGCTCGATAGTAATGCAATACGACCGCCTTCTAGCGCGGTCATCTTAGCAGCGGATTCAGGACCCAGGGATTCTCCCGCCACCCCAGTGACCGTTTCCTTGATCGCACCATTCCATATCACAGAATGAAGAAATTGCCCGACGACAACCCCGGCACTCGCAAGGTCTGCCAGCTTCTTTTGTTGGTCTTTTTGACCTTCTGTCTGGTTAGATTCCGGCATTTCACGAAATTTTTCGCGCAGGGATTCTAGTTTACTGCCCGCATAATACCCTGCCCCCGCAGCCGCCGCTGCTCCCCCGAGGCGCAAAAAATCACGTCGCGTTATGTTTTCCATAGGAAAAGTATACCTTATCTGCCATAAAACTTGTATTTTATTTACCATCCACATCTTTTTTCCGCGAAAATATAAATGCTCAGCGTTTAAGCTGAGCTGTTATGACTTAAGATATATAGCGATCTCCTTACCAAACTATCGAAACATACCATTCTGGGTGGATGGTGCGACCACTTTGGAAATATTGACAAAATGTCTTTTTTCACCTACCGTCCCTCTCTTACTGTATTGGAGCGAGGATAGGGGTTGTAGACGGAAATATTGGTTCTTTAACCAGTCTTTCGTCTAGAACCTCGTGTTCTGGCGACAGGCGAAAGGGATAACGTCGATGGTTCGACGTGAAGACGCTCGTCGTCCCTGATCGTTCTGGTTTGAGAAAGGTAGGAACCCTTATGAAGGGTTTCGGAGGTCTGGCTTGTCTCCTGTTCGTCGTCCTCGGTGCATGCACCGAGACGGTCACGGCAACCAGCGCGGACGCCACCGTCGACGCGCAGCCCACCGCGGATACGCGGTCCGTGGACGACACCGTCCAGCCGATGGAGGAACCTCCGGAGGACGTCGTGGCCCTCGAGGACGGGTTCGAGAAGGACGCGGCGGTCAACGCGGCCAAGGATGCCGTCGAAGAGGACGCCGCGCTCGATGCGAGCGTCGATCAGCCGGAGGCCGACGTCCCCATCGCCGAAGACGCGTTCGCAGAGGACGTCCCGGCGGAGATCGCGATCGATGCCTCCGAGCCGATGGATGTCGCAGATGCCGCAGACGCGATCGAGGAGGACGCCACACTCGATGCGATGGGCGTCGATCGCCTCGACGTTCGCGACGCGGACGCGCCCGACGCTCCGCTCCCCACAGTTCTGACCGTCATCTTCGAGGGGCCGCCGGCCAGGAGTTACCCGGCTGGCTCCACCCGCGTCCTGCTCCTGCAGTTTCGGTTCATCGTGGGGCCGTACAACCTGCGCCTGTGGTGGCTGCCGTTCACATGGGAGGGGGTCACGGAAAACGATTTTCTCCAAGGGACCTGGGGAACCAATTACATCTTCAACCGTCACCTGGTCGACATGGTCATGGGCAGGGACATTACGCCCCCTTACTCAAGCCGCTCGCCTGGCAACGCTCGTGTGTACCGCGACCCGAACTCGCTCATCAACAGCTATGACGCAATGATGCTCCTAGCACATCACCAGTACGTGGTGGGTGCCGTGGTGGACATCGGCACCGTGGAAGATGCGCCTGGTGAACTCTTCAGCGGCACGCACTCGTACCGGGCGACAGTCGGCGGCTACTACCCGATCGACCGCGACTACTTCTTCGCGCACAGCACCATCGAAGACGCGGATCGCTTCGGCGTGAGGTACGGCCCCGAGCGGATTGCGGGCAACGTGCCCATGATCGGCAACCCCATGACCGTGCTCGCGCGCTGATCCAGCTTCGCAACTAACCTTCCCTCTCCCCCAATCTTGCCCCTTCTCACTCGCCCCTCTCCGGATGGCTCGCCCATCCCCTATTCCTTTGCCATTCTCTGTGAGGATGGAAGAGGAATGACAAATACACTCGCTGAACGGCGGGTGTTTTGATAAGGGATCATTGGATCTGCCACGAATCTAATCTAGATACACAATCTTTCCTCCTTCGTCGATCACGAAGCCTCTCAGGTAGGTGTTTCGGTGAGTCGCTGTAAGCATATCTACCGAATATTCTCTTGATGGAGTTTTTCCATTTCGGAAATAGAGTTCGATGATGCGTAGTAAAAAGTCATGCGTGACAAATACTCTCGAGCCTGTTGTTGTGGGAAGAGTCGTGAACCAGTTCGTGAAGCGAACGATGGCTTGAGTGGCTGTTTCGGCGCCTTGCCCAGTCACCATGCCAGAAAAGACCGCGTTATTTAGCTTTGATAGATCTTTAAGCGCGCGTTCTTCCGCTGGCATGAGCTGATATAGATCAAATTCGATTTCTTTTAACGCATCTACTTGATACGTGGAGATCATGTGCTCTTCTTTTTTTAACGCTGCTTGTAAAAACAGCGCTGTGGTTCGACAGCGTTCAGATGGACTAGCGTATATCTCCTTTATTGCTTGCGTGGTTATCAATGGCTCAATATCTTGATAGAGATCAGATAACACGTTCATGTCTACCGGCGGATTTAACGTACCGATTCCAAGCTCGCGGATGATGTTGAAGGGCATCTCGCTGTGATCGGCATAGGGCAGGAGGAGTTTTCCGTGCCGTAAAAAAATGAGTGACACAAGGTAGTAAGGAGGAGGAGGAGCAAAGAGCGCTTCTCCTCCTAAGGAAGAGTAAAGGTTAGAGGATTTCCACGATCCCTTGAGGTCCGTTGACGCGGACTCGCATGCCCGTTTTCAGGCGCTTGGTGGCGTCGGGCACGTTGAGGACGGCGGCCATGCCCATTTCGCGAGCATAGATCGCTCCGTGCGCCAGGATGCCCCCGATCTCGGTGACGAGTCCGCCGGTGCGTCCTACGACGGACAGCATCGGGACCCAGGCGGGATCTGTCGTCGAGGTCACGAGTACGGAACCGGGCATGAGCTCGTGAAAGGCTTCGGCACTGCAGGGATCATGGACCACGACGACTCGACCTTCTGTCGTGTGGTTAGTGACTCCCGTCCCGCGCAGCAGTTTATCATCCAGCATATCAGGGTAGGCGCCGATTTTGTGCAGATGATCCGTGAAGAGAATGGGTGGAACGTAGACCGCTCTATTCAGGATCCGCTCGGCCTGTCGCTTGCCTGCGAGAGCTCGCAGACGTTCGTGTTCACGATCGAGCTGGGTGACCTCCTCCGGTTCTAGTTCGAACATGAGTCCGGGGGGCCATCCCAGCCTTCGCTCCAGTTTTTGCACGATCAGGCGCAGCACTCGGTATCCACGCAGGAACTCGAACTTTACGCGTTCCCGGAGGGATAGATAGGTGCGGGCGACCCGAACTTCACGCGTTAGAAGATCGGCATGAGGAGAAGATTTAAACAGCTGCTGCGCCTCTCTCAACGCTGTCTCATAGGTTGCGAAGGTATGAGCGAATTCATGGGCGGGATCGCTCTCGATATGCTCCGCCAACTTCTCTAGCTTGTCCGGCTGTTCGCCGTAGTGAGGGTAGGAGATCTCGAGTTGATGCACACCGAGATGACCGAACGCTTCGACGATCGTCTGGATTCCCACGCGTCCTGTTCGAAGCTCGAACAGTTGGCGACTAAACTGGAGGTTGGGGTTATCTTCCACCGGAATACCAGTCGTTAGCGCGTTGAGCAGGAATTCCGCTCGTTCACCACAGCGCTCACGTAGCATGTTCCCGAGGCGAGCATAGGCGAAGAATGCCAGTCGTGCGGCTTTGACGAACATGGTGAAGGCTTGCTTGCGCAGCTGTGTGAAGACCTGGTCATAGCGTCCGCTCAGAGTACTGATGGAATCCTGTCCGACGTTGAGCGCGTGGGTGTGGAGCTCCATCCGTCTGCGCCACTGGGGGAGAAAATCCGATCGATATGTTTGATCGAGCACATCCTCGTGATGCCGCAGCCCTACGAAGAACCGATCATAGACCGCTCGATAGGTGTCCGCCTTCGCAGAGCCGAACAGCTCCGCCAAAAACGGACGTGCCGGATCTTGGTTGTAGAGCTTGATCTCCGGATAATTCGCCAAATCAGGCTCTGTACGCACTTGATCCACATAGCTTCCAACCAGTCTTGCGTAGTCGACCGTCGGGAAGCCTGCAGGTCGAAAGGTGAAGGCATCGCACACCAGGCTAAAGCGAGGCTGTCCAGCGACCAGCTGAAACAGACCGTTCACCACCTCATCACTGATGCTGTATCCGAGCTGAATCCTTCCCCGCTGAATGCCTCCACCTTTTCCGCCGAAACCGTGAGCGAATAGACCGAAGGCCATGTGGCAGGGATGGGTTGTAAGGAGCTCCGCGATGTTTCCATCGCTCAGCACATCACCGGACGTTTTGACCCCACGCTTGGCCAGACGCTGAGAGGCTGCGGTAAGGCGCGTAGACAGCGCCTCAACCTGTCGTGAGCGATGCGTGTCGAAGCTCAGGTTGCCTACCGCGGTGATGCCGCGACTTTGCAGCAATCGTAGCTCCCCGGTCTCACGACAGAAGGCCCATTCGATGTCCTGATGGTGTCCGTCGAAGCAATCTCTTACTCGACGCGCCAGATTCAGGAGCTGAGTCATCTGATGCGGATCGAGATTGGGTTCGTCAGCGCCTTCGATGTTCGTGATACGTCCATCGGCGTCGAGGTAATAACGGCGTGGGTTTCTGTGACCCGATACCAGTGACTCACCCAATCCTTCCACGACCTCGATCAGCGTCTGAGACGCATCCGGATTACGGGGATCTACCGTAAAGAGAACACCCGCCAGGCAGGCTTCTACCATGGGCTGGATGACGAGCGCCAGACGACCAGCGCTGTGTTTATGATCCTGCGCATATGCTTGCGCGGGCGCTTGACGTGCCGCCTCTGCACAGTCGAGGATGGCGCGCGTCAGCGATGCAGGATCCGTTTTAACGCCGAGGATGGTTTTGAACATCCCGGCCCACGAACGCTCACCGTCCTCGTCCACCGCCGAACTGCGAACCGCGACCGTGCCAGGGAAGGAAGCGGCTACCGCTTGAAGGATCTCGGAAGGAAGCGTACTGCTTTTACAGCAAGCTTCTACCTCTTCGGCTGACAGCACGAATCCTTGAGGCACAGGTAGACCAGCTGCGGCGAGACGGATGAGTGAATAGGCTTTTCCACCCACGACCTCTCTGGGAAATTCTTGAGCTTCCTCGAACGTCTTCATGACCTCACCTCTTTTTTTCACACAAGCCAGCACGCTTATGCGATCGTTAAAGAACAGATGTGCTGGCGATACGGTTCCACAAGCTATGAAACGGTATCGCCAACCCAACGCACATCACTCCCTCTCTTCCCTAGCAGCGACTCCTAGGGCACTCTATTAGGAGTCGACACACAAGATCTATATTCCAGCTTGTTTTATGACCTCTTGTTATCTTGTACCAGTACATAGAAACATTGTCAAGTCATCCTCCCTTTATGTCCCAAAATAACCTCGTCGTCGTGACTCAGCTCTTTGAGAAAGCGTCTCAAGATCCAGACTTACTAAAGAGCTTGCTTGAAGACATTCTTACCCCTGCCGAAATTGATGATCTCGCTCAACGCTGGCGTATCATTAAGGCTCTTCATAAAAATATCCCTCAGCGTACGATTGCGAGTGAGCTTGGCGTCAGCCTCTCCAAAGTGACGCGTGGGTCTCGCGTTCTCCTTAATCCTAAGGGAGGTTTTAATACATTGTTGAGAAGGTTTTTTTAAATAAGGAAATCATGTTCGTTCTTTGTTTCAGGAGAATAGAAAAGCCCAGCGTTTACGCTGAGCTGTTTTGACTATTCTTCCGGGATCAGGTTGAGTCCAAGTGCCATCGCTGTTGGCGGACTTCAGCTCTAAACTGTGATTTAGACGAGCAAAGAATGTGGAGCCGAAAATACCCCTTTTGGGCACCTAATGGGCGCCGCTCGTGCATGTCTAGAAAGGTGGTGTTGACAGTCTTCTAGCAACAAGGTATAACAATATTGTTATGATTTACAAATCCTCATCTACTCTATGGAAATCGAACTTTGGCGACCCCCACCGGACCGCCCCCAATATGTTGCCGATTTCATGAACTCGCTAGAAAGGAAAGAAGAACGAGACAAAATCATGGAAGGACTTGAACGCCTTAAATACTATGGTCTCCCTCCTCTATTACGAACCAAGGAGGTCAAAAAAATTGAAGATGGCCTATTTGAAATCAGGAGTAGGTACGGTAAACGAAAGTTCAGAATCATGTTTTGTTGCTACAAAGAACGGTATTGGCTTCTCAGCGGTTTCGTAAAGAAAACACAAAAGACACCTCCAAAAGAAATCCGAACAGCTGCAAATCGAATGCGAGAACTGAAGAATAAACTATAATCACAAATATATGAGCTTAGACTTACTACGACAACTAACCTCCACTCAGAAAGGTCGTAACGAGCCACAGGACCTTGCGTTTGAAGTCTCCGAGATGCTCATTAACGCACGAATCATAAAAGGCTTTACACAGGAAGAACTCGCAGAAAAAATGGGGACGAAACAGTCAGGTATCGCAAGAGCAGAGAATGGAGTGCATCTAGCAAGTCTAAGCTTTCTGAAAAAGATGGCTGATATTTATCAAGCGCGACTCGTACCTCCTCGATTCTCCTTCATGGGAGAAGATTTTCGGCCACTCAATGTGACTACTGGCTCCTTATCTACCGATTCAGATAATACCCCTAAAAATATTTACGTCTCTGTCAGCACCGGGACAGCCAACTTCGATTCAGATTATTTCAAAAAACCGTCCGTTCAATTTGTAACCACCTACTAATAATATGAAAGTTCTATCTTCCCTCATCTGTCAGACTTCGATACAGGATGAAGCAACAAAGAATGTTAGCCTCATAAATGTAATCGACCAACTCAACGTTAGCTTAGACAATAACACCCGCTCTGAAGACGGTCTGCTGAGACTTCCATTCTTCTTTGAACTGGTGACCCACCTCCATGGTGATGACATTCGAGGAAAAAAATATCAAATCGTTATCGAAACTCGTGACCCGGAGGATATACTCTTAAACTCAAATACCCACGAGGTTCTCGTTCCTAGCGACAAAAAAAGATTCAGGCTCACGATGAAGGTTGCTGGTATTACCCTATCCAAATCTGGAACCTATGTACTGCGTCTTATCCTTACTGAGAGCGGAAGTAAATCTGAATCGGTCATTATTGATACACCTCTCGACGTAATTATTGATATAAAGAAATAGATATGGACGAAAATAAAAATCCTTCTCAATCAATCGAAATAATCGCTAGCCCGGAAGAGCTTAGGGGCGCATACGCCAACATTGCCGGAGTGACTGTACAAGAAAGAGACGTGGTAATAGACTTTGCAAACACTATCAACTTTGGTGGCAAAAGAAACACAAACCTTGTATCTCGCCTGTTCTTAAACCACTTTACCGCACGTGAAGTCGCTGAAGCGATACAAACAGGGCTACGGCAATGGGAAGATATAAGATTCGAGAATCCAAAAAGGTACTCCTAAGGGGTACTTTTTTGTTTCGTCTACTTAAATTTCGAAGAGCCGGTTATTCAAAATAACACCCTATATCAGAGACACAAAAAAGTGTGTCCTAAAAATGAAAAATCTTCCAGAAACACAAAACCCCACGATTTCTCGTGAGGTTCTCTGTCCGGCAGCGGGCTACTCTTGTTAGGGGAGGTCAAAAGGAATCTACGCTCAACCTAGCTATTTTGCTGAGTTGAGAGCAGCAAAGGGTTTTCTCAGGTTCGTCACAATTGTCTTAAATTGCCAGTTTTGTCCTCTCTCGGTCCGCCGGCGGTCCGTCCGCGACGCTGGGGAAAGTAACTGAAAATAGGGCTCATATAAGGCCCTGTTTTGCGTATCCAAACAATTGACTTTTTTACTATATTATGCGATATTCGTGCGTCCACGATGGTTCCATACTGCCATCTGGGCGCAACAAAAACACCCGACTTCGGAGGCTCCATGCGTACGCTCGCCTGTCTTCTCACCGCGTTCACCCTCGTCATCGGCTGCGGCGCGGCCAACAACCCCCAGACCGGGGTGACGGTCTGCGCTACGGTGCCGACCCAAGAGACCAACAACCCCCGGCAGGAGATGCGGCTGGACGAGAACACCCAGAACGACGCGACGCTGCACCCGGGGTCCATCCTCATCATCCCCGCGAACGGGGCGGCCCCCGCAATCTGGGAGCCGGAGAACTGGGCCTGCCACAACACACCCGTGCATGTGCCCGGGAGACGGACCATGCGAGTGGACTTCGAGGCCCCCATCTCCGGCCCGTACTCGATCATCCCTATGGTGGGGATGCACGGCGACTCGCGGCACGGAAGGCCGCTCATCCACCACTCGGTCCGGATGGAGGACCCGGGACACGTCACCTGCTACTTCACCGTGGAGGACCCTGACCCGATCGATGCCATCAGCATCGTCCGGCAGGAGCTGCACTCGCCCGAACCGGGACGGTTCGGATACGAGGAAGTACCGGTCAACGCGATCCCGCGCGTGGAGATCGATGGCCGCTCCATCGAGATCGGCGAGCGGCGCTCCTACCCCGGAGCGTACATCACGATGCTGCGGTAGATACGGAGACTTCGATGCGAAAACAAATCATCGCGATCATCGCAGCGCTCACCGTGAGTCACTGCGGGCCCGGGCCCGAAGACATGGGCGAACTCAGGGCTCCATGCTCTGAGGGATTCATCAACCGACTGGGACGCTGCTGCCCCATCGGGAGCACTGTCACCCAGTGCCCGAACCCGGTGCTCGCGTCGTCCCTCTGCGACGGCACGAGCGGCATCCAGCCGGGACAAGCCTGCCCCGCGCTCCCGACGACGGTCTACGTCGGGATGCCCTGCACAACGTCGCAAGACTGCCTCGGACTCGGAGGTGGGGTGGTCTGCCTGACTTACGTCCCGGGTGGCTACTGCGATCGGGGATGCAACACGGACGCGGACTGCGGACCGACCGCTGCATGCAAGCTCCCGAACCACATCTGCTTGCTGCGGTGCAGCCTCCGGCCGAACGAGTTCGTGTCGTTTTGCCGAGGACACAACGCGAGCACCCGCCCACGTGCGGGGACGGACGAGGAAAGCATCCTCCTCTACTGCTCAGACCGTGGCGCTTCCGTACCCGTCTGCGCCCCCTTCCCCCAGTGAAGGACACCGGTACCGGGACAAGCGAGTAGGTACAACCAAAGATCTCTTCCACGCATCCGCGCGGACAGAGCAGCACGCATCTACTCGCGTCTCCTGTCCCCGGGTGCGTTGTCTGTTTTAGATTCACCGACAGTCCAACGCGGCGCTGGGAAAATTGATAAAGATCATGGCCTTGCAAAAGATTTATTTTTTTGAAAGCAAGGGGCTAGATACATCTCAATCTCCTATCTATGCCTCATACGTGGGATACTCATAAGCCCATCCACCGTCAGCTCTACCGCAAATCGCGGTACAAAATTAGTCGAGGTTATTTTAATGTTTGTAATCTCTGCTGTATTGAATGCTTTGATCTGACCCGTAGATAGCTCCCAGCCGTAAAACAACAATTTACCCGTGCTTGATTGTCTAAAAGAGTACGGCTCCACAAGCCTATGCTTACTATGATAATCAAATTCAACTAACAGGCGACTACTGCCGGCAAAGCGGAGCGTTTCAAGAGGCTGGCTAGACCCCCAATAGTGGATACCCTGTGGCGCTACAAGGGTCTCACTATTTGATTTACTGGCCGACGCAAGAGGTTCTAATGAAGAGCCTGCTGATGGATCATCAATCCAGTTTATTAAACTCTCCAAACGACTAATAAAATCTTCTACATCAGGTAGAGCGGGTAGCTGATGAGCAAGCATATTTGCCCACTCCGATTTTAAATCAGTGGATCTTCTCACTACTTCAAGTATATTTGCCGAAGTGGGAGGTACTATATTTTTACCATTACATTTCTGTTTAAAAAGACTGTGAGCTAATACAAGGTCTAAGTCATGAATTTTATTTTCGAGTAGGTAGACCACATCAAAAAGATCTCTTGGTCTTGCGCGCTCAAAAAGCGCACGCGTCTTCTCTGCCGCCACTTCATTGAACGAACCGAGGTCGTAGGTAACTGGTCAGGATATGGATGAAAAATCTCGCGTCTAACTGGCTTGTCTACGATTGCCTCGTGCTGGGTAATATCGAATAGAATACGCGGGTGCGTAGGAACATTCAGCGGTCCTTGATAAGCTATCTTTCCTTCAAATGTTTTGAGGTTCTGTTTATTTCGGCTCTCTTTAACCTCTACTTTGTCTAGCGGAAAAACGATACCACTTTGGCTTCCGGCACTTACGACTAGCTCTTCTAAGGTTTCTTTCAGCTCCTCTTGAGAATACCGCGCTTCTGGCAAGAGACTAAAGTCTAAATCTTCGGAAAATCTATAGGTTTCAAAATAACATTTCTTAATACAGGTTCCTCCCTTAAATATCCAATTATCCTTGGTGTTTGCATTTGTGGCAATTGCTGTAAGTATCCAGCCAAGTACATAGTCCTTTTCTACCACGGACGGTCTAAGCTGCCATTCAGCCGCTCGACTCAAAATATCCTGTTTCGTTATCATAGCGTGCTTAATCCGTATTTGAGTTTACCCAGATTTTCCAAGCTGTATTTAGTTTGCCTTTGTCATTGATGCTGGGATCTAATTTTACATTCCCTTGCGTCAGTTTTATATCAGCAGTGTGCAAAAGATGTCTTTTCTCTGGCCAAATCAGATCAGACAAGTAGCCAAAACGTTTTAACGCTGCTCCATTCGTCTGCGAAATGATCGTGCTAAGCAGTAGATCAAAATCTGCTGATGTTTCTTGCTTATAATTTTTGTATATTTCAGCAAGATGCCTAATCCCCCCGCACCACTCAGGATTTTGTAAACAATCAGCGATAGTTCTTTCTTTTGACGAAATCATTACCTTTACATTTCCTCTCCAAATCTCCGACATGCCTTCAAGTCTGTTTTTTTGTACTTTAAACATGATGAATTCATTACCTAAAAGATTGACCTTCCTTTGGCGTATATTAGCCCCCGTAACAACTAGTGTAGAACGAAACAGCTGCTCTGTGAGGTTCCAATGTTCAGCAGCGCTCCAACCTCCTATGTAACAAGGATAGAAGATCTTATGAGCTAGTACCCACGAATCCTCAGGCGTTGTAAGCCTGCTGGGTTCTGCTTCAAGCGGTGGAATTAAATATACTCCTCGTTTAATACGACGAAGCCACCCCCTCCGCACCCAAGAAGTTAGCTTTAATGATGCTTTTTGAGGATCAAGATTTAAAACCATTGCAGCCTCTGTTGTCGTTAAAATACCTAGCTTAGCTATTTGCGCTATTTTGGCTAAATCTAGCCTTTCTGATGAAAATAACTGCTCTTTATTAACTAATTTTGACATACATTATGGGAGTAGAAATATAGCTATATACTATGTTAACTACACTCATAATATACTTAAACATTCTGTGAGTCCAACGATGCCCTTTTATGATCTATCTGCTAAATTAGACTCATGAACGTTCTACAGAAAAACATAGGCCGTCCCCTCTTTGACGGTAAAGATGAATCTCTGGTCCTCCAGAAATTGGACGAGGCATTCATGCTTGGCTCAACCGACGTGGAAGCCTGTATTTACGCGGACATATCACCTTCCGCTCTCTACGAGTACCAAAAGAAAAACAAGCCATTTCTGGAGCGAAAAGAAGCTCTCAAGAACATGCCGACGTTACGAGCAAAGAAAGCCATTGTAGACCGCTTGTCGGAAGATACCGAGCTTGCAAAATGGTGGTTGGTGAGACGCGCACGTCTGGAGTTCTCCGAAAAAAGCGCCTTCCCGTTCTAGTCGTAGAACAAAAGCCTCCCACGTGGGAGGCTTTTCGTTATTTTGGCAATCGTCCCCCGCTCTTGATGCAGTCTTTCAGGGTCTTGTAGGCGGTAAACGTCTTGGTCTGGCTGTAATAGCGCGTCCCCTTGGCGTGGCAAATCTTGTTTATGCTCTTCTTCACGGCAGAGGCGATGTTCACGATGGGTGCAGGCTTCGCCTTCGCGTACACCGTCGATACTCCCATGGGAGACAGCGGAGCGAGGAGAAACACGAATGTAGCAGCACTTATGAGAGCACGCTTTATGATGGTCTTTAACGCGAGGTTTTGCATAATGGGTTCATTCTCCTTCATGGCGGATGATAGGGCAAGCAGGCGGCTCTATTTAGCCCGCGGCACTACGTCCCCGTCCTTCGGGAAGTCTCCCGCCTTGTTGTTGTCGAACTCAGTGCCTGACATCCCTTCTGACCAACGGAAGCGAACCGTGCGGAAGCGCATGCGCTCCACGTCGGACATGACGGGGACGTAAAAGTCAGAAATGTTCTGGTTGTTGGCGAACATGAGAGCTATGAACTCCAATGTTTCATTCTTGGAGCCGTACAGTTTAATCTCAATGTTTTTCGTCCAAAGAACCTTGCCTAGCCGCTCCCCCGTGATCTTACGCATGAGTGGGAACTCTTTAACTTGGATCGCAGATGCTTTCTTTTCCAGCTCCTTGGCAAGATCGGTTGTTTCCTTGTCCGCGCTCTTCTTGCCTTCCTGAACAAGGGAACCCCACCGCTCAAAGGTGTTCAGCTCTTCGCTCTGTTCGCCCGCTTCCTGTGCCTTGCGCATAGCTACGCCGTCAAAGGCTTTGATCTGTTCCAGCTCGGCCTTGAGGGAGGCTTTGAGAGCTTCGGGGGTAGGAGCGGCTTGAAGGGTAGCGCTCGGGCTATCACTCGTACCCTTCGCGGCTCGGTAGATGCTCCCAATCGCACTGATCGAAAATGGCAGTATAAAAAAGACAACGAGAAAGACTGTGCGGATCGGGTGTCTTCGTGGCCACGATTGGAGGTTGGTACGGCAGTTGGGACATTTCTTAGCGTCAGCGTGAATGTCTGACTTACATGAGGGACAGGCCTTTTGAGAAGAGGGCGCATTAGTGGGCATAAATTCGCGTAGGATTTAATAGGCTCGAGGAGGCAACAAAAAAGGCCTCCCAACAAGCAACGGTACCTTTCGATACCGCTCTACATCCTTTCGAATGTAGACCTACGCGAATAGTGCCGGTCGGGAGACCGTCTTTATTCGCGTAGGGTTTCTGATAGCCATGCCACTGTTTCCAGTGGTTTAGGCGATTGTACGAACAGTGACAATATGACGTAAATAGGCTAAAAAAGCAACAGAATGAATATGAAAATAAAGATCCCCGTACACGATGCGCTTAAAAGATTAGATAGCCTTCTTGCTGAGGCCATGGTCATTCATACGCTTGAATTGAATGACGAAGAAGAAATTCAAAATAGGAGAGACAAATGGCTTCTCAAAGCTCAAAAACATACCTCAGAGATATTCGAAGACACTGAACCAAGCTACCGTCTTTCAAGCCTGACCGATAGACCCAGACCATCATCAAAGTACACCAAGTACGGTGCAATTACCTCAGGCTCGGTATTAGAGGAACCAGAGAGATACTACGAAGAAAATTATAAGAAGAAAATCTCCATGGTCGCAGAGATGTATAGAGAGGTGGAGAAAATGCTAAAAGTACCTCTCCGATACGTATTCTCTTCATCTCGTTTGTATCACTACGATTTAGTCTGCCAGCTCAAGCGTGACTCTTTCGAAGAGAGTCTTTGCAGATACATGTTCGACGCACACGATTTTGGAGAATTTGTGGAATGTGACGTCATAGGAGAAGCGTTGAAAGAAGATTACGTATCAAATGAGAAGGAACGTACAGAAAAAATTAAAGCTGCGGCAAACGAGATAAATAGAAAAACGAATAAGACATTTGGGTTTCCTATTTTTAAAACCGTAAAATCACAGATTGCTCTGACTTATCCTCAATACGAGACTCTATAATCACAGATAAGTCCCAGCCTTATTTAGATTTTGGCTAAAAATAGAGTAGAAACTCTCACAGGCGTGACGAGTTCGTATTTTGATAATTTGAATGTACCCACGATTTTTTATACGCCCTCACGGGAAGTCTGCGCAGACGGATTGTGGATGTAAATGAAGATTATGACCTACGAAGAATCCGCCTCATCTTTCGAGACGAGTGACATGTTTTTAGCTGCCACACTTCAAACGCTTGGTTTTGGTATCTCCCACTTAGAATGGCGCGATCAACAGCGATGCGTCTTTCTATTCGAGAACTCAAACGGACTGGAACAAGCCGTACGATCTTACTGGGATCAAAGTCTATGCGTTGAGCCTCAGTCGTTACTAAATGGTCTAAAATCAGTGAAAACGCGTCTTTACGCATCACGTTAGTTATCCATCACTCCTATGAAGATGAATAACGACGTTGAACGATTCGTAAAGGTTCCTAGACGCCTGATTCGTGACAAACAAATCATGAATACCGACGTACGCGTTTACGCTGAAATTCGTTCATACATCAACGAACGACATCCGGTCCCAGTCTTTCCATCGAGAGCAACGATTGCATCAAACATTGGATGCACAGCTGATACGGTAGACCGTTCTATCAAACGTCTCACCGTAGGGGGCTATATAACCCACGAGAAAGGACGACGAGGCCATTCAAACCGATACCAATTTACTGACAATTTTTCTGTAGGCAGCCGCACAGAAGCGGCTACCTCACCCGCACCCATGCGGCCCAGTGTAAGCATTGGGGCGGCTAATCTAGCCGAACCCATGCGGCACCAAGGAGAGGTTTCTAACAAGACAAATAAACAAGAGGGATCACTTCGTTTATTCCATGGAGGGGATCTATGTTCAATCAAGGAAGATGGTTCAATCTATGCGCAGGCTCATCATGGGCAATGGCTGCTCTACTCAGGAGGTGATGACGACAAATTCCATTTTGGGAGCCTTCATGGAATAGAGGCAAAGAAGGCAGCAGTCGCTCGTTATAGTGGCAAGAAGCTGGAAAGTATCAATCCTAACCTTAGCGAATATGAAGCATATTGATACACTTCATTCGCTGACCGAGAAAGAAGTCCTCACTTCCCCAGCGTCGCACCTTAAAAATTCAACCCCCGACCCACAGGCTGTGACCGCCTACGCGCCTGATTCACTCCTTACGATTCAACAGCTGGCATCATTGCTCAACGTATCACTAGCGACCGCTTATCGGCTTACAGAGAGCGCTCAGCTTCCGAGCTTCCGCATTCGTCGAGCAATCCGCGTGAGAAGAAAAGACATCGAAACGTATCTAACGAAGCAGCGCGTGTCTTGGGATCGGGAATGAAGATGAATATGCCTGTACGAAAAGATGGCCCCTCGTGGTACGTAGATTTCAGCTACCGAGGTAAACGATACAAACGACGATCCCCTATCAATACACAAGCAGCCGCAAAGGAACTTGAGCTTCGTCTCCGTCATCGCGTGATGACGGGGGAGATTATCGAGGACAAGCCCGAGCAAAAAGAAGTGCTCACCTTCAAAGAGTTCTCGAAGCGTTGGGTAGATACCTACGTTAAAGCGAACAACAAGCCTTCTGAGATCGAGAACAAACAGGGTGTGCTGCGAAATCATCTCGTCCCCTACTTCGGGGACATGCCTTTAAACTGCATCAAGCGTGAAAAGATTGAGGAGTACAAAGCATCCAAATTGGAATATGGCCTTTCTCCCAAAACGGTAAACAATCACCTCGCGTTCATTGCGAAGTGTCTAAACTGTGCTGTGGATTGGGAGGTCATTGAATCCAAGGACATGCCAAAGATCAAGAAGTTAACGGCGCACTCTAAACGCATTGATTTCCTCTCCCCTAGCGAGACCGCTCTGTTACTTGCAGATCGTTCTGCTCCACTCTGGAACCTTATGATCTACACTGCTCTTCGAACGGGACTGCGATTCGGTGAACTGATCGCCCTCAAATGGGAGGCGATCAACTTGGAAAAACGGGTACTGACAGTTCAAGAGTCAATTGTCCGAGGGATCGTTGGCACACCCAAAAGCGGTAGGATTCGTCACGTACCCGTTTCAGATGATCTGTATGAGGAACTTATACAGTGGAAACAGTCACGTGGTCGCCTATTCGAGGTCAAAGGATATGAAAACATCTCAGCCCGCATGGCAACGAATGCCCTACATCACATCATCAAACGTGTTGGGATGCGACATACAAACTGGCATATGTTCCGACATACATTCGCATCACACCTTGCCATGAACGGCACGCCGATCCCTGTAATCCAAAAATTCATGGGTCATGCTAGCATCGAAATGACGATGCGCTACGCTCACCTCTCCCCGAATGCACACGCCGACTCGGTAAACTGCTTTCAGAAGATGGAACGGGATGCAACTCAGACCAATCTCCGTCCGCCGAGCGTCCAGACGCAGCCAACGGATACAAACCATTAAAAATCGTGTAAGCCCATTTCTTGGCTCAACACAAACAAAAACACACCCGTTTAAAGGTGTGTCTTTGATAGTCCGGCAACGGGCTACTCTTCGCCGAATTGAGAAGATGAACTTTGGCTAAACAAAGCGAAAAACAGGATATATTGCCTACAGTTAGCCAAGTTGTCGATTCATCTTTAGTCATCATTATTCCTAATAGAAACGGTTGGTTTAGGACTTCTTGGGCACTAAATGGGCACTGGTGCCCACGCAGAAATTAACTCATTCATGTCGGTCGAGCATCAATTGAAGGGAGGGGTAAAGAGTGGGCGAAGATCGTTTTCGCCTGTTTTTTGATTGGGACAGGGAGGCACTGAACGCGAGTAGCGAATGTGTACAGTGCCTTTGTCTTACTTCGAGCCAAAGTCCACTCACTAAAGACTTTTCTGTTATAATCGCTCGCGTGAACACGTATGCGAACTCATAAGTTTATTTTACCCGGTCTGGCATTGGTTTGCGCCATTATCGGCGGTTTTTTGTTAGGAGCATGGTCGCTAGCGAGACACCCTTTGGTTTCGACTACACGCTCAGCTCCTACCGCCGATCCCATTTCGCCTGCCCCTGTCGCTCCTCCCCCTCCGGGTATGGCGACTGAGAATGATCCAGACCCGTACAGGATAGAAACACCAGTTGCTGAACCAATTAATGGGTATGCTACTTGGGTTCTGACGGGCTTGGGAGAAGGTTACCAATCTTGGCTACTCAACTCCAGCACCTCCCAGGTAACCGTCCTACGAGGATTGGACGTTATGCAAGGGATTAATCTCACCACTTCATCAAGAGCTGGTGTATTCGCTGCTACCTTCTACGCCTATGGACCAGAAACCTCTACAGACTATTTTGATGAAACGACCGCGCAGCATCTTTTGACCCTGACGAGTGCGGAATGGAATCAAATTATTACCCTTGAACGCGGCAAAAAGAAACTGGTTGTGAGCCTGGACACCGACTGCGGCGATTCCCATGAAATTCTTGATTCAAAACTAGGGAAGGCTACGGGGTTTCGTGTAAATAATCGTCTCGTTGCCTTTGCGGAACCACGTCCAGTTACTTGCACGAGAAACGACATGTTCGGATCAATTGATGTGACACCTTTCTCTCTATCTTTTCCTGATAAGCAAACACAGACTGTGAGCGTCATCCTCCCTTGGGACGAGCGAGGCGGACAGTGGAGTGCGTTGGAGATTGCTATTGATAAGCTATCCGAACAGGGTGTGAAACTCCTGGAGTCGAGGTAGGAAACGGATAGGCTGCCGCTGCACCCTATAAATTCAATTTCCGATCATTCTCCGCAAATCTCACGTCTCGTCCTGTTTCGATCTGCCAACAATCCGCCGCGATATTACGAAAAATGGAGGGGGCAGAAATGAGGCTCCAAAATGAGCTTTCTTTTGATAGATAACGCCATTGTTATCCATGACCAGTTTGTAGCTTAGTGGAACGTTTTTTAGCCAATATTAGCTAAAAAACATTAAAATTTAAGCCTACGCTGATTGACAAAAAGCTAATTTTATGCTATTTTATTATTTGAATAGGCTCTTGAAACTGGCTACTGGTTCATGCAGTAATCAGTTTGAAGAGCGGATTGTGAGCTATGCTCGCGTGTTAAACCGCTCTCATTGCCGGGAGGAAGTCCATGACCAAGAAGATCGGCCTTTTCACCATCGCGTCCCTCATGCTCGGCTGCGGCGAGCTCGTCTCCACCGACCGCGCTGTTCAGGCGGTACGAGACGATGGATTCACCAACATCAACGTGGTGGAGCAGCACGGCGTTGCCCCGACCCTGTACGGGTGCGACAAGCACGACGCGGTGGCGTTCGAAGTCACCGCCACCAACAGCCAGCAGCGCCGCGTGAACCTCACGGTCTGCTGCGGCCTCGTCTTCAAGGGGTGTACCATCAGGCACTGATCTCTCGCGCACTCGCGCGGCACTGAGCGCCCCGTCCCCCGGACGGTGCATGCGCTCTCGCCGTCCGGGTGCGCTCTTTGCTTTTTAGCAGAAAGCCCCGATCACATCGTGACAACATTCTCATCGCCTGCGGTCGGGATATTGTCATTCTTACCAAGAGACAAATTCCTCATTCCCCTATCTTTTCCTACTCCGTGGGCACTAGGTGACAGCACTCTTAGGAAGGATGGGGGAGGGATTAAAAGCTAGATAAAAGGTGAGGTGTCTAGTCTTTCTTCGAGTTGCGAGAGTATGGTTTTACCGGAATTTATTCCGTTGGTTATTCGTTTCTCGAAACTGTCACGGGATGAAATGCTGTTATGCATTATGTAATTTCTTTCTTCTTTGAATCTCCCTAGAGATTCAATCAGCTCTTTGGGAACGGTCGGGAAGCTTCTATCTGTCAGAGCGACAATGTCACCCAATGTGTAACCGGCTAAATATTGTATTACTGGGGGAATGATAATATGCCCTTCTGTAGAAGTTTGTTTTTCGAGTAGAGCTTGTGACTCCCCTTCGGTTTTCAATTTATGCTTGTTACGAATTTTGCCAAGTACATGTTTTTTGATCGAAGATCGCTGTTCTTCGTTTAATTTCATGTATTCTTGATCTAGAACGCAGAGCAAAGCCTGTTCAATAGCAACCGTTAGGCTAAACAGCTGCAGGATTTTCCAGGCGAAAATTTCATCATTTAGATCAAATCCCTCTATATCCAGAGTATTTGCGTTGCTTTCCGCTATTCTCTTGAACAGCAGATATAGCTGAAACCCTTTAATAAAATTCTCATCCGAATGTTTTTTTATCTCTTGAGGCATACGTAGGTTGACTTATGTTTTTCTTTTTCTAATTGCCTTGAGCCTATTTAGTATCGAATGGTAGGTATCTACGAATCGCTTTCCGAGCGTTGGTGTACTGCCGTTTAGGTGGTTATTTTGGATACCTAGTTTGAGTTGGTAGGCTATTAAAATCAAGACGAGGCCTGGCCATGGGTGAAAAAGCTGTGCCTGGAGAGGGAAGTCGCCCACTGTTATGCCCGTGCCAGCTACTGATAAACCTATTATCAACGTTCCAATATATTCGAGGTGAATGACCCATCGTTCCGCCTGCTGTTTTTGAAAAAAATTCTTAGTAATTAGTAGCCAAAAAACACAATACCCAAGAAATAACAGTACGAATCCTGGCAGGTTGATACTAAGAGATATGTCGGGTGTTAGTTGCATACGTGGTAATACATACTCTCAACTCTCGTATAGCGATAAGCATTCTTTAGGCGCGCGGCTAAGTGGCTCCCTATCGACGATGCAGCTACAAAGTATTTCAGGAGGACTCCATCATTTTTCTAAGACCCTCATCTAGCGGAAGAACTTCCGGCAAGTTGATCGCGACACCCAAAAACCATCCATGCGCTGTTTCATGGACTCTACCGTCCTCCGCGGTTGTCGTATTACGAGTGGGAATGATACTAAACTGCTCAGCGAGCCCCGTGCATATACCGATAACCTGACCTTTTGTGTTTAGAATAGGTCCGCCACTCTGTCCATCAAGAATAGGAAAGGATAGTTCAATGATAGGGTGGACTATATTTTTCCACCAACTCAATGGTTCATACGCTGTGCTAACGATGTTCCCCTGAAAAGCTCTCAGACGGATACGCTCCACTAATGTAGAGCTGCCTGCTCGTGTAGGTAGAGGGTAGCCGCAGCACGTTACGTTTTCTCCCAGAGATACCTCGGCACCAAAGGAAAAGAAATTCGCCGCTTGCGTAAATTTTCCATCGATTTTTACCGCAGCTATGTCGTATTTTTCACTCCTCCATACAACCTTTGCCAACTTAGTAGCAGTCGTATTCAATCCCACCACGTCCACTACAGGCTGGTGAGAATCGGAAATAAGAGCCTCTTCCAACCCTTCCACTACGTGAGCCGCTGTTAAAAACAGGTCCTTTTTTACGGCGAAGCAGGTGCCAATACTATCGCCAGTTGGAGGAAGTATGGCTCGTATCGCAAGTTCTGGCTGTGTCATAACGCTCTAGCTACTGATAAATTTACAAAACTTAGAACCAAACTCGGTGAGGCCGCGAACCTTCACCTCTGCCCCAGACCCAAAATTCTGGTCTGATAGAACATACAGCAGGTTTCTACTACCCAAAGCAAGAAGCATGGGGTTGTATTTGTCGGCTACCTTTCCTCTAGGCCCCTCAAGCTCCATCTTTAATCCATCGACCATGTTTCTGGAAGAAGACGATCTCACCATGCCTTGTATAGTCGGCAAATCAATACTGCTCAGCTTTTTGGCCACCGGGCTGGTGTTTAAAAGACCGCCCTCCATCCATAGGCTCAGGAGCTGAATCTCCTCTACAGATGTGCTTTCTAACGCACGTATTAGTCTCGTTTTTTCATCAAATTCAGACTCCACCCCTCTTGCAACATTGAGTAGTAGGTTCTTATAGAGGCTTCTCTTGGCTTCGGATGTTTCAATAACGAATTTCTGCACTACGTCTATCACGATAGCTTTAAACTGGTCGCTCATGATAACTTCAGGAATTACGCGCGAATCTCCTCTCAGCGCTCCTATGATCTCGTCACACCGTTTTTGTGTGAACTCACTAATATAAAGACCTTGTCTTGAGATGCTGTCTGCGACCAAATTTAATGAGGTATGTTTGTCCATAATCTTGAGCAAAATTACGCTACCCCCTAAGCGCGATACAGTGGAAAGCTGCTTTACATGCCTTTTCGTTCTTACATCTTCGACTTCCTATACCCTTTTGCCTTAGCCATCGCTTCTGTCTCGAAGCACGTCTTGCTCTTTAAGTTCATGCTCTTAATAAAATGGCTTCCTTGCAGGTGATAGATTTTACTCGCACCGTTGCCGACAATACGACAGTTAAAAAGCTGAGCGTATGTTTTTGGTGTACCTACAAAATACGTAGGCACTTTAACCACCGGCTTCGGTGCAACGGGGAACGGAGTAGGCGCGGACGATACAGGGACTACGGCAGGAACGGATTTAGGCAACGGGACAGGTGTTGGCGCTACGACTGGTGCCGGAGCAGGAGCAACGATAGGCCTAGGGGCGGGAGTAGGCTTCGCTCGTGTCGCTACCGGGCTATAGCTCCCATTTTGGCAGTATTGGTTGTCGCTACAGCCAGAACAGTGTCCCGTATCACCGCAAACGTAGCTGCCGCTATCGGATGGACAGGAGTGCCAGGAATGACACCCTGAACGGTGTGCAGCCGCTGGCATCGCCAAGAAGGAAAGGATGGCTATAGAGGGCAGAAGGACGGACAAGAGTTTTTTCATACGACGTAGAATAGCACTATTACAGGATTGCGCAGCTAGTCATCCTTATTTTTCTTGTATATCCAATAACCCAACCCGCCAACCCCTGCTACGGTCGCCACTGTACCTAGACCGCTTCCAGAAGAGTCGTTCCCTCCGTGGCAATGTCTTGCGCCTTGCACTTCGCCCCATCGGCTACAGTTCGTCCTACAATAATGGCAACCATCTGCGGCCGTCCCACCTGGGTGAGCAGACGTTACCATAGGGAAAATCGTGGCGAGAAAAAGCAGAAGCATTATGAAAACGAGAGGACTAGAACAAGCTGTGAGATTGAGTAAGGCTTTTTTCATGGGTAGGGTTAGGGCAATCTCTTTGGAGTTCACCGTATTGGATGGCTAGTCATGTTAACGATTTGGTAGCTAGCGCCGATTTGTCTCAGTAGGACATAATTTGTGCCCCCGCCCTCTTCCTTTGGTGCTGCGCATCTAAATACGATCGAATACCCTTCATCACCTTCTACGGCAAATTCCTTCTGCCCTTTTGTGAGATGCTCTTCTAGGACACATGATTCCACCTCAGTCTTAAAAATATTTCTAGTAGCTTCGTCAAAGCGGAGGCGCTCATCACACGGACCAAGCGCCTCGTATAGCTTCGGACTCATGATAGCTTCAAGATCACGGCAGCTCTCTACGGAGGAGAGCTGCCTAAGTGCTTGGCGTGCTAACACTGCTTGTTCCTCAACTTTGTTTCCGCAGCCCGAGCCTGTAACGACTAGTAGCAAGGCCATCAATAAAGGAAGAGATGCTTTCATACGTACTCGCGGCAAAGATGACCTAGAGATACTTCTCCACCAACGCCTCACTAGCAAAAAGCGTAATTCCTAGGATGACCATGGCTGGCCTGACTACCCAAGGGCCGTACGTTCCCGCATTGGACGCGAAATGCCAAGCTACAATGGCAATCACCACAATAATCACTACTTGAAGCATGGTTTTCTGATTTGTTTGCATAATTTTCATAGCTTATAAATTTCCTCTCCGAATCTCATCGCGTACAAGGGCGTTCATGCACGGATAATGCCCAATATCGCGCTGAAAGCTCGGCATGTCGTCAGACCGACGACTGATGTACGCCTTTACCCTAAAACGAAGCTCAGGTGGGATAGGCTTTTCTTCTTCAATAGCGGAAAGCAGTTCAGGCGAAAGAGTAGAAGCTTGCACCGTTACCGGCTCCACTGGCGGCCTATAGATTGGGAGATATTTCCCAATTTGTTCCGTGGCTTCTAATAGGTTTTCCGCTGAAGTATGTTTCAGCATTGCCCCCCATTGAATAGCGTCTATCTTATTGAGAAGTTTTCTCTCTATCTCATCAAGGTTCCACCAATCTTTGATGTCTTCATCTCTCACGCCTTCCTTGCGTCTCAAGTTTAAGAAACGACATGCTTCTGGGTCTTTTTTCGCTTCCAAGTCGAGGAGGTTGTCGCCCTGATTGAAACATTCGCTAGTAAAGCCTTCCTGGATCGCTTCTTCTCGACATTGCTCCAACAATTGGTTAAAGCTGCTTACCGCTTCTGCTTGAGGAAGCCCCATGCTTTGAAAAAACTCTACGCCCACAGCAGAACTTCTCTTCTTGATTACAGCCATTCTCATGTCACCCAAAAGGTCATTCATGAATCCCATATTTAGGACGTACGATCGTCAGTCTTTGACGAATTTTTTGGGAAAAACTGCCCTGAACGAAACGTGACGTCATGTTTTTTCTCTGCCTCTTTGATTATCCTGTCTCTTTTGGCAAATAGTCTGAATATAAACACGATTACTACCCCAATACCGATAACGGAACCGATGAATTCGCCCATAGAATTAAAATTAGATTTAGTAAAAACAAAAAGGACAACCATCTGGTTGTCTGGACCCAAGCAAAGCAGGGTTACTGCTAGGCCTGTTTGTAGATGGTTGCCCGTTATTACGCGGTAACCCATCTCAAACAAGCTTAGCGGCTTGCTTTAGATATATAATTCACTTTGCTCGAATCCAGACATTCGAAAAATACGCCCAAATAAGCTAAATGTCAAAAAGAAAATCTCTGAGACGGGCACTATAAGGGTCATCACTTAACAACCACCAACCTCTGCCTCGCCCTCGTCAGCGCCACGTATTCCAACCGCCGTTCCTCTGCCTCTACCTCCGCGTCCATAATCCCTAGCAGACCATTTAAACAAGCCAAGCGACCTCCTCCTGTGCCCGGCTCCTTCAAGAACAAGACAACATCCGCCTCGCTCCCTTTAGCCGCGTGAACCGTCTTCACGCGCACGTCCGCATGAAGACGTGACAGCTCCGTCTGCCAACTCGTTAAATCCTTCCCATGACAAATATTTCTCCTCGCTAGCACAAGAACAGATCGATCTCGTTCACGCGCAACTAACTCCTTCAACGTCTCATGGACAGAAACTCCCCCTATACCCCTACATGATATTTTTAGATTCTCTACGCTTCCTCCTTCCCTGAGAGCAATACCACCTTCTCCTAACCCTTTCATCCACTTATTCGAATTATCTACGATTGCTTTGCAACTGCGATAGTTGGTTAAGAGAGTTGATCGTATTGCTTGAGGGAAGTAGCGCTCAAAATGGTTAAAGTATTCCAAACTTGAACCAGCAAAGGAGTTGATACTTTGCCAAGCATCACCAACAGCATATACACCCATAGAGGAGTTTCTGTCCCTTAGTGCTTGTATGAGGTGAAAGAAAGCGGGAGACAGGTCTTGGCATTCATCAATGCTCACCAACCTAAGCGCATTGAGATCGCATGCGTTCCCGTTTAGCCGTATCACGGGAAGAC
This sequence comes from Patescibacteria group bacterium, assembly GCA_018061025.1. Taxonomy (GTDB): domain Bacteria; phylum Patescibacteriota; class Patescibacteriia; order 2-12-FULL-60-25; family 2-12-FULL-60-25; genus JAGOUY01. The sequence continues at coordinate 64,892 of JAGOUY010000009.1, forward strand.
GCGGCAAAGCTCGCAGCTGAACCGTAGCGTTAGCGATCAAATCATCAAAATCCATTAAGCCATGCGTACTGAGGTGGTTCGTATAGGCGGCATAGAGGCTTGCTACCTGCGTTGCAAGATCACCGAGGCCTCCACACCTCGCCCATATTTCACTGACGCTCAGCCCTTTGTGCTTTGCGGATGAAATAAACGTAAGGACATCGGTAACAAGTTCATCTATAGGGTCTGCCTCTGTTTCCTTCGCACGCTTCTCCGCCTTGCCGGTGAGCAGGGTACGCGTAAGCGCGTGCTGTTGCGCACTAAAGATCAGCGTGTTCTTTCGGGAACGAAAGATTGCGAACGCTAGGGAATGGAACGTGGCGGTTGGCGCATTCTTCGCACCATACGCTGCGATTCTGTTCCCAAGTTCCATGGCAGCAGAGCGATTAAAACAGAGGGACAGCGTGTTTTGCGGCTTCGTGCCTGTACGAACAGCCAATGCAGCCTTAGTCGCTATGACCAGGGTCTTGCCCGCTCCAGCTCGTGCGGTGATGAGAACGTTAGGAGATTCGATAGTGAGTGCCTTCATCTTTTCTTCCGCTATGTCCTTACCTGCAATGCTTCTTATGGCTCTTTCCAATGCGAGGCGTTTAGCATCTCTTACAGTGGGCAACGGTGGACGCTTTGGCGTTTGCTGACCGCCGTTCACGGTCGAATAGACGACCCAGACGGAAACAATTGCGAGAATGAATAAAAAGAACATAGAAATTGAATGAGAACAGAAAGGCGGAGTAAGGGTTATCCGTTACTCCGCCTCCTGTTCATGGTTGAATTGTTTAAGCTGGCTGAGGTTCGAGGTAGCTAGAGATGACTTGAGAGGCATCTTCTTTTGAATAGGAGCCGATCACGCTAAGGGCGACCTCACGTTCTTCTGAATCGATTACCTTTTGATTTATCAGAGACACGAGGAGAGTACGCTGCCGCTCAGTCATGGCGTTTCGAGGTTCGTGCAGTTCTTCTTCGTTTGGGTGTGCCTGAGGCAATTCCCGGCGAGGCGGTTCAACCTCTTCGCCGATAATCTCTTCAGCGGATGGCGCTGACCAGCCTACAAGGTCTGCGATACAGCGATTTGTTGCTCGCGTCTGCGCAACAGCCCTCGCATCTGATGCCTTGGAGAATTTCTTCTCGTCGGTGTGGCAGCTACCCACGGCGGTCATAAAACGCCCATTGGGACTAGAAGCGCGAGCGGTGAGAAGAAACGCCGTCGAGTCTTTGAAGGTGATATGGTCTTCACGGACAATTTCCACGCTAATACCAAAGGCTAACGCTAACTTTCTAAAAGTTGATTTTTTTGCGTATCTCTCGCCCTTGATCGTGGCAAAATCAGTCTCGTTGAGCAACCGGAACTTCAACTCCTTAAACGAGTCCCACGCCTTAACGATACTATCAACGGATGTCACGGGAGCGACGAGCGAGCCCTGGTTCTGAAGAGATGCTGTATGAAGTTCATGGATCGGGGCGGCGAGGGCTGTAGTTGATGGATTCATATTATATTATTTATTAGGACTGAAGACCGCAGCGAGTACATTCCGCTACGTCGATGAGCTTGTCATTGTCGAAGTCGCAGAGGTGCGTGCGATAGAAGCGATGGCGACAGGTACGTTGTGTGCGTAGCTTTTCTTTCGACCGATACTCTTCCATGTCTATTTGCAGGGTTAAGCTATGATCGTTGGGATTCATAGCGTATTTGGAGAGGAGTCTTTGAGAGGCTCCACTTGGGATTTAAAGAAAAGGAAGACCTTCTTTGGGTATTTCCCTACCACGTTTCCCTGCGCATCCTTCTTCTCAACGAAAGTTATGGATTGGAGGGCTTTTTCTCCTTTTTTCACGCAAAAACCCCTCTTAAGCCAAAGGCGGCACGGGAAGCAATTCGTTAATGGATCGTAGGCGCTTGCAGCTTCAGCTCCATAGCGTTCAAGGATTTGCGCTTCTACTTTTTGACGTGTTGCCATGCTCCCTTTCCAATTGCTTATAGTGTCGGGAGGAGGAGCTTCTTGGGTCTTGGTTTCTGTCGACATAGATGAGATGAATAAAAACAAAAGGAACTCGTGACCGACAACGCTTAAGCGAAGACGGCGAGCACCGAAGAAACGTATGCGGCACGAAGCGATAAGGAGGATGAAAAAGAGAACGTATGCAAAAAGGGGGTGGCGGGAGTGGTTCGACTTAATGGCCGGGGGAACGTGAGTAGGAGGTATGGATGAATGGGGCTATTTTGCTTAAAAATGGCTTGTTTTGTGATACGATATGGGTATGGAGCTGAATGCTGTGCAGACCGAAGCAAGACCCGTTAAACGTCTCGTGGAAGACTTCCGGAGCTTTTCTATTTCTGAGTTAGGCCGCAACATTTTGCACCGTGAACGCCAAACGGAGGGCGTTTTCTGGCTCGACCAAACATCACTCAAGCCAAACGGACGTTATCGCATCAACCATAAAGAGGAAGGAGCGGTTACGCTCGACCTTTCCTATCCTTCTTTGCACGGATCAACCTACCAAAACGTACGTCTTGAAACCGTGATCGTGACTTACGGAAGTAGGCCATACCTACTCTGTCCGTCATGTTCCTCGCGGCGGAACAAGCTACAGATTAGTCGTCTTGGTAGGGTGGCTTGTCGCGATTGTTTCGACCTGGCATACCAATCCACCCGTGACGGTCATGGGAATCCTTTGTTTCGTAAGTTCAGGCAGCATATGAAGCTACGCGACAAGCAGACGAATGTAAGGCTAGTGGTCTATAATGGGCGTTACACAAGAAAAGCTGCGTCCGTTTTACGGATGGTGAGGAGGTTAGGGAAGGAAAAAGTCACAAGATTACGCCAACACCAATTAAGGCCCTCTAATTAACTATGGTATTCAAAATCGAACGAAGGCTGGATTTCTTCATCATCTTTAGGTGTTATTGTGAACTGATGTTCATGCAGCGCATGGCTGAGTTAAACCCAAGCGAGGCTAATCCCTCCTTTGAGCGACCAATTACTTTTTTCTCTTATAGTCGTTGGCAAACAAGTGATAGCCTAAAAGAAGCCCTTGATCGCTTGAACAGCCGAAAACAAGAACTGGGCATGGTTTTTAAGGTGAGTGAAACAGAAGAGGCTGTAAAGGTAGAAGTGAAAATAAGGAGACCGTCACTTGAAAGATTTATCACCGACTATCTTTCTAAAATCGAGCGGAGTACGTCGTTAAGCCAAGCGGACGAAGAAGATAAATATGAATGTAACAAAGTCATTCCGTTTCACGAACAGCGGGAGGGGCTAATGAGCCTCATACTTAGGTACTATCGTGGTGACAACCCACGCATAGAGATACGGAGGTTCGACATGGATGAAATCGAAACAAAAGCCATTAAGAGAGGCACTCCCTATCAACGGTTTTGTTTTGAAGAACTTCTCCTCGTTCTTTGGAGTAAGGGGGTCATTGAAATCCAAAATATCTACACAAAAGAACTATCTGACCCTGATACGGAGAAATTGGTAATAGTTCCTGTTGCCGTCATGGAGTACAAAGCCAGGATAACCTATGGTCGTCTTGCTTACGACGGAAGTATAAAAGCAATTTTACTCGGTGATAAAGTGCTCATGTCAGCCCCACAAGGTCCCAAGCCAGCGGTTGAGCACCTAATGGTCAATTTTGTTAAGCGTCTTATCATTGCTCAGGGGGATTTCGTTCCAACGGAGAGACTTGAAATTGACATGATGGAAGGTGTGGATGAGGGGGAGGGGTATAAAGCGAAGATGGTTTTTCGCGACCTAAAAGCAAAGCATCCTGAAGCTGCTGAATTGATTGAGTCTGGCATTGGACGAGGTTCAAAAGGATACCGTGTATGAAGTGGGAACGTCGGTAAGAACCCGAGTACGCTGTAAGGTGAACTTAATCGGTTATTTTTTACTGAAAAAAATAACCATAAAAATGACCTCTGTTTAGCGGTTATTTTTTGTTTGGTTATTTTTTCTTTCATTAATAACCGTATTTTAGGCTAATATTAGCCTAAAATCTTCGACGTGGCGTAAATAGCTCTGTATCCTCCCCCGCTAGATGGACGTTCATCTAAATAAGCGGAAGAGCGTGCGCACGCTCAATGCGACTTTTAACTTAAATTTCTCTACTACCATGACGCCAAACCATAAAAGCACCCCTTCCCCCCATCTAGGTCCACAGCCCAATTTTTCTTTCCTTCTTGAACAGGCCAAACGCGCTCCGATCGTCTGGGTAGCGAGACAACTTTTCACTAAGGTAAAACGTGCTAATCGTTGCTACATGATTAAGTGTCCTTTTCACTTAGACAACACACCTTCACTGGCTTTGTACGAGGATACAAATAGCTTCTACTGTTTCGGCTGTGGTAAGGGTGGCGACGTGATTCGTTTCGTTGAATCGCTCTACGACTGCGGTTTTAAAGAGGCTATTACCCGCTTAGCTCACAATTCATATGGACTCTAGTCATCCCCAAAGCCTACTCACCCAAGAACAAGTAGAGCAGTGGCACACGAGCTTGCCTGCTGATCGGCGTGAATGGCTCAAAGATGCCCGCGGCCTCTCTGATCAAGTTATCAATGAAGCGAAGCTGGGATGGGATGGCGGCTGCTTTACGATTCCTATCAAAAGTAGCTCAGGTGAATGGCTTTTTGCCAAACGCCGATACCCACCTGAGTTTGCCGTCCAGGGTTTGCGGTATAAAAACGCATCTGGTTCAACCGCTGCTCTGTATGGTGTCGAACTTATACAGGGGGCAGATACGGTATTCATCGCCGAAGGTGAATTGGACTCTCTCATTCTACGATCTAAAGGCTTGGTTGCTGTCAGTAGTACGAGTGGATGCAGCACATTCAATCCCGCATGGGCCACATTCTTTGCATCTATACCAAACGTATACGTTCTGTACGACAACGACGATGGCGGTAAGGAGGGTGCAAAGAAAGTTGGAAGCCTTATCCCTCATGCCAAGATCGTTCACCTCCCTCCGGAAGTTGGGGAGAAAGGTGATGTCACTGACTTCTTCATGAAGCTCGGTAAAACCAAAGAGGATCTTCTTGAATTGTTAGAAACAGGGAGACCAGCTTCTGAGCTTAAGGTTGCGGAGGAACCAGTTGATTCACTTGATAATCTCCTCAGCTCCGTTCCTAAGGATACGCGCTTAGAGACACTCCCAAGCCGTCTTAACCATCTATGGAAGGTGCTTCACGCACAAGACCAAATTGATCCTACTTTGTTCATCGACAATAACGTTAGGGAGTACTTCTCTCTACAGAAAGGGAAGATGAAGCCGTTCCACCAAGCATATTCCAGAGCTAAACAATTTTGCGAAATGCTTGCTCGAGATGAAGCTCGTGCGTCTGAAAAAATTGAGTTACTTCAGACGGAAGTAAGCTCCGCACAAGCGCTGGAAGCTATTTCTAAGGTTGGCATCGTCGATCCGGCGATCCTCGATCTGGTCATCGCAACCTATGTGTCAGCGAAGCTGGGTACGGCTCCCCCTATTTGGCTCATGCTGGTCGGGGCTCCCTCTTCCTTCAAGACAGAACTTGTTCGTTTGATTGACCTACCAGAAATTTACAGCCTCGATACACTTAGCGAAAACGCCTTTGCCTCGGGATACATCAGGCCTGATGGGTCTGACCCGGAGGATTTGCTCCCGCTACTGAACGGCAAATGTTTTGTCGTAAAAGACCTCACCACCCTATTCTCTTTGAAGGAAGATACTGTAAAGAAAATTCTTGGTGATCTCACCTCCATCTTCGACGGCAAATATGAAAAGTTCACGGCAACACGTGGACACGTGAGCTACTTATCACAATTCTCTATGGTTGGATGCATCACACCTGCTGTCCTTAGCCAGCATCATCGGTACATGCACCAACTCGGTGGTCGGTTCTTTTTCGTGAGGGTTCCCGAACTAACGGAGGATACCCTAAAGCGCGGCCATGTCATTGCGTGGGATGCCAGCCACCGCACAGAACGGATTAAAGAGGCTCGACAGATCGTCTCCACGTACTGCCATCAACAAAGTGAGAAGGCACTGGCCATCTTTCCTGAAATGGAAGTTGAGAGTCCGGAGGTTCAAGCATGGGTAAACACCGCGGCGGATTTTATCGCGCATGCTCGCGGTACCACGATTACTAAGTCTGCATCGTTTGAAAACGACGAGGGTAAAACCGTTGAGTACTACGAGGTTTCTGACCCTCAAATTGAGCAGCCTTGGCGTCTCTTGAATCAACTTAGGTCACTCGCACGTGTACTAGCCGCCATGCGAGGCAAGACCGCCATCACCAAAGACGAGTTGAAATCTTTAGAACCGATCGTGCTGTCCAGCATGCCCATTGATCGAGCGGTGATTTTAGTCGAACTTATTGGCCAAGAATATTTAACGCCCAAGATGACCTCCGAACTGATTAGCAAGAGTGCCAAAACAGCTGCTCGAGATTTAAAGGAACTTTCCGTTCTTGGTTTGGTTGATGCTGTGGGCTCTAAAGAGTCTAAAGCGAAATGGTACGCGCTTAAACCAAAGTACAAGGAGTTCTTCTCCGATTTCACGTCTACAAATGGTCTCATTTAAGCCTCTTTAACCCTCTCTCTTCCCCTCCCCTATGCCAGACGCTAGTGTAACTAAACCTCTTCAATCAGTTGATGCTCCTCGACAACTCGAGACTATGAACTATGCGCTCTCTACGCAATTAGAGATGCTCAACATCGTAGAAGCCGCGAATTTTCTTCGGATTGCCCGTACTGGCATGTACCGCCTGGTGGAGAAACGTGCGATTCGCTTCTACCGTGTCTGTCGACGACTTCTGTTTAAGAAACAGGATCTTATCGACTTCATCGAGCGTGGCAAAACTGACAAAATTACCGCCTTTAGCTATGACCGTCCGGAAGATTCGGGATAGGTGGTGCGTGGATTTCCGGCATCCGCATGATAATAAGCGACATCGTATCCTCTCGCCTGAGAATACTCGACGTGGAGCCGAGGCCTTCGAGCAGGTCTTACGGCAGAGAATGGCACGCGGAGAATCTCTCCTTGGACGAGACGTGCCAAAACCGGAGGATAAGATGCCTACCTTTAGGGAATTCTCAGCGGAGTGGTACAAAACTTACGTCCTCACAACCAATAAACCATCAGAGCAATACACCAAAGAAGGGGTGCTACGCGTTCACCTCCTCCCCTTCTTTGGTGAAACCCCCTTGGACAAGATCAATAACTACCAGATTGAGCAGTTCAAAGCGTTAAAGAAACAGGCGGGCTTGAATCCTAAGACGATCAATAACTTCTTGGCCTGTTTAAGAAAATGCCTCCAATGCGCGATTGATTGGGAAAAACTGACTGTGATGCCCAAGATGAAGAAATTCCCGATAGATTGCGGCCGGATAGATTTTCTTTCTCCAACGGAATCGGCGAAGCTCCTTACAGACGATCAAGACCCCGTTATCCATGGAATGATCCGCATGGCTCTGCGTACAGGCATGCGTTTTGGAGAGATCATCGGTCTTGACTGGGCAGACGTAGACATGGCAAAACGCATCATTAACGTCCGACGGAATAAGGTCATGGGGCTCATCGGCACTCCCAAGAATGGAAAGGTTCGATCTATTGCCATTGCCGGCGACCTGCACGCTTTCCTGTCTCAAACGGTAAAAAAGAGCGGTCCTGTATTCGACCTAGGTGATGGACGCGACCTCACCCATCATCTCGCTCTGAACGCCCTGAAGCGTGCCTGTGTTCGAGTTGGTATCCGCAAAATCTCCTGGCATACCCTCAGACATACAACCGCCTCCCACCTGGCAGCCGAAGGAGTTCCCATGAATGTAGTGAAGGAGCTATTAGGGCATTCCAACATCCTTATGACGAGTAAGTACGCGCACCTCGCACCGTCGGCACTCAAGGATGCGGTCGAGATGTTTAGCGAGATAGAAAAGAGAGAAGTAGAAAAAAGTGGGCACTAGGTGGGCACTAAAACTTCCAGAAACACAAAACCCCACGATTTCTCGTGAGGTTCTCTGTCCGGCAGCGGGCTACTCTTCCAGGACCGGGTTGGGTCCAAGTACCATCGCTGCTGGTGGGCTTAACTTCCGTGTTCGGGATGAGAACGGGTGTTTCCCCACCGCTTGGGCCACCGGCCTATTCATCTGTTTTTACAGATAAATAAGTCGAAGGCACAAACCTGTGTTTTTTCGAATCAATATACCATGCGTATATGACATGGCTTGCTTGCTATTTGCACGCACGCACATGAATTGCTTAGCCACCATCCGTAGTTGTTGGTCTTGCGACGAACAATTTACAGCCGGAAGGCCGAAGCATTGGACTATTAGTATGGCTCGGCTCAAAGTCTCGCGACTTGTACACCTACCACCTATCAACCTCCTCGTCTCGGAGGGTCCTATGACGAACATTAATCTTGAGAACGGCTTCACGCTTAGATGCTTTCAGCGTTTATCCGTGCCGAACGTAGCTACCCTGCGATGCTCTTGGTAGAACAGCAGGCACACTAGAGGTTCGTAATTCCCGGTCCTCTCGTACTAAGGAATTGTTCTCGCAATGTTCCACGCGCGCAGTAGACAGGAGACCGAACTGTCTCACGACGTTCTGAACCCAGCTCGCGTACCGCTTTAATAGGCGAACAGCCTAACCCTTGGGACCTTCTCCAGCCCCAGGATGCGATGGGCCGACATCGAGGTGCCAAACCTGGTCGTCGCTGTGGACGCTCGGACCAGATCAGCCTGTTATCCCCGGAGTAGCTTTTATCCGTTGAGCTTCCGCCGTCCGATATCGTACGGTCGGATCACTATGTTCTGCTTTCGCATCTGCTCGACTTGTTGGTCTTGCAGTTAAGCCAGCTTATCCCATTGCAGGATCAGTGCGATTTCCATCCGCACCTAGCTGACCTTTGTAAACGCCTCCGTTACCATTTAGGAGGCAACCGCCCCAGTTAAACTACCCATCAGATACTGTCTCCTAACCCAGATATATGGGCCAGGATAAGAATACCGAGAGAGCAAGGGTGGTGTCTCATTGGCGCCTTGCGGCTCCCACCTACACTGAACATGCTAACCCGGTACCCAATATCAAATTGTAGTAAAGCTTCACGGGGTCTTTTCGTCTGACTGCGCGTACAGGGCATCTTCACCCCACTTGCAATTTCGCCGAGTCCCACGTTGAGACAGTCGCTCACTCGTTATGCCATTCGTGCGGGTCGGAACTCACCCGACAAGGAATTTCGCTACCTTAGGACGATTATAGTTATCGCCGGCGTTCATCAGCGCTTCGGCTCAAGGCTGCCGGGTTGCCCCATGACCTCTCCCCTTAACGTTCTGACACTGGCCAGGCATCACTTCCTATACTTCGCCTTGCGGCTTTGCAGGAAGCTGTGTTTTTGGTAAACAGTCGGTAAGCGTCTTTCGCTGCGGCCCGTATTGCTACGGGCAGGCCTTATCCCTAAGTTACGGCCGTTGTATTGCCGAGTTCCTAAACGTGGGTTCTCTCGTACATCTTAGCACACTTATGCTCACCCACCTGTGTCGGTTTACGGTACGGTTTGCTTAACGTTAGCTCTAGAAGTTTTTCTCGGCACCACCGACTCTATCCTTGCCTACCTCACGGCAGACTTGCGCTCATCCAGAGGCTTATGACTGACGGATTTGCCTATCAGTCACCCCCAAACGCCCAAAGACTCAATCCAAGAATCTCGATAAATAAGACGATGCGTCACTCCATTGAAACACTAAGCAAGTGCAGGAATATTAACCTGCTGTCCATCAGCTACGCCTTTCGGCCTCGCCTTAGGACCGACTAACCCAGGGACGATTCGCGTTGCCCTGGAAACCTTGGGTTTACGATGAACAGGATTCTCACCTGTTTTTTTGCTACTTATACCGACATTCTCACTTCTGAACGCTCCACGGTGGCTCACGCCTTCCGCTTCAGTGCTGATCAGAATGCTCCCTTACCACTACTCTCATCCGAAGATGAAACGTAGTCCGCGACTTCGGTATCGTACTTGAGCCCCGATAAGTTTTCGGCGCCGGACAACTTGACCAGTGAGCTGTTACGCTTTCTTTAAAGGATGGCTGCTTCTAAGCCAACCTCCTGGTTGTATAAGTCATCTGACCACCTTTGACACTTAGTACGAATTTAGGGACCTTAGACTGCGGTCTGGGCTGTTTCCCTCTTGTCTACTGGAGCTTAGCCCCCAGAGACTGACTGCTGTGAACACTTGACGGCATTCGGAGTTTGGTTGGCAACAGTAGGCTTGCGCCCCTGTTCCCATTCAGTGCTCTACCTCCGCCAAGCTATGAAACAAGCGCTATACCAAAATATATTTCAGGGAGAACCAGCTATCACCCAGTTCGATTGGAATTTCACCTCTAGCCACAACTCATCCCCGAGTGTTGAACGGCTCGTGGGTTCGGACCTCCATCCCACTTTCGTGGGACTTCATCCTGGTCATGGCTAGCTCACCGGGTTTCGGGTCATATACGTGCCACAAACGCCCTATTCAGGCTCGCTTTCACTGTGGCTTCTTCCTCGCAAGGAATTAACCTGCGACACATATACACTCGTCGGCTCATTCTTCAATAGGAACGCTGTGACGGACTTGCGCCCGCTCCAACTCCTTATAAGCATACGGTTTCAGATACTATTTCATCGCCCTCTCGGGCTGCTTTTCAGCTTTCCATCACTGTACTTGTTCACTATCGGTCAGGAAGAGTATTTAGTCTTGGCACATCGTCGTGCCGGCTTCCAACGAGGTTTCTCGGGCCTCGTTGTACTTTGGAGCAGAGTC
>JAGOUY010000010.1:0-15197 GCA_018061025.1 Patescibacteria group bacterium
AAACCGTTGCCCATGATTGCGGACTGCAGGTTTCGGCTCCGGTCCACCATACACAGCGTAGGTGGAATGCGAGGGGCGTAATCTAAAAAAAGCCCACCCATGCGAGCCCATCGCCTATATATCACAATCCAACCACCTATCGATCCGTCTAGGCTGGGTTCCCGCCTTCGCGGGAATGACAGGAAAGGGGGATACTTGTTTTGGCTGCGAGATCCCTCACTGCGTCACGTCGTTCGCGAATGACGTGACTGCGTCGGACTCCATTCGGGATGACAAGTAAAGACGCTTAAGCTATTCAACTTTAATGTCAATTCTATCTTTTAACGTAGGAATCTTGCCAAACCATTTTGGTTTAATAGTCACTTGTGCGTCATCAACCCCCTCAATCGATTTAAGAATCGCAATCGCTTCCTGTGGTTCTTTGCCTGCTACCACCGTTTTCTGTAACCCAGGGCTCGACGGCGTAATTCGATAGGCTCCTTCTGCTTTAATCCGAACATTCGCTGTCTCGGCTTTTGCATCCGCAGATTGGATTTCCAGGATCAAGCCACTGCCCGTCGTTGGAGGAAGAAATTCACGCTCACTTGGAATCTTCTCTTTTAATTTAAGACGCACCAAAGACAGAAGATCTTCCTTAGGATAAAAGACGGCCGTAACATCAAGTTTTAACGAAGCTAAGAACGTATCAGAAGATTGTCCCACCGACACATTGGTCTTAAACCGATCTGGTTTTCGCACTAAATAGACTACGTCCATACGGCTCAAATCTCCCAAATCCGCTCCCAAGGTCTTTTTCGCTTGATCTAAAATCGCTTGCGTAAGGGTCTGTTCAGCCGCATCTAGATCTGCTTGTACCACAAGCTTGCCCGTCGTTGAACGAGGAGCTGCGGGAATAGGGGTAGGCGTAGGGGAAGCTGTAGACGTAGCGGGCGTGGTGGTCACAGGAGCGCTCACCGCTTGAAAAGGACTTATCGATTCCGCATAAATATACTTTTGTAAATCGACAAATAATCCCGGGATCGTAAAGGTCGTCGGCCCAATCACAAACTCTGCCCCAGGCTTATCGGCATAGACCGGAACTTCAATCGATTCACCTGGCTGCAAACGCACTGTTTGGTCAATACGATAGAGTTTTTGATCCGCCGTAAGTAAACGCGTTGTACGAATCAGCGTCTGCGCTTTTGAATATTTATTATAAATACGAACGGTTCCTCGTGCAGTAACCGTTACGGGCGTCGTTGGAGGGGCAGGAGGAGGCGTAACCGGCACAACAGGAACAACCGGAAGAGTAGCGGTAACAGAGGTTCCAACGGGAAACTCCTGGATTTTTTCAAACACTCCATTCACCACTCGACCAGGAATTTGTCCCGGCTGAGGCTGACGCGCCACATCCACCGCACCCTCATACGTGATCGGGGTACGTTTTGTTTGAACAACAATCGTTGCTCTCGCCGAAGACAACCACAAAACCGCCAGCACCACGATCACCGTGAAGGCGATAAAACTGTAGGCAATATTGCGATAAATATTCGTACGCGGTGCAGTCGGAAAAGAAGGAGCCGTAATCGGGACAACATGCGGACGACGGGAGCCACGTAAAGTCATAGAAAAGAACGATCCTATAATAGCATATTTTTTTATAACGTCACAGCTGCGTAGACTATCTCACAACTCCTTTTCCTTTTGCGCCTTCATCCGTCGATAAATCCGTGCTTAATCCAGGTTTTACCCGTCGAATTGTTTCATTAACGCGCGCATCCGTGCCCTGAAACGACGTCTCACCCAGCAAAGAGGCAAACCTCCCCACATCAATCGCTTGAGGCGTTAGCGCAACTTCAAACCACCCTTCGAGTTCACGGGTATTTTCTGGCACACGACCCACATTCCACGTCACCATGCGCGTCTTTTCATCATAAGCAATCGCTCCCGTCGCCCCTTCCATTTTACCCGTCCAAACCGCAATCGTAGGCAACGCCGCTCGAATCGTAACATCACGTACTTCATGCAAACTTTTCTGCACCGTCCAATAAATACGATACGTGGTCGTCTTGCCTGCGGTAGGCGGCAGAGGACCAGACCCAAGCGGCGCACCCTCCTCAGAAAAATAGCGCGGCTCAACCACGACATCGGCATCTGTTCGATACGTAAGAGTGACAGGCTGAGAACGAATAAGGCGCGGTGCACGTTCCCCCGTAACGGAAACCTGTGTTTGTGCCATCACACGGATGAGCGCATCCCTTGTCCCGCTCGTGACAGGTAACGTCAACCACCCCACATCAATCGTGCCACGCGCTCCAGGAGCAAGTTCCGCCAATACAGGAATACGCATCTTGTCATATCGAACCGTCTGTATACGAGATCGGGTAGTAGAGGCGCCCTGCTTAGGATCATCAAATTCTTTCCAATTAATCAACGACGTACCCGTCGCCGAGCGTCCATTCACGACCGATTCAAGTTGAAGGGTGATAGCCACATCCCTGACCGGTTGTGTACTCACATTTTCGTAAGCAACCGTCGCTCGCATCGGCTCCCCCGGCTCCAAAGTGCGTGCTTCATCCCCTCCATTCACGATCAAACGCACCGTAAGATCTCCTGGGGCAATCGCAAGCCGCGCTTCACTCCGGGCTGCAACCAGGAGCGCATTCTCAACACTCATACGCCCCGTCTCTGCCTGAAAGGTCGCTTCCCCACTCCCTCCTGAAACAAACACTCCCGGCAAGGTCGCCGTATAAAAAGATCCAGCCGCCAAGCTCCCAATCGGAAACAAAACCGTACGCCGAGCTAAGTCCACCTGGGTACCCGTTACAACTGCTCCCGGAATAAACCCTGGGGGAAAGACAAGTTTTGCCACGAGGTGATCTAAAGACTGTTTACCCAAATTCGCGATAGCATACTTAATTTGCGTTGGCTCACCTGCCAAAACACGTTCTGGAAACAAAATATTTCCCGCCAATACCGTCCCCGTATAGCGAATTGTTTGCAACGATGTTTGCTCAGACACCCTCTCTGTACGATCAGCACGATACGTACTCAAAACCTGAAGAGCCGTTTGTTCTCCCAATGACCCTACAAAAAACCCCTTCACACGAATACGCCCAGACGCTTGCGACTGAACCAACCCTAACTTCCAAATACGCAACCCTACATCGGTCGGCGCTGGCTCAAGAGCCGTAACCGTAAAATCTGTGGGGGTATTAAGACGAATCTCTACATCCGTTAAGAGCTGTGGCTCGGTATTACGCCATACCAACTCATATACCTGCTCTTCTCCTAAAGAAACATCTGTCGCTCCTTGCACCGCCACCACAAACGCCGAGGAGCGTGTCGCAACCCCTCCACCAAAGACCCAAAATCCACTCCAAGCCAGTGCCGTCAACAATAGACACAACGCTCCACCAGCCGCGAAAAACCAGGCCATGCGCCACGACCGTGTCCGCTCAAACCGATCCAATTTAGGCACGTGACCCTTCGCATCAACATAAATCGCTCGCAACCCACGATCAACGGCCGCGCGATCTTTTTCTTTTGTCGGCACATCCATTTTAGACGCCGTAGGGACTCGTTTTTTAAAGAACGCCATACATAATAGGATCTTAAAGGCCAACTTCAAATAACCCCGCTAAAATTCGATCACGATCCCAAGGCGCCGCAAGCTCAAATGGACCCTCAGAAGATTGGTTTGTCCAACGCATTTGCCAACCGGCAGGAACCTGCACACGCGTATTGATATCACGGTTAGCTTTTCCCGCCTGGCTCGTCAAAAGAACCATATACGCCGCCCGCTTTGCAGAAGCAGCGTCCGTCACTTGACCTTCCCCCGTACGCTGCGCCAAGTCAAAGGCCGTAAACGGAAGCGTGTAACGAAAACGACTCACGCGCGTCTCCCCTGGACGCAATTGCAACCAGCCCCCAAAGGCCGTCCTGCCAAATTCCTGCGTCACGTCTACATCAGACACAGGACTAGACTCAGGAGTCACCAAACGCGCCACGTGAGGGTCTAACTGATCCTCTAGCAAAGGAATTTCAAATAAACTCGAGGAAGGGGCTTCAAAACCCGTCGCTTCTAATAATCGAGAGCCTGTTGGCACATACACACGTACATAGGAAACATTGTTGGCTCCTTTAAACAATTCGCCCTTTACCCTCGCATGAACACGCGTCAGTGTAACGGTATCCGTGATCGTCCCATCCTCAGCAATCTCAACTTCATGGTCGACACGCTCCTGAATCGAGGTATCCGTCTTTTGACCCGCAATATTGGCTTCTACGATTGCAAGCGCATCACCGAGCGTTGGTTTAAGCCGCCCATTCCAATCATAGCGCTCAACCAACTGCTCTTCCTCCGCTCGGGTCATCCATACCTGCACATCTTTTGTTTCAAGAGCCGTTAATCCTAGCTCCGCTAACTTCAACCAATCTTCACGAGAACCCGCTTTCAAACGAGAAAGGAGCTTGGGCATCAAATCTCCAATAATCTTCTTTGGTTTATTCTCCGTCCTGTCATACTCAAGCTCAACCGATTTCTGCAGCTCAACCACCACATTATCCGCACTCAAGGTCTTGCCATACTCAGGCATCTCAATCGGACCCGTTACACGCAATAATCCCTCTAACAACGTATCATTAATCGCGATCACCCCATCAAGCGTTGGTTGCCCAGCCTGACTCCAAAACCACCGAATCTTGTCGGCTGCCGCAGGAAAATCCGGAAACCAGTTTGCATCCTGAAATTCCCAACGCCCTCCCACCAGCTGCAAAGGACGCGGAGGAATGACCCGGGCACGCAACTGGCTGCGCAAATCATAGGGCCCACCACCCGGCACATGGATATTCGCAATCTCTCCTCGATCAAAGGTAACTTCGGCCAATGAACCCATAAATCCACCCGTCGGGCGCAATTCCGCATGGTTCTGAAACACAAAGAGGTACGTCCGAGGCGCGTCATGTCCCAAAGCCGTCTGCAAAAAGACAAGCAACGTCTTCGCATCCTGAAATGATGAACGACCAGCCCCCACCATAGAACGAAGCTCTGCCACTTGACCTCGCAAACTCAACGGCAACGCCTCTGGCTCAACTTGCTCCAAAGATTGTAAGGCCTCCTCTAAAAGAGGTGAAGCATAATCAAGATACGTCAAGAAAATCCCAATCCGTTCGTCTGGTCGTAACTGATTCTTGTCTTCCAAAGCTCGCGAAACACCAATGGTAAGAAGTTTTGCCGCCTGCGAGGTACGCTCGCCCGCCGTGAGCAAGGCCTGCGCACTTCCATACTGGGAACGGGTTTGCGGCAACGCCTGAGCTAACCCCAACGCCAATGTATTCGCGCGCAACAACGACTCCCGGGCCTGACCAAACCGTTCAGACGCCTGTGCCCACGCTTCGACCTGACCCGAAGGCGCACCCTGTAAAGCTGTTTGCACTTCAGACAAAGCGGCCGCACTCTGCACCCTCACATCTCGCACTGAAGATCCAAACGAACGCGACAAAGACACCGCACCCGCTGGAATCGAAACGATTGCCAATAAGCCAAAAAAACCAGCCATCACGCGCACCGTGTGCAAACGTGGCACGAGCATCGGTACATTCCAAACCTGTTTTATCTCCTCTGCGACTTCTTCGACCTCCTCCTCCACAACCTCCAAACGTTCCATCACTTCCTGCTCGACCTGGACAACTTCTTTTGTCGTCCAATCAAACGCCGTAACCAACCGACCCATCCCCCTCTTAAGACGCGCAACCAACCCATACGACCCTCGATACGCCTCATCCGCATCTATCGAAGTAAACTGCTCAGCTATACCAACCCCGAGAAGAGATGTATAATCAACGACTTCTTCAGGAAGTGAGAACGAAGACGCTGGAGGCTCGTCTGTGAGCTGATCCGATACCACCACCGGCACCTGCTTCAACGATTCCTTTGTAACCGCCTCCCATTTAATAAACGGTGCGATCAGTTTTGAGGCAAGACTATAACGCAGAGAATACGCGACATCCGGATGCGCAGGCGTAAATTGTTCAAGAAAACAGCGCGGATCAATCTCTTCCACCCACAAATCTTGCGTCGCCGACACCATCCCCTCTAACGAAGGAGGGATCTGATACGGAGCCATCCATTCACGCACCGTTTGCCCAAATGGATCGCGTGACGCCTCCACCATCGGCCGCGCTGGAACTTGAAATTGAAGAATATGGTCACTCGCTTCATGTGCAGAAAAACGGACTGGTACTCGCGAAACAAGCGGGAGCTGCCCAAAAGGTTGTGCACTCACCTCCGTAGATCCACGCGAAGCCTGTAAATACGCTAACAAGCCCTTATCTAAATCGATTACTGGATGCACCATCAACGTCGGAATTTCTCCTGCAAGTAATTTTGTCGCCACGCGCGGCTCCTGAAGTGTTCTACGTCGAATACCACGCCTTGCTCGCTTTGACATCTTCGCCTCATCAAGCAGCGACGTAGATACAACACGTCCCTCCTGCTCAACCACTTCAAATAATTGCGTTTCTAATTGCAAACACAGCTCTTCCTGCGAAGAACTTCTCCGTCCCGACGAACGTCGAGGCGCTCCTCCTCGAGAAACACGTAGCATCAAACACGCTCGACCATCTTGCGATACCCTTCCACCATCCGTTTTGCACTTGCACGCCAGTCATGTCGCACCCGTATCCATTCAGCCGCAGACGCAACAAGATCTTTCGCGCGAGAAGGATCATCCAACACCTGTTCGAGCGCACGTATTATATCATGCTCGTCCCCATCCCGAAACCACACGATACCTTCTTTCGGAAGCACTTCCCGTAAACACGCGATATCACTCGCAATCACCGGGCATCCAAGTGACAATGATTCGAGCGGAGGTAATCCAAATCCCTCATACGACGAAGGAAAGACAAATGCTGTTGCCCCTTTATACAATCCCGCCAACTCCGCATCCGTCACCCGCCCCAAAAATTTGACCCTCTCGCTACCGGGAGTTGCGTGTTGCGTGTTGCGTGTTGCGTGTTCGACAAGTCGTTCCATAAACCCATCCCTCTCCCCCGCCACCAACAACGTAGATCCAGGATATTTGTCTTGCAGCTTCTCCCACGCACGTATCAAAAGATCCAAACGCTTATGTGGATAGGCACTCCCCACATACAAGAGATGTGGAGTCGTTGAGCACAAACGTGAATCAACCTTTGGAAAACGCGTAACCCCCTCCCCTGTCACCGTCATCTTAGCTTTCTCAACACGTACGCACTCAACCACCTCATTCGCGACAAATTCCGTTGGCACAAATACCTTCTGCGCCTTCGCAAGCGCCCGTCGCAACACCAAACGAAATCCCATTTGCTTAATGGTGCGTATAAAAAATCCTTTCGTTGACACCTTGGCACTCATCGGCTGCCGTAACAACAAGACATCATGCACCGTCACCACAAACGGCTTACGCATCCGCACCGATACATTCCAATGCGGCACATGAATAAGATCCGCTCCAATCTCTTCCAAGACAGATGCCATGTTCACCTGTTCTTTAATGGAATACCAAGGAATATCCGCCACCACATGATCCACACGCGGATGCCCCGCAAACGGCGTCCCCACCAGGTCACGCACGACAAGCGTATACCTCAAATCATGATCCACTTCTAAGGCCGCCTGTATACTCTCTTGAATATACCTCCCAATCCCCCGCGTATTCCCGGCTCCCATCATCCGGGCATCAAGCGCAATATGCATAGAACAAATTACCCTCTATCGTGAGGCGTATCGCCTGAATCGTCAAACGAATACCCCCTCTAGACGTCTACCCCATCTTCCGCTAGGATACCCCCACTTAGCCATAGTCTTCAGAGACGGGGTGTAGCTCAGTTGGCTAGAGCGCCTGGTTTGGGACCAGGAGGCCGCAGGTTCAAGTCCTGTCGCCCCGACCATTCAGAAAACATCGTGAAAACGGTGTTTTTTGATAGCTATCTTAATTCCAAAAACATAGACCTCGGAGTGTAGCTCCGTTGGCTAGAGCGCCTGGTGCGGGAGTTAAAGCGAGCGAGCGGAGCTTTAACAGGCGCAGGTTCAAATCGCTATGAAGGATGCAACCAAGAACGATAAAACCACCAAACATAGGTGGTTTTATGTATAAAAATGATCACAGATAAAAGCCCTTTATATAGCCAAGATATAGCCTTTATTACCTTAAAACCATTGACAAAATGGCCATTTTATAATATGATATTCGGTCATTACTGACCCCGCATGGCAGGGATTGCCATTGGTTTCTAGCACCGGAGCAGACCATAAAAAAAGAAGACTCGAAGCTCGGCACACTCGTCGTCGTCCACCAGGGCGGCAAGAAGATCGAAAACCGCATCACCAAGGAGGAGTACGACAAGGTCGTCGACTTCCTCAAGGAGATGCTCGCCGGGATCTACTCCAACAAGCAGTACTTCGGGGTCAACGTGGAGGGACACAAGTACTACATCATGCTCGGGCTTAACTGTCTGGGCATCTACTTCAATCCGGACGCGGTGGCGCCCAACTCGGAGACGCTCGTGGTCGTCACGGTAAACGACATCAAGGGTGGAGAGGCGGTCCTCACCCTGACGGAGACCGAGTACAACCGTCTCCTTCAGGAGCGCGAGGACGGCAGGGTACCCTTCGCCAACTGGGCCTTCACCGGCACCGACGCGCAGAACAACACCTACCACCTCACGATCGGGAACGAGACCCTCTCCATCCAGGGGAGGCGGATCGACAACAACTGGGACGAGCGCAGCTGACCTGAGCGCACTCCTCGACGGCAAAGAACGTACTCGTTCAGCCGCCGAATGGGTGCGCTCTTTGCCTTTTATGACAAAAAACAAAAACATAAAACCTCTCCTAATTTCGGAGAGGTTTTATATTTGCTTAATCCTCTACAACGCTCCCAACACCGCACTCGGTGCCGCATACTGCATCCGTGTCATTCCGGGGTCATACGAAGACATAACAGGCTCACTCAAAACGCGATACGCCCCGCGACAGGCCTGATCCAATTCTTTGACTTCCTGTTCCCAGCTCAAGGCACTGGCCACCTCATTTGTGACCGTCCGCAATGTCTTTGGGGCTGTCACCACATACGTATCAGTTCCCGTTTGGAATTTCACGCGTTCCCCTGGACGATAGGTCACCGCATCTCCAAAGGGAATTTCACTTAACATGGCGCGTGACAATGATCGAACATTTGCTGGTGCAGCCGCATACCAACTCTGATAGGTCTGTTCATCTTGGAATGGATGACGACGGGCATCTGTTCCAATATAATAAAGCGTCGGACGCTGCATAAGTGGGTCAAGTTCCGTCGTTTGTACAACCGTGTTTGCGGCTACTCCCACACGCGCTAAAACCGCTTGACGATCAGAAACAGATAAAGAAGAAGGAACGGCAAATGGCACCGAAGCAACCATTCCGCTACCTCCTGGGGAACAACCGCACGGCACAGAGGATTCGGTTACTGAAATCATGACAGAGGCAACTGCGCGCATATCATTCACGTCGCTCACTTCTGCTTGAAACACATATTGCCCCGACACGGTTGGAACCCCCTCAATGATTCCCTGAGAAGTAAACCGCAAACCCGTAGGCAATCCCCCTCCAATCATCGTCCAACGATACGGAGCAACACCGCCCGCAACTCCAACCACCGGCTCAGAAGAAAACGCCACACCAACCGTCCCAGCCCGAGATCCTACTGCTGGCACAATCACCGGGACCGGGCTGGCGGACTGAACGTCCATCGTAACTAAAAATCCATCATTTACTTGCGTCCCAGAGGCAGAAAAAGGCAACGCCATAAATTGCCAACGACCTGCTTCCGTAGGGACTCCACGCAAAACCAAATGACGGTTTTGCACCACCGACCCCGTCAATCCAGGTGGTAAGATAGGAGAAAGCGTCGAAGTCGACACTTCCCAATGATACGGCTCGTCTTGGCCAGCTGCCCCAGGGACCGTTCCCCGATACGGAATACCGACCTGAGCCGCAGGCAGCATAAGAGGCTCAGCCGCTAACACCGTCACAGGAAAAAACCCTAATCCAAGACCTAAAACCGCAAGGATCCTAACACGCGACCAGCTCAACGAGGCGTCCAACATAACAGAAAAATGAAGAATAAATGCCGTACCCAAGTACGGTAGTACACCGTAAACCAATCTGACAAGCTTAGGACCTACGCCTTTGGATGAAGAGCGAGGCGGAGCCGAGGAGCGGAGTAAGCCGTATTAAACATACGGCGTCGAGCACCGCAGGCTCCAACGAAGCTATTCGCCAAAGGCGTAGGTCCTAGTTGTACAACGTGCTAACTTCCGTTACCGTGCCTCTCATGCCCCTCTATCCTAAACTTGCCCTTAAACCTGGCAAAGACATCCCCGTACGCGCCGGCCATCCTTGGATTTTCTCAGAAGCCATCGAAACCCCTTTTAAAACCCCGCTAAACCTAGGTTTAGGCGACCTCGTCGAGGTCACAGATCATCGTGGTAAAAGTCTTGGGATTGGTACATGGAACGCCAATACCTCCATCCGTATCCGCCTCCTCTCAACAGACGCCACCAAAACCATCGACGCGACATTCTTCGCAGACCGCCTACAAGCACTCGACAGCTGGAAGCGGAGCCGTCTCCCCGCTCAAACCAACGGCTATCGCATCGCGCACGCCGAAGCCGACGGACTCCCTGGCCTCATCGTCGATCGCTACGACAACGTCATCGTTTTTCAATTACACACCGCGGGCATGGATCGTTTACGTAGCGAGATCATCGCTGGAATTACCCAAGCCTTTCACCCCATCGCCATCGTCGAACGATCTGATCTCGATGTACGAAGAATCGAAGGCCTAACCGATGGTCCCGTTCTCGATCACGTCTTTCCAAAAGGCACGAATAAAGAAGGACAGCCCCTTTGGACAGGGCACGCGCAATTCCAAGAATACGGCCTCACCTTCACCGCCGATGTCTTACACGGGCAAAAAACCGGCTTCTTCCTCGACCAGCGCGAAGCCCGTCACACGGTTCATGCGCTCGCAAAAGATAAGCGTGTCTTAAATTTATTCGGTTACACCGGCGCCTTTAGCGTCCATGCCGCCACAGGCGGAGCCTCATTTGTCACGACGGTAGATATTTCTCGCCGCGCCCTCGAAACAGCGGAAGAGCAATTCACGCTTAACAACTTAGATCCAGGCGACGACTCCAAATACGTATTCTTAGAAGCCGACGTATTCGATCTCCTCAACGACGCAGAACTTCCCGGCGCACCGCACGATCTCATCATTTGCGATCCACCAGCATTGGCAAAAAACGCCAAACACGTCCCACAGGCCATGAAAGCCTATGCAGAGCTTAACGCTGCCTGCTTCCGCCATCTCTCTCCCGGCGGCATCCTCGTCACAAGTTCCTGCTCCGGTCGTGTGACTCCCGAAGACTTCCGCACCATGCTCCGTATCGCCGCGGGCCAAGCCCGTCGTGACGTCCGCATCCTCGACTGGATCACCCAACCCATCGACCACGCCGAACGCATCGCCTTTCCAGAGGGAAGATATTTGAAAACCGCGATTTTAGAAGTGACGGATATTCTCTCTTAAAGACGCGCGCCACCTTGCCAAATCCCAAAACAACCGCTATATTACCCGCATAAATGCCAATGCGGGTGTCGTATAATGGCTATTACCACAGGTTTCCAACCTGTTGACAGGGGTTCGATTCCCCTCACCCGCTCCATCGAGCTTAGCTCGACATCCACCAGAGAAAGAGCAAAGCCAAGCTTTGCTGCCTCTAAAGGATACGAGCCATAAAGCACGTCCAAAGAAACCACTTTTCTAACGAGAGGTGGTTTTTTTATAGGAACCAAAGCGTGCTATGCTGCCAACAGATTTTTCTATGAATATTTCCACCTCCAAAATAGTCATCACCCTCGCCGCAATTGGTGGCATCGCCTACCTCCTCTTCGGCTTTTTCGGCATCCAAGCGCTCTTCATGGATCGCGTCGTCAACGAAGAAGTACCTCTCATCGCTATGGAAGAACCATCTAAGCCGATCCCCTCAGAAGCATCGACATCAACCCCAGCAAAAACAGATCCAGCCTCTCCTACATCCCCAACTCCCCAGCCTAGCCAACCCCCACCTCCTCAAATTCCAAAGCCAACCTCACCCACACGTATCGCTCAAGGTACGTTCGCGCAAGGTGACAGCACGTACTCCATCAAAGGCGATGCCACCATCACCGAAAAAGATGGCATTCGGACTGTCTCCTTAACCAACTTTGACGTAACCAATGGCCCTGACCTCTTCGTCTACGTCGTGCAAGCCCCCAACGCAGAAAATCAGATCGTCAAAGACGCCGTTCAACAAAAACAATTCATCAACCTGGGAACGCTCAAAGGAAACAAAGGGAATCAAGCCTACACCCTTCCTTCAGACCTTGTCTTAGATAAAGATTCTCTGATAACGATCTGGTGCCGCCGCTTCAGCCGCCATTTTGGCTCAGCAGATCTAACGCTCACCCCTTAACGTCTATCGCAAACTAAAAACCCCTCAACGGGGTTTTTAGCCATGCTTTTTCTTTTATTTTAGCGTCCAGTCCCCGTTTGAGACCCTGGATTCCCCATGCCCCGTCCATTCATAGAACCCATCATCCCACGTCCGCCACGGCGACCTGGACCCATTTGTCCATTTTGACCACTCCCGGTCCCTTGACCCTGTTCCTGCGGACCATTCATACCCATGCCTGGACCACCATGGCCACCACGTCCGCCTTGATTACCCATAATGAGAGGAACGTAGGAACGATCTAAGCCCTGTGCCGTGACCCATGCTTCAAGTTCGGTGCGATAGGCATCCATAAGTTTACGGCATTCCTCTGGCGTCAATTTACGTGCTGCTTCATGCTTCACCTTGGCTTCAGCAATCTTAGCGATAATCGCGCTTTTCTGCGCTTCCGTTAATTTACCCGCCGTTACCTGTGCTGTGAGGCGTTCCGTCACACGGGCCGCGTCTTGGGTTTCATGCTGTGCACGCTGTTCTTGGAAGAACGAGGTAAGATCCGTTTCGCTTAAGTTAAAGCGTTTAACCAGAGATTGGATAAGGGTCTGTTGTGGATTTTGAAAGGTCGTGCCAGCCGTAGGTGTAGCCGCAAATGCAGGAACAGCGATAGAAGCGGCTAATCCAAGACCTGTCATACCCAGAAGAACGCGGCGAGTGAGATTCATATACATTGTAGAGATAGAGGAATAAATGAGGGGAGCTCCACCACGTCGTTCGCGAACGACGTGGCTCCACAAAGGTATACGCACGCCCGAAAAAGAGTTTGCAGCTATCGCAGCGGAGGTGGAGGCGGTCGTCGGTAGGGCCGCAATTTATGCGCTTCAAATTCACCAGGACGCACCAACTTCCCTTCAAGCAACACCTCCGCATTTGTCGGTGGAAATGGAAAATTTGCATTCGCAGCCCGCCTCACGACCCATGGCTCCCGCTTTGGACCCATAAGATGAAACGATTCTGCATTCACTTTTATCACACGACCAAACAAAACCCCTTCTTCCGGATGCGGTAACGGTTGGCCCGGGATAAATCTATCGCGCATGTGCGGAGGCAAGCGCTTGCCAAATGACTCCTGCACACGCTCTGGTACACGCGAGGCGTAGAGTCCTAATCCAATCAGAGACATGGCTAAAAAGACAAACCCAACAATCGTCACAAATGAATAGCGATACAAACGCGTACCACGTCGAAGCAAAACCACCTCCAATACACCGAACAAGACCAACAAGACAATCCAGACAACAGGAATATACTCTAAGAGCAGTCGTAAAATTCCTCCAAACGAAGAGGCCCGCAAAAACTGAAGATCAATCTTAAATGCCGCTAATAACAAGAGAGATCCCAGGACACCCGCACAGATAATCGCGAGCCCCAAGACCACGAACAGCATCCCCTGTCGAAGCAGAACTATCCAACGCGGAACAGGACGGATATGTTCCGTCTCAATCTTTTGCAAAAGTTGTTGAGAAAAATCGTCATTCATACAATAGGGGCGTGATGCGCGAGCCGTTCCTGCAAAAGCTTCTTGGCACGGCTGAGCAAAGAAGCGATGGTTCCTTTTGGTTTTTTTAAAATATCGATCATCTCTTCATACGTCCGCTCTTCCAGATAAAACAAGGTAAAGGCTTCACGATATTGAAGCGGCAATTCTTCAATCGCCCGCTTCACTTCTTCCAGATGCAAATCATGCCCCAACACCTCATGCGCCGAAGACGCAATCCGATCCCACTCATCTTGCTCTAAAGCAAACGCCTGCGGACGTGTCTGCTTTTTGCGCAAGGCATCAATCGCGGTGTTACGCGCAATTTGATACGCCCAAGTGGAAAAAGCAAACGAAGGATCAAAGGCATTCAAATTGCGATATAACCGCAAAAACGTGTCTTGAAGCACATCCTGCAAATCCTCATGCTCAAAAAAATACGACCGTCGCAAAAACGCATACAACCGCCCAGAATAACGGTCAACCAACATCTTAAATGCGGCCGGCGAGTGCTGCGCCTCGCGCACCAGCTCCGCATCAGACGCCTCTTTAGACGGTTCCATCCCAGGCATGCACTTCATTATACGCACAAATGAAGGAAAGTTTGCAGCATTACGATAAAAAATGATGATTGACACTGTTTCTTGTTTAGGTATTATCGTGGTGAGCAGGCTACGTCGGCATGCTCAGGAGGGTGGTGCACGATGAGCTCGGATTTTAATGAGTCTAGTTCAGAGGAAAACACGAGATGGCTCGATGAGAACTCGGGGAAACTCGCGCAATTTCCCGAGTACCTCGATCAGTGGCTCGTCATCCGTAACCAAGGAGTCGGTGCCTTCTTTCCCACTCGAGCTGAGGCGCACGAGTATGTGAAGACTGAGGGTCTGCAGGGCCTAGCGATCATCTGGCCTGTGACGAGTGCTCTTCAAGGCTAGCCTTCTCACTCATTAATCTTCTGTCAGTATACTGACCCGACCCTAGGTCGGTCTTTCTTTTTGTGTAGGGATTGAGTAAGTATTCTTCAATATTATTGACATGTTTATTTGCTCGTTGCATGCTCAATATAGGTCGGTGTGAGGATTCGGGCTAAATTTGGTTCTTTGGGATCGGGATTGTATGTGACCGTGGTTACATAGCGATGATCCCAGCGGCGTTATCACCATTGCACTAA
>JAGOUY010000010.1:15297-70869 GCA_018061025.1 Patescibacteria group bacterium
TGCTCGTTGCATGCTCAATATAGGTCGGTGTGAGGATTCGGGCTAAATTTGGTTCTTTGGGATCGGGATTGTATGTGACCGTGGTTACATAGCGATGATCCCAGCGGCGTTATCACCATTGCACTAACGATCGAATGGGTAGAAATTAGGCCATCATGCAGATGGTGGAATGAATTCTACTCGCTCGATACGATGTGCGGCCGGCGTGGCTCACTTGTGAGCGGAACCGAATACCTCATGCCGACCTTTTATTATTTCCATAAAACGAGTAGGATCTTGAGGGTATGAGTAAAAAATTGATCCAAGATTTTAAAGAGTTTGCCTTTAAGGGCAACGTTCTCGATTTGGCGATTGGCGTCATTATTGGAGGGGCGTTTGGCAAGATCGTGTCCTCCCTCGTGAACGATATCATCATGCCGCCGTTTGGGTTTGTCCTCAAGGGGATCAACCTTAAGAGCTTTGCCTGGGTATTGCAGCGAAACCCGGATGGAACACCTGCCTTAAGCATGACCTACGGGAACTTTTTACAGAATCTGATGGAGTTTTTGATCGTTGGATTCTCTATCTTTTTATTGGTGCGAGCGATTTCTCGAGTGGAAAAGCGTTTCCGTAGACAAGAACAGCAGCAAGCAGCAACCCCGACTACTCCACCAGAAGACATTGCGTTATTAAGGGAAATTAGGGATTTGTTAAAGAAGGGGAAATAAGCGCTAGGGATAGGCTACGCAGAGGCGCAGACTTGATTATTGGGGGTGGTTTTGGTAGAGTCACGACGTTCATTGGTTAGATGCCTCATACCTCATTCCTGAGGCCTGAAGCCTTGTTTTATGCCGAGGTAGCTCAGTGGTAGAGCGAAGGACTGAAAATCCTTGCGTCGCCAGTTCAATCCTGGCCCTCGGCACCATGTAAAAAGCCCCGCTTTATGGCGGAGGCTTTTTGATATTTACAATAGTGTTTCTGTAGACTTTTCGCTTTGAGGAGGTAAGAGGGTTTCTTTTGCAGCAAACGCTATTCTTTCGGTAAAAGCGGCAATAGTTTCTCGCGAAATTCTGGGGTCGCGAATGTTCCGTCCAGAAACTCACGTACAGACTGTCCTTGAATCGTGATATTTGGATTCGCTCCTTTTGAAAGAAGATATTTCGATGTTTCAAACAGACCAAGCCCAATCGCCTTCCCAAGAGCCGTCTCTTCGGTCATGCTCTTCGCATTGATATCCGCCCCCTGTTCAACCAAAAATTCAACCATGGGAAGATTATCCCTATATTCAAAAGAGCCTTCTCCAAGGAGTGATGAGACGGCACCAATGAGGGGAGTATTGCCTCCCAGATCTTTCGCATTGACATCTGCCCCGAGCTGAACCAACACCTTTGCTAATATCAACGCATTATCATCCATAGCGAGATGAAGCGGCGTCCGTCCGTCAGCCGTTCGCACATTCACACTCATCCCTTTTGCTGCTAGCGATTGGATCGCCTTCCAATTTCCCACTTCTGCCGCCACAAGAAGGGCATTTTTTCCATTTTTCGAAAGAAGCGTGGGATTCGCGCCTTTACTTAACAGGTGATCAACCGCCTCGGGATGAAAATAGTAGGCCGCATACATGAGAGGCGTGACCCCGGCCTCATCCGCCACATCAATCGCCGTTCCAGCGGATAAAAACCGATCTATCGCTGCCACATCTCCCCAAATTGCCGCTTCTTGGATCGTCTTCGCAACCGGCAAGGTCACAGGTTTCTCGATCGGAACAAATGTGATAACGGATCCCAACGCTTGATTCACAAAAGAAGCATGGATACTTCCTTCAGCCGAAAATCCGGTGGCCGTCTTTTTAACATTATAAAAATGCAGATATCCATCTGTATTTCGGAGATAAAAGGCTTGGCTCACTTCATCTATCTCGAGATAGCCCTGATCCCCTACTTCGCCCCCTTCAGAGAGAAGCATGTAGCGGTTTGGAAAGAAAAGCGTGGATCGTCCGTCCAATGCTTCAGAGTCAGGAATCTTGATGGTCCATGGCTGAGACAAAAGAAGCATTTCTAATTCACGAGTTGATGCCGTCGTCGTTGATGGCATAGAAGCGTTCCCCTGAGACGAAGGTTCGGCTATCTGCGTTTTTTTATACGTCAGCATGATTCCGCCTACGATAAAAATGAGAATGAGCGCCCCGCCCATGAGCAAACCGTTTTTTGAAGGAGACATATAAAAACAGTGTAGTGCACAAAACAAAGCGTGCCAATGTCACGGCTTACGGTCTTACAAAACTCTATTTCAGGAGACAGCCTTATTTTCATGAAGAAGCGTTGGCGAGAAACCCAGGGTCATAGATCCTTGGCAACATCAATGCCTGAAAACAAAAACAACGCCTGTACAGCGCTGTTTTTACGTGGTCGAGCTAAGCTCGATGGTGCCCAGGAAGGGACTCGAACCCTTATACCTTTCGGTGCCTGATCTTAAGTCAGGTGCGTCTACCAATTCCGCCACCCGGGCAGGAGGCAGCGTCTTTTTATCACGATCCTTACCCGGAGACAACTACTCCCTATTTAAGCCCATAAAATCCGGAATAAATCCTTGGCAGGGTCTATAACCAACTCTTCTTTTCCTTGCTCATACACAAATTCAAGTGGAGCCTCCTGAATAACGGCTAACGGCTGTGATTCACCCCCCTCCCCCATCAAAAACGCTCCCGCCGTCGCCAAAGAATCCGCGACGTTCACCACCGTATACTTCATAGGCCTTCCAACTAAATCAGACTGACCTCGATAGTCCTTCAACCCCTTAAACCCTGCATACCCAAGTGCCACAGCCGTCACGCCTTGCCGCGCAGGGAAAACTCGACTATCCGTAATCACAATTCCACACGAGTGCATGGAATACGTAGAGCATAGCCAGTTCCAGATATTCCAAGCGACCTCCATAGGATTCAGCGGCCACAACACATAGCCATCAGCGACATTTGATTCATCGATACCCGCATTCGGACACCAATGCCCATCTTTGTAGGTAAGCACGAGTCCAGGCTCAATAGGGAACTGTCGCGATGATTCCTGTTTAATGAGGAAATTCTTATCAGTCCCCACCTTGGAAAGTACTCTGCATTGCGAAAGAGCAACAATCTTTGAAGCAACAATCAATACATCCCCCTCAGAAAGAGCGGAAACATGTTCTTTGATAAATGCGCACAAATCTTGTCCAGCCTGAAATATACCGGTTTGCACAGCTCGCACCTTCATAGGAGTGAGGTAAAGCGATAATGAAGAAACAATTCGTCTTCGACACGCTGACAAGAAACAAGATGAGGTCGCTTTACCTCCTTTAAAGAGAAAAGATCACCATCAAGCAGCGTCTGCGCCTGTCCCAACCCTCCACCCACCAACTTCGGCGCAATCGTTAAAAAAAGGTCATCAATATATCCCGCTTTTAAGAACGAATAAAAAGAAGTTGGACCACCTTCTAACAAAATCCTCTGATACCCCTGCCCCCGGCACCACTCCACAAAGCTCGCTACATCCAAAGATGTTTCTCCACTTCGAATAATCGAGGATACTGCTTTTACAGACGGAGAAATGATTGCCCCATCCAGCGTGGCTAAATAGGTAGGTACTCCACTTGAAGAAGTTAAAAACGGCACACAATCATCTCCTCCAACCTTTGAAAGAATCACATAGGGCAGGAACTCAGGCTTCCCCATCTCCTTGCGTTGAGCCTGAAAGCGTCCATCCTCTAAACGAGTAAGCGCACGAAAAACCTGCGCTGTTTTACGCCCATGAACCAATACATCCGCCTGGGCACGTAGGTGCATCATAGCGTTATAATCATGCGTACTTCCTAACGGCCAATAATTCTCTCGGGAAGACGTAATCGCTACTTTGCCATCCAGCGTCATAACAAAATTGGCATATACCCACGGACGTGAGAGAGAGGAAGGAATATCAAGAACGTGATACATATCTGGTTAATCACGTTTTAACCATCGAACCCCTAAGTAAACAAAAGGAGTCTCAAATACAGAAAAGATACATTTAAGAAACCAGTACGGAAGGATTAATCCCAAAAGAAAGAAGCTATTTGCTGAGAAGCTTTGCTCAACATGCCAAAAGGCGATGGTCATAAATACAAATGTATCAATCCCCTGCGCCAGGATATTTGAAACATTCGTCCTCAACCACAATCTTCCTGCTCCAAATCGCTGCCGCAACCGAGCAAAAATAGCTACGTCTAAAAGCTCAGCGAATAAGAATGCGATCAAGGAAGCAAGTGAGAAGCGAAACGACGCCCTAAATACCTGTCCGTACGCATCATTATGGGCTGCGAATCTGGCCGAGGGAGGAAGAACGAGAACAAACGCAGAGAAACAAGCCAATAGAAAGACAATCCCCACCCCAGTAAGAGCAAGGCTCCTTGCACGTTCACGTCCGTACACTTCACTCACAACATCATTAATCGTAAACAAGAGAGGCAAAACCAAGATAGCGATACTTGCCGTAAGATGAAATGAACCAGCGCTAAACAACGTAATCGTCTTTGAGCCCATAAGCTCAGCGACGGCAATACAAAAAATATATACAGCAACCAACACATCCATTTTATGAAGATGAATCATAGGGAATAAATAAAGAAGTAAATCGTGATTAAGAAGTAGAAGACGATGAAAGAGAGAGAAAACGTTGGCCAACATACGCGAGCGGAATCCCTATCCAAGACACCATCCAACGAACCAGGACATATGGGAAGAAAATAGCACTGATGATCTTCACATTTTGCACAACAGGCACACCCGAACGCGCATGATCGACGAGCGTGAAAATAAGCGTATCAACAAATAAGGCTGCGAATGCGGACAGCAAAAGACGAACCCACAGCGGACAATGAACACATCGTTGTTTCAAGGTCGCAAAACACCACAGGTCAATCACTTGCAAACAAAAAAATGAAAGCAAACTGGTTATCGCAAACCGCATCGATCCCCCAAAGGTCAGGCGATATGCCTCCTGCCCAGATCCAAACGCTGCTGACGCAGGTAAAACAACCGCTAAGGCAGACAACACAATGACAAACAACGTCGCACACACACCCGCCAGCAAAAATGCATTCGCTCGCGCTTGGCCATAGATCTCATACACCACTTCTCCCATCGACAGCGTAAACGGGATAAACAAAATCGACATTCCAACCGAAATATCAATGTCACCAAAACTCCACAGCATCGTCTTCGAGCCAAGAAGTTGCGTCAAAACCACCGCGCACAGATACAACGTAAACCAAATCGTTAAACGATATTCAGGAAACATAAAAAACGACAAAAGAAATAAAAAACCGCAACCAAAAACGTTCGCGGTATCTATCTAATGCCGTTTATTGCTCACTCGACCATGTCATGGTCCGACCATTTTGT
Organism: Patescibacteria group bacterium; assembly: GCA_018061025.1. Lineage (GTDB taxonomy): Bacteria > Patescibacteriota > Patescibacteriia > 2-12-FULL-60-25 > 2-12-FULL-60-25 > JAGOUY01. The sequence goes on from JAGOUY010000010.1 coordinate 20,690, forward strand.
AACATAGGGGTTTGATATTACTTCCCTTTCTTCTCCGCATATTCCACGATCGCCGTCGCCACGTCAATACCGGTACACGCCTCAAGCTCACGAAATCCCGGATTTGCATTCACTTCCAAAACTAACGTTCCACGTTCAGAACGAATCAAATCCACTCCGGCAATTTCTAACCCAAATACCTCTGCTGCTCGAATCGCAAGTACCTGATCCTCCTGGGATAATATAATCGATGCTCCAGTTCCCCCAATCGACGCATTGGCGCGAATATCTTTTTGACGCGCCGTCCGTTCCATGGACGCCACCACTCGTCCTCCCACGACAAACGCGCGAATATCTTTCCCTTGCGCCGCAGCGATAAACTCTTCAATAATGATAGGATTCCCATCCCGCACGTCTAAATAATCTGCAATGGGTTGAAACGTTTCCCAATTCTGGGTATAAAAGACCCCTTTCCCATGCGTCCCAAACGACACTTTTACAATTAATGGAAATCCAAGCGCTTCCACCGCTCCTTTCGCCGCTTCCGGATCTTTTGCAAGCGCAAAGCGTGGAATCGGAATCCCCGCTTCTGCCAAACGCATATGCTGGATAATCTTATTCTTAATTTCCAAGATCTTCGGCGTCCCATTCACAACCGCTACCCCACGCGCCATCAACCGCTCAGACACATACGTGTGCAAAGATGGCTCTTCAATAAAATTGGGGCGATACACCATCACGTCCGGCGCCACAAACGGCACCCCATCATGCCAAGCCTGACAGACCGTGCCTTCATACTGAAAGCAAAACTTAGGCTCATAAAACCGTGAAACCTGATGACCACGAGCTTCCGCCGCTCGACGGATACGCTCAATCCCCGTCACCGCCTCTACTTGTTCCGAAACAACAGAAGACGAATCTGGAGGGTTGCTACAAGAGAGAAGACCGAGATGCATAGGGGAAGAAATGGTTGACATCCTAGCAGAAATACGTATAATAGCCACACTTAATTATTGATTGTGGGAGGCCGGACAATATTCGGCCGCCTTGTACCACGATATGCCACGAGGAAAACGCTATAATGAGCTAAAAAAGCTCGTAAATCCAAAACAACTCTACAGCCCAGCTGACGCCGTTGAATTGGTAAAAAAGACCTCAAATACCAAGTTTGACAGCACCATTGAAGTCCACATCAACTTGGGCATCGACGTCAAAAAGGGTGAACAACAAGTTCGCTCGACCATTATCTTCCCTCACTCTATCGGTAAGACCAAACGTGTCGCCGCCATCGTGGCACCTGCCAAAGAAGCAGAAGCCAAAGAAGCCGGAGCAGACATCGTCGGTGGAGAAGATTTGATCGCGGAAATCGCTCAAAAAGGCAAGGTAGACGCCGATGTCGTGGTGGCAACGCCAGACATGATGGCCAAAATGTCTAAGGTCGCCAAAGTCTTGGGTCCTATCGGCCTGATGCCTAACCCAAAGACCGACACGGTTGGACCAAACGTCAAAAAAATGGTGGAAGAAATCAAAAAGGGTAAAGTATCCTTCAAGAACGACACGAGCGCCAACATCCACCAAGCGATTGCGAAAGCTTCGTTGGACGCAGCAAAAATCACAGAAAACCTCAACATCTTGGTAGAAGCCGTCAAAAAGAACAAACCAGCTTCCGCCAAAGGCAGCTATCTCAAATCCGTCACCCTTACCTCCACCATGGGTCCTGGCATCCGCATCGATCCAGCCATGTTCGCCTAACAAAACAAACAGACAAAACACCCCGCACTACTCGAATGGTGCGGGGTGTTTTTATTGACGAAATGTCTCACTTCTGAAAGGCTAGGGTGTAAGGAAGGAGTCGAAATGATCCTCAAATGGCTAAACTCGATCTCAAAACTCGACATGCGGATATTCGTTGCCCTGGCCATCGCAACAGGCATCGCCGGCGGCAAGATCACCTACTTCCTTCTCACAAAATAAACCTCACCCTCTTCCTTCTCGCGAGAGCATTCTCGCACATCTCCCCGAACTCATTTACATGGGTTCGGGGAGATGTTGTTTAACGCACGCATCTAGATACCCTGTCAAGTACCCGCATCTTGACCACCCCATATTGACAAGGAGATCAATCAGTTAGACCATACGCGCACAAGGAGTTTTCTGTGAAAAACAGAGCGCTGTTCAGCCTCGGAGTCATGCTGTTCCTCGTAACAGCAAGCTGCTGGAAGAGCAAGGTAGATGAAGCGGTAGCCCTCCGCCAGCTCCTGGCGACGATTCACCGGATCGAAGACAGTGTTCGTGGAGACCACGGAGCTGTAAGGATTCATGTGCTCACGGCCGGCACGGCCTGTGCAACGCGGTCTGTCGAGCTGTGTCGGATCCCTCTGACGAGTCCTCAGCTCGAGATTACCGAGTACGTATGCCGCCCGCTTTACCGGCAGGTACTGCAAGGAGGAGTACTCGCAATCGAAGCTGTACGTATCCACGCCCAAGCGGACGGACGGACGATCGAGCTCGAAGACATCATCGAGTCGCTAGACGTCCCGCCCCCCACCTCAATCCACATCTGTCACTGACACACACATTCTGCCCTGACCAAGCTCGTTCTCCCCACTTTGGCGAGGTACTCCTCGTCCATCTCCCCCAGGGTATTCCGTACCCTGGGGGAGATGCTTTTCATCCCTGGGCTCATAGGCTAAGCTGCCGCCATATTCCTATGGCTAGATCCCAAGGCGCTCTCCCCTATCAAACCATCCGTGAACTCATGGTGAGCGGAGCCGTACGCGGCGTGACACAAGAGGTAGCCGTCCAGCCCGCTTCGTTGGACCTGTCTTTGACCGATGAAATCTATCGCGTTCGTGGCTCATATCTCCCTCGCAAAGGCGAATCCGTCGAAGACATCTTAAAACGCGGACTCCTCTTCAAACACAACGCCGAACAACCCCTCGAGCATAACGGGATCTACCTCATCAAACTCGCAGAGTCTTTGACGCTCCCAGCTAATATCCACGCCGCCACCAGCAATAAAAGCTCTTCTGGTCGCATCAATTTACGTGCGCGCCTCATTGCCGACGGCGTGCCACGTTTCGATGACATTCCTGCGGGTTATAGCGGCTCCCTCTGGCTCGAAGTTAGCCCCAAATCCTTCCCTGTACGCGTCCACGCCGGGGATCGGATCAACCAAATGCGTTTTTATCGCGGAGATGCACGCCTATCACCCAGCGAACACAACGATATTTTCAACCAATATCGGCTCTTACGTACACTCGACGGAAAAGATATTCCAAATACCGAAGATCACGTCGGTCGTGGGATAACCATGACCGTCGACTTACACTCACAAGAACGCATCGGCTGGCGTGCCAAAACAGCCCCCGAAGCCGTCCTCGACACCGCCTTATTCAACCACGATCCACGTGCCTTTTTCGAAGAAATCGCTCGTCCTCATAACGAAGAGCTCGTGCTTCATCCAGGAGATTTTTACATCCTCTCCACCCGCGAACGGATCTTAACGCCACCAGAATTCTCCACTGAAATGGTATCCTACGATGCCTCAAAAGGAGAATTTCGCTCCCATTTCGCCGGCTTTTTTGATCCCGGCTGGGGCTGGCGGGAAAATGATGCGGATCGCGGCACCATCGCCGTCCTCGAAGTCGAATGCTACGGCCATCCGTTCGTCTTACGTGATGCTCAACCCATTTGTCTCATGGTCTACGAACACATGTTGGAAGTTCCAGAAAAACTCTACGGCTCAGACTTAAAATCTAATTACAGCCAACAACAAGGTCCAAAGCTCGCTAAATGGTTTAAAGCATAACTATGCCCTCTCTCATTCTCGGATTTGTTGGTCAAGCCGGTTGCGGCAAAGGCACGATCGCAAAATATTTAAAGGATATGTACGGCGCAACTACATTTAGTTTTAGCACCAGTATGCGGGATGTGTTGCATCGTCTCCATTTAGAAGAGTCGCGAGACAACATGATTAAGCTGTCTGAGACGCTTCGGCATACCTTTGGAGAAGATCTCTTCTCGCGCGTTATCGCCGAAGATGCGCGCGAAGCTTCCACCAACCTCGTGGTCATCGAAGGCATCCGTCGTCACATGGATATCGCGACCCTCTCCCCTCTTCCCAACTTTGTCCTCGTTTCCATTGACGTAGACCCAGATGTTCGTTTTGGACGCTTAAAGAATCGTGGCCAAAATAGCGGCGAAGCGGAAATGACCAAAGAACAATTTCTCGCGGAAGGCCAACGCTCTACTGAGATAACCATCCCAACCGTCATGGCCGAAGCCAGCGAACACCTAAAAAACGACGGGAGTCTCGAAGATTTAAAAATCGAAATCGAAGCGCTCTTAAAACGCCTACAATACAAAGCGTAATATGCACGTCCGCATCACACGCGCCGACCCCGACATGGAATTGCCCCAATACCAAACCCCCGGATCGGTGGCCTTTGATTTAGCTTCTGCAGAAAACCTGACCATCGAACCCAAGCAAGCCGCCAAAATCTCGACCGGGCTCATCATCGCAACCCCTCCCGGCTACATGCTGATGATTAGTGGAAGATCCTCGCTCTATTGGAAAAAAGGCCTGATTGGAACGAATGGAATTGGCGTCATCGACCAAGATTTTTGTGGCCCAGAAGATATCCTCAAGTTATCCCTCTGGAACCCCGGCGACACACCTGTCATCATCACCAAAGGCGAACGTCTCGCCCAAGCCTTTTTCCTCCCCGTCGAACGCGCCGAATGGCTCGAAGGCCCACCAGAAGGACAGTCACGCGGAGGGTTTGGCTCGACAGGGATATAAATTACATCTTTTCTTCTATGAAAGCTTATTTAGATATTGTACGCCGTGTATTAGAAACGGGTGAAAAGAAAGGCACTCGACAAGGCACTGATGTTCTTGCCATCGCTGGAGCGATGTTTGAACACGACATGTCGAAAGGCTTTCCTTTGCTAACAACAAAAAAAATTCCATTCCGCTTAATCGCAAGTGAATTAGAATTTTTCATTAAAGGCATTACGGACAAACAATGGCTCCAAGAAAAAAACAACCACATTTGGGATGAATGGGCTCATCCACAAAAAGCGCCATACGGTCATGACGAAGCCTCTAAGAAGAGAATGTTTGAAGAACGAGATCTAGGTCCAATCTATGGCTTTCAATGGCGCCATTTTAATGCTTCCTATGACTCTTGTAGCTCTGACTATACAGATAAAGGAATCGACCAATTAAAAAAAGTAATCGAGACACTAAAAACCAACCCAACAGACAGACGCATGATTGTCATGGCTTGGAACCCTGTCGCTTTACCAGAAATGGGCTTACCTCCTTGTCATTATGGCTTTCAGGTAACTGTCATTGGAAACAAATTAAACCTGCTTTGGAATCAACGTTCTGTCGATGTAATGCTCGGGCTCCCCTTTAATATCGCAAGCTACGCCCTACTTTTACACTTGCTTGCAAAAGAGACCGGTCTACAAGAAGGTAAATTAATCGGCTTTTTAGCTGACACGCATATTTTCGAAAATCATTTAGAGGGAGCAAAAGAACAACTCTCTCGCGATGTAAATCGATACCCATTAGCACGCATCGAAACCCCTACGTTCAGCACAATATTTGATTGGACATGCGAAAGCACGCAAATTATCGGGTACGAAAGCTACCCTCGCATTCCTTTTGAAATAGCCATCTAAACCATGCCTGTCACCCTCATCGTCGCACAAGCAAGCAACCGCTGCATCGGGAAAGATGGAGGGTTGCCCTGGCATATCCCTGAAGATTTGAAGCATTTCCGCCAATGCACGATGGGAAAAACGGTTTTGATGGGACGAAAAACGTGGGAATCGCTCCCGGAAAAACATAGACCTCTCTCGGGAAGAAAAAACGTTGTTATAACTCGCGATCGATCCTTTATCGCTGAAGGAGCCACCATCTTTCATAGCCTAGAAGAAGCGCTAGAAACATTAAAGAACGAAGACCTATGGGTTCTTGGAGGAGCAGAGATCTTCAAATACACACTTCCATTCGCAGAAAAAATAGAACTCACTCAAATATACGTACCGTACGACGGTGATACATTTTTCCCAGAGATATCTCCACAAATATGGAGTATAGCGAAAGAAGAAAAACACGATGGATATTCTTTTATAAGCTACAGTAGAGTATGAACCACCCTGGTACCCTCGTCATTGTCGACGCCATAGATGGCGCCGGCAAATATACCGCCATTAAAGCCATGTCGGAGTATTTGGGTGCCCAAGGAAAAAAAATATTCAACCTCTCGGAATACACGCAACGCGAACATCGTCTCCCAACCGTCGATGAACCTGGTATTTGTGATGCCGACGTTCTCATTTCCTCAGAACCAACGTTCTGCTGGATCGGTGCCGCTATCCGCGAAGAAATCATCAAAGCCCAAGTCGGACGGAGCTACCATGCCCGCGCAGCCGCAGAAGCGTTTGCCCTCGACCGTCAAGTCCTTTTCACACGCGTCATCCTCCCGTTCCTCCAAGCCAAACCTGATCGCTTCGTTTTACAAGAACGCGGCGTCATCAGCTCTCTCGCCTACCAACCCCTTCAAGACAATACCGTCACTGTCGATTGGTTATTATCCCTAGAAGGCAACCGCGCCGAACTTTCACGCCCTCCAGATCTCCTGCTTTTATTACGCCTCTCTTCGGAAGAAGCGATGAAACGCTTAGAAGGACGTTTCAATAAAGTGGATGGACATATTTACGAAGAACTTCCCTTTCAAGAACGGCTGATCGCCCGCTATCGTGATCCCGAAGTCTTAAAACCGTATCAAGACCTTGGGACACGCATTGTAGAAATTGATGCGAACCAATCTCCCGAAGCCGTCGGACAGGCGGTTTGCCGAGCCTTAGAAGCAAAAGGATAAGCCTTCCCCATAGCAAATACCTTTGAGGAGACTCTCGGAGGGCGACGGCCCGAGAGCGAGCGCCTGTTTAGCAAAACAGGATAGCGTGCTCCTCAAAGGTATTTTGTTATGGGGAAGATCCCGCTAGCGTAGTTACGCAGCATCCCGTACAATAGGCATACTATGCCGACGTTGCGCCGTACCCCATCTCCTTCCCCTACAGCAAATCGCTCTCAAAATGTGCTCGGACTCATCTCCGCCCATGATCTCATCCAAGAGAGCTGGCAAACATTCAAACGCCATTGGAAATACACCTTCAGCATTTCTCTTTGGCTCCTTGTCCCTGCCGTCGTTTTATTGATCGCAAGCCTTGTCAATCGCTTCATCCAGCCCAGTCTCGCTCCACTCTTAAGCATCATCTCCCTCATCACAGGACTCTGTATAAACGCCTGGGTAAATCTCCGGTTGATGCAATACATTCTAAAAGAAGAAGGTGAGGCCTACATTCTCCAAGAACCGAACTGGACACAACCGATTGGAAGTTATATTTGGCTACAAATCCTGCATAACATCGCCTTAGCAGGCGCTTCCTTACCGCTCATCTTCGGCATGATCGGATTACCTATCTTAGTCATTCTCGGAAGAATCCCGGAACGATCGTTCCTTTTCGTGGCCTTTTTTAGCATGGTGATCTTAAGCCTACCGGTTGTATGGTTAGCAGCACAGTTAGTATTTTGGCCCTTCTTCTTCATGACAAACCCAGAAGGATCACACGCCACGTTTACGAGTATCGGCAAAAACAATCTACGTGTTCCGTCCTTCAAAAAATCCATCCACTTATTTGCTCAATCATATCATCTTGTTCGAGGTCGTTTCTGGACAGTTTTTGCTCGTCTTGCCTGGCCAGGACTCACCTTTCTGCTCCTGTTTTTAACCGTTACCTTCACCATTGACACGGTCTTCGCTCTCATTATCGGCGAAGTAAAAATGAACGCTATTTTTGAAACTATCCCGCAAGGATACGCCTATTTCTTGGTGAGTATCGGCCAAGTCCTGTTTCTCCCCCTCTTCATCACCTGGTTAGCTAAACTCTTCCGTTCCCTCAAGCAACATTCCAACACGACACATGCAGCATAGCGTCATCATTCCGGCCTACAACGAACAATCCACGATTGAAACGGCCGTGCTCAAAACCCTCACGACTCTCCAGGCCCTCCCTGGAGAGTTTGAGATTATTGTCGTTGATGACGGCTCCACCGATAAAACAGCCAGGATCGTAAAAACCCTCCAAGACAAGCATATTAAATTAATCACTCTTCCTCACAACCAAGGCAAAGGAGCCGCCATACAAAAAGGCGTACAAGAAGCCAAAGGGAACTATATCGCTTTTTTAGACGCAGATCTCGCAACCCATCCCGAAGAATTAAAACGCGCCTTCTCCCTTTTACACGATCACGATCTCGCAATCGCCTCACGACGGATCACCGGAGCAACCATCCAAAAACCCCAAGCCTGGTACCGCTCACTGGCCGGACAAGTATTCAACCTCATTTTGCGAACCTACCTCCATCTCCCCTACCGCGACACCCAATGCGGCTGCAAAGCCTTCCGCTACGATGCCGCCAAAGCATTATTCGCCAACCTCGTATCTACCGGCTGGGCCTTTGATGTAGACCTCCTCTCCCAAGCCCAACAAAAAAACCTCCGCATCACCGAATTCCCCATCACCTGGAACAACGGCCCAACCTCCCGCGTAAAATGGAGTCATGCGGGAGATATTTTAAAAGAATTGAGGAAGATAAAGCATGTAACACGCAACACGTAACTCACAACATCAGCTTCCTCCTCACCCACCTCCACCATCTAGGGCTCGCATGCCTGCGGCTTTTTTATTCCTTCAGCTGTCCGAGCAAGGAGACGATGCCGTTGCGGTCGAGTTGCGGTTGCAGGCATCGGCTCCGGTCCACCATAAATAGTACAGGTGGAATGCGAGTTCTGAAGGAATAAAAAAGCCGCAGGCATGCGAGCCCATCGCCTATATATCACAATCCAACCCCTACTCGCTCAGAACCCCCTCCAACTCCCCCTTGGTAAGGGAGAGAGTATAAAAAACTACTCAACCGATCTACTCTTAAAGAGAAACCACCCTCCTAAAACGGCACTCACAATCGCTAACCCCCATAAAATAGGCACCGTTGCGCTTGATCCTTCTTCTTCCTGGACAGGAATCGTAGCTCCTTCCGCCTGAACCGTCGGCTCAACCGTTTCGACGACAGGCGTAGAGGTACCCACTTCGATCCCCAACACTTTCAGAACATCCGGCGTAACTGGTTGGATCGCGTCTGAAGAGGACGTAGCACTCACATTCACCTCTTTAGCAGGAGTAACGGGTACAGGAACTGTTGGTATCGTATTTTTTACACTAGGTGCAGGAGTAGTAGCGGGTTTTGGAGCAGTCGTAGGCGTCGGAGGAGTGACGACCGGCTTAGGCACCTCACGCACAGATCGTGTTCGATCCAAAGGGAATACGTCCTCTTTATCACCAACACCATCTCCATCCGTATCACGACGCAACGGATCCGTCCCCACTTCACGCTCCTGCGCATTCGTAAGCCCATCATTATCGATATCATTATCCTCTTTATCATCAATCCCATCATTATCCGTATCCTTTTGGCGACGAGGATCTAAAGGAAATTGGTCGTTCGCATCCATCGTCCCATCATTATCATCATCTTGGTCAACGCGGTCAGGGTACGTGTCTCCATCCGTGTCACGATCGGCATAGACTTCAAGCGTAGCCGTGCCATTCGTCAAATCTTCATCAGGCGTATCCGAATCACTCACCAAGCGTACCCGCAAAAGATGATCCCCCTCACTCATAGGCGTCCATTCCAACCACACTTCATCGGGTCTTCCACCCGTGCGTACCGACACAAACTTACTCCCAATTTTGCGCTCGCCATCAAAAAACTCAATCATCGCTTCCGTATCACGTTCGCCTAAATTTTGTACCGTCGCATAAATACGCACCGGCTGTTTCGCAATTGGATAGCGAGGCTGCAGCACAATATCATCTGTAGCTAGCTGCAAATCATACAAAGCCGCCCAACTCGGCGTTGCCAACAACATGCCCGCGAAGATAAAAAGAAGCGCACGTTTTTTCATATACCCCTCCATAATACACATCGCGCCATCCCTTGTCTGGAGGCAACATAAAAAGACAGCCGAAGCCGTCCTTTTATCATGTTTGGTACGTTTAGGGTTTTACGTTGTACGTTTCACCTTAGAATCCCATGCCTCCGCCCATCCCACCCATCCCGCCGCCGTGCCCATGACTGTCCGCCCCTGCAGCCTCAGCCTTTGGCTTCTCAACAATGACACATTCCATCGTAAGGAACATGGAAGCAACGCTCACCGCATTCTGGAGGGCCGTACGGGTGACTTTGGCAGGATCGATGACGCCCGCTTCAACTAAATCCTCGTAACGATCTGCTTCGGCGTTATATCCTTTGTTCCCACCTTGTTTACGGACTTCTTCAATAATCACAGAGCCATCTTTCCCAGCATTGATCGCAATCGCACGAATAGGAGATTCAATCGCCTTGCGGACAATACGAACACCGATCTGCTCTTCTCCCTCAAGCTTCAACGCATCAAGAGCTTCCGTGGTACGCAACAGCGCTACCCCACCTCCAGGCACAATCCCTTCTTCAATGGCGGCTTTCGTAGAGGCGATCGCATCTTCGATACGATGCTTCTTTTCTTTCATCTCCACTTCCGTGGCCGCACCGACCTTGATCACACCCACGCCACCAGCCAATTTTGCCAAACGTTCCTGTAACTTTTCACGGTCAAAAGAAGACTCCGTGGTTTCCATTTGCTTACGAATCGCCCCAACACGCGCATCAATTTGAGCTTTATCGCCTTTTCCATCCACAAACGTCGTATTCTCTTTGGTGGCGACGACTTTGCGCGCAGAACCCAAGTCCGCCATCTCAACGGAATCAAGCTTACGACCGACATCTTCCGTAATAAGCGTGGCACCCGTCATGACCGCAATATCCTGCAACATCTCTTTGCGACGATCGCCAAAGCCTGGAGATTTCACCACCAACGCATTGAAAATCCCACGTAATTTATTGACCACAAGCGTAGCCAACGCCTCTCCCTCAACATCATCCGCAACAATGACAAGTTCTTTCTTTCCCATCTTCAAAATCTTTTCCAAAATTGGCAAAAGCTCTTGAACGGAAGAAATCTTTTTGTCCGTTACCAAGATTGGCGCATCTGTATATTCAGATTCCATCCGTTCCTGATTCGTGACCATGTACTGAGAAGCATATCCCTTATCAATGCGCATCCCTTTCACAACTTCCATCTCAACCCCAAAGGTGTGGGATTCTTCGACCGTAATCACGCCTTCACGACCCATTTGATTCACCGCTTCGGCAATAATCTTGCCAATCTCGCGGTCATTAGCAGAAATCGAAGCCACATGCTCAATCGCATCTCCCTTCACTGGCTGGGAAATCTTGTTTTTAAGCTCGGCAACGATCGCTTCCAATGCCTTTTCCATGCCACGCTTCACCGCAAGAGGATTCGCACCAGCCGTAATATTCTTCAACCCTTCCGCAATCATAGCTTGCGCTAAAACCGTAGCCGTTGTGGTTCCATCTCCAGCCGCATCACCCGTCTTAGAAGCCGCTTCACGGATAATTTCTGCTCCAATATTTTCAATCGGGTCTTCCAATTCAACTTCTTTCGCAACCGTAACCCCGTCCTTCGTGATCGTTGGAGCGCCATAGCCATGGCCAATCACAACATTACGACCCTTAGGGCCAAGAGTCACTTTAACGGCATTCGCCAAAGCATTCACACCACGAAACGCGCTTTGACGAGCCTGTTCATCAAACTGAATCAATTTTGCCATACGTTTAAGTTAAAAAATTTTATTTAGAAATAAACCTTATTTTTCCAGGACAGCAATAATATCTGTTTCTGCAAGTACCAAGTATTCTTCGGATTCAATTTTGAATTCGTCTGGTGAGTATTTTTTGAAGATAATACGATCCCCCACCTTCACACTCATAACTTGGCGCGTACCATTTTCCAACAACAATCCTGGACCAACTTCAATCACATCTCCCTGTTCTGGACGCTCTTTTCCCATCGTGTCGGGCAAAATGATACCACTCAAGGTCTTTTCTTCTTTGGAAGCCGGTTTAACAATCACACGGTTTCCGAGAGGGCGTAGCTTCATAAGCAAAAAACGCTTGAAAATAATAAGTAATTAGCTGGGTAATTAGCATTCACTGTTTACGAGTGCTAATTACGCTGCCCATACATTGCCAAACGATCAGGGCTTGTGTCAAGTATGTCTTTTTTCGCAAAGATTAAACAAAAAATCAACATCGTCCATCCCATACCACTCCATGTCGACCACGGATAATGGTCAAGGCAAAGAATCACGAAAACAGGCAATAAAACCAGCATCCTCTCCCGATCATTCCTCAGAGCATCCTTTATCCACTGTCGTTCCCTCCGCAAAACAAGGACAAGGAGCAAACATCCAAATAACCCAACCTCACCCACCATCAAAACAAAGACGTTATGAGGGATGATCGGAATCGTTTTAGCCGAAACAATTCCCTCTTCAACTAATGCATACCCCGTCGCCCGTGGTCCCACCCCAAACCAAGGATGACGTCGAAATACCTCAATCCCATTCTCTATCCCCACTCTCCGCTCATTCACGGATATCGCTTCCAACCGCGTCAAGGAGGAACTACGCACCATAACCAACGGCCATTGCCAGATCACTGTCATCGCAAAAACAATCACAGCAATAAATGGCAATGCCCATCTAAAACGATCAATCCGCCGTGTCCCTCGCCACTCCTTCAAGAGAAGGAGTGCAGCAGACCCCATCAGAATCACAAACGCCACCCAAGCACTCCGCGAAAATGTAAGAACGAGCGAGATAGAAAGTACCATTACTACGGGTATTTTCCATATTTGGCCTCTATTACTCGATACTCGATACTCGATACTCGATACTAATCCCATCAATAGCCATCCTCCAAAAATATTTGGATGCGGAAACCCCCCATACGCACGTAACCACCGCCTTCCCATCGATTCAACCACGGACACTCCCGAAACAAGCGGATCTTGTGTCGCCATCCCCACCCATTTCGATCCTGCCACCCATTGAGTACAAAATTGAATAATTCCTAAAACCGCATGCGGAAGAACCGCGTACACGATCCAACGGCACACCGTCTCACGATCAATCGCACGCATCGTCACCCAAGCGAATCCCATTAATAACAGGGCCTCAACCCACCACTGCAACGTCGCTCGCAAATAAATAGACGAGATTATCGATCCTAAAAAAAATACGATTGCTAAAAGCATCCCTGTCTTTTTTCTGTCATTCCCGTCCCGCCATCGGCGGGAGGAATCAAGCCCCGGCACTGTCGTTCGCGAACGACGTGCCCCAGGTAGGTTCGAAAAAAAATAAAGGAGAATACTTACTACCATCGGAATCCACGACAAATAGATCGAAACTCTCCCCCCTTCCCACGGGAACCCTCCCAAGGCCGGCCCCTCCAAAAACCAGCGTGTCTGCCAAGGCAGTAGAATCATTGCGACACGCCATACAATTCCAAACAAGCGAGATGCATACGCACTCAAAGAAAATATTTTCTCTCGCTCAAGGAGTAACCCCATGTCGTTGGCAAATCGCGTAATACGTCTCACGAAACACCCCTCGATTATCCGTCGCATGCAATTTAAGTACATGATCATTCACCACCACGTCCGTTGCTCGATTCGCTCGTTCCTTAATCCCTTTAGGTAAAACATTCATCTGAGCTCGTTTCGCCCTTTCCTCGAGGGCAGAGAGGAAGGGAAAGCGAATCAGAGGAAGAGAAATCCCTAATTCAGGATGAACCATCCACATAGACGACAAAGGATGACGCTTCAAAATAGCTGTATTCGCTTCCCACAATTGTTGTCCGATCCCATCATCAACAAGAGGCAGTAACGATAAAAACCAGTGCCGAAAATAGGGATCATCCTGTGTTAATTGAAGCGTATTCAATTCGAGTGCCGAATCATCAATGAAAAAGGATAAACACACGGCGTCCCGCTCTTCCCCCATCTCAAACGTAGGACGAAGGCCCAGAAGCTTAAAGGGAAGCGCCGCTAATCCTCGCGTCTGCCACAAAGAATGCGCCCGCGTGACAATAAAAAAATCCAGATCCCCCATCTCTCGAGCATGCGCCAAGGCCGTAGTGTTACACAGCGCCACAAACCGAACCCCCCCCAAACATGCAAGCCAGCGAGCAACCCTGCGCGCGCGACGAATTTTACGCGTAAACAACACCTCCCGTCGCTCATGTTCCTGAACCAACATCTCGCGCCCCGCAAAAAATACGCGCCCACGCTGACAAAACACCTTCTCCTTCTGAATAAGTGCTTGCAAACCTTGCCATACAAGACCAAACTCTGGTTTCGATCCGGGAAAGACCATTCCCCCATCCCAACTCGCAACCAATTCGACCTCCGTGGGGGCATAGCCCCAGGCCTCATGAAAGGCAAGAGCACGCACAAGTCCCGCCTGGGCCTCCTCTATGCTCATACTTCTTGCATCAACGTCCCAGAGGCACTTGGGGTCATCGAAGAGGCAACCGTCATAGCTGGCACCTGAGCATGGATCACACTATCCGCGATCACAACGCGTTCTTCCGTAATCTCTACAATCGCATCCCATGACACCAGCAATTCCTCAACCCGCAAACGAGCTACAAGCCCCGATGGCTTCACGTATAAAACTGCGAGCCGACCCGTAAGCACGTTCACATCAAAACTCATGACTTTGCCCACCCGCTGTCCAGAACGCGTGACAACGGGCAATCCCATCAATTGTTTCGTATTAAGCACCATACCTCTCAGAGCTTAAACCAAAAGCTACCCTTCTACCACCTGTCCCCCAAACGCTTTCAAAATATTGGAAACCATGTCACTCGATCGCTCCTCGGCTCGTGCCACATCCTCACCCACAATTCCTTCCACCACCAAGGTAGGAGTCTCTAGCACCGCCCGCGCGCACTCTTCAACAATCCGACAATTTTTAATATCCGTAATAATCTTATCGCGATGAAATGCATATTGAAACCGTATCACTAACGTCTTGCCTTGCACCTCATGGGGCTGACTGATCTTTAAAATAAACGGTAATGAATGATTCTTCTCATCAATCGCTCGAATAATCGCACTCCACTTCATGCGTACCGTTGGTAAATCGATTACGTCTTCACTGGAAGAAACAGACGACTCAGAAGTCGATACCTGTTCTACCACCTGATTCATTGGCTCAGAAACACGCTGTACAGGATCTATAGAAGGAGCAGACCCATCTTTCACAATCACATCTGTTTTCGGGTCGACTCGGGGGTCGACCACTACAGGATCGCGAACAATACTCGATTCTTCAGCTTTAGCCTTGGAGCCAGCTGAGCTGGTTGCGTTTTGATGGTTAACCTCCCGTTCTCCTTTCCCCATACTCGATTCTCGATTCTCGATACTCGATACTTTACTGCATACGATCATCGTGCTCGCTAATTCCAACGCAAATAATGGATCAATTCCGCTCTTCACATCCTTACGACGCTCCATGAGCATAAGCGCCATATCATGCAATTCTGGAGCAGAAAATTTGCCCACGAGCGGCCACATCGCACGCTCTTCACTCGTCCCTTCCCCCCATCCACGCGCTCGATCCGGTAACGCTCCCGCTAACAACACTTGACGTGTAATCAAGAGCAGATCTTCAAATAACGGGAGGATCGCGATCCCTTCTTCCATCAAACGTCTTGCCTCTTGCAGCGAAGCACCCAAATCTCTCGCCGCCCAATGCCCCATAAGTCCTGCCGCCAATGGGACGTGTGTGGGTGGGATCACAAGCCCAGCAACACCCACATCAATATGCGATTCCCCTAATGACCCAAGCTGGCCTAACAACGTCTCCGCATCACGTACACACCCATCCGCTCGCGATACGATTAAACGAACAACCTCAGGATCCACTTTCCATTGTTCTTGCTCCGCCAAAGACTGAACACGCTCAGCTAAAACCTCATCCGAAATCCGTTTAAATTCAAAGCGCTGACAACGAGAAATAATCGTAGCCGGAATCTTGTGCCACTCCGTCGTCGCCAAAATAAAATAGGCGTACGAAGGAGGTTCTTCCAGCGTCTTTAAAAGCGCATTCCATGATGAAGTGGATAGCATGTGCGCTTCATCCAAAATATACACCTTGGCTTTGCCAAACGTTGGAGCGAACCGCACATGCTCAATAATCGCCTCCCGAATCGTGTCCACCCCAGTATGCGTAGCCGCGTCTAATTCAATCACGTCTAACAACTTACCCTCCGCAAACGCCAAACACGGAGGACACGCCCCACATGGCTCGCCCTCCTTTGGCGCCTGACAATTCAACGCCTGTGCAAAAATACGCGCACTCGTCGTCTTTCCCACCCCTCTCGGGCCAGAAAACACATACGCATGCGCCAGTAACCCCGTCGCGACCTCACGACGCAATGTTTCCGTTACATGTGCCTGCCCCGTCACCTCCGCAAACCGACGAGGACGATGCGTTTGGCTCAAAGAAGGCATAAATAAAGCAAAGAAAAAAGTAAAGACAATGTACAAAAACCTAATCAAGACCAAGCCTAATACACGGTAGACCTTTTGTCATTCCCCTCCCCTCCCTACTCATCTAGGGCTCCTATTGAATTGATATCACTATAAAATTCGCACGGGTGACACGTAGGCGGGTCCCCTGTCACGCGCAGACGAAACGTTATGCCGCTGCTAACTGAGTGAAGTCGAGCATGACAGGGTGCCGCAGTGGCAGGACCCGTAAGAAGAAAGATAAGGGATCAATTCAATAGGAGCCCATCGCCTATATATCACAATCCAATCACCATCGATCCGTCTGGGCTGGGTTCCCGCCTTCGCGGGAATGACAGAAAAGAGAATACCCATTTTGGCTGCGAGATCCCTCACTCCATCAGACTTCGTTCGGGATGACGGGGAAAAATGGAGCAGAAGGATAAAAAAGCTATACGCAAAACTCTCCTACATCTTTTCTAACGACATTCTCGACTGCCGCCCAGGAAGATGGATTGCCGCTCGGCACCAAGATCACCGTCTCATCATTGGGCTGAGCCTTAAAATACGTCACAGACGCCGTTAAGACACGAAACTTGCGTCCATCCGCTACCACCGACCATTCATCACTCTGATCATTGTAGGTTAACACCCCCATCAAGCGCTGACGTTCAATTGGCCCACGTTGCTTGAAGATAAAGCGTCCATTATCCGTGACAACCAAGCGCAATAAATCTCCTTCAACGAGTTTTGATTTTGACGCATAGTTTGGCGGCACTAAATATTGCTTGCCATCTTCCCCCACCATATGAATCCCATCAAACACGCCCTCAATGACGCGTGAATTACTGGAAGAGCTAAACGGCTGAGGCGCTAAACTCTGCTGTTGACTCATGACTTCTGCTAATTCTTGCAGAGCATCCGCCGCTTCTTCTTGCAACAACAAGCGCTCCAAACTATCCAACTGCTCTCGCATATGATCAATCACGCGACGCACAAGCGCCATCTTCGTATCCTGCGCCTTCATCCCCAAAGAAATCACCACTCCATCATCTTCACTCATGCGTCCCTGCATACGTTGTTGAAACATATTTTTGATCAAACGTTTAGATATTTTTATTTATTAAATTTAGAAAAAATCACTCACCATATCCTTCCTCTCTCTCATCTCCGCTTCCACCAACTCACGCTTACGTCCATATTTATAGCGCGATAACTCATGCACCATCTTCGCTAATTCTTTATTCTGCGGCCGCGCTGGCATGACCGGCTTAATATTGAAGGGACGCGAGGCCGTATTATCAATCAAGAGCTTAAGATTGCAC
Organism: Patescibacteria group bacterium; assembly: GCA_018061025.1. GTDB lineage: Bacteria > Patescibacteriota > Patescibacteriia > 2-12-FULL-60-25 > 2-12-FULL-60-25 > JAGOUY01. The sequence goes on from JAGOUY010000010.1 coordinate 38,553, forward strand.
GTAAACGCTTCCACATTCACTAAATCATACAAGCTAAACACCGGCAAAAACTCTTTCTCAAGGAATTCAGCATCCTCGACGCCAATACGAAACGAAATAATCGTACCCACGTTTCCAAAGATAGAGTCACGGATTTTTGTATCCCGGTTCGCCCCCGATAACAGCTGACCAATGAATTGGTGTGCAATCACGAGATTCAACCCATATTTACGCGCCTCAGACAAAATAACCGAGATAGAATCCGTTAAAAAGTTCTGAAACTCGTCAATATAGAGGTAAAAATCCTTGCGATCTTCGGCAGGCATCTCACTTCGTTTAAGAGCCGCGTCCAGAATCTTACCTACCACAATCATCCCAAGCAAGTAGGCGTTCAAATCTCCAATTTTTCCCTTAGAAAGCTTAACCAATAAGATCTTCTGGTCGTTCATGACGTCATAAAAATTAAAGGCACTTTTCTGCTGCCCAATAATCGGACGCATGTAGTCGTTATAGATAAACGACGCCAATTTAGACGTAATATACGGCACCATGTTCGCCAAACTTGATTCACCGCCCGCCTTCAAAGCTTCTTTCAACCAAAAATCTTTCACTTCCTGAGAAGTACATTTAGACAATTTGAAATTGCGAAAATCTTCATCCGCCAACACACGCGGCACGTCCATAAGCGTACACCCCGACTCCACATGATCCATAAGCAGCAAGATCGCATTACGCATGTACGTCTCAAACATCGGACCACCCGTCGACTTAAGGTCGTACAACTTATCAAAAATCTTAAGCATTTCGTTGATCACAAAGGTGCGCAAATGCGGATACCGTGGATCAAACTCAAGCATGTTAAGCCCAAGCGGACGCTCAAAATCAGCTGGATCAAACAGAATCACATCATCAGCTCGCTCTTTAGGCACATATTCCAAACATTCATCCACCAAATCTCCGTGAGGATCAATGACGCACACACCCCGTCCTGCCTCAATGTCTTGCTTGATGAGCGAGGCTTGAAAAACCGATTTACCCGAACCAGATTTTCCAATCACATACATGTGGCGACGACGATCCGGCTGCTTCATGCGCACCTCATATTTGTGTCCACGATATTCAGATAACCCAAGTTGAATCCCTTCCGTCGGCAAATTCGGTGGAGGGAGTGCTTTGCGCGATAACAGCCAGTTAATTTTGGGTGTTTCTGTAGATGGCAACGGCAAATGAAAAATCGAAGCCATTTCTTCCGCATTCAAAATAAGCTTATAGACCTCATCAAAACGACGAAAAATAAAGTGACGGATCATGCGGGTCTGCAAAACTGGCATCTCTTTGCTCAAACTATTCCCGTATTCATAAATATTAAACTGGCCGTAGGCATTCAAAACATCATTAAGATATCGCTGAGCTTTTTCTGGCGTTTTCGCCGATACCATGACCCGAATATTTACTTCCAAGCCAGCCTTAGACGACTTTTCCTCCAGCCCCTTAATCATCTCCGTCTCCAAAGGAGAAAGATGATAGGATTCACCGGGTTTTTGATCCTGAGCCACAATCGCCGAACCTAACCCACGAAAGACATGTCCCAACGCTCCAAAAAACCCATGGCTCTCAACGTCCTCCAAACGCTTCCCTTGCTGCATGCTTTTGGCAATGTGCAACCCTTCCTGACTCCATTTTTTGGGAGCCGTCCGGATCACGTATTGGATAGAAGCTCCATCCCCCGCCTCGACTTTAGACAACGCGTTCGTGAGCGAATTCATAGAATCCGTCTCCAGCTTTCGATAGGTACGGATCGGAAAACAGCTTGCCCGTTTAAACACCACATAACTCCCCAAAATCACGCTCGTGGGGGCAAACATGTTGTAATCAGGCACCTCTTCGATCTGAGCATTTGGATACTGGGCATGGATCTGCTCTTCAATAAACTGATGATGCTTCTTTGGGATACCTACATAAAACGAGATCTTGTCCTTATGCGCTACAATTTCAAACGCCATGTGATCCTTACGCCCTAACAACCACGGCAAAATACCGTGCTCCGCATGGATAGACCCCATGGTAGAAAACACCGTTTCCATCCGTCCGATGAGCTCTTGAATTTGTTGCTGAGTCTTATCCTGTTGGTTATCTTCCTTGCGCAATTCTTTTGGGACGCGTACCAACAAAATCTTCATGCCAAAGGCCGCCCCCCACCCCGAATGACGACGCGCAAAAAAACGGATGACGGACAAAATGAAGAAAACCAATAAACCAGCCACCAAAAGACTCGTAAGCACCGCGACAAGCGGATCATTCAAAGACACCCACTCAGGAATAAACGAGGAGGTCTCAGAGGCGGAGCTAACCACCCCAACTTGCCAAAGGAGCATGGAGAACATGGGGATCGTTAAGGGGTATTCTTCTTTTTTTCTTGGAACGTCTGGTCAAATTGCAGCACGCGATCAGTTTTAAGCTTCGCCTCTTGTTCCAAAAAAAACTTGTTCACGCCAGGGATCGTCAGTAACCAATCACGAATCAATTCTACCACTTTTTTTGCTTGGATTTTAACCCCCTGCACCATACCCGCCAAACGCTGCGCCGTTTCTTGGCCTTTATACAAAAATCGCGTCCGTGCCTCTTCCGGCATAGAAGATACATATTCCCCTAACCCATCCTCCAAGATCTTCTCTAATTCAAGAGTTACCTCGTCTTTTACCGGTGCAACAACGACCGAAGATGCGTCATCCGTCGCTGACACGGCGGGTGTCACAGACGAAGTCGGAGCATCTTCTGCCTCTTCCAAAAAACGATCCTGGCTGTCCTGCGCTTCTAACGCTTCATACGCCCGCTCATCCGCCGCCAGCGGAGATTCATCTTCTGATAACGCAGGCAACGCCTCTTGAACAGGCGCCATCGGACGTTTTTCCGGCAACGAGGACGTGGACAACATGCGAACACAAGTATAGCACACTCCCTAAAGGGTTGCTGCTCTGATTTAAGAGGAGATTTTCTAAGCCTTTCTCACCACACTCCCCTGCGCTCCATCCTCAATCACCCATCCATGTACACGGATTTCATCACGCAATCGATCCGACGCTTGCCAATCCTTATTCGCGCGCGCCTCATCACGCTGGCGCTGCAACTCTAAAATCTGAGCCGGAACCACCTCTTCTTCACGTTTCCACTCCTTCATCCCAAGTCCTAACACCTCATCGACCGCAAGCAACGTGGCACGCTTTGTCGCGGATGACATCTCCTCATGCCCAACCACATCCCACACCCACGCCAAGACCGTTGGCATGGCAAAATCATTCTCAAGCGCCGCTTTGACTTCATCAAGAATTCGTTGCTCAGGTTGCGCAGAGGTCGATTCCCATTCCAAAAACCGGCGTTTCAATTTCTGCAACGCATTTCGCGCGCCTTCCAACGCTTCCCAGGTAAAATTCAATTTAGATCGGTAATGCGCGCCCAAGCAAAAATAGCGAAAATCCATGGCCTCAAACCCTTTTGGAGCAAGATCTTCCAAGGTATACGCATTCCCCATGGATTTTCCCATTCGCCCTCCATCTACTAATAAAAACTCATTATGCACCCAATAATTCGCGAGCGGTTTATCATACGCCGCCTCACTTTGTGCGATTTCATTCTCATGATGAACCGGAATATGATCGATTCCGCCTGAGTGCAAGTCAAACGGTTGGCCGAGATACTTCGCCGCCATCGCCGAACATTCGATATGCCACCCAGGAAATCCGACTCCCCAAGGACTCGACCATTCCATCTGACGCTTCTGATCCGCGGGCGAAAATTTCCAAAGGGCAAAATCGCTGGGCTGACGTTTCTCTTGGTTCACCTCTACTCGCGCCCCCGCCTCCTTCTCATCAAGAGTTTGACCGGACAACACTCCATAGTTAGCAAACTTCACTGTATCAAAATACACCCCATCCGAAATGGTATACGTGAATCCTTTCCGTTCTAACTCTTCGACTAATGCAATCTGCTCCGCAATATGTTCCGTCGCACGTGGCATGACGGTGGGCGGCAAAACATTCAGGTGCTTCAATCCCTCAACAAAGCTCGCTTCATACAAACGGGCAATATCCCAAGCAGTTTTCCCCGTTTTTGCCGCTTCCCGTTCAACTTTATCCTCTCCGTCGCTCGTATCACCCACCAAATGGCCAACATCTGTGATATTGGTCACGTGCGTCACCTCATATCCTAAAAACAAAAAAGACCGATGAAACGTGTCATCAACAATATATTTACGCCAGTTCCCTAATTGCAATGGGTTATACACCGTTGGTCCACACGCATAAAACCCAACCTTCCCAGGTTGAAGCGGTACAAACTCTTCAAGCTTTTTATGAAGCGTATTCCAAAGCTGTAACATGCCCAGAGCTTAGCGGACTTGGCCATTTTTCTCAACTTTTTTGGCCGGAGCCGCTTTTGTAGAGGTGGGAGAGGCTTTTGCAGGAATAATCTTGGCAGGCACATCCTTCCCGGGCACGACTTTAACAGGGACTACCTTAAGCGCCTTCGCTTTTTGTTGTTTTTGCTCCAACAATTTCTTTTCGCGCGCTCGACGCTCCAATAGACGCAGATGCACCCGATCTTTCATAGGCGTCACCGCGGCAATCTGTACTTCAAATCTCTCTAAGCTTTGACGCAGAGGGTAAAGCGCATGATCAGGCAATACTTGGTCGGAAGCATAAGCATATACTCCCGTACCTCCCAGACAACTCACGACCAATAATGCAGGAACGACGGCAAAACGCAGAGCACGAAGACGATGAAGCGTGATTAACTCCGCCGGCGGAAACAGCTTCGCTTCTAACGCACGCAAAAACACCGACGAAGGCGAAGATCGTCGAGCCGCGCGCCATAAGCGCACACGAAGAAGAAAAGACATATTATTTTTTTGCATCAAACGATCTAGAAACCAACCTTTGTCGAAGTTTTTTCAAAGCACGTCCCGCTTGAACACGAAGAGCTCCTGAAGTCTTCCCAAACACCTCGGCCAACTCATCAAATCCCCATCCTTCCAAGTACTTCATCTGGATCAAGCGCGCCTCTTCTGTCTCCAGAGCTTGCATCCCTTCCCATAAGCGACGATCCTCATCCGCTTGCAAGAACAACTCCCGTCCATCCTCACTCACAAGCGTCGAATCCACCACCTCTTCCATATCTACCTGAGGACGTTGCTTGGCATGCTGGTTAATCAGATGGTTGCGAGCGATCGTGTAAATCCAAGCCGCCTGGCTTTTGGCCGGATCATACCGTTCAAATGCCTCCAGCGCCTTAAGAAAGATCTCCTGGGTAAGATCCTGAGCCACTTCGACCCGACCCCCCACCCGATAGAACACAAAACGATACACACGCTGCACGTAAGCATGGTAGAACCCCTCAAACGCCTCACGTTTCATCCCCCTTACATAACCAAAATACCGCCCACCCGTCAAAATGTTACGTCTAGGACCTATGCCTTTGGCGAATAGCTTCGTTGAAAGCTCCGATGCTCGACGCCGTATGTTTAATACGTCTTACTTCGCTTCTCGCTTCCGCCTCGCTCTTCATCCAAAGGCATAGGTCCTAGTGTTATTCCAAATCCATCACCCCACCCGTATTTCTTCCCAAAAAGGCCAAAAACAGAAGTGGAGCGACCAACCAAAAACTCCGTCCAATATCACCTAAAAAGAGGTTAATGACGATCACAGGAACAGACGCAAGCCAAGCTAACGGCAATAAAAATAAGATAATACTGATAAGCAATCCAACTTGAAGAAGAACGAGCAGAACCGACTCCCACCAACTCCCCCGTTCAAACGCCATGCCACGCAAAATATCACTGCGCCAAAGCAGAAAAAACATGAGGAGGAATAATCCAAGAAACCATCCCAATTGAAGCGTAGGGTTATTCTGCACCGACAACCAACGACTTACGACCCCAACCAAAGGAGCATTGGTCAGCACCGCGAGAGACAAGTACATCGACAACAAAAGCGTGACCATACGATCACGCCCCACGAACACGCCATACGCCAACACACCAATCACAATCCCAATCAAGATCCACACGTGGTGGCTCGAAGACGTTAACCAATTCCTCACAAACAAAAGAACGTCGCTCATGCATCGATAGTATACCTCAAAGACCCCTAACCCTCATCAATATAGAGGGCTCACGTCCAGCATACATAAAAATGAGGGTATTTAGACGCGACGAGCGGCTAAATTTAAGCAGATTTTCTAGCAGGAAAAACTGCGTACTCATTTTTATGTATGCTGGACGTGAGCCCAACAACTATATCCCTTCTTTTTTCAACTCTTCCAACAACCGCTTCTGTTCTCGCGAAAGCTTCTTCGGCACCTCTGGCTGAACCCGAATCAAATGATCACCACGTCCTCCAGAACGCACATACGGCACTCCTTTGCCACGTAACGTAAAGACACTTCCTGGTGGCGTCCCTTCCGAAATTTTCAAGGTTGTTTTTCCGTCCAACGTATCGACTTCAATCGTTCCACCTAAGACCATCGTCGTAAACGGCGCAAACGATTCAGAGACAATCGTATTTCCATCGCGTTCAAACTGCGGATCCGCCTTCACGCGAATGCGCACATACAAATCCCCCGCTCCACCTTTATAGGGAGCCGCTTCTCCTTGGCCAGAAACCTTGAGCGTTTCTCCATCGGCAATACCGGCTGGAATCGCAATCGCCACCTTTTCTTCACGGCGTTCAACGCCAATTCCACGACACAAATTACACGGCTTCTCCGGCTTCTTCCCACGACCCTGACACGTCGAACAGACCGACGACATCTGCACGGTTCCAAAAGGGGTGCGTTGCGACTGCTTAACCTGACCCGTCCCTTGGCACGTACCACAATCAGTCACCTTCGTTCCCGGCTCTGCCCCTTCTCCCTGACAGCGAGAACAGGTCGCGTGTTTATATAATTTGATAGGCTTTTCTACACCAAATACCGCTTCTCGAAAAGATAATTCAACCTCTACTTCCACATCTCGTCCACGCGCTTGACGAGCCCGTCCTCCCCCACCGCCACCAAACCCAAATCCAAACATCTGCCCTAACACATCCCCCAAATCTCCAAACCCACCCCCATCCATATTACTAAAATCAAACCCCCCAAAACCTCCGGCTCCGCCAAATCCCCCCGGCCCAGGCCCGGCGCCTCCTTGCTCAAAGGCCGCTGATCCAAACTGATCGTAGGTCGTGCGTTTTTGCTTATCACCTAATACCTGATAGGCCTCATTAATATCTTTAAATTTTTGCTGGTCACCACCCTTGTCCGGATGATGCTCATGCGCCAAGCGACGAAACGCTTTCTTGATTTCATCTTCAGACGCACCTTTTTGCACGCCAAGAATGGAATAGTAGTCCTTCGCCATACTATTTTAACAACTTCGGTTCGCTCGCTTCTTGGATCGAGCCATGCGTCGTCTCATAATTTTGCACATTCTGAGCCAAGACGCCCAAAATCCGCTTCATATGACGCGGGCTCACAATCAAACGCGAGATCAATTCGCCGCCCGGAGGAAACGCGGAAATAAAATCTAAGACAAACTCCTCAGGAGTATGCGTCACTTGCATCATGTTGGCGTACTTGCCGCCCAATGATCCTTCTGGAGCTTGGATATTCATAGAAATAGTATCGGGTATACAGTATCGGGTATCGAGTATTAAGACAGTTGCTCAGCTATATCAACCACGTTTGGCTTCTCGACCGCGAGATAATCCGCGTACTTCATTTGGATCGAATCGGTAAGCGTTCCCACATTAAAATTAATGTACTCATTATCCGCCAATCGTTGATCACAGTACGTGATCAATCCAATCGTCGATCCAAATGGTGGCACCGACCCCTTCACGCACCCCGTCACAAGCTCCGGATCAGGCGCAAAAGAAAACGTCTCTCCCAAGATCACCTTTACTTTCTTTCTATCTAAACGTAAGTCAGCCGGTAACACACACAACACACACTTCTCCGTCTTATCTCCTTTAATCACCAACGCCTTTGCGCCACTCTTCAACTCCACTCCACGTATCTGAGCCGCTTCCTCGCTCGTCGTAACAGGTGGATGCGTAGACAACGCATACACAACCTGATGAGCATCAAGCTTGGCACAAATACGCTCAAACGGAGTAGAAAAAGACATAGACGCTTTCCTCATTCACATATAATACACACGTAAGCGGAGGCGACAGGAGAGCTTTTTTTTGACGAGGACCTGTTTGAGAACCTTGAAATGGCTCCCAGGAATAAACCGAGTCCCGCAGGCAAGAAAAAGCTCTCCTGTCGTCGTAGCGACTTAGTAACGCTAACCAAGAATACTAAGAAGGATTTGGCGGTTGCTGCTCCGCACCCTTATCTTCCGAAGGCTGCGCCTGTTCTCCCGTTGCTCCCGCATCCCCTGCTGGACCCGCTTCCGTCTCTGGACGCGTTTGATAGAGTGAAGCACCCACCTTTTGCGCGGCCGTCGCTAACTCATCCGCAATCTTCTTAATCGCCTCCAAATCATCCCCATCCTTCACTTTCTTAAGTTCTTCCATTTTTGCCTCAATCGCCGTCTTATCTTCTGCTTTTACTTTCTCCGCATTCTCTTTCAACATCTTCTCAGTCGTATAGATCATGGTTTCCGCCATGTTTTTGATCTCAATCCCTTCACGACGCTTCTTGTCTTCTTCCGCATGCAATTCTGCATCCTTACGCATACGTTCAATCTCATCTTTAGACAAGTTGGTAGAGGCTGTAATCGTAATCGTCTGTTCCTTGCCACTTGCTTTATCCTTAGCTTTTACCGCCAAGATCCCGTTCGCATCAATATCAAAGGAAACTTCGACCTGAGGCACGCCACGCGGAGCAGGAGGAATACCCGCGAGCGTAAAGCGACCAAGAGAACGGTTATCAACCGCCATTTCACGCTCTCCTTGCAAGACATGCACTTCCACCGACGTTTGACCGTCCGCTGCCGTCGAGAAGATCTGGGATTTCGAAGTAGGAATCGTCGTATTGCGCTCAATCACCTTCGTCATGACGCTTCCCAACGTCTCAATACCAAAGGAAAGAGGCGTCACGTCCAAAAGAAGTAATTCACCTTTAATATCTCCTTGCAAATTCCCGGCCTGAACTGCAGCACCGATGGCCACAACTTCATCAGGATTCACGGACGCATTTGGCTTTTTGCCAAAGAATTTCTCCACTTCTTGAATGACAAGCGGCATGCGCGTCATCCCACCCACTAAAATAATTTCATTGATGTCAGACGTAGACAACTTGGCATCCGTAAGTGCTTTCTTGCAAGGGATAAGCGTTTTTGCGACCAATTCACCCACCAATTGTTCAAGCTTCGCGCGGTTAAGTTTAAGCAAAAGATGACGAGGACCATTGGCATCACTCGTGATAAATGGTTGGTTGATTTCCGTTTCCATCGCACTCGAAAGCTCGATCTTCGCTTTCTCGGCCGCATCTTTAATACGTTGGAGTGCCAAAGAATCCTTGCTTAAATCCACGCCATCCGTCTTTTTAAATTCCTCAACCACCCATTTGATAATCACTTGGTCAAAGTCATCACCACCCAAGTGCGTATCCCCATTCGTAGCACGAACTTCGATGGTGTTTTGCTCCGTCGCGGCATCATATGCAACTTCCAACACCGATACATCAAACGTTCCGCCACCTAAGTCATACACCACGATCTTTTCATCCTTCTTACGATCAAAGCCATACGCCAAGGCAGCAGCCGTAGGCTCATTGATAATACGACGGACATTTAACCCAGCAATTTCACCGGCAATCTTGGTCGCCTGACGTTGAGAGTCATCAAAATAGGCCGGAACGGTAATGACGGCTTCGGTAATCTTCTCTCCTAAACGCGCTTCTGCATCCGCCTTAAGCTTCTGCAAAATCATGGCCGAAATTTCTTCAGGAGAATAATCCTTATCTCCCATCACGATACGCACACCTTCGCCTTGTTGCTTCAACGCATACGGCAACCATTGCTTGTCGCGCTGAACTTCTGCATCATCAAATCGGCGTCCAATCAAACGCTTGACCGAAAACAAGGTATTCTTAGGATTCACGACCGCTTGGCGCTTGGCCACCTGACCGACTAAGCGTTCGTTGGCCTTGGACATGGCCACGATCGAAGGAGTGGTGCGTGCTCCTTCGCTATTTTCTAAGACTTTTGGCTGGCCACCTTCGACCACCGCCATACACGAGTTCGTCGTTCCAAGATCAATTCCGAGAATTTTAGGCATATTGTTTTAGATGAAAAAAAGAATTTGATTTTTTAAGAGTGTTTTTTAACTTCCACTTTAATGGCTTTACGCGCCTCGGCTTTTGGCAAGCTAATCTTCAAGATCCCATTCTCAAACGATGCTTGCGCTTCCCCTTCCTGCACCCGAGCCGGTAACGGCACCTGGCGGAAGATCGAGCCTGTTCGCACCTCTTTGCGGTAGTAGTTTTTATCATCTACCTCCGTCTTCCGTTCGCTCGTCCCCTTAATGGTGAGCACACCATTATCAATCGAGATCTCCAGACAATCTGGGTCAACTCCCGGCATGGGTGTTTCAACGACCACCGCTGTCTCCGTCTCATAAATATCAACCGGTGGAATGATACTCCCCCCTCCGCGCGGGGTCATGGAAGACTGCATCTCATCAAACATCTTATCCATCGAGTCAAACGGCTCGAAGAAGAACGGGGACCATTTTACTAAGGCCATAGGATCAATAATAAAGAGTTATTGTATGTTAGGTAGAAACAATGACGCGGGCGGGACGTAAGACCTTTCCGTGCAAGCGCCACCCATCCTGAAGGACTTTGATGATTGTGCCCGGCTCTTTTCCTTCGACCACCTCCTCGCCTGCCGCATCGTGAAGGGCTGGATCGAACGCTCCCGTAACAGAGATACGCTCTAAACCCGCTTCCGTTGCCACTCCATCCCAAAGGGACTGCACGGCGCGGACACCCACCAACCAATTGTCCCAAACCTTGCGCTGCTCTTCCGGTAAGCTCGCTGTATCTGGCGTGAAGCGGAGCGCAATCGCGAATTGGTCTATCGCAGGCAAAATATCTGACAGCAAGCGCTGATTGGCATACTTACTCATTTCGATCCGTTCTCGATCCATCTCTCGTTTCAAATTTTGATAGTCAGCCTGCGCCCGCTTCCAGCCCGCCATATATTCCTCACACGAGGGACATGTAGAGGAAGAAGATTCTGAAGGGACGATCTCCGGATCTAAAGGCTCTTGTGGGATATCGATTGTTTGATCCATAGAATTTTTTATTGAGAAAACAATTGCTTTGAAGAGATGAGAAGCGACGTAACATGCTGATAATTCATGCGCAGGGGTCCAAGGACACCGATTAAGGCTCCATCGACAGACAGGACAACGCTTCCACAAATTGCCCCAAATGGACATGCGCGACCAAGGAGGACTCTCGGTTCGTCATACGTCGTTTGACGCAAAGCACCCAAGACATCATCTAAGTGATCAAGGATCTCCGTAAGAGTCACAACCCGCTGCCATTGTTTGAATTCAGGCTGACTAAACAACTGCGACAGCCCGGTATAAAAGGTATCAGCGCGTTCTAACCCCACCACCACCGCTTGCCCAGACCGTTCCGCTAACAATTTTGCCAAGGCTTTAAGGCGAGCGGAGTCTTGTCGTGGAACCTGAAGCATTTGTGCGAGGACATCATGGTCACGCTTTGGCGCCGGCTTCCCCTGGATAAAGGCCTCCACGTATTCTTGGAATCCTTTCTCCGTCGGAATGCGCCCTCCAGAGGTATGTGGCTGCATTAAACAACCGATCTTTTCCAGTTCGGCAAACCAGTTACGCACCGTGGCAGGACTGACATCCAATCGACATTCATCGACTAAACGTTGCGAGCCGACAGGTTCCCCCGTAGACACGTATTCCTCGACCACCAGGCGCAACAGATCCAAAAGGCGTTGTTCCATGATCTAGCACTCAAATACGCCGAGTGCTAATACCACTATAAAAAGTTCTCGAGAGCATGTCAAGACAAAAAACCTTACTCGTACCGTAACGACTCAATCGGGTTAAGGGTTGCGGCGCGACGAGCAGGATAATATCCGAATACTAAGCCAATAAACGCAGACACGCTAAAGGCTAAAATAACCCCATTTAATGGGAAAACAAAGGCCCATCCCTCCTGGAATTGATTGATAATTTGAATCGCGATGACCGACAGAGCAAGTCCAAACACGACCCCTATCGCTCCTCCAACCAACGTCAACATAAGCGCCTCCATCAAAAACTGGCCCAAGACATCCCGACGCGTCGCTCCTAAGGCCTTACGCAACCCAATCTCCTGGGTACGCTCTGTCACCGTTACAAACATAATGTTCATGATCCCAATCCCACCTACAACGAGAGAGATAGCCGCGATTGATCCCAGCAATGTCTGCAAGACCGTCCCAATCATGGCCGCACTCCGCGCCGCGTCTTCCTGTGAGGCTACTTGAAAATCATCTTTCGATAAGATGCCCTGAGGATTATCCAAATTGTGTGTATCGCGTAACACTAAGCGCGTCCGCTCCTTGGCCGCATTCACAGACAACCCTTTAGGAGTGAGGGAAATAAAATTGATACGCTCACGATTATACTGCTCTAAAACCGCCGTAACTGGCACATACACCTGGTCATCCAACTTCGTAAAAAACCGCGTTCCACCTACCGCCATTACCCCTACAACGCGATAGGTACGCCGACCCAACTTCACACTCTTCCCCAATGGATCATTCTCACTAAACAGTTTTTTGGCGACCGTTGCTCCCAACACAATCACCCGTGAACGACTAGCCACATCTTCATCCGTGACAAAGCGACCTTTGGCCACCACCGATTTAAAAATTCGCGTCTCATCCTCCGTCGTGCCAGAAATGGGGGCAAACACATTCACTCCATTCGCGCTGACGACATCATTCGCAATTGAGGCTCCATTCACATACTCAACCCATGGCTCACGTCGCAACTGTTCGAAATCCTGGATCGTCAATGTTTGTTTCACACTCGCTTCCGGCGGCCCTCCACGGTCGTCATCCCCTTTTCCATTGGCGACAAAAATAAGGTTTGACCCAAAGGAAGCCACTTGAGATAACAAGAACGATTCAGCCGCCTGTCCAATCGCCAGCGTCAAAATAACCGAGGCGATTCCAATGATAATACCAAGCATCGTCAAAACGGCGCGTCCTTTGGTACGCAACAAACTTTTAAGGGAGAGAGAAAAAATATCTGGAAGCGTCATATAGCTATTCTTTTCTAAGCGCCTCAATTGGCCGCAAACTCGAGGCTTTACGCGCTGGAGCAAAGCCAAACACCAATCCAATCAAAGACGATACGCCAACCCCAAGCACAACGCCACGAATAGAGATTTGGAATGTCCAGCCTTCTTGAAAAGAACTAATAATCGCGATCGCCAACCACGTTAACCCAATTCCAAGCAATACGCCGATCACCCCACCCAACGTCGTTAAAAACACCGCTTCTGCTAAAAACTGCGCCAAGACATCCGCTCGCCGCGCTCCAATCGCCTTACGCAACCCAATCTCTCGAGTACGCTCCGTCACAGCCACATACATGATATTCATGATCCCAATCCCGCCCACAATCAAAGAGATGGCTGCAATTGAAGTCAAAAGGATCTGCAAAATACTCGTAATTTCTCCCGCACTCCGTGCCGCATCCTCTTGACTCGTCACGCGAAAATCATCATCTTCCACCTTCTCAATCCGATGCTGGTCACGCACGACCTGCTGGATCATGCGTTTCGCTTGCGGTAACGGAAGAAATGTACGCACCGAAATACTCGATAAATAGCGTTTATTATATAAATCCATCGCCGCTGTTACCGGTACATAGATGTTTTGATCTAGGTTTTGAAACGATTGCGTTCCCGCACGCTCCATAACTCCAACCACTCGAAATGACTGCGTGCCGATCTTCACTTGGCGTCCAATCGCCGATTCTTGTCCAAATGATTTCTTTACAATATCTGATCCTAACACTGCTACGCGAGCCCGCGCATCCACATCTTCACGGGTAAAAAAACTCCCTTTTGCCACACGCCGATCATATAAATCCACTTCATCTTCCGTCGTCCCAAATACCTGGACGGCGCTTTCTTGGCCATTTGCAACCACCGTATCGCCCTGGGATACAGCTCCCGTAATATCCTTCATCCAAGGCTGGAGCCGCAATTTACGGTAATCTGTTAACGTCAGCGTCTCTTTCACAAAGGCGGTCGGAACATCACGTGCCTCCTCACGATCCGCCCCATTTTGCAAGGTTAAAATGTCCGATCCCAACGAAGATACTTGCCCCAAAATATAGCGCTGTGCCGCTTCCCCAATCGAAAGGACGAGGATAACAGACATCACCCCAATAATAATCCCCAGCATGGTGAGTGCCGTTCGCCCTTTCGTCCGCCGCAAACTCTGCGACGCACTCAAAAATAAATCAGAGATAAACATACGATTAGATCCCTTCCTCTCCCCATCTAGGGCTCACGCTCCTGCACTTTTTTCTAGTGACTGCTGTCTGAGCAAGGAGCCAACACCGTTGCGGTCGAGTTGCCGTTGCAGGTGTTGGCTCCGGTCCACCAGAAAGAGCTCATGGTGGAATGCGAGTTCAGTCGCTAGAAAAAAGTGCAGGAGCGTGAGCCCATCGCCTATCTCTATTTCAAAACCGCATCATCCGTAAGCGTGCGGCGCTTCTCAACCGGTTTATCGGACAAAAGAAGTCCATCACGCAACGTAATAACACGCTCTGCATATTCTGCCGTATACGTCTCGTGCGTCACGAGGATAATCGTATGCCCTTGCTGGTTAAGCTTAAGCAGCATATCCATCACGGCTTTTCCGGACTTAGAGTCAAGGTTCCCCGTTGGCTCATCCGCAAAAATCACGGAGGGATTCCGTACCAAGGCACGCGCAATCGCCACGCGCTGACGCTCACCTCCCGACAATTGGTTAGAGAGGTTCTGTAAACGATGACTAAGACCAACCACATCCAACGCTTTCTTCGCCATCTCATCACGCTCACCTACGGGAACCTTAGAATACAATAATGGGAGTTTTACATTCTCAAGCACACTTGTTTTTGGCAGTAAGTGGAAGGCTTGAAAAATAAACCCAATCTTTTCTCCACGAAACACCGCGTAATCATCATCAGATAAGGTCGATACATCCTGGTCCCCAAAGAAATATTTTCCCGTGCTTGGGCTATCCAGAAAGCCTAGGATCTGCATGAGCGTCGATTTTCCAGATCCAGACGGTCCCATGATGGCCAAAAACTGGCCTTTTGGAACGGTAAAGCTCACCCCATGCAACACTGGAGTACCAACCCCATCATTCACGTATTCTTTTGTTAGGTTTTCAATGCGGATAAGATCCATAGGGAAAACTATTTCGTCGCCTGCAATTTCTTATATTCATCCGCCGTCAATTCACCCAAGATCACCTGCTGGCCAGCACTCAATCCCTCTTTGACTTCCACCTTGCCCTCATCACCACGAAGACCTAATTGAACGTTCACATCACGAGGCTGAGTATTCTCAAGCACGCGTACCGATACCGCACCATTTTGGTCACGCACCGCACGCGTTGGGATAAAGGTGACATCCTTTGCTTCCCCTGTCTTAATCGTAACATTCGCGGTCATCCCTGGCTTTACATCATATCCATTCGCAAGCAATTGAAAAGATGTTTTGTAGTAAATGGCATCCTGGACTTTCGTTTGGTCTGGATTCTCGGCGACAACCGTTCCCTGAAACACAATCGAATCTCCAAACGCATCCAACGTCATCGCGGCTGTTTGGCCTACGTTCACTTTGGCGATATCGGCCTCAGGGACGAGCGCTTCCACGGTATATCCTTCTGCGGCCACAAGCTGAATCACCACTTGTCCAGCGCCCATTTGTTGCCCCACGGAAGGGATAATTTCGGCAATCGTTCCTTCAACAGGAGCCACGATGCGTCCATCATTCAAACGATCATTAGCCTGAGCAAAGGCGGTTTCTGCATCCAAGACTTGAGCACGAAGCGCCGCTACGTCCACCGCACGAGGTGGGGCTTTTTTAAGCGCCAACGATGCCTTCGCGGAATTCAAAGCCGCCAACTGAATCGATACATTCGACTGAGCCGTTTGCACATTCGTCGTCCGGTTCGTATCGGCTTTGCGCAAATTCGTTTGCGCTGTTTCAAGAGCGTTTCGCAACTGTGCCATCGTGGTCGTCTGCGTAAGTTCCGCCGTTTGGATAGCCTGTAAAGAGCTTGCAATCGTTGTTAAATCAGCACTTACGGCCGCACGATCGGCGTCAATCGTAGAACGCTTGGTCGCAAGCTGTGATTCAGACATGGAAGGACTGATAATCGTGCCGGCCAACGTACGCTGGACCTGGTCTAAGAACCCTTGGACCTGCTGCAAAGCCACACGCGTAAGCTCAGCGGACACTTTTATATCTGTCGTAGCAGAAACACTCGTAAGAGCGTTCACACGCACCAACGCTGCTTGATAACTCACTTTCGCCCCAGGATACAGCATCTTCGCGCGATCAAGGGACGCGCGGTCATTCAACCCAAGCGTTGCTTCATACGAATCATTAGCTGCCGTATTATCAACTCCGATAATCGCATCGCCATCCGTCAACGCCGTTTGTGCATCACCCAACAACCCACGTAATTTTGTACGCGTATTTTCATAGCTATCACGCACCGTTTGCTCTAAACTCGCTCCAGAATTGGTAAGGTTCTTCTGAGCTGTATCAAGTGCAATTGTCGCCACCTGGTATTCATCCTGGACTGTACGCTTTGTTGATTCAACGTCTGCTAGCGCCTTGTCATACGCAGCCTGCGCTTGTTGCACCGATGCCTCGCTAATACGAATAGATTCTGGCGTTTCACCTGCTAACCGAGCATTCAGATTCGCTCGTGCCCCGGCCAAACTCGCCGAAGCACGTCCAATCGAAAACTGGATCTCTTTCATTTCAAGTTCAGCCAATAAATCGTTGGCTTTCACAATATCTCCAACTTTCACATTCAACGTCTGCAATTTACCCGACGTCTTAAATGATAAATCAATGCGTGACTGTGGTTTCATTTGTCCCGTCACTTCCACCGTCTGAACAACATCCCCACGCTCAACCGCCACCGTTTCATAAAACGGCCCTTTGTTGGCATTCCGACTACGCACCACCAATCCACCTACCACGACAACACCGATCACCCCCGCCCACAACCACTTCGACTTCAGAAATGCAGTATTCATAGAATAATAGTTTGATAATAATTGACGATCTCCTCTTCCATCTCATCTAGGGCTCGCATGTGTGTGTTTTTTCTCGTTACGCGTGTTTGAGCAAGGAGCTAAGGTCGTTGCGCATGATAGAGGCTGCAGACCTTGGCTCCGGTCCGCCACAAACAGCTTTGGCGGAATGCGAGGGGCGTAACGAGAAAAAACACACACATGCGAGCCCATCGCCTAATGTATCAACCCAACGTCTCCTTCATCTGTTTCTTCATTTGCTCCATAAAATCGCGCATTTGATCCATTGGCAATAAGACAACTGGCCCATTCACCTGGTGATGCATCACCATCAATTGACTACCCGGGGATAATCCTGCCCTATCTCGGATCTCCTTAGGAATAACCACTTGCCCACGGTCTCCCATCACCGTCGAACGCACTAAATGCTGGTTTTCAGGCAAATTCTTGCCCTTTCGAACAGCAACAGGCTTGTTTCCACGTGTTGAACGTATAGAAGGCATAAAATGTGAAAAGTATGATTTATATGAAAAGTATCAAAAACAAGCCATTTTGTCAATCATCAACGACCTCCTTCGCAAGAAACACATTCTACGCTAGAGTAAGCAAATTCTATGGAAACCTCTTTATTTGATTACCACCTTCCGCCAGAACGCATTGCTCAACACTCCGTTGAACCACGCGACCAGGCCAAGCTCCTCCTCCTCGATCGAAAAACAGGTGATCTCCGCAATCGCCACGTATCAGATCTCCCGAACCTGCTAAAAGAAGGTGATTTATTGGTTTTCAACGATAGCAAAGTCTTCCGCGCCCGCTTGCATGGCAAACGTGCCGGTCGCAGTCACGAACTCTTTCTTTTAAACGCACGAGAAAATGGCGAGGGCCAATGGTCAACCCTTATTAGCAATGCCAAAAAACTCCGCGAAGGCGACCTTCTCACGCTCGCTGACGGAACAATCGCGACCCTCGTATTAAAAAATGTCGCCGAAGGAACGTGCACCTTAAACTTTCATCGTTCCAACGCCGAAGTCTTTGCCTTAACAGAGGCGCATGGCGAAATCCCAACCCCACCCTACGTCGATGGCTCAAACATGAAAACGGAAGACTATCAAACCATTTACGCAAAAAATGTCGGTTCCGTCGCAGCTCCCACGGCCGGTTTTCATTTCACGCCAGAATTACTGAAAACCCTGAAACAAAAAGGCATTGACCAAGCATTCGTAACCCTACACGTAGGCGTTGGCACCTTTCGTCCCGTAAAAGTAGAAAATGTGAAGGACCACGTGATGCACAAAGAATGGGTTCAGCTTCCAGAAACAACCGCCCGAGCCATTAATCGCACCAAAGAAAATGGCGGCCGCATCATCGCGGTTGGCACAACCACGTTACGCGTCCTCGAAACCTTCCACGGTAAAACCGGTGAGGGATGGACGGATATATTCATCACTCCGGGGTACGATATCACGACCGTTCAGGGACTCATCACAAACTTTCACCTCCCGAAATCCACCCTCCTCATGCTCGTCTCGGCCTTTGCCGGACGCGAGAACATTTTAAACGCCTACGACTACGCCATCAAAAACGAGTATCGCTTCTATTCATTTGGGGATGCAATGCTCATCACTTAACCCACCCCTGATTCTTGCCTTTCTCATCCGTCGGCAACGATGTATCAACGCTCGAAGCGCGAACGTTGATCATTACATCCGAACGATTTTCCAAGGCGGTTACTTGCGCCGCTTCAAGTAAAAGGGGTACGCGGTCCCGCATGTCTTGCGTTGGCGCCAAAGAGACTTCAAACGCCGCCGTCGTATCTTCATCGGTCGCTGCCAAAAACGGTATACGCCAAACAAGCTGATCCCCTTCTTCAACAAACTCCCCTCCATTCGGCAACGCCTTTTGTCCCGTAAACGAAACTCCGGTAGGTAATGAGGCTCTCACCTCTATTTTCGAAAGATCCGTCTCCGTCGGAGGGATTTTCCATTGGACCCAATAACGAGTCACCTGCCCTATTCGTGGAGGCAACGGTCCCGCCCCAATCTGACCACCACTCGCCGCATAATACCGCGCCTCTGTTTGCACAGACATCGGCGTCGTAATCGGAGCATCATACGCACGCACCAACTCGACTCCTTCTGAAGTTGAACGAGTCAACCACGCCATCCAACGAGGCGTTGTATTAGGGATTCCCACAACCTTCTTACCTGTATCAAGAGGCAGCGTAATTTGCGTGGTTCCAGATGCTACATCAAACCAACGCCTGCCACGTTCTGCCTGCTGCAAAAGGGGGTGGTACACCAAGACACGCAAGGGTTGGCTCGAACTCACATTCAACGTCGTAATATGCCCTGGGGTAGACGGTGACAAAGAGGCAGTAGCAACTGACTGGGAGGGGGGCGCTGACGTAAACGCAGGAAGAACCATACGTCCCAACTCAACCCCATCACACATGAGGCGCGCATAGGTTGCTTGGTACACAGACACAAAACGCTCGTCTCCAGGTCCTACATTATCAAACACTGCATCTGCCTGCACAGGAAAAAACGTTCCATAAACGATACGGGCATCCTGGCGGTCAGGAATCGCACCATCCGTCTGAACATGAAGACAAGCGAGGGAAGAATTGCCTTGGTTATGTAAACTCAAGACTTGTCGCGTATCCAGCGAACGATCAGAGACAAACACAGACTTCAAATGCACGGCTGAACCCACGATCGGGCGTACCTCTTCTCCACTCAATAACTCTTCCCCACTCCGTACCTGAAACCCAATCCGCGCCGAACCAGGTGGAAGAAATAACCGTACCGCTACGCGTGCATGCACCTCTTCGCCAGGCAATACATCCCCAATCAACACCTCATTGCGCGTATCTATTTGTGGAGCAGACGAGACAATTTCTGTCCCAGCTGGCAACACCCAACGTAAACGCACATCTGGATGCACACGCCCATCTTGAGCGGAGATCTTCGCTTCAAAGGCAATCGTGGTCGCCGTAACAATCGGTGGCGAAGAAAACACGAGTCGCATCCCACTCTGGTCTTGCGGTTGCCACAAAGACAGCCATACTCCAATTCCAAAAATTGTCACGACCAGTGCAATAATCAAAGCATCAATACCAAACAATAGGCCAGGAAAACGATACCGCTCGCGATACCGCTCACGATACCGGCGACGTAAGCGTGACGTCACTGCCCGTGCCGGCGTAAGCGCAACCGTCACTCCCGGCAAGACAAGACCTGTACGAAGGCGGGAAGGCAGCATATTAAAAAGCACTCGAAGGAATTAACAACTCGGCTTTTCCGTCTCCCTCTAAATCTGCCAAGACAGGAAAAATCCCCGTTACAGACCTCGTCGCGCCAAGTGTAAAGGACGAGCGTAGGACACGCCCCCTAGTATACACCTGGATACGTGGGATTGCGCCTGGACCCGAGC
Organism: Patescibacteria group bacterium; assembly: GCA_018061025.1. Lineage (GTDB taxonomy): Bacteria > Patescibacteriota > Patescibacteriia > 2-12-FULL-60-25 > 2-12-FULL-60-25 > JAGOUY01. The sequence continues at coordinate 59,258 of JAGOUY010000010.1, forward strand.
CAACCACAATCTCATCTTGTCCATCTCCATCCACGTCCCCCACGGCTACCCGCGCCCCCGTCGTATCACTCGGTTCAAAGGCAAAAAATCCCCCACCCCATAATTGTCCATCCGTACGGAAGATGCGGATATGTGGACCGCCACCGGGACCAGGTGCCGTCACAATTTCATTCAACCCATCTCCATCTACATCCCCAATTGCAACCGATGCCCCTCCCGTAAACTCACGACGATACGCCAACCATTGGCGGATAACCACCCCACGCGTATCAATCACGGCAACCGTGGCCGCAATTCCCTGAGAAGGCAGGGCCACAATCTCCCACTTCGCATCACGGTTAGTTTGTCCAACCGCAAACGAGATAGATCCTTTATAGCCCGTTCCAAACGGACGACTCGTGACCGTCTTCCCAGTTCCAAAACGAATCGAGACCACTCCATTCTGAGCAGTAATCACATCTTGTACTCCATCTCGATCCATATCTACAACGGACACACCCGCACCTCCCGCCACATCATCACGATTCGCAAAGAACCCATTCTGTGTTCGTGTCCCGTCTACAGTGTAAATCTGAAAAAACGTGCCGTTGGTAAAACTGGCTTCCCGAATGTTCTGCGCTTCTTTACGACGCAAGAGCACAATCCCATCCTGCGGCGGAACCGTCACACTCGTCAAAATCTGGCCGCTATTCGTCGTTCGATCTTGCGTTCCCGTCAATCGCTCATGCTCCCCTGCCAAAGAAATCGTCTCTGCTTTATTCGTACTATTCACAAGTACAGTCCCAGCTGAATACTCGCGTGACCAAACCGCAGGATACGCACCCCTCTGTGGTCCTTTCACAACCTTCGCCGCCGCGCGCGGGACTCCAATCGACACATCATACTCGTCATACCACCAGGTACGATCATGCCCGGCATCCCCCGCATCAAAGGAAAAATAGCCATCTGCAATCAGGGCACTCGTAAGCCCATAGCGCATTAAACGATAATCGTAAGGATTGTTCTGGTTATTCGTATTCGTATTCACGGCTGACAATTTTGGCGCAGGATTTTGCTCAAGCGCCCGTCGGAATTCCGTAAATGGCCACGCCCACCCATCACGGGGAAAATTCTCAAACAACGTCCCATTTGAGATGGACGCATAGGCTGCGCTCGAATTATTCATAATCAAATAATTCGACCCAATCGTCCGCCGTACATTTTGGATCAAGTTCCGCATTCCGGCTTGATACGCCTCATCATTCTGCTTGGCCGGACGAATAACACGGTCCCCATCTAAATCCACATCCGTTCCCGCAAAGGGAGTGATCTCGGCATAGGCAGAATCTAAAAATACGCCATCCCACAACCCAGTCGATAAAATTTGGTCACGGATAAAGGGACCGATAAACGTTTGCCAACGCTCCCCACTCGATTGCGGACCAAGATCCGTGGCATTCAAAATATAGTTCCCAGGCCACCACATAATCCGTTCCCCATTCGCTCGGTGCAAGTACCAGGCTTCCGGAATCGCATCGACCAATCTGCGTCCAGGAAAACTAACAGGATCATTCCCTCGGATCGTGGCAATCTCACTCGCGCTCACATAAGCCAATAATTTAATATTTGGGTTGAGACGCTTAATCTCGCGTAACTTACTTGGAAATCGTGCCTGTTGATCCATATCCAGGACCACAATATCCCACTTCGCGAGTTTGGCTGGATCATCTTCAGCGATCTGCCAATTAAAAAACAGGTTCAAAAGCTTGGGTGCCGCCTGCGTTCCGCGTGCCGCCCAGACAGGTGACCAAACCATCCCCGTCAGCAAGACGAGAGTCAGACAACCCGCCAAACGGCGTAGCCACATAATAATCAGGGAATATAGCAGAAATAGCGAACAAATTCAAGCGTATTGATTCCCCTCCTCCGGCGAGGAGGGGTAGGCCACACTCTATACATATAACAAAATGGCCTAGGGGGAGGAGTTCCAAGAAAACCATGGTAGCCACGGGATACCCATTTCGTTGGGTTAGTACTCCTCCCCCTACCCCTCCTCGCCGGAGGAGGGGAGCTTACGAAGCACCAGCTTCCCGATAAAATCCTTGTAGCTTCTCCAAATGCGTGGACCATAAAAACCGTTCCTTTATTTTCTCACGCGCCGCCTCCCCCATCTGTTGCCGCCCCACCTTAGAAACCGCTTGAAACCGCCGCAACACTCGTACCCAATCCTCAACATCTCCGGGCTTTGCCAAAAATCCCGTTTCTCCGTCCTCAATCAATTCTGGATTACCCCCAATCCGCGTCACAAGACAAGGCAACCCATCCGCCATCCCCTCCAAAATCGAAAGGGAAGCATTCTCATACCAGATAGAAGGTGAAACAAGCGCTTCTGCCCGTGCCCGCAGTCCTCGCAACCCCTCACCCGTCTGAAACCCAACAAACTCAATATGCGTCACACCACTTCCTCGTACCAGCGAACGCAATCGCTCTTCATCGGGTCCACGCCCCGCAATCTTCACCGGCAACTCCGGAATACGAATGGCCGCCTCCAAAAAAGATGCTAGTCCCTTCTCCGTCGCCAATCTCCCAGCATATAAAAGATACCCACCACCTCCCGTCATCGCGTCTGAAGGTAGCTCAACCGGGTTGGCGAGATGGCGTAATTTGCCCACAGGCTCTCCCCAGTCTTCCATTTTTTCCAACATGAACCGTGAGGGACAAAGGAATAACCGCACCGTTCGTTCATACGATTGCCGCGCCTTCGTCATCCCCATTTCAAGTGCCGCCAAGACATTCGGCACAAACCCTGAAGCCAAGCATCCATGCTTCACCGCTTCAAAATACTTGCCCCCCTTACACCGTTCGCACACCTCTCCTTCCGTAAACATACGATAGTTTGGACACGCCAACTTGTAATCATGCAAGGTCTGTACGCATGGAATTCCTGCTTCACGGATCGGCGCTAAAATCGAGGTCGATAGATGATGATAGATATTATGGAGATGAATGACATCCGGACGCTGCATGCGAATCATCTCCTGCAATGAATGCTGCGCTTCACGGTTCCACAAAAAACGAATGGCTTTTTCCGCATCTTCACGCACCCCCTCAGACCGACTCAAATCAAAGCGCTCCACAAAATACTTCGAATCCGCCGTTGGCACATTCTTGGGATCACGGGTCGATAAAATATGCGTCTCATGCCCAAGCACTTCTTGTCGTTGCATGACTTGATGCAAATAAATATCCACCCCATCACTCAAGTCAAAAAATTTGTTTATATGGAGAATACGCATAGTTCTTTTTTTATATCTTGTGACCATACTTACTTCTGTCACCCCCTCGAAGGAGGGGGCCTAGCCCAGACGGGTCGATCGAGGGCACGTCGTTCGCGAACGACAGTGCCGAGGCTGAGCCCCCGTCTTCACGGGGGTAACAGAAAAATAAGATCACAGAGAAGTTTACTATTTTTTCTTCAAAAGAAGCCTCTGGTATAGCTCCGCATACTCTTCCACCATTCGTTCAATCGAACACTGTTCCTGCACAATGTGATGAGCTTGCTGAGCCCGCTCAAACGCCGCCCGAGGATCATACATAACCGTCTGGAGAACCTGAGTCCATACACGCGCATCCGCATCTTGGGGGACAAACGTCATCGCTTCCTCCGGAAACAATTCTCGCACGGCAGGCAGCTCACTCGTAATGACTGGCAGTCCCACCGCCGCCGCTTCTAAAACGGCTAGCCCCTGACCCTCCAGACGCGACGCGAACAAACACACATCCGCCTGTAACAAATGAAGACGAATATCGGCAACAGAACCAACGAATTGGACACGTGCCCGCAAACGCAAGCGATCCACCATTTGCTCCAATCGCCAGCGCTCTGGCCCATCCCCTGCCACCACCAAATGCCACGGCTCACGAATTCCCGCTAAGGCAGTAATAATGAGGTCAACTCGCTTGTCCGGCACTAATCGCCCCACCACAATAAAACGCTGCAACCTCCGCTCCACCTGTAGAGATTCCAAGGTGCGTGCCACCTCCACTCCCAAACGGATTACTTCAACCGCCTGGGTTCGTCGATACACCTGAGAAAGATGCTTGCGCACCGTATCCGAAATACATACAACCGTATCTGCTCGACGCAACATCTGCCCTCGCAGCCAACCCTTTACCCACGCCTGCTGCTGCACATCATGTATCGTCGCAACCCAAGGCCGGACTCCCAGACGAAGAGCCGCCATCCCTCCCCAAATATCTCCCCCTAAATGCGTATGCAAAACACTCGGCCAATGGTTACGTAATTCACGCTGGAGAAATTGCAATGACTGTCGCCGAGCATGAGATGCTACCTGCGGACCAATCGCAAGCGGAATCCCTGCCTCACGAAAATCTTTTGCCATGACACCCCCACCTCCTGCAGCCACCACACGCACCCGAAACCCATGCAGAGGCAAACGCTGAGCCAACGCCAATACCATCCGTTCCGCACCAGCACGGTCAAGCTTCCATAATATCTGTGTAACAAGAGGATGAGCCATACACGGTTATGTCCTCAAAAAATCCGGATCCCGCCGAGCCACATGCGTATGCAAAAGACGTATCCCCGCCAACAACAACCCTACCGAAATCCAGACACGCGGCGACCACAAAGATGTGCTAAAAAATTGATAGGTAAGCGCCCCTATCACACTTGCAACAAGACAGAGAAACCACCGAGCCTCATGCGAATCAGACAGCAGGCGTCGCCACTGCCCCCGCACCAAAGAAATAAGGGACCAAAACGTAAACACTAAGGCGCCTAGACCTACTAACCCCGTTTCTGCTCCCATTTTTTGCCACATCCCATGCGCATCCTCTGCCGTTCCAAACTCAACGGTGAAAGCCCAAATATGCGATAGTCGCTCACGAAACATCCCTGCCCCCACCCCAACCCACGGACTGTCACGAAAGAAATTCCATGCGACTTGTAAAAGCAAACTCCTCGCAGAGGTAGAATCCGCAACTCCCACGCCTAAAGAAAACCAGGCCATGTAAAGGGCAAACGGGAGAAGAAAGAGGCCTGACAAGACAAGCACGCGCACATGCGCACGTATCCAATCGCGCCAGACAAACAAGGCAAGAAAAAAGACCTGGACCGCAACCACAAGCCACGCCGCCCGAGCAAAGGTAAGGAGTGCTACCGCCCAAAAAACCATCGACGTCGCATAATATATACGACGCAGCCACGCCTCCGAGGCACGCATCGCCAGCGCCAAGGCCAACGGAGCCGCTAACACCATGAGTTCCGCGAGCGCGTGATGGTTGCCCCCTAACGGATTCAACCCAAATAACGTAAGTGGATGTGCGCGATACAATCCAAGGGTATCTCCCCCTACCATAAACAAAGAGCGCACTCCATCAAGAGCAAACCAAGCCGATATGAGTACAAGCGCCAAACAGGCTTCATCCATGCGTCGCCAGGAGCGCACAAAATTGGCTGGCAAGACAACTGCGGCTAAATACACAAACAAGACGGGGCGAAGCGTATATTTAATCACCATGACGGGATCAGGCAACGCAGGCGAAAAAACCGATAAGAAATGTGCACCAATAAGGGCGGCAAACCCTAGACTCAATGGCAACCACGGTCGCGCCACTCCTTGCGCCTTTGTGTCACGCAACGTCACAAGACGCAAGGCCCAACCCAACATCACGACCAGCGTCACAAGCTCCCCCAACGAAACCTCAATCGCCGTCCCAAACGCACGCTCACCAAACTGCAAGGTACCCGTAGAAATCGGGACAATAATCCCCGTTAAAAGCAAACTGCAAAACGCGACATACAAGCTTCCAAATGGAAATCGCCACACGAACAAGATCGCAACCAAAAATCCCAATCCCAAGGCAATACTTAAGGAAAATCCGCTCACCGCCAAAAATGCGATCACCGCCAAGACTAAAAAAATCGCCCAACTTACCGTGAGCCATGAAGAAGGAACGGAAGGCCATTTCATTAGCGGTAGAATAGCACACGGTTATCAAATGCCGATATCACCTTCCGCGGTTCAACTATTTTTTAGAAAAGCCATACCTACGTGATATAATCCGCCGGCACGAAAAGACACACGCAACGTCCGGGGATAACACGAGGTAGTGCTGGGCCAGATAGGTAAACATGGTATGGGGCAGGAGAGACCCTATGCACATGAGCCGACGCCCAGGGGAGAACTCCCCAACTCAACACACCCGAAGATGCTGGCGCACATGACCGCGCGTTCAGGACAGAAGTCCTAATGAACAGGGGTTACCCCTCAGACATCCTTCGACCTCAGGAACCTCATATCCCGTGCTGGTCGTCGGGAAAGAAGCCTATATGAAAGTGGCTCAGTCGGAGCGTGTCGTGCCTCTCGTGTGTCGTCGTTACTTCCTCCGCCCCGTTGCGCATTGCAGCGGCGGTGGGTAAGAAAAAAAGAGAGACGACGAATGGTCTCACATGCTTGAACTTGTAGCGCCTCTTCCCTGAGAGGCGCTACTTAATTCCCAAACGGGGCTTGATACGGAGTCGCTGTCATCCAAGCACTTTCAAATAACGCTTGAAAAACAGCCGTAATCTCTGGATGGTTTACCATAATCCCCATCCCGTCCGCATGGGTCGTGAGAATACACATCTTATGCCCAGCCACGAACAACGATCCCCTAAAGGGACAACGCTGAAAATCTAATAAACGAATTTCAAATGAATCCGGATCACGCGGAGGAAAAGAAACTCCCGGTTTAATCGCAACAAGCGCCCGCGCGCCCCGAATATGTCGAGTCAACTTAATACGCTCCTCTTGTTTAAGTGCAGCCACGCGCAACATGTCTTCATCCAATGCAAAAATCTCAGAAATTGGGGCTCGTGTCGCCCAAATTTCTTCACGTGCTGCCTGAAGAGCGTCAGCTCCTTCAAAAAATCGCACGCGTGGCGCCGGATCTGCAACCTGAAACAGCGCCATGAGAGAAGGAAGTGCCTCCATAATCTTATTCCTCCCATCCTCCACGCGACGAACCGCATCATCCACCAAACGTGTTAACCGATCCGGTGGCTCCGCCACAAAACACTGCTTTCCGCGCGCTTCCACCGAAGATACCAACCCACGCTTCTGCAATGACGCTAACGCCAAATAGGCCGTCGAACGATTCACCTTTGCCCGTTCAGCCAAAACTTGAGGCGTAGCAGACCCCGTCTGCAATAATGCCAAATAAATATTCGCCTCTTTTTCAGACAGCCCCGCCGCCCCCAAATGCGAACGCAACGTATCCAACATACCTAGCTCCACTCGGTTAAAGCACTAAACGTCTGCCCTGCCGCCTGCTCCCAGGTGTAACGTCGGCTCCACTCCATCGCTGCACGGGCGCGTTTCTCCTGCTCTGAATCGGGATGCAGAACAACCGCCATTTGCTTAACCAAATCGTACACATTGGTCGGATCAAACCACAGCACATGATCTTCTCCCGCTACCTCAGGTAACGAAGCAACCTTTGAACAAATGACCGGACAGCCTGTCGCCATCGCTTCCACAATCGGAATGCCAAATCCTTCATACCACGCTGGATGGATAAGCGCGGCGGCGGAAGAAAGAAGGGCAATTTTTTCTTCTTCATTCACATACCCTGTCACATGGATCATTTCACGAATTGGGCTTTTGGCGATTAATCGCTCCACCTCTTCATATCCCGCTCCTGGCTGTCCAACCAATACCAATCGAAACGGATCCCCCACCCCACGGCGATCTTTGAACTTTTCAAACGCCTCAATCACCACCTTCTCAAAGGCTTTAATGATCATCCCGACATTCTTTTTTAACTCAATCCGACCAATATACAAGAAAAACGGTTTGGGAATTTGGAAACGCTCTAAGACACGCTGCATATCCGCTGCGTCACGACGATAATACCGATCATGATCAATCCCAGGATAGATAACCTGAATCTGATCCGGCGACGCCTTAAACGTTTCCACAATTTCCTGTTTAGAAAATTCCGACACCGTCAAAATCCGTGAAGCGCGCTTCACAATATCGCGCGTGGTCCATTCATGATAGGCACGCTGGATTGGCTTATATAAATCCGGCAACCGACGAAACCCTACATCGTGGATCACGACAACCGTCTTCTTCGGGATCACGCGTGGCAAAACATGTGAAGGCACATACAACACATCCGGTGGCCGACGCTGCATCTCAAGGGATAAACACCCTTGCGTCCATAAATACTTCGGCGGCCAAGGCAACGCCACCTCATGCCAAGCGGGCGGGCCAATCTCAAGCCCATGCGTAAGCGGTGTATTCCCATACAACAACCACGAATGCTGATCCGCCTCTGGCAAGCGCTTAAGATGCTGGATCATGTGATATCCATACCACTCCACCCCGGTCTTCTGAGGACGATTCGCACGCGAAGCTTCAATGCCAATGACCATATTGAAAGAGTATACAGGAGGAGGCGTCAGGCGTCAGGGATGAGACGTGAAGGACAATGCCTATCTAGTCAGGCACAGGATTGAAAAAGAATAGAAAGGAGGTATCTTATGCTGTCCCACCCACGGGACAAGGAGGAACGCATGGCTCTTTCACGCAACGAAACCTTCTTCAAAAAAATCCGGCCCGAAATGCTGGTACTCGCCGCCCAGGGCGATTTCTGTGACAGATACTCAGAAGAACCCATCCCACAGCTCTTCTATCAATGGTTCCTATATCAGAAAAATGAACCCCTGAAATATCATAAGTATCGGATCTCGGGTACATCGGAAGCTCTAAGTGATCTATTCAATCCTGACTGCCAATCATATCGTTCAGACCGTACGACTGCTTCTCAGGTGATGCGCGAATTTAGCTTCATTGCATACCTGGCTGGAATGAGCTGTCACGCGCCTCTTAACGACAATGACGACGACAGCTTCCAGCTCACGATCACAGCCCTTTTCGAACCTCTGGCACACCTCTTCCAGTGCGAACGATGCTTCAAAAGGTTTATCAGAATGAGCATCCCCATCCTGTAATATATCTCACGCTTAATTCTTACATCCTCGCCCTAAACGAGGATGTCTTCTTAATATGCCTATTTACATAGGCATATTATTGTAAAAATAGAAAAATTAGACTATATTTCATATAATATGCAAATAAAAATAGGCAACTTACTGCGTAGCACGGGCAAATCTATTCTTCAGATTGCTCGTGAAACTGGTCTAAACCGCAATACCATCACTGCTCTCGTCCAAGGCGACGAAGGCAATGGCGTACGCCTTTCAACTCTTCAAACCCTTCATGAAACCTACGGCTGGAAACTCACCGACATGGTTGATGATACACATGTCGTAGAAACACTTTCTTCTAAATCTACGGCTTGGTATCGACAAGAAGGAGAGGTGGTTCCGTTTACCTGTTGGCCATGGCTGATCTCATCTTGCCAAACCTTTGGCGTTCCTCGCATCGATGTGCACGCCCAAGAAGGTCGCCTCTACATACGCAAAGAATACGGCTATATTTATTGGCTTGAAAAAGCCTTCAGTCGCTGGTCTAAACGTCTATACGAAGAATATAAAACAAAAGAGCGCTACACGCAGCTCTACGAAGACTATCTCCGTTCCGCACGAAACATTGAGGAACTTTATTTATCGTTGCAACGATCAAAAACCTCCTTTCAAGAATGTGACCTTGGAGCAATCTATCAAGAAATTACCACCTACTTCCGTTTTTTTTGGAACTCCAGCATCTTTATCGATACCTTCGACGTAGGGACGGACCAAGCCTATATCACAGATCTTTGTACACAGCATCACCTCACCCAGGACGAAGCAAAAGCCCTCCTCACCACCGACGAACTCACATTTGACCGTGAACGTCGTCGAGATGTCATCGAACTCATGGAGGCGGCCCAAAAAGACTCTATCCCCTTCCTGATCTGGATCGAAACCTCCGGCTTAGTAGAGGCACACCTCCATCGTTGGGCCTTCGTCCGCAACAACTATGCCCGTATCGGCAGTTACACTCGCCAAGACCTGAAACAAGAACTTGAAGAGCTTGCCAAAGAACCTGAGGCGGCCTACGTAGAACGGGAAAAGATCGAGCAGCACAGGGAGGTCGTAAATAGAGAAATACAAACCATCCTCAAAAAACATCGTTTGAAAGAAAATCCCCTCGCCTTTTTCCAACTCCTCACCTATTGGCGTGAGCATCGGAAAAAAGTGAACTTGATGGGGATCCACATCCTTCTCTCCCTTTTAGCAGAACTCGAAAAAAAGACTGGCATCCCAAAAGAAACCCTTGCGTATCTTGCCCCAGAAGAATTCTCAGGCGTCCAGCGAGGAATCGTAAGCAAAGAGACTCTAGAACAACGCCGTACGCAAGGCGTCATGATTATTATCAAAGAAGAAGGGTATCATCTTCTCATCGATAAAGAAGCCGCTTCCCTCAAACAAGAATGCGAATCCTCCATCGAACATCCAGAGGCTCCCACCATCCTCTACGGCCAAATCGCCTGCCAGGGCTATGCCAAAGGCAAGGCTCGTATCATGCTAAGCGAAAAAGATTTCGCCCGTTTTGAAGATGGCGACATTCTCGTAACTAGCATGACCAGACCAGAATTCGTTCCCCTCATGCACCGCGCTGCCGGCATCATCACCAACGAAGGGGGCATTACCTGTCACGCGGCCATCGTCTCTCGCGAACTAAACAAGCCTTGCTTAATCGGCACGAGAAAAGCCACCGACCTGATCAAGGAAGGCGACCTCATCGAAGTGCGCGCCCATCATGGCACCGTACGGATTTTACAACGAGGATAAACAGCCCTAAGCCGCCGCTCTAAAAGAAGAATCTGTGGCCTCAATAGGCTGTGCCTTCTTAGGAGGAGCAACGAACTGATAACGGGCAACGAGAGGCTCAACAACAGCACGCGTACGAGCAATCAGAGCCATATCTTTTTGGAAGGCGTCTGATTCTTTAACCGTTTTCACTTCGGCTTGATAGGCATCCTTCAATTGCCGTTCTTGAGAGTCATAATCAGCCACAATACTTTGTTCAATCCCTTCCGTTCTTGCATCCCAAGCACCCATAAAGTCCTTATATCCGGCCGTAACCTGTGAGAGATCCTGGGAGGGGAGCTTTAGAGTCCGAGCAATGAATTTTAACCCATACTCGGCAATTTGCTGAAGTTGAGGTGTCTTAGAAGGATCATCCATATCCGTCACTTTTGTCCCATTGTCAAGAACCTTGTTCTTTAAGAATTGCGCTGAGGCACGATCCCCAAAATATTCCAGCGCTTTTTGCTCAAAGAATCTATCAATAGCAGCAAACTCTGGCGGCATCTCCTTCTTTAAACGGTCGGCATAAGCCGCTTTGAGCTTCTCAAGCCTTTTATCCGCGTAACCAAACTCCCGAAGCTCTTTCTCCATAGCTTTTGCACTAGGGGACAAATAAGCGTCAATCCAACGGTCTGGGTTTGTTGATAGGTTCGCGAGCCGATCATCTAAAGATAATACAGTGTTATACATAGGCTCTACCTTTCGCCCAACCTTCAAAGCCACCCCCGCGTTAGATAGGCTCTTTTCCAACGCCATGAATTCCTGTTCTACCTTTTCTTCAAGCTCTCTAGCAGACTCCCTCACCGGG
>JAGOUY010000011.1 GCA_018061025.1 Patescibacteria group bacterium
TTGCAATGAGGGCATCTGGGGTGGGACATGACCCCAAGAGTGCCGGAAAAAGCTTGTGTGGATACATTTCATCAATGCAGGCTTCATCAAACCTCACTTTTCACCCACAGGGGATGCAACAGTGCGATCTGCTCTCTATCTTGACCATTTCTCGAAAAACCGATATTCTCGTGGCGCTTACGGCTCCTTCGTCTATCGGTTAGGACAGCGGCTTTTCAAGCCGTTAAGAGGGGTTCGACTCCCCTAGGAGCTACCAAAGAAGAAACATCGTCACCCGACGGTGTTTTTTCGTTCTCAAGTGCCTGATTTAATTCATAAACAAGAGATAAGTCGTCGGTTCGACAATTTTTTCCATCGAACGTAAGCCCATTAGGACAGGTCGAACCCTGGTATTGCAGACGAATCTCATACTCGGCCATGAGCCATGCTTTAGCGGCATTCGTCACGAAGGCAAGACAATGTGAAAGGGCTTTTTCCATATCAAGTTCTTCCGACCAACCAACTTGGAGCTGTGCCCGCTTTTGTGCGATACGTGCGTTTACGAGGCGCTTCTGCTCTTCAAATTCGGCATCCGTATACTTTTCTGCCCGATGAAGATCAAAAATACGCTGGCGTTCCTCCTCCATTTTTTGGATCTCCTTATTAATCTTGGCATTCTTGCTGTCAAAGTGTTGGTAGTTTGATTTCCATACGTCCATGACCGTTTCCCTGAAGAGGGCTAGGTATTCGGACTTTGGCGTAATTTCTTTTAAGAACTCTACAAACGACTGCTCAAACGTTTCCTTGGGGATTGAACGGGAGATTAAGCATTTGAGTCTGCCATGGTGATGGTAGTAAGGATACTTAACTCCTCGTCGACCGGTAGAGTAGCTGCCCGTGATTGGCTCGCGACATTCACTGCATTTCACGAAAGACCGTAGAGGGAAAAGAGGGTTATTCGCTGAACGTGGCGTGATAGAGGCTGACACGCCATCCACGATGCCTTGGCAGTTGTTAAAAAGACTTTCAGATATGATTGGCTCAAACTTCCCTTGCACTACCTCGTCAAATGCCTCGATACGACCGCAGTAGATGGGGTTATGGATGATCTTTTCAACGAGCTGAAAAGAGGGTGATTTACCATTTTTCGTCACCAAGCCTCTCGCCGTGAGGAGCTCGGCAATGGCTCGATACGTGTATATACCTTTTGAATATTCTTCAAAGGCAAGACGAATGAGCGGCGCGGTGGCAGGGTCAGGGGCGATGTTCGTTCCTTTACCGTTTGTAGGCTTGTGGTAGCCGATAGGAGATGGCCAAACCCAGATGCCTTCGCGCATGCGAGCCTGCATACCACTCTTACAGCGTTCGCGACGGTTGTTGTTATCAAATTCCGCAAAAACAGACAGCATCCCTTCCATAGCTCTACCCATTGAACTCTCATCAAACGTTTCTGTTGCAGACCGAAGCTCGGTACCCGCTCGCCTAAGCAGGTTCCGAACAACGACATGGTCATCTTGATTGCGAGCAAAACGGTCGATCTTATAGACAATGAACTGGTGAACACGGCCTTTGTTCTTCGTACAGAACGCAATCGCCTTTGTAAATTCTGTTCGGTCAACCGTCTTAGCTGATTCACCCATCTCTACAAATACCTTGAGAACTTTTAGTCCGTTGCGTGCGGCATATTCCTGACAGAGCCGTTCCTGATTTTCCAAGCTCGTACCCTCGACCTGTTCCTTCGAGGATACACGGCAATAGATAAGACAGGTATTCGGTTCGGAGGCTGTTGGTGTTGGCATATTATTTGAAGATATACGATTAATCCGGGCTTGGATAGATAACCAAAGGGGAAACCGTCGAACCGGTCTGTTTATTCAAGTAATCATCTAGTGAAATCTTGGCGAGGACGTAGACCGCCTCTCTGATTCTAAACATCTCTTCATCCGGTATGTCTGCAAGTCTCGGATCTGTACTGCGACATTCATCGAGGGTAAGCATATGCACGGTGCTATTTTTTACTGTCAGTAGCGTCAATACCGTCAGCGACACTACTTGATGGCAGCAGAGATGAAATCTCCTTAGGAGAGAGGATTTTTGGTGATTCCTCTTGGGTATTCGCCGAGGATTCAGGCTCATCGTGTTTGGTTTTTATGCGCTCTATAATGAGTAGGCGCTCACCGCCTGTGTTTCTTCGACGAGTGATATGAAATCCAAAGTGTCCCAGATCCGAGGAGATAATGTTCAGTTTTTGAGATAACCAATTTGCTGATTTGGGGAACTCGTCCTCCCAATCTTTCTGAGTGCTACTGGTAGAGCGGAGCAAATGGAAGAGTTTTGTCGCAGTCGTCTCTAGCCGTTCTCCCTCTTGAATAATCTCTCTTAAGAGTCTCATGAGAACTACTGCCAACGGACTCTGTTCAACCGCTTCTTTCGACTGCCGACTTACGTTCTTAGCATAAGCCTTCATGAATGGCTCAGCATCCCCAAAGAGGGCTACGGAGACTGAGCGTCCCCAGAGATCAAAATCAGCCAGTCGTGCGAGGTTATCGCGTGGAACATCTGGGAGGGCGGCTAGAGCCTTTGACATGGTATCGAAGAGAGCGCCGAGAATTTTTGGCAGCAGACTAAGCCGTTCCTTTCTCAGCTCTGCATCAGATTTTCTTACGCTATCTTCGATTCGCTCAATCTCTATCAAGACCGAGCGGTCAAGGAGATCAGGGGTTTTTACTGGATTATTTATGCCGTTGATGACTAAGCAGCGCTGAAAGGTCATGACGCTAAGATCTGTGTTTTCGTATAACTTGCGGACTGAGAAGCTGTCACCAGTAACGACTTTTGAGAGCGCATCGGAGACCTCTTGGTTGATAGAGGAAACGTTGTCGAATGGGACGAGCCAGCTGCTATTGAAGTTTACGGCAAGATCCCTCAAGTCCTTCGTGAGGTGTACCGATGTCACCTCGGATGGGTCAACGAGAATCTTTATAAGAGCCATGGCAGAAGTTTTTGCCGCCCCTTTTGGCCCATGGATGATCAAGGCAGGATGGGGAATATCGGAAATGAAGCAGGCTGTGAGTGCGGCGATCAGAAGGAGCCTATCATCCTCATCCTTGACGTTGATGAAGCGAAAAATATCGTTAATATCTCCTCCCATCTCCGGCCTGCATTGCTCAGCTGTTAGCCTATTTGTAATCAGAGGAATGTCTGTATTGGCCATAATTTGCCATCCCTTCGCATCAATTTTGACGCATTCGCCTGCTTCATTCGCAAGGTCGTAGTAGTACGCCTCACCCTCTTTTGCTACACGTAGACACGGCTTTATCAGCTCGCCCTTACGCCTTGCATGTGCTGAGAGCTGCGACATCGCTTCTTTAACCTTGTTATCCGTGAGAGGTACCCCGGTCACCTCAAAGAACAGGTCGCGGTAAAGATCCCCCAGTTCCGGCGACGTTGAAGAGATGAGTTTGGAAGAATCGCCGACTTTAATACGCACGAAGCCATCCCGCTTAGCATCGCGGAAAAAGGACACCTCATATTTTTTAAGAAAGTCTCTAAAAAACTTGCCGCCACTGCGCTTTTTTTGTGCCTGGGTATTCTCATCTTTACGCCCCGTTAATTCGCGTATCTTTATACTTTCAAAAATAGTGCGAAGCTCTTTTTCGCTCATCGGTGGGCTGTTTTGCTCGTTCCATTCTACAAACTCATCCCACCCCAGGGTATCGAACTCTTCAGTTTCCAACCTGGAAAATATAAGGCCAACAACCCTGGTAGCTGAGTCGTTACGCCCCCCTTCTGATACGCCATCAAGCAGCTCTAATAAGGGCTTCTTGTTTTGAGCGTTGCCCGCTTCTGCAAGCCAGTCCGGACAAGGAGCGATCAACTCTGTATCAAGCCCAAGAGACCACTCATACTGCTCTCCAGAGGCGTGAAGCGACGGCGGTGCGACGACGAAGCCGCCATCGCCGCGTATATCAATTCCTTTACGTGGGGAGTTACTTGCATTGGGTATAACTTGGTTCTTTGGGTGTTTGTAGTAGTAGTGCCAGCCTCCACCACCTGTTTTTGAAATGAGAGTTGGTGGAAGGTCGATGTTGTCGATTGACCCGCCGTGGCGTGGGTCAATATCAACAACGATGATTCCAGACAATTTGCCTGTGACAATACCTACTCGTGCATCTGGCCACAGCTTCCACCAGTTATGTAGATCTTGCTCGGTGGGAAGGTTTGTTTGGTACGGCTGCCATTTAATGAGTGGTTTTTTCCACCCCTTACTGATCGAATCCAAGCCAATTGGGATCGTGGACCAACCGTGGGAAAGATAGAGGAGCGCGTGCTCAAGCGAGCCGTTGCCGTACGCAGAGTCATCTCGATGATTCATGGCGTTTGCTTGTTGAGCTTCAACAGCTTGTACCGCATGCTTTGGTTGTTCGACGGGAGCAGAATTGATTGGTGACCCCACTGTTTGTTCCGATGGGGTTTTTGTTTCATTGTTCATATGAAGAATAAAAGAATAAAAAACACAGACCCGTAGGTCTGCGTGCATCCACTCTAGCATCCGCGACGCTTCATCTCTGTCGCATGCGCTCTCACATAGATGGCATAACTGAAAAACCTATAAATAATAGGCTTTCAAGATAGCCTATGGTGGAAAATTGTTTCCGAAACGTTTAGGAAATATTTCCTAGCACTTGTCCACCACCATGCGTCGATGGTTACCAATTGACTCTACAGCGATGGCTATACCCACTTCTTGGAAGATCTTATTCAGGTTATTTATCTGTGTTTGAACTGACTTTGCCGACCTACTGCCAACCACTCGACTAATGTTATCCAGCGTATGGTCATTCCCGGTTGTTAACCAACGATCTTGACCTTTTCTTTCATATTTATCTTCCCAAAGAAACTCAAAAATCTTTCGGCGGACGCCAGTTCGTCCGATACTTACATCACCATCCTGATCGTTTTTATCACGAAAATTAACCACCCCGCCTGCATAGGTATACGTTTTGAGCGATAAGGGAACCCGGACTCCTCTTGTAGTCGTAGCTAGACCAGTTGGGGTATATGAATGACCCTGGAGCTTCGAGAGGAAAGAGCCCAACTTCTCTGTTGATGAATTCAAGATTTCTATACTGCTTGAGTCGAGCAGTCTGAATTCGCCAATCACTGGCTTCCTAGCAGCCTCACCCTCCACAGGTATCTTCTCTTCCTTAAGGCTTGAGAGTAATGCGTTTAGGGTGTCAGTATCTGGAATATGCCTCTTATTGAGTGAGTTGATCTGAACCTTAATCGGGCTCTCGTAGCCATGGGTAACCTTTCGTATTTTCATTATCTCCTTAAGGAGATAAACATAGGCTTTTTGATTGTCCATACCGGGAGTCCGATGAGTTTATTAAAAAAATGTAGTTTTATGGAGTAACAGCATAGAAACAGAACTCCTTCTTCCGTTCTCCGCTCTTTGTGATTCATCTTTGCCTAAATCTTGTGACTTTTTCCTTCCCTAGCCTCCTCACCATCCGTAAAACGGACGCAGCTTTTCTTGTGTAACGCCCATTATAGACCACACGCCTCACATTCGTCTGCTTGTCGCGTAACTTCATATGCTGCCTGAACTTACGAAACAAAGGATTCCCATGACCGTCACGGGTTGATTGGTATGCGAGGTTGAAACAATCACGACAAGCCACCCTGCCAAGACGACTAATTTGCAGCTTGTTCCGCCGCGAGGAACATGACGGACAGAGTAGGTATAACCTATCTCCATACGTCACCGTAACCGTTTCAAGCCTTACATTTTGGTGAGTTGATCCATGCAAGGAAGGATAGGAAAGATCAAGCGTAACCGCTCCTTCCTCTTTATGGTTGATGCGATACCAGCCTTCTGGCTTGAGCGATGCCTCGTCCAACCAGAAAACGCCCTCCGTATTGCGATCACGGTGCAAAATATTGCGGCCTAACTCAGAAATAGAAAAACTGCGGAAGTCCTCAACGAGACGCTTCACGGGTCTTGTTTCGGTTTGCACGGCATTCAGCTCCATACCCATATAGTATCACAAAACAAGCCATTTTTAAGCAAAATAGCCCCATTCATCCATACCTCCTACTCACGTTCCCCCGGCCATTAAGTCGAACCACTCCCGCCACCCCCTTTTTGCATACGTTTTCTTTTTCACCCTGCCATCGCTTCGTACCGCATACGTCTTTTCGGTGCTCGCCGTCTTCGCTTAAGCGTTGTCGGCCACGAGTTCCTTTTGTTTTTATTCATCTCATCTATGCCAACAGAAACTCAAACCCAAGAAGCTCATTCCCCTGACGCCACAAGCAACTGGAAAGGGAGCATGACAACACGGCAAAAAGTAGAAGATCAGATCCGTGAACGCTTTGGCGAGGAAGCGGCTGCCACGTATAACCCGTTTTTGAACTGTTTTCCCTTCCGCCTCTGGCTCAAGAAAGGCTTCGTCGTAAAGAAGGGAGAGAAAGCTCTTAAATCCATCACCTTTGTTGAGAAGAAAGACGCGCAGGGGCACGTCATCGGAAAATACCCAAAGAAAGTGTTCCTTTTCTTTAAGTCTCAAGTTAAACCTATGAAAGACTCATCTCCAAATACGCTATGAGCCCCAATGACCATAGCCTAAGCCTGCAAATAGACATGGAAGAGTATCAGTCGAAAGAAAAGCTGCGCACACAGCGTACCTGCCGCCATCGCTTCTATCGCACGCACCTCTGCGACTTCGAGAACGACAGACTCATCGACATAGCCGAGTGTACTCGCTGCGGCTTACAATCTTAACCAATAATATAATATGAATCCATCATCCGTAGCTCTCACTACGCCCATTCACGAACTCCACACAGCATCCCTCCAGAACCAGGCCTCGCTTGTTTCACCGATTACGTCAGTCGATTCAATCGTCAAAGCATGGGATTCGTTCAAGGAGCTGAAGTTCAGGTTGCTTAACGAGACCGATTTCGCCACGATCAGAGGCGAAAGATACGCAAAGAAGTCTACGTTCAGAAAGTTGGCGTTAGCCTTTGGTATTAGCGTGGAAATTGTTCGTGAAGATCACATCACATTCAAAGACTCGACGGCTTTCCTTCTCACCGCTCGCGCATCAAGCCCAAATGGACGCTTCATGTCCGCCGTCGGGAGCTGTCATACCGATGAGAAGAAGTTCTCTAAGGCTTCGGATGCTCGCGCCGTGGCACAGACTCGGGCAACAAATCGCTGTATCGCAGACCTCATAGGTTGGGCAGCTCCGTCTGCCGAAGAGATTATCGGTGAAGAGGTTGAACCGCCTCACCGGGAATTGCCTCAAGGAAGACAACGTGAAGAAGAATCAGGTGAAACTAAGAATGCCATGACCGAGCGACAACGCAGTCTTCTCGTATCTCTAATAAACCAAAAGGTCATAGATCCCGAAGAACGCGAGGTCGCCCTTAGCGTTATCGACTCCTACTCAAAGGAGGATGCGAGCCAAGTCATATCTAGCTACCTCGAACCTCAGTCAGCTTAAACAACTCAACCATGAACAACCGGCGGGGTAACGGATAACCCTTACTCCGCCTTTCCATTCTCGTTCAATATCTATGTTCTTTTTATTCATACTCGCCTTTGTTGCTGTCTGGGCTGTCTGCTCAACCATGAACGGGGAGCAGCAATCGCCGAAGCGTACACAGTCACCCGTCATAAGAGATGCTAAGCGTCTCGCATTGGAAAGAGCCATAAGAAATATTGCAGGCAAGGACATAGCGAAAGAAAAGATGAACGCGTTAACCATCGAAGCGCCTAGCATTCTCATCACCGCCCGAGCTGGAGCGGGCAAGAGTACGACGATAGCGATTAAAGTTGCGCTAGCCATTCATACAGGCATAAAACCACAACACACGCTTTCACTTTGCTTTAATCGCTCTGCTGCCCTCGAACTTGGAAGAAGAATTGCAACGTATGGAGTGAACGATGCACCAACAGCTACGTTCCATTCCTTAGCGTTCGCCCTTGTTCGTTCTCGACAAGGTGTATTAATCTTTGGTGAACAACAGCACGCTCTCATGCGTGAGCTGATTACCGGCAAAACGGAGAAGCGCGGGAAGGAAGCAGGGGTAGACCCTATAGATGAACTCATCATTGATGTCCTGACGTTCATCTCATCGGTAAAACACAAAGGCTTGAGCGTGAGTGAAGTATGGGCAAGGTGTGAAGGCCTCGGTGATCTTGCAACGCAGGTAGCAAGCCTCTATGCCGCCTATACGAACCACCTCAGTACGCATGGCTTAATGGATTTTGATGATTTGATCGCTAACGCTACGGTTAAACTGCGAGCTTTGCCACGCCTTCCCGTGATACGGCTAAACGGGAACGCATGCGATCTCAATGCGCTTAGGTTGGTGAGCATTGATGAATGCCAAGACCTTTCTCCCGCTTTCTTTCACCTCATACAAGCACTAAGGGACAGAAACTCCTCTATGGGTGTATATGCTGTTGGTGATGCTTGGCAAAGTATTAACTCCTTTGCTGGTTCAAGTTTGGAATACTTTAACCATTTTGAGCGCTACTTCCCTCAAGCAGTACGATCAAGTCTCTTAACCAACTATCGTAGTTGTAGAGCTATCGTAGATACTTCAAATAAGTGGATGAAAGGTTTAGGAGAAGGTGGCGTTGCTATCAAGGAAGGAGGAAGCGTGGAACATGTGAAAATATCATGTAGGGGTATAGGGGGAGTTTCTGTCCATGAGACGTTGAAAGAGTTGGTTGCGCGTGAACGAGGTCGATCTGTTCTTGTGTTAGCCAGAAGAAATATTTGCCATGGGAGGGATCTGACGGTCTGGCAGGCGGAGCTATCATGTCTTCATCCGAACGTACGCGTTTCGAGTATTCACAAAAGCAAAGGCGGAGAAGCCGACGTTGTCTTGTTCTTAAAGGAGCCTGACACAGGAGCAAGCCGTTTGGCTTGTTTAAACAGCTTGCTGGGGCTTACGGATGAGGAGACGGAAGCAGAGGAACGGAGGCTCGAGTACGTAGCACTTACGAGGGCGAGGCTAAAGCTCGTGATTATCGAATGAATACCTTATAGGCAGGTACCTATGAGGTTTTCTTTTTGACAGTGGATAGCAAATGCGGGAAGATTCGGGTGTCCAGATTCAAATCGCAAGCCTTAAATGGCAGGCATTTGCTTGTTTTTAGTCGTTGGTGCGCCGTAACGGGCACCCCCTGAAAACAAGCAGCAACGACTTCGGTCTTGCGGTTTGGGTCTGGACACCTGAAAGGGGGTGTCCTTTTTTGTTTTAATGAGAGCCTGTGATGGAGATAGGTTTTTTGAAAGAGCTATGTATTGTAAATACTGCGGCAAATCTCTAGTCACAAAAGGCAATTTCTGTGGTTTTTGCGGTAAAAAAATTGTACTCGTAGCAGAGACGGTCACGTTAGGTTCAGAGGAGCTTAAGCAGAAGCTTATCAAGGAGAAAAAACATTCTATTTGGATGTTTTCCTTGTTAGGAGTTAGTACTCTCGTAATCGCTTGGCCTATTGCGATCACGTGCGTTCCCGTCATTCTCTTTCGCTTTTGGGAGCTTACTCAGATTCAGAATGAACCTGTATCGGCCACGGTAAGGCGTTGGGAACTCATACGCGATGGAGTGCCTTCCTATGAGGTTGATAGCGTCCTAGGAGAAGAGCTCAAAAAGAAAGCTGAGGGAGATGCGCGAAAAAAGCAGAAAAGAGAACAAGAAGAAGAAAGCAGACGCGAATACAAAAAAAGACAAGAGGAAGGGAGAAAATCAGAAGAGTATCGACGAAAGCAAGCCTATCAAAAATCTTATAACCCAGTGGACGATGATGTTATCAAGTATCTCCTGGTACTCGGTCTACCGCAAAAAGCAACAAAAAAGGAAATAGTCGCCGCCTACAGAAGACTGGCTCATGTCCATCATCCAGATAAGGGCGGAGACGCAAAACAGTTCGGTGAAATAAAAAATGCTTACGATAACTTGATGAGGCGAAGCGACTAGTCACTGCTCAATATTCATTTAACATAATCCCTATGTTCTGCTCAAAATGTGGCGCTGAAGCTGAAGAAAAAAATAGATTTTGCGGAAAGTGCGGTAACGTCAACGCACAGGAAGCAGAACATGACCCGGAGAAAGCTCCTGTGAAGAAACCTCAGTCAATGAAGTTCTTTTGGTTTCTCGTATATGTAAGCATGCCAGTAACGGCATTTGCTAGCATCGTCGTGGTGCTGCTGTTCGGGGAAATCCTATCTTTAGTGGATGCGGTTTCGTGCATACTTTTATCCTTCGGTCTCCGAAAATATAGAGCGTGGGGATTAAAAATGTTGTTCGCCTACCTACCCCTGAGCTGGGTACTGTCTCTAATCTCGTTTCTGAGTGGGAGCGAAAACGAAACCACCGCCCTGAGAAGTATTTTTTATCTCATTTATTACCCATGTATTTTTATCTACTTTTATAAAAGGAAGCACTTATTCAAATGACCAAACAAGCGGCATGCTTAACTTGATAAAAAACGAACTATGCTTTGTACAAACTGCAGTAATTCTTTGTTGAGTGGGGACGCTTTTTGTCGAAACTGTGGCACGTCAATTTTGCGTAGTGAAGGGCGATCGAAAGAAAAGGTAATATCTGGTGCTACTGAGAAGGTGCAAGGTCGACGATCCTCCACGACGAATAGCACTCTCGGACCATCTCCAAAAAATAGCAACTTCCTAATTAGCGTGTCTGCAGGACTGGGACTCGCGGTGCTGTTGATTGTTGGAATCGGTTGGTATTTTTCCCGTCCGAGCACTGAGTCGAAAAAGGATGCACAGAATCCCGTCGCATCATCTGTTGCTGATAATTCATTCGAGACGATACAGCTCACCGATACAACTTCGACCGGAACGTTTTCCAAAAAAGTGACAGAAACATACAATCCTCTTCCGATCGAAGCCATCGCTCCGCCGCCCATACGCTGTAAGGTGGGCGAGTGCAAATTTAGAGAAACGTGTGTACAGAAACCCACCAACAGCCACTGTGAGCAAAATGACTCGACGAAGGGATGGAAGTGCGACGATGGCTACGTGTTGCACAACACGCTGTGCAAGGGAATGGATGGGATGGGAGCGACATGTAAAATAGAGCGTGGAGACGGGAGCTATTTTACGGGAAAAATTACCTCCAACAACCTCATCGTGTGTAGTTGTAAAAAAGGATACCACTTCGCAAACAGCCAGGATTATCAGGCGAGTGCTTGGTGTGTACAGGACTACGATTTCGGAGGATTGAGTCCAGACGCTACTTGCGGTGCACTGACGCTGCTGCGTCGAGCCGAAGACCCGCCGCTACACGTATCTTTTTCTTGGTGTCCGCCTGATTACGGGTTTTACAGGCAACCAATCAAGTGGACTGTACCAAATACTGCTAACTAAAAATTATGAATAAATCCCTCTTCTTATTTATAGCAGCCTTAGCCCTTACAGGCGCAGGCTGCACAAACAAAGCCGAGGAACAAACAGCCTTAGCTCGCGAAACGCTTAGGCGGCTTTCCTCCGTAGAGAATTGCCGTGATCTTGAAGCTATCATGAGTCCGAAGCTCTACGAGGCGCTTGGTCCGTGTGACGAGCGCATCCGTTTTGACCAAGCTACTAGGAGCATCTTTAAGGCGGAGGCGGAGTCTTGCGCTCGAGAAGAGCGCTTTACCAAGGATGATAAGGAATTTGCGGTAGAGGATGACGGAGGGTATTCGATCGTTTTTAGATGCGCAGCACCAAAGGAAGAGGGCGGGGGCACAAATTATGTCCTACTTAGACAAATCGGTGCTAGCTACCAAATCGTTAACATGACTAGCCATCCAGCCAAATGATGCTATCCTGCTCTCAACCTATGAAAAAACTCTTCTCTGCCCTCGTAGCCTCCTTTGCTCTCTTCTCCTTCCTGGCAATGCCAGCGGCTGCACACCGTTCAGGGTGTCATTCCTGGCACTCCTGCCCGTCAGACACTAATAGCTACGTTTGCGGTGACACGGGGCATTGTTCCGGGTGTAGCGACAACCAATACTGTCAAAATGGGAGCTATAGCCCAGTAGCGACACGAGCAAAGCCTACTACCGCGCCTGTCGTTGCTCCTGTTCAAGTACCAGTGGTAGCGCCAACGCCTGTCCCGTTACCTAAGTCGGTTCCTGCTGTAGTCCCTGTATCGTCTACCCCTACTCCATTACCCGTTGCACCGAAGCCGGTGGTTAAAGTGCCTACGTATTTTGTAGGTACACCAAAAACATACGCCCAACTTTTTAACTGCCGTATCGTCGGCAACGGGGCAAGCAAAATTTATCACCTACAAGGAAGTCGTTTTATTAAGAGCATGAACTTAAAGAGCAAGACGTGCTTTGAGACGGAGGCGGCGGCTAAGGCGAAGGGGTATAGGAAGTCGAAGACGTAAGAGGGTGTTCCGCTTAGCTGCTTGAAATTACTACATATGAACCTAGGCTTAGCCAAGATAAGGGAATCGATTGCTTTATTGACCGACTATATTCGTAACTTAGTTATCGTTATTGCGAAAAAGATAAAAGATGATCCCCTTAAATCAGCTGAGATCCTTATTTCCCTTCTTACGTTGATTGCGGCGGTCTATATCGGAACAAGGCAGAACGAAATCAACCAAAGCTTGCTGAATTTAAATGAACGCCAGGTACGTTCGGACGAAATGCTTGCAAGTCTTCAAGTAAACACGACGCTGCGACCTCTGCTTCAAGCAAGCTACAACGAAGCCGAGAGAAAGATAACGCTCATCAATCACGGTAAGCTTCCTGTATGGATTGATGCGGTGGGACTGGAAGAGAGTACCTCAACAATGAATTTTTCAGGTATTACGAATCGTATACTTACAGGCAACCAGGCTAAACGGATAATCGCATCCGAGCAATCGATCAGCATCGATTTAAACGAAATGCTAATTTTCGGAAACGATTTTTTTCAAGAACAATTTAAAAAAGAAGGCTACGCACCGTTTATCTATCAAATTTTCTTCAACGTAGACAGTCGTGCATCAGGCATGATGTACATCGGCAGGTTGTTTTTTACCGCCACGAAAGATGAGCAGAATATCGCAGGTATGCGAATGAAGATAAACATGATTCCAGTGGAGATGGCCGTTTGGCCACTCCAAAACATACAGAGTTTAAAAGAGCTCTACCAGCAATTTTCGCAATCGCGCTAGCATCTTTGATAATAAGCTATGGCCTAAACCTACCATTTGGTAGAGCATTTTTCTTGTATCGCGTGAACAAAGAGGCGTAAGCTCTGGCAATGAGCTATCTTGAGTCTTAGATGCTTAACCCTTAAACAGTGTTTCACTATGGTGTTACCGATAATTGTACCGATGCCACGATCACAAAATTAAAACAGTCCTCCCGCTGTCTGTTTCGGACGTAGCTTAGCAAATTCAAGGATCTCTTCCATCGAGGCTCCTCGCTTCTTCCAGTCGCCAAAGAATGCCTCCCCAAGTAGGACATAGTTCCACTCAGCACCACTGCGCTTCTCTGGCGGGAGCTTGTTGACCTTATCAATCCAGAATAATGCTGAGGAATGTTTGCGCTGTACGTTCGGATGGTTGATCTGGTCTTCGGCTTTTGTCTCAACCATGTAAATTTTGCCGTTGGTGCAGCGTACAAGAAAATCAGGGTAGTAATATGCCGCAAGGCCGTCATCCTTGATGTAGCGCAATCGTACGAAGTTGTGGGCGTATGGGAATAGCTTCACGAAGGCTTCAACACTGGAGCTTTGATCGGCGAATTCAATGAAGTCCTTCTCCAGCCCTCCTTTGCTGGAAGGATAGGCAGTTTTCGCGTAAATCGTCTTTGCGGTATCGATGGCGTAATCCTCGCGCATGCGGAGTTGGTTGACCTCTGACGTTGCGCGGTAAAGGACTTCGGACGTGTCCAATACTTCCGTTTCCTGCATCTTCAGAATGGCGGAGGCAACTTCTTTGATGATGTGCGTCGAAACGTGTTCAGTTATGAGTACCTTCCAGTTGTCGTCTTCAAACGGGTTAAATGTCTCCTTGAATAGTCGATTGCGGATGTAGCCATCAATCACCTCGGCAAACACGGCTAAATTCACTTGTAAGGCTGGATACTTTGTTTTTGAGAGTGAATGCGCCTTCTTGGTGATTGGCTCGCGCAAGAGGATGGAAACGCGGTTGACGAGGCGTGAAACATAATCGTTGTAGTTGGTCGCGGACATCACGCCACCATGGATGTTGTAGTCGCCAAAGCGCGTTCCCTGCGTGGCTTCTTCGGATACGAACGCTTCGCCCGTGCCGACCATTTTTTTGAGCTGTGGCAATGACGGCCAATCAAGTACCGCCATGTCGTTTACAGATAGCTTTGGAGTTTTTAATATCTCTTCCGGTTCGCGAATAACGATGGGAAACTGAAAGTCGAATTTCTCGTATCCTTGGCGCAGCCCAACGGTGATGATGTCGCCCGTGACGACCTCGCCGGATTCAATGTCCTGATCGTCCGTACCGATCAAACCCTCCTTCATGAGTTCGTCATAGAATCCTAAGAACGCTGGATGTTCTACGATGCTCAACAGGTCGAAGTAGTTCTTTGGGGACGTTTTTTGAACCAAGAGGCGATGGCGGTTCTCTTCCTTCTCATCCTGAAACTCTGGTTCGCGCCACATAAGGCGAAGTCCACGACCAATCGTCTGTTCAAGCAGGATTCCGCTCTGGCTGCTTCGAAGCGGCACGATGACACAGATATTGTTTACGTCGAAGCCTTCGCGGAGCATGAGTACAGAAATAACAACGCGCGGTGTTTCATGGTGATCCAGATGGAAAAGGCGGTGCTTGATCTCCAGCCACTCCTCGGCACCAACTTCGCCCTTTTTGTTGGAGTGAATTTCAAGCACGTCTTCTTCTCCTAACCCTTCGCCAAGAAGGAACTCAGCGACGAACGGCACCACATTCGTATCCTCGCACACGATGAGCATCTTCGGATATTTCTTTTTCTCCAATGAAACGCGCATGAAGCTCTCCTCCAAAATGGAAAGCTTTTTGAGTCCAGCGCGAAGCATGACGCGCTGACCTTCCGAAATGCCGATCACCTTGCCCTCCTCGTCGCGTTCAGCTTTGAAGTCAAGTTCCATTGCCGCTATTTCCTTGCGACGATCGAGTACAAGCGTCTTCACGAACCCCTTTTGAATGGCTGTCTTCAATTCAAAGTTGACGATGATGTGCGGGAAATACACCTTGTCCTTTCCAACTTGGTTGTACGGCGTGGCGGAGAAGTCCACCTGAACGAACCGATCAAGCTTTGTTTCAGCGATGTACACCAAGCTCTTCTGCCACTCGACTTCCAAAACCTGTCCGTTCTTCTTCACCTCATGGATATGGTGCGCTTCATCGTTGAACACCATCAGATCAGGAACGCTCCGCAAATATTGCAATACCTCGCCGCCGCTTGGCGCGTCCAGTACATCTAGATCATTGCCTGTTGATTTTCCTGGGCGTGGGATGCCTTGAAGGATCACGTCTGGCCGAATGTCTGCCGCGCTTTCCGTGGTGTCCGCGTCCATTTCTTCCTCGGCTCCGGCAAGCAAATGCCAGTTGGTGATGGCAACCATGCCGCTTCCCGTGGACTTCTTTCCGATTTCCGACTTAGCCACAACGGAAGACTGAAGAAAACCAAACACTTCCGGTTGGTACTGCTCTGGCAAGAATAGCTCGCGCATTGCATACATGTCCGAGGACTCGAAGTTACGTCCTTCCCCCGTATCGCGCTCCTTGCCAACGAACGCATCCAGTAATCGCTCGTAAACGATCAAGCCAGGAGCGACAATCAGAAAGTTCTTGGTGAAGTTCCCTTCCTCGCTATGCTTAGCATTGAGGTATTGCCAAATCAACAAAGCCGACAATACCCACGTCTTCCCAGTACCAGTCGCCATCTTGATGCAGTACTTCGGATGGGCATATTTATCCTTTTTTAATGCACTCAAATCCGCTCCTTTGTCCAAAAGCAAGTCAGGCGAAACGTTCTGGTACGCTTCAAAAATATTCGGAGCCTTCACGACCTCGTGCAAGTAAATAGTGTTCAAGATCGCCTGTCGTTGACCTTCGTGATAGTTGATCTCACGAATGGTTGCATGGCCTTCTAAAAACCAATACGTCAGCAACTCTCGCGTTGTCGGCGTGACTGCTTCTAAAAATTGTCCGTTTGCCCACGCCTCATTGGCTCGTGCGCTCACGTCACTGGCAAATTGAAGCGAGGTTTTAGACATAAATAATCATTGCATTTTATAGGGTTCTAGTTCATTGACTCACTAAATTTCTCGTAGAAATGGCGAATTTTCACGAAAATAATCATTGCATTTTATGACATTAGTTGCCATGGCGCATTGGGACCTAGCCGTCTTGAAACGATCTTCCCAGCTCGTTTTAGCTCTGCAAGAAGATTGGCAATGTCCAATGGTTCCAGTTCAGGAAAAATTTGCATGAACTCACGTGTCGTGCCCTCCCCGTGTTTTTTTAGATGCTCAAGGATGAGCTCTTTATTTTTATTGCGTGACAACCCAATTCGCTTGGTGCGTTCTCCCAGCTTCCCTGTCTCTGAATAGAATCTTCTTGAGAGAATATATTGTGCGCCCCGAGTCTTCCCATGGATTTCAATCAAACCTTTGTGGAGTAGATGTTTGACAGTCTTGAGCGTAACGCCTGCGTGCACACCGCTGCGGATTTTCTCAAGCAGGATCATATCTTGTAGCGAAAGCGTGATCTGCTGCTCGTTAGCAATCTTCTCAAGGTACAGGACAAAGTCCTGATCTTGCAGTGCAGCTGGAATGACGAGTGTGACGTGGTACGCGTCGCTCTTAGCATAATCTGGTGTACCCTTACCCTCCTCTATGGTGAGCCGGAAAATTTTGTCTGCACCCTGTCCTGAGCGCTCCACACCAAGAAACACTTTTTGGAATACTTCCGCAAGAAGTCTGTTGCGCGGAGTACTTTGTACAGTAAGGATATTTTCCAAACTTACACCATGTGGGAATCCTCCGGGGCTTGTAACTTCAATGTACTCCGGAGATTGTAGAATCGTTACTGATGCTGGAGCTGTGTAATCACGGTGACACACCGCGTTAAACAAGGCCTCACGGAAGGCCTCCTCGTTGAATGCAGGAATTTCACGACGTAAAAAACCTTGGATAATTGGATACACCTGCTGGCGTGAAGAAACCTTTTCCCAAATTTCAAAGGCTGAAAGGACGAATGCCTTGCGATAATCCACGCGGTCGTTATACGGAATGTCGGTGGCACGGTTGCGATATTCAAACGAAATTTCCGCGTTTGCAAGGTGCTGTTTGAGAGTGGCTTCGGAACCAAGCAAAATCAATGCAGCGTATGTGGGTACATTATTCTTTACCAGCCCAACGTCAACGAGAAACTGCGCATCGGATTGTGTTGTAATGGTCTTGTTATTAGAGTGCTTCTTTTGATAAAGCTCCTTAAGTTTTGCCAATGCCAAGGGGTCAAGATCGGCGATGGTTGTTCCAGCGCATGGACGAGCGGAAAAATCATCGACCCCTTCCAATAATATGCGCCGTTGCTCCGCATCGCTCATCGCTTCGAGTGACTCGTTGACACGCATCAGTGGCACTCCAGCAAATTTGAACAATTGCCCGATGCCACGGGGTGGGATCTCAACAACAAGGATACGATTGTTGGTTTCGTCATAAATCTCATGACTGATGATCTTCTGACCGGTGCGATCAAAGACGCTTTTAGCGTTTGGGATGGGTGCCGATGTGCCAACAATATTTTTCTGGTTATCAACGCCTACAATGAGGTGGCCGCCACCTTCGTTTCCGATTGCAACGCAATACCCAATCAAGCACTTGCGATTTTTCCATTCGTTGGCACCATCAAACGGAATGGCGCCCTTCCATTCCTTTAGTTCGGCGCGTTCGTCCTCGTGACGCGCAATAAGTTGTTTCAGCTTTTCCAAGTCCATAGGCTATACTTCGCGAATAACTTCACTTTCCCAGCCAAAAACGTCAACTGCCTTCACGCAGATTGTACGCGTTCCAGTCTTTTTGGGAACGCGAATCTTCGCCTTACGCACCACGCGCAAAGGATCGCTGTCGTTCTCTTCATTCTGTCGGTAGTCCTGCCACACGCTGCGGAATGTTTTACCGTCGAAGTCTGGATCAACGCTCCAGTACTCTATCAAGGCCAACGGATCGTGCGAGATAACCTCCTGGAGCTTTTCTTTGTTCGCGGCATCAAGCGGCAACGCGTCCGGCGAAAGCACCATATAGTTATCAAGCTCGATGGAGATTTCTTCTTCGTCTCCCGAAAGTTCGCGGGATGGTATCTTGATGGAGAGATACTGCAACGACGAGAAACGAATCGGCGTGTGCACCGTGCCGTCAGGATCGACCACAACCTGCGCCGAAAGTTTCTTGAACTCGGTTTTGGACGCGAGCTTGTCGAGCAGGTCTGGCGGAATCACCAACACTTCAAGCATCGGATCATTCAGGCTCTCAATAATCTGCCCGATGTCCGGTACGAAGTTCCACGCAAGCACCACAGCCCTCTCAAAGCCGCCCATGTGCCGCTCACGCAACTCTTGTGCCTTCTTGAGCGTATTCAAACCACATACACGGTTCGGACTGTCCACGAAGATAATCGACTTGCCACGCGACAATCGTCCAAGGTTGCGGTTCGGGTTGTCTTCCAGCGGAAGCGGGATTGCGCCGTACAGGCCAAGCACCACCTGTGCCAAGTCACCAATACGGTACTTCGTTCCGTGCGTAGATGAAAGAGCTTCGCGCTGATAGTCACCAATAGACTGATACAAGAACGGTTGCGCGTTCTGGTCGATCATTCGCTTTCGCATCACCATAGCCGATGGTTTGCCGATGTCCGATGTCACCCAACGTCGTCCAAGCTTCTCCGCCACGGCAGCGGTTGTACCTGAGCCACCAAAGAAGTCAGCAACGATCCCACCCTCTGGGCATGAGGCGTTCACTATTCTCTCAAGAATTTTTGAAGGTTTTTGGGTATTATAATTCACCACTTCAGGATTTTTTCCATGAGAAATATTAGGAATATCACTCCATAAAGAACCGATTGCTAACTGAAATTCATCAAGATAATATTTTTTGTATTCTTGTCCTGTAGATGTTGTATGAATTAAGTTTTGCTCTTTGAATTTATTTATTGAATCCTGGGAGTAATCGCCTAGGGTAACTATTTTGAATAAACGACCATCAGGATCTTTGTATCTGAATTCTTTTAGCTGTGTATGGACTAACTCATCTGAATTCTTGTACTGCTGTTTGAAAAAATGATCATCACCTTTTGTATAAAAAAAGATATTTTCTAGCTCTCTAGACCATTGCGATGAAGTTTTCTTGGCGCCTTTGCCAACAGCATCCCTTTGCCAAACGATCTCATTTCTAAAGTTCTCTTTTCCAAAAATATCATCCAGAATAATCTTCATGTAATGCCCAATGTGCCAGTCGATGTGGACGTACAGACTTCCTTTCTCGGACAAAAGCTCGCGCATCAAAACGAGACGTGGGTACATGTAACGCAAATAGGCGAGGGTTCCGCGTACCTGTTCGCCCCCGAGCTGTGCGCTCCAGGTGTCGGCATAAGCAAACTGTTCGATAACGGTCGGCTTTTGTTCAATATCGAATCCGGGTAGCTCGATCTTAGTGCGGTAGTCGGCCTTGCTGTCGAAAGGAGGGTCAATGTAAATCAAATCCACCTTGCCGCGCAGGGATGGCGTAACATCGTCGCCAGCGAGCAATGCTTGAACAGCAAGAAGGTTGTCACCGTAAATCAAGCGATTCATCCAGTCGGCGTTTTCAACGGAGGCGATCTTCTCCCTACGTTCAAGCTCTTCGATCAGTCCACGATAGTTACTGTCCTTGCTCGGGATAACCAGTTCATTGGTCTGGAGGAAGATGCGATTCTGAGCAGACAATCCTTCCAGGATCTTGTTCGCCTCCCGTCGCCCTTCGGACACGACGCGGGGGAGTAGTGAGATGAGACTATTATCCATAGGTTAGGAGTTGATGAGTGTGTCGATAGTGACTTCTAGTCCGCTTGCGATTTTCGTAATAGTGTCGAGTGTTGGGTTCTGGATGGCATCCCCTTCGATTTTTACCAAGGTGGTGTACGGAATATCCGCCTTGCGAGCCAAACCCTCCTGCGTCATTTCCATGCCCTTGCGTAGGTCTTTGATCTTTTGTCCAATCGTTTTGTTGGGGTGTTGTCGAGCTACTACCATAGTATTGCAAGTAAAAGAGTATACGCAAAATAACGTCATTACTATAATGGCACCTTAGGCTGGCCCTTGTCTACGGCATTGACGACACTGACGACAAAATCCTTACTTAAACAACAACTTCAAGCTTCTCCCATCGCTTCATCTCCACGAGCAACCGATTCCATTGGCTTCGGACTAGGTCTACCAACAAAAACATCTCGATTTATCTCGGGGTGTTTTTGTATTTCATGGAACCTCATCGAATAAAACAAAAGACCGCCTTGGAGGCGATCTTCCATGATAACTAGGCTACTCTTATTTAATTGAAGCGATCACTTTATTGTTGAGATCAATCCCCGCTTGGTATGGGGTCATCTTGTACAACACCTCGATGAGATAGCGCTTGCCGTCTTTGATAAAGATGTATTGCGCGTCAGGACATGTTTCTCCATCACACATTTCCACAATCGAAGACACTCGTGGGTTCACCGTATTTTCTTTGCGGCTGTCGGCATATTGGCGGTCGTCGATTCTGCGCATGACGAGCTCGTACCCTTGGAAGCCGCGGGAATCAATGCCGACACGGCGGCTTGCGGAGGAAGAGACGCGGAGATTGCGCTGACCCGAAGCGAACTCATCTTCGTAGGTGGTGGCGGAGAGGTTTTTTGGATAGGAGATGGTTACGCCATCATATGTCATGGTTGCCCATTCTTCCGCTTGAGGGGTAGGAGCCGCTGGGCGCACAGGTTCCGCCACAGGAGCCATGACATTTACCGGTGCAGGAACTTGAGGAGCTTGTCCTACTGGCATCGGAGAAGGGGTGGGAGAGGTTGTACGTGCCATCACGAGGGCGTTTACCAACTCACGTTGAGCATCCCGGGCTTGGCTTTGTCCTTGCACCACGAGACCGAGTGCTCCGAGTGAAATAATTAAAGAGACTACGACAAGGGCGATCAAAACCCCGTTTGAATTACTCGCGGAAGGTGTTTCGTTCATAAGATGTGACAAGGATGAATACGTGTAAGATTATACCATTGATACCGCTTCGTAAAAATGTACCCGAGCAATCTCCTTTGCGATCATACCTGTTTAAATGTTAAGATTTTTTTATGTCGCTCACCTTCTACGTCGCTGGCTCCCTAGACAAAGGCAACCAGCTCAAAGAAACCGTCACCCTCCTTGAAGAAAAAGGGCACACCATTTCTTTTGATTGGACAATCCATCCTGTTCTAAAACCGTATCAGGAGCATCTCGACCAGACTCCCCTGTTCGCGCAAAAAGCTTTAAACGGCGCAAACGAGTGCGATATCTTTCTATTATTTCCAGATGAAGTCGGTGGGGTTGGCCAATTCGTAGAATTAGGCGCAGCGATTTTTTCTAAACGCGTGCACAGTATTTTTATTATCGGACCGCACAATCAACGCTCACTCATGTTTTTTCATCCACGAGTGCAGCGAGTGGATTCTTTGGATGACGTGCTAAAAACTATTTGAGACCTCCCTTATTTCATCTGTCCTTTGCGCCATTCTTCAATTTTTTTATGGTCGCCGGAGAGCAAAATTTCTGGTACTCCCCACTCTACGCCTTTTTTGATTTTGTAGATTTCCGGACGAGTATATTGAGGATATTCAAGCAAACCTTCGACTGTGTGTGATTCTGTGTCGAGGGAGGCTTCTTTGCCGAGGACGCCGGGGCGCAGGCGCGCGACCGCATCAGTCATGACGAGCGCCGCTAATTCTCCGCCGGTTAATACATAGTTACCGATCGACAGCTCTTCGTCGACGAGATATTGGGTGACACGCTCATCAATTCCTTCATAACGTCCGCAGATAAAGACGAGGCGCTCAAACTCACACAGGCGACGAGCGTCGGCTTGGGTGAAGGTTTTGCCTTTGGCGCTCGTGAGAATGACGCAGGTTTTTTTGCCGGCGGCGGTTTTTGTACCATCCGCTTTGCGGACTTTGAGGGCTTTCAGAGCTTTATGGATCGGCTCGACCTTCATGACCATGCCTGGCCCTCCTCCAAAGGGACGGTCATCGACGGTTTGATGGCGGTCTTCGGTCCATTGACGCAAGTGATGCGCTTTGAGTTCGAGCGCCCCGGCTTTTTGTCCACGACCAAGAATAGAACCGCTCAAATAGGGCTCTACCATCTCCGGAAAGATGGTGATGACGTCGACGCGCAGGGGCTTACGTTTCATGGTTAGTAGCCTAACCTTCCTTGGAAAAACAAACAACCCCGAGCGGGGTTGTTTGTTTTTCTCTCAGGTATTCAATTCGGCATTTTTTTATACTCGATACTGGATACCCGATACACGATACTTTCCTAGATTCCCAAATCGCTCAAGTCAGCATCCGTGACCAAGCCGGCTTCGCCATGGCTCGCAGGAGCGGCGCCGGGTGCAGCAGCGCGAGGTACTTTGCGTTCTTGGTGTTCGCGGCGAGCGTCCTCTGGTTCGTAGATTTTCATGTTGACGCGAGCATTGGCTTTGGCACCCACGATTTTAAGCAAGATGCGCAAGGCGCGTGCCGTTTGGCCATCGCGACCAATGACATATCCCATGTCTTCTGGGTTGACGTGGAGGGTCAACAAGACGCCGCGTTCGTCGACCGTGCGTTCGACTTTGACGTCGTCGGACTTGTTCACGACCGATTTTACCACGTACTCAAGAAATTCCTGATCAAGAAACTGTTCAGCCATAGCGGCTTTGAGCCATCCCATCCGACCTGCAAGCAGATCCCCGAGACGGCAGTCATAAAGGATAAGGAGTTAATGCCCAGATGGGCTTATCTCTAAGCTAGCAAAGAATCAGGGAGGGGGCAATATGATGTTTGTATATAGGCGATGAGCCTCTGTCTGGAATCACGAAAAAGGAGTACGCAGCTTTTCCTGCTAGAAAATCTGCTCAGTTTTAGCCGCCGTCGCGTCTAAAAAGCCTCCTTTTTCGTGATTCCAGACAGAGGCACTAGATGAGGGAGGAAGGGAGAGGGAGGGTCAGGCAGCAAGGTATTGACTTTATCGCTCGATTCCTCTACTCTTGGGCGCATGTTGACTATCCGTTTAACCCGTGTCGGGAAAACCAAGCAGCCCCAATATCGTTTCATCGTGTCTGAAAAGGCGCGTGATCCTTGGGGAAAGGCTTTGGAGATCTTGGGGACCTACAACCCCCTGACCGAGCCAGCTGGCTTTAAGGTCGAAGAAGAGCGTATTCACCACTGGATCTCCAAAGGGGCCCAATGTTCTGATACGGCCTGGAACTTGTTTATTGACCACAAACTCGTCAAAGGCGAGAAGCGTAAGATGCAGTCCGTCTCCAAACGACGTAAGGAAAAGCTCGCGAAAAAAGCGGCTTAACCCGAACACAAAACTCCCCCTCATTGAGCGGGGAGTTTTGTTTAGGTACACTATACTCTATGCTTGAAGAATATTCCTCCCCAAAGAATAGAGAGGCGCTCCCCTCTCTCGCCAGGCTTTTAAAAGAAATTGAAGAGGAGGAAACGGTTGATTTTGAAAACGGGCGGATTACACTCATTGAACGCCTCCGAACGGATAGAGCGAACTTACAGGCGGAATATGAACGGTATTCAACCGCGGTGGTAGATAGCTGGGGAGAGAATCAGGCTCCCTCCTCTCATGTACGCAGCCTGCGCGGCACTGCTGCTGCTTTGCTTGCTGTTTGGGATACGCTGAAACAAAAAGACCTTTTTACATATCCCTACAAAGAGAAACCTCTTTTTGCGCAGGGATGCGCTTATGCAACCAGAGAAATACAACAAGACATACGCCTCCTACGTCAACAGGCTGAGCAGGCGACAGAGCTATCACCCGCTGCCCGAGAAGAGTACCGACACTTAAGAAACCAGTTAGCTCTGTTGGGCAGACTACAGGCTTCTTCTCAGACAGAGCTACGAGATGACGACATCTTTTTAAAGGATGGTTACGAATATAAAAGGTCTACGCGCCCTTTAGAACAGCTGCGCGAGTCCACAAACCTGCTTGAGCTATGGCCTCAATTAAAAGTGGGTGTGGGTTTACGTATAGAAACAGATGAGCGTGTTATTCACCTCAAAATTGCGCGCATCCATACTGCTGGTGATAGACGACTCGTGGTGGAAGGGCATATTACTCTTGGCCAACCTGATATGCCTGTCAATCATCCTATTCGGATTGTTACGGAGGGTGGCCCAACTCCCCGCGCTGTCTTTTCTTTATCAGAACAGGAACGACTTCCGCTTACAATCATCAAAGGATTTTTTCTTGAAAGATCCTAAAAAACAGAATCCCGACGCAGAGGCGACGGGTAGGTCAGGAAAATGAGTGAAGCTCAGATGTAGCGGCGGCGGCGCAACAGGGCGGGAACCGCCACGAACGCGAGAAATCCGAGAATAAGGCTAAGGAGGAGGATGCCGCCTACCTCCAAGGCTGGAAACGTCCTGTCGAACCCGTCTTGATGACGGATCAGTGCGAGACGCGCTTGGTCTTGCGGATTCATGGATCTCTCTTCTGCCCAAGAACGTGGGCGTGCGCGTGGAAAGGCTCATCGAGAATTGCCTCCCCCTTCTCTTGTCCATCTCGATTGGTGAGATACGCTAGCACATATCTCTTGATCTTACCAGCCCCCGTACAATAAAAAACACCTCTTCTTGGAAAAGATGAGGTGTTTTTTCGCTTAACTAAGAGCTTATTTCAAGGTTGCCTTAGCACCTGCTTCTTCGAGCTTTTTCTTCATGTCTTCGGCTTCGGCTTTGGAAGCGCCTTCTTTCACGACCTTAGGAGCGGCGTCGACCATATCCTTCGCTTCTTTCAAGCCCAAGCCCGTGATTTCACGGACGACCTTGATCACGCCGATCTTGTTGGCACCGGTTTCGGTGAGTTCAACGTTGAAGGAGGACTTTTCTTCTGCAGCAGCACCAGCACCGGCAGCAGCGGCAGCCACAGGAGCGGCAGCGGATACGCCCCATTTTGCTTCGAGCGCTTTGACGAGCTCAGAGACTTCGAGGACGGACATCTTTTCAAGACTTGCAACGAGGTCAGCGAATTTGGCTGGAACCTCTGGTTTCATTTCTTCGGACATAATAGAGAGGGTATTGGATGTTAATTAAGCAGCAGTAGAACCACCTTCTTGCTTTTCGCGATGCGCGTTCAAAACGCGGACGAACGCAGCGGCAGGACCATTGAAGACGTTGAGCAATTGGCCCAAGAGTTGAGACTTGCTTGGCAACTTGGACAAGGAAATGGCGTATTGGGCGTCGATGAACTTGCCATCGAAGATTCCACCCACCAATTTGATAGGCGCATCTTTGCCTGCATCGCCGATGAGTTTGGCAGGAGCCATTTCATCTTCGTGAGCAAAAGCGGCACCGACCATTCCGGATACTTTGCTGAAGTCGACTTCGTAGCCGGCTTCTTTGGCAGCGATGGCGAGAAGGGTCTTTTTGGCGACGACGTAGTCGACCTTGGCACCCGTGAGCTGCTTGCGCATCCCCGTCATTTTGGCGACGGTCATGCCCTGGTAATCAGCGAACATGATGGACTTTCCGCTCTTGAAGAGCTGGGTCAGTTCCTGCAAGGATTCGCCTTTCTGTGCACGTGTTTTTGGCATAAACGTGACGTTCTAGGTTATGAATTAATGATCGACCTTTGGATCTACTTACTTTGTCACCCCCGTGAAGACGGGGGCCTAGCCTCGATCGATCCGCCTGGGCTGGGTTCCCGCCTTCGCGGGAATGACAGAACTAACCTGTAATAAAACAACCGCGGAGCCATGTCCTGCGGATGCATATTTTTGCTTGATATTAAGCGAAAAAATGTGATCCTCGGCAGGGTGATCTTGCGATCTGGTTATACGCTTGCGCGCCGCCTGCTGTCTTTGGACTCTGGTTGTTAGGGCTGAATGTAGCGAAATCTCTTAGAAATGTCAAACCCGCTCTGGAGAGGCGGGTCGGAGAGGCTGTTGAATGAGGTTCGAGGAAAGAGAGTTGTTGCAGGGCGCTAGGCAGCGAGCAGTCAAATTCGCTTGGCGTGCTTTCGCGCGTAGCAGTTGCGGACGCTCTTGTCACTGGTCCCATGGGCGTTCTTGCCCAACCTGCAGGACGGGCAGAGCCACCGACGCACGGCGAGAATGAACTTTCTCATCTCAGGAGCCTCTTATGTTGCAGCGTACATTCTCAAGGAAGCAAGGGTAAGTGTTACGCTTGCTAAGCAAAAAGTCAAGAAGAATAGGCTGATAGATAGTTAAACAAACTCTTTACAGATATAAAAGAATATGTGACCGTTTTGTCAGGAAAGGATAGGTGTTCCATGGAAGAACCCCGCGAAAAACTCCGGAGTCTCTTCGAAGAAGCTGGACTGATCTTTGAAGCCACCGGGTCAAGTCTGGGAGCCGTCTTCCCCGACGCCCTGGTGGGGATCATGCTCCCGGACGGTGCCGTCGCCGTCTGCGTACAGCGACACATGCAGATCGATGAGATCCTCCGGCTCTACCTCTCCGCGAAAGCGCATGCCTGCGCAATCGTGATCTTCTCTGGGTGCTTCGAGGGCCTGGATCTCAAGGCGGTCCAGCGTCTGAATGACGGGGGTGATCCGATCCGTGTCGAACGTGCAGATGTCATCCAGCATGTCAACTGCCTCGTCAACAGCGTCGGAACCGCGTACATCGGGTGCAGGAATGCCCCGCGAGAAACGTACGCCATTCCACGTACCATGGCAGCAATGACGCTCTACCCGCTCTGAGATCTGGACTCCCTCATCTATTCCCACTCTTCACGACGCATCCCTTGCGTCGATTGTGTTTTTATAGAAACGTGAGGCTTTACAGAAATAAAATAATATGACAGGGTTTAGGCCTGAAAGGAGGTGTCACTTGATGACACGTGCTGAGTGGGATGTCCTGGTTCAACGCGCAAACCTGAAGTCTGCGGTGGGAGAACACCCGCTCTTCAGCCGCTACTTCTTCGGGATCCTCAATGAAGACGGGACCTGTTCCCTCTTCGAGATCCTCGACCTCAACATCGATGGTGTTCTGCGCATTCTGGAGGCTACGCACAAGGTAGTGGTGGGATTTCGCCCTGGCATGGTGCGCTACGTGGGACATACTAGGATTCGCGAGATCGAGAAGCGCCCCGAACCCATCATGCTCACGGCTGCGGAAGTCGCCGCCTACGTCGACCTCATCATCGACAAGAAGGGATTCGCTCCCATCATCGCGCTGGCAGATGAGGTGAATGATCCGCGTATCCTGAAGACCACTCGTGAACGCGTAGAGATCATCCTCCGTCGATACAAGGCCGTCGGCGCAAACTAAACAACCTTTTTTTCTTCTCTTCGACGCTCACATGGCGTCTCTTATTTTATTCGGCCAGAAATCCACCGGCCTGAATGGACCAGAGGGATTTGTAAAGACCGTCGCGAGAGAGAAGATCGTTGTGCTTGCCTTCGTCGAGGATACGACCATCTTGCATGACGATGATGCGATCCATTTGCATAATCGTAGACAAGCGGTGCGCAATCGCGATAACGGTTTTTCCTTGCATGAGTTTGGCGAGGGCGTCTTGGATCAAGGCTTCAGATTCAGAATCGAGGCTGGACGTTGCCTCGTCTAAAATTAAGATGGGGGCGTTCATTAAGATCGCCCGAGCTACGGCCACGCGTTGGCGTTCGCCGCCGGAGAGTTTGACACCGCGCTCACCTACTAACGAATCATAGCCTTCGGGAAGAGAGGAGATGAACTCGTGGCAATGCGCTTGTTTGGAGGCGGCGATTAATTCTTCCTCGGTAGCGTCTGGTTTTCCGTAACGGATATTGTCTTTGAGTGAGCGGTGGAAGAGGATCGGATCTTGAGGGACGAGGGCAATGTTTTGACGGAGACTGTCTTGGGTGACTTTGGCGATATCTTGGCCGTCGATCAGGATTTTGCCTTTGTTGAGATTGAAGAGGCGGAGGAGAAGTTTGGTGACCGTGGATTTGCCTGCGCCGGACGAGCCGACGAGTGCAATCTTTTCGCCTGGTTTAATCGAGAGAGAAACATCGCGCAAAATCTTTCGCGTGGGCGTGTAGGCAAAGTCTAGCTTTTTGAATTCAATGATTCCTTGTGTGACCTTGAGCTGTTTGGCGTTTGGTTCGTCTTGGACATTTGATATTTTATCCATGACTTCGACCATTTCTTTGGCGTTGGCCATTTGTTCGTAGATCGTGCGGATGAAGCGACCAAAATCCCAAACCTGGTTAAAGAGGAGGACGAGGTACCCTTGCAGTGCCGCGACATCTCCGATCGTGAAGGCTCCTTGGGTAAAGCGATAGACGGCCCAACCCATGATGGCAAATTCGATCATGGTCATGAGAATCGTTTGGATCGCAAGACTTACTTCAAAGGCTTGCCAACTTTTTGTTTGGGCGCGCCGCTGCTCATCTACCAGGCCTCCGTAAGACGCCTGTTCCCGTGAAGACGTGACGAATAATTTAATATTCACCGCATTTGTAAGAGAATCCGTTAGGAGACCGCTGGCCTTAGAATCCATTTCGGAACGACGTTCATCTAACGGTAATTTCCATCGGGAAACGAACAGATCCGAGAGGAAGAAGGCTAGAGACCAGACGCCCAGCATGACTCCCAACACCCATTCCATGCGCCAAAAAATAATGAGCATGCCGCCAATGGTGATAACCGTGGGAAATAGGCGCCATAAGACAGGTTCAACGATGTTATGAAAGGCATCCACGAAACGGGAGGCTTTTTTCACAAGAGAACCACTGGGTTCTTCGGTGAAGAATTGATACGAATGGTCGAGGACGTTTTTAAAAACGGTTCGCTGAAGGTTAGCACCGATACGTGGCTGGATGTCGCTCGCGATCAATCCACAGGCACGCCACAAGGCCCACATGACCATATAGATCGCAAAAATGATGAGGAAAATGCGTTTTATCACCTCCCAATCATAGATCCCTGTCTTTTGCATGTTGACGAGCGCGTCAAAGAGATCCTTGTAATACAGAGGATAGACCACCCAGAGGATCATGTTCACGATCACCATGGAGAGGACCGCGAAGACGCGCCATTTGTAGAGGCGGATGTGTTGCCAGTAGATGTGGAGGGCGCGTTTAGCGTAGGGGGTCATAGGTAGGAGGGAGGTTGGTAGGCCGAGCTCAGCTCGGTTAGGGAAGAGGGAACCCAAAGGTGAAAAAATGAATGTTTTACAAACATGGGTTGCTTTGGCAAGGTGTGGGGGCGAAAGGGACAAACATAATGGGCTGGGAGCACATTCCGGGTGGGGAAGAGCTGCGCAAAAGAATCCTGAGGGATTTCGAGGCGGCTCGTTTCGCCGCTGTATCAGCGTCTGATGAAGTTTCCCTGACGGCAGGTTTTCTGGGCGTACAGCTCAAAAATGGATGCGTCTTGCTCGTACTGAGCGGCGATTTTTATTATGAGTCCCTGTACCGCCTCGCCCAAATTACAGAACTCGTCTTCGTGGGACTTACAGCCTCTCTGAAGGACACCCTGACGGAGCATAGTCGCGCACCTACCCTCGTACAGCCGGTACTGATTCAGCCTGATGACGTACGGCTGCATGCCGGTCTGGTCGCGCGTAGACCTTCCGTAGTCCTTTTTAAAAATCGGAACGGGCGACAAATCCTTAACCCTGAGCTTCTTTCCATGATGCTCGACAATCTCGCAGACATGTGAATTTAGGCCACTCCTTGCTTGCTCCCTCCCTATCCCTTCGACGCATAGCCTTTGCGTCGATTGTCTTTTTTTACGACAAAAACCAACTTCTGACGTGTATAAGACGTAAAAACCTTGTATTTTGTTACAACCTATAACTCATCCACATCCCGCAAGAATGATCCGGAAGCTTTTTTGGGAGGAGTATCTGTGGCGGATTTCCAGATGGTTTTGGTGCTAGGATTGCGGCGTTCGCCGGTGTTGTCGATTTGGATGGTGGGTTCGTCGGTCCAAGGACTGTCGTCGCCATGGTCGCTCCACTCCCCTGTCGCAATGCCGGACGAGCCGCCGCGCCTGACGGTAGCCGTGTGATAGCCGCCGGCTTCGCGGAGTTCGACGCGCTCGAAGAGACGTGGAGGGACTTCTTCGACGAAGGTGCTCGGCTGGTTGAACATGAGGGTGTCGTAGCCGGTCGTCATGGGGTACGTCAAAAATAGATGCTTGCGAGCGCGTGTGACCGCCACATAAAACAAACGACGCTCTTCTTCCATACCATCTTCGGCCAGGGCACGACGAGAAGGGAAGGAGCCTTCGGCGAGGTGGAGGATGAAGACCGTGTCCCATTCGAGACCCTTGGATTGATGGATCGTGGAGAGGACCATGCGCTCTTCGTCTTGGAGGCTAGCGGATTTTGCTTCGCGGCCGGCGACGACATCATCGTAGAGGGCGATGTCGTTGAGGAATGGGCCGGCTTCTTGGTAGTTTTCGGCGAAGAGGGCGAGCTGTTCAAGATCTTCCAACCGTTCACGCCAGTTTGGGTATTCACGTTCGAGATAATCGCGATAGGTGGAACCCGTCACGGCGCGAATCATGGTGGCAGGCGTTTTACCTGTCGCTAACATGTCACGAGCGATGGCTTGAAATTCACGCCAACCTTCTTGGGCACGCTTGGGGACGAGGAGGGCGGTTTCTGGGAGGAGGACACGGGCGAAATCCGTAGCAGCTTTGGCTTGAGAAGCGATCGCGCTGGCAGAGGCGTCCCCGATACCGGTTTGGAGGCCGAGGACACGCATCCAAGCGACTTCGTCTTGGGGATTGTGGGCGATACGTAAAAAACAGACGATGTCTTTGATGTGGGCACGCTCGAAGAATTTTTGACCGCCCCGATATTCATAGGGAATATCCCGACGCATGAGTTCGAATTCTAAGGCTTGTGAGTGGGCGCTGGAACGGAAAAGGACCGCCATATTACGTAGGGCGGTTCCTTCGTGGCGCAGGGCAAGGATTTGCTCAGCCACGTATTGCGCTTCTTGAGCCGCGGAGGCACACGGGATGAGTTTAGGCTTATCCCCTTTCGGTTGGACCGCGATGAGATCTTTTTGAAATTGCTCGGTATTGTGCGACAAAGAAGCGTTCGCAACTTCGAGGATTTGTGGGGTGGAACGATAATTGGTAAGGAGCTTAAATATTTTTGTCTCAGGCCATTGGTTGGGAAATGACAAGATATTTTTTACATCCGCCCCACGGAAGGCATAGATAGACTGGGCATCATCCCCTACGACTAAAATATTGCGATGGGCTTTGGCAAACCCCGCCACGATGCGGGCTTGGATCGCATTGGTATCCTGAAACTCGTCGACGAGGACGTATTTAAAGGGGCCGGAAATATTCGGCCCGTGGATCGGGTCTTCGAGCAGGGCGGCCATGCATGCCAAAAGATCATCAAAATCCATGGCGTTGGCGGATTTTTTGCGAAGCTGGTATTGGGCCGCGATGGATTCGATGTCGGGGATGAAGGGCGTGAAGTTGGGATGCTTCCAGCCGATGACGGTGTCGATGGATTGTTGGACGTTGCGGGCGTAGGAGATGACATCTTGCACGACGGCGGCGGAGGGAAAGCGGCGGGCTTTGGGATCGATTTTTAAATCTTTAAGGATGGCTTTGACGAGATCGCGGGCGTCTTCTTGATCGAGGATAGAAAAACTGGAGGTGTAGCCGATGACTTCGGCGAAGGCGCGTAAAATGCGATTCGCGATGGAATGGAAGGTGCCGCCCCAGATACCGCGGGCGTCTGTACCCAATAATGATTCAACACGTCCACGCATCTCGCGCGCGGCTTTATTGGTAAAGGTTAATAATAAAATGGAGGAAGGATCAAGTCCGTGTTCAAGGAGATAGGCGACGCGGTAGGTTAGCGTTCTTGTTTTGCCGGAACCGGCACCGGCTAATACCAAACACGGCCCATCGCCACCGAGGACGACGTCAAGCTGTTCTTGGTTCAATTCCTTCGCGTAGTCGATGCGACGGTGGTGGTTTTCATTTTGATTTTGGAGGATGAAGACGGACATAGTTCAGGTACAAGAATAGCTGCGCGGGCGGAAGAAGGATATAGGCGATGGGCTCGTCTTGATTTAATGCTTATTATTTCTTTGCACGGGGCCTGCCACTGCGGCACCTTAGAATGCTCGCCGCCAATCACTTGGGGAGGCGGACTGCGCCTTCTAAGGGATCCGCCTATGTGTCACCCGTGCAAATCTATGGATATTAAACAAGACGAGCCCTAGATAGGGAGGGAGCGGAAGAAGCTGAGGGCTAATTCCTAACGCCTAATTCCTAATACCCTGCCCTCTGTCGGTTGCGGATGTGATCCTCAAAGGTGGCGGCGTAGAGGACGTTGTTTTGTTTGTCGGTGAGGAAGTAGCGATAGGGGGTTTTGGTGGGATTGAAGACGGCTTGAAGCGCAGAGAGGGCGGGGTGTGCGATGGGTCCCGGGGGGAGGCCGCGGTTCTTGTAGGAGTTGTAGGCGGTTTCTAGTCTTAACTCTTCGGCGGTGGCGCGGCCGCGATTGGAACCCGTGATGT
The DNA here is from genome assembly GCA_018061025.1 of Patescibacteria group bacterium. Taxonomy (GTDB): domain Bacteria; phylum Patescibacteriota; class Patescibacteriia; order 2-12-FULL-60-25; family 2-12-FULL-60-25; genus JAGOUY01. The sequence continues at coordinate 32,756 of JAGOUY010000011.1, forward strand.
AGGTGAGGGTGGCGTCACTTTGGAGGGCCATCCCTTCTTGCAGACGTCGCAAGAATAAGCCGGCCACGATGGCGCGGTCTTTGGTGGTTTGGACTTCCTTTTCCACGATCGAGGCCAGGATGACGGCTTCGTCGAAGGTTTTTAAGGGTGCGGGCAGGGGCATGTCTTTAAAAATTTGGTAGACGCGTTGGTCGAATACGCTTAATTGTTTGCGGATTAAGCTTTCGGGCAATTCATCTTCCCAGACGCGATAGGTATCTGGGAAGAGATAGCCCTCGAGGGAACGATCGGCGGGCAAGGATTGTAAAAAAGGGAATTCCGCACGCCACTTAGGATCAAAGGGAGCGGTATTCCCGGATTGGCCCGTAAATCCAAGAAACGTTGGACGCCAAGCAGGGTTTATAGCGGCGAGTTGGTCGGCTTGATTACGCAGATCCCAGCCTTCGATGACGCGGACTTCGCGTTCGGCGCGTTGTGGGCCGCGCGCTAAGAGGGGGGCGATATCGCTGTAACGCGTACCTGGTTGAATTTGGTAGGTTCCAGGCTTGGCTTTGGGGCTACGGGCGATGGCCGTGTAGATTCTGTAGCCTAATGCGGAATTGACTACGCGATACTCATCCTGCAAACGCTGGGCAACTTCTTTATGCGTGAGAGATTGATCGAGACGAATAATCGCGGGAGAACCTGGTTCGATCTTGCCGACAAAACTTGAAAAGGCCCAGCCTCCAAATTTCCAGAGACATAATATACCGAGACAGGCGAGGACAAGATGAAGGAGGCGAGACATAGTTTTATGGGCGTTTGCGTAACCACCCATGACCCAGGCGCACGAAGGTAAAGGACAGGACACCGACGAGGAGTCCGGCGAGAATATCTGATGGATAGTGTACTCCCGCGGCCACGCGACCTACCGCGACAAGATCAGCAAGGATGAGAGCGACGACTCCTAGGGAACGATTCCAGCCGAAGATCGCAAAGGCCATGCCATAGGCAATAGAAGCATGGGCCGAAGGAAAGCTCATGGTGTGCGGGCGAGGGACGAGAACATCCAAGGTGGGGTCGGTGATAAAGGGACGCGCACGTCCGATCGCCCATTCGCTGCTGAAGGCGAGACATGCGGCTAATAATGTAGACCAAACGACTTCTTTGAGGGCGTGATGAGAAAGCCAGCCTCGGGCACGCCCACCTATCGCCAATAGAGCAATGATAAAAATCGTCCAGCGCGCACAGAGCACAACAAGCGACACCATCCAGGGCGCGTGGAGCCAGTCTTGAACGGTGTGCATGAGGAGAAGCTCGGTGGACATGTAGGAAGTATACAGAATTCGCCTTCAGGCGTCAGGGCGTGGTTTTTGGTTGATACGGACACAGATCTCTCACGGGGCAGCGCCAACATTGTGGAGTGAGGGGTTTGCAGATGTCGCGACCAAATTGGACGAAGATACGGTTTACGGGTCCCCAGAGATCTTGAGGTATAACCTGCATCAATTCTTGTTCGACGATGACAGGATCTTTTCCCTGGGCCCAGCCGAGGCGGTGGGCGATGCGAAACACATGCGTGTCGACGGCCATGGCAGGAATCTTGAAACTATACCAAAGGACGCAACTCGCGGTTTTGCGACCGACGCCGGGGAGTGTGATGAGTTCTTCGATCGTCTTCGGAACTTGTCCGTCGTATACTTCCAATAAACGAATTGCGAGAGCTTTGATGGCACGCGCTTTATTATGGTAGAGACCGATAGAAGAAATGCAGCTCTCAATATCTTTCACATCCGCTTCCGCAAAATCTTGTAAGCGAGGAAAGCGTTTACGTAAACCGGGATAGACTTTTAGGACTTGCTCATCGGTTGTGCGTGCCGAGAGCAACGTGGCGATGAGTGTATCTTCAGGATTTCCAAGGTCGACCATGCCTTTGGCGGTATAGAGAGGTTCTAATATTTTAATAATACGCGAGGTGGTTTTTTTGGAGACCATAAAAATGTTAGCCCCTCTCCTCCGTCATCCTTGACGTAGCGAAGCGAAGATCGAGGATCCATCCGATTCGGAGGGGGATGGATCCTCGTGTCTCCGGTACGTCGTTCGCGAGCGACGTACCTCCGTCGGACTTCGCACAAGGATGACGGGATAAGAGTATTTGTTTCTCTACACTAACGCTTGCCCTGTCATATCAGAGCCGGGAGGGATGCCCAGAAGCTTGCATACCGTTGGCGCAACGTCCGCCAACATGCCAATGGGTGGGGTGAAGGATAAATCTCCACCTACGATGTCTCCGCCAGGAGCTTTCATGCCTTCGAGATCTTTCGCGACAATGAGACACGGGACAGGATTGGTTGAGTGTTCCTTGTCCATTTCACCGGTGACAAGATTTTTTACTTCTTCGGCGTTGCCATGATCGGCGGTCAATAAAACAGCGCCACCAACTAATAGGATCGCATCCACAATTTGGCCGAGGGCTTTATCTACGGCTTCGCAAGCTTTGACCGTAGCAGCTTCGTCCCCCGTGTGCCCAACCATATCGGGATTGGCAAAGTTTACGATAATCAGATCATAGGAGGCGGCCGAAATTTCTTTGACGATACGGTCTGTGACCTCAAAGATCGACATTTCGGGAGCTTGGTCGTAACTCGACACGCGCGGCGATGGCACGATGACACGTTCTTCCCCCGGAAAGGCTTCTTCGCGCATGCCATTCAAGAAAAAGGTGACATGCGCGTATTTTTCGGTTTCGGCGATGTGGAGTTGACGCAGACCCGCTTCGGACACGACGCGGGCGAGACATTGTTCGATGATGTAGGGAGGGAAGGCGACTTCGACGGGTAAATCTTTTTCATACTCCGTCATGGTCGTGTAGAACATGCGGGTGAGATAGGTTTGACGTTCGAATTTTGTGAAGGTAGGTAAGCAAAACGCCTTGGTGATTTGGCGCATGCGGTCGGGACGGTAGTTAAAAAAGATGACGCCGTCACCGGGAGCCATAATACCGACAGGTTTATTTTCTTTCGTAATGACCGTGGGAACAAATTGTTCGTCGTAGACACCCTTGGCGTAGGAAGCTTCGATAGCATTATGCGCACTGTCTGACAGTTCGCCACGACCAGCGGCCACAGCTTCGTAGGTTTTCTGGACACGATCCCAACGGTTGTCACGGTCCATGGCATAGAAACGACCGGAAAGAGAAGCGATCTCTCCTATCCCCTTCTCTTTCATCTTGGCTTCGAGTTCGTCGATAAACATTAAGGCAGAACGGTACTGGGTATCACGACCATCAAGAAAGGCGTGCACATAAACCCGGGTGATGCCGGATTTTTTGCACATGTCTAACAATGAGTACAAGTGTTCGGTAGTGGCGTGGACACCGCCTGGAGAAACGAGACCGAGCAAATGGATAGCACCGTTATTGGAACGAGCGTGTTGGAGGGTTTTTTGAAAAGCCGGGTTGGCAGCGAACTCGCCGGTTTCGATAGAAAGGTTAATGCGGGGAAGGCTCTGATAAAAAATACGGCCAGCGCCAATGGTGAGATGGCCGACTTCGGAATTTCCCATCTCTCCCCAGCCTAAGCCGACCGCGGCGGCGGAGGCTTGCAGGGTCATAGCAGGGTAGCTTTCGACAAGCCGGTGGAAAACCGGCATTTTGGCTTGGTTAACAGCGTTTCCGTCGGCTGGAGGGGCGACGCCCAAGCCATCCACAATGATCAAAACAACGGGTTTGTAGGCCATAGGAGGAGTATACAGTATCGGGTATCGAGTATCGAGTATCGGGAAGGAAAAATAGAGACCCGACTTACTTAGAGAGTCGAAGTCGAGAGGGACTCGACAAAATCTGGATTTTGTGCCAAGGTATCGCGTCAATCCATCCAACCAGGTAGGATTGAAGGACAGCAATGGAAGGCCATCCTAAAGGAGGAAAAAGGCCAATGAATACAGTAGCAAGAGAAGAAGAGGCGGGGCTCTGGCTCCTCCTCGGGGACGGGCACGCGCTTGCCCGTTCCGTTCTGCACGCGATCGCCCTCAGCTGGGCGATTGCGGCGACTCTTGCGTTGCTCTCGGGCAACGCGTGGGGTCAGAGTCACCGGCGCCATCACCGCGAGCGACAGCCTGTCGCCCAGACGGCACCGATGGTCGCGCAGCCGATGCAGCCGGGCGCGGAGAACTGCAGCAATCCGACCGCTGCAGACCAGCACAGAAGCGCGGGCGCGACTGCGCTCGAGACCGGGAACAACCCGGAGTGTATCTCGGAGTATTTGGTGGTGCATGAGTTTCCGGGATGCATCACCCCCGAGAGCCTGTTCAACCTGGGGGTCTGTTTCCAGAACGAACGCCACTACGCACAAGCCCTGGAGCAGTTCCAGGCGATCCTTGCGGGAAGACCGTCCCGAAGGGTCACGCGCGAGGTGGTCGAGGCCCGGATCACGACCCTCCGCGCCCTCATCAGCGAGACCGCCACTCCCCAGCGAGTGCGAGTTCCCCTCGTGCTGTGCCGTCCGCCTCAGCTCGCCTGCGACGGCCGGTGCGTCGACATCCAAACCGACGCGCGCAACTGCGGTGGATGCGGCGGCGCCTGCCCTGCGGGCAACATCTGTTCGGCGGGCAACTGTCGTACTGTGGCGACGACCACCCCCGCCCCTTCCAACAGCATCCGACGGACGGTCGCGTCGGCTCTCATGATTGGAGGCGGCTCCGTTGCAATCCTGGGCACTATTCTTCTCGGCCTAGGAATCTCCAACGACCACAGGGTAGAAGAAGATGCCGAGCGCCTTCGCGTAAACGGATGCGACGTTCCAGGGAACGGCTCGGATACCTGTCTTCAGCGCCCGGCAGGAAGAGCTACCCCTGAGGAACTGGCCAGGTGGCAGGTACCAGTAGGCGCTGCCCTCGTCGGGACAGGAGTCGTCACCGCTGGTGTGGGTGTAGCGCTCCGCCTACTCGCACCCTCTGCACCCGTGCGAGCCACTGCCGACGGACTCGTCTACCAGTTCTGAACCTTCCCCTCTCCCCTGCCGGGCACGTGTTGTGTGACACGTGCCCGGCTCCCATCCTCTCGTGTCTTTTTATCCTTGATGAAGAAACATGAGAGGACGTGAAAGTCACGCCTCGAAACGTACAATCACAAAAAGAGAACCAGAAGAAGGAGGCTCGTCATGAGCGCCAATCAGTACAAGCAGCATTCTGCTGGAAACGTCGTCGGTGGCTTTACCATTGAGCGCATCATGGGTGATGGAGCCTGCGGCTGCGTCTACAAGGCCACCAGCATCGCCACGGGCGAGACGGTTGCCCTCAAGATCCTCCACAGTACGCTCAATCTCGATGAAAACATGCGGCAGCGCTTCCTGAGCGAAGGGCCGCTGATCACCAAGATCCGTGAGTCGCAGAGGACCAATGCGTTCCCGTATGTTGTCGCCTTTGGGCATGACGACGTGGAGGACGTTTATTTCCTGGCTCTCGAGTTCCTGAATGGGTGCGAACTCATGAAGGTAATCGCCTCGCATCGATCGGGCATGCCGGTCGCCAAGGCGCTCGGATACATCATGCCGATTCTGCTCGCTACCGCAGCCGCGCATGCGGCGGGAGTCGTGCATCGGGACCTCAAGCCCGAAAACATCTACGTGATCGGTGAAACGGATGGCCGTCCGATCATCAAAGTGCTCGACCTCGGCATCGCCAAGGACATGGAGCGCCAAAAAGGTGATCGACTGACGGTCACGGGCACGGCCATGGGCACCCCTTATTACATGCCGCCGGAACAGTGGCGTGGGAGCGGAGACCTGGGTCCGCCCTCCGACGTATTCGCACTGGCGTGCATACTGTATGAGCTGCTGATGGGGATGCCGCCGTTCTACGACACCGCGCAACACGTCATCATGAGCAAGGTGCTTACGATGGCTCCGGATCGACCCCTGCCCGATACCATCCCGCCTCACATCCGGGAGGCGATCATGAAGGGTCTCGAGAAGGATCCCGCTAAGCGTTGGCAGGACGCGCACGCGTTTCTGGAAGCGCTCGAGGCGGAGCCGACGATGCTGGGAGAGGGTGCCGAGAGACGCTCTCCCACCGAATTCGTCGTACAGCCCCCTGCTCACGACGAAGACAAGACCAATGCCCAAGAAGAAACTGCGCAGACTCCAGCCCGAGCTACCACAGACAAGATGCGGCGGGGATTCAGACTCCCTCTCCACGCTGCACTGGGTGCCCTGCTCGTGATCCTGGTAGGGGCAGTGGCGGGAGCTATCTTTCTCTTTCTACACAAAAAGCCGCCTCTGCCGCAACCGACAACGCACGTGGCGAGGCCGCACGTGACCCCCACCCCCGTCACTTCCGTTCCCGTGACCCCGACGCCGCTCCTCGTGCCGTCGGCACCGCCCCCCGCCGCAAGTGTGTCGGAACCTTCACCCGACGCAACGGTGGAGCGACCGCGACCCCGTCGGCATCGCGACGCCGGAACGAGCCAACTCATCCGACGACCGAGGGGCTGCCTGGACCACGGCTACCACCTGGACGATGGCGCGTGCTGCCGAGAGGTTGCTGGCGGGGGCGTTCCCGACTGTAACCAGCGCTTCCGATACTGACACACGTCCCTTCTTCACTTTGCCCCTTTCCCTCCCTTAACCCGTTTACGTTATCGCCTCGTGGCTGACGTAGACGGGTTCTTATTTTTCTAAATATCCAAAGTATTTTAACGCTGGCTTAATATTTGGGGCGAGATCGTAATGATCTAGTTCATCGATGGGAATCCATTTCCATTCGCGGACATCTGAACCTGGCGTGATTTCGCCGATAGCTTTGGCAAGAAAGTGGATTAAAACGATATCAGTGACTCTATCGGCATTTTGTTTGGTGGTATAAAAAAGAAATGGGTCGACAGAAAGACGTTCAAGTTCTATATTCATCTCTTCTTTTGCCTCACGACGACAGGTCGCGAATAAATCTACATCTTCTGGCTCCACTTTACCTCCACAGGTTTTCCATTCTGAGGAATTGCCGCTTATGTTTAAAAGCACTTTTTTGTCTTCGACGATGATGGGGCCACTTACGAGGATGATCATATAGAACCTATCTAGGCTGGGTTCCCGTCTTCACGGGAATGACAGAAAATTACTAGATTACTAAGAAGTACAAAACAGGTAACTTGCGACAATCGCAGCTGTTTCGCCACGGAGGGTGCGCGAGCCAAGGCCAACGATCTTGAGGCCTTGGTGTTCTGCGAGGGTGCGTTCTTCTGGGGTCCAGCCGCCTTCGGGACCGACAAAAAGGGAAGGGCGAGTATCGGGTATCGAGTATCCAGTATCGGGTATCAAAAGCGGAGGGGCGTTGAGGTCGAAGAAAAACGCAGAGGCAGCATCTGGGAGAGCCTTCACCGCTTCTTCAAAAGGCATAAGGGGGTGCACGATGGGAACGCGGCCGCGGCCGGATTGTTCGGCGGCTTCGCGGGCAATGAGCTGCAAACGCTCAATATTTGCTTCTTGTTTAATGGTACGCGCGCTGCGTAAGGGAACGATTTCGGACACGCCTATCTCGGTCGCTTTTTGTATTACCAACTCTAGGTTGTCGCGTTTGAGAGCGGCGATGTAGAGCGTCACATGGCGTGTTGGCTCAGCCGTATTCGTACGACGTTCTTTTACCTGTATCTCAATGGTTTTTTTATCTATAGACGCGATCATTCCTTCGGCATCTGTACCCTGTCCATCACAGAGGATCACAGACTCCCCTATTTGCAAACGCAAGACTCGTCCGATTTGGTGGACGAGTGAGGGGTCGGTGATGAAAATATTATCTTTTTGTAAGGAAAAATTGCCGATGAAGCGGTGGGTTTTCATAAGGATGCGCTGCGCGCGGCAAGGAATGTAGGCGATGGGCTCGCATACTCACAACTTTTTTCTTCCTACAGAACTCGCATTCCGCCAAAGCTATTTGTGGCGGACCGGAGCCGATGCCTGCAGCCGCAAATCGAGAGCAACGGCATCAGCTCCTTGCTCAGACAGCTGTAGGAAGAAAAAAGTTGTGAGTATGCGAGCCCTAGATGAGGAAAAGGCGGGAAATTCTGTTCCTAACAGCTAATTCCTACAGCCTAACGCCTATTTTATTCTAGCTCTTTCAACTTGCTCTCAATGGTTTTCCATTTTTTGAGGAGCATGGAGCGGACCTCGGGGACTTCTTTTTTGGCGATTTCCTGCGTCTTTTCGTAGTAGGCCAGGACATCATCCACGACTTCGGTGTATTTTTCTTTGGAGAGGGCTTCGACGTCTTGGACCTTCTTCATGATCTTGGCTTGCAACTGCAGGGCCTTCTTTTCTGCGTCTTTGGTGAGCTCTTTGCCTTTGCGTGAGTTCAAGAAAAATCCGGCCGCCAAGCCCATGACCGAGCCGACCATCATACCAACGCCTAAATGTGAGGATTTCTTTTGTGGTTTTGCCATATTGTGTAGGAAATAAGAATCGTACTTAGATGATAGAGACTGCGCGTGAAAACGACAAGAAAACGCGCGGATGATATGATGGAGACTATTATGAAACGTTCTTTGTTTGATGTGGTTTCGATCGGTGACTGTATGCTGGATGTCTTTGTGACGATCCACGAAGCAAGCGTATCTTGCGTCTTAAAAAAAGAGGCGTGCCAACTCTGCTTACCCTACGGGGAAAAGGTTCCGGCGGAGAAGATTACGAAAATCCCAGGGGCTGGCAACTCATCAAACGCTGCGGTGGGGTTTTCCCGCTTAGGCTTAGCGACGGCGATGGTGAGCACGATCGGGAATGATGAAACGGGGCAGATGATTTTGACGCATTGGCGACAAGAGGGAGTTGCGACCCATCTAGTAACGCGAGACAAGAAACTGGAAACGAATTACTCGACGATCCTTTCTTTTCAAGGGGAACGCACGATTCTCGTCTATCACCAACCCTATAAATTCCACCTACCTGAACTTCCAAAGACCGGCTGGATCTACTACAGCTCCCTTGGCAAAGGCCATGAAGGACTTGAGAAACAACTTCTTGCTTATCTTAAAGAGCATCCTGACACGAAGCTTACGTTCAATCCCGGCACGCACCAGTTACGACGTGGTTTGAAAGCAATCAAACCCGTGATTGCTCGTTCAGAGGTCTTCATTGTTAATAAAGAAGAAGCGGAATTACTTCTCGACTGTGAACCAAGCCCTGTCCCAGAGCTCCTCGAGCAGCTTCATCTCTATAAAGCAGCTCTTACGGTGATTACGGACGGCGTGAATGGCTCGTACGCCACAGATGGAGATGAACAATGGCATTGCCCCATGTTCCCTGGCAAGGAAGTGGAGCGGACCGGAGCGGGAGATAGTTTTGCTACGGCATTTTCCTACGCACGTTTCCAAGGAAAAACCTTGCCCGAGGCGTTACGCTACGGAAGTGCGCAGGCGTGGAGCGTGGTGCAATATATCGGACCACAGGCCGGACTTTTGTCAGAAGGAAAAATCAATAAGGTACTTAAGCAATTTATAAAAATACAAGCAAAACGAATTTAACCGAGCTGAGCTCGGCCTAATTCCTGATGCCTATACTATATGCTCGTCTCTTCTGCCTCTCTACTTAAAAAAGCGCGTGCGGGTAAATACGCCATTCCAGCCTTTAATATAAACGACTTGGAGATGCTTAAAGCCGTCATCCAGGCTGCCGTTTTAGAGCGTTCACCGATCATCGTGCAGACAAGCGAAGGCGCGATTGAATATGCGGGCATGGACTATCTCATCGCAATGGTGAATGTGGCGGCGAAAAACAAGATTCCGGTTGTGCTCCATTTGGACCATGGGAAAAACCTAAAAACGATTAAGCTAGCGATAGACTCTGGTTATACAAGCGTCATGTTTGATGGGTCGGCTCTCCCCTATCTTGAGAATGTCCGTGACACAAAACAGGTCGTGAAATGGGCCAAGGCGAAACGCGTGTCGGTAGAAGCGGAATTGGGATCCATTAAAGGGATCGAGGATCTCGTAAACGTACAGGAACGGGATGCGGTTTTGACGAATCCTGAGCAAGCGGTCCAATTCGTTAAAGAAACGGGCTGTGATGCGCTGGCGGTGGCGATTGGGACCGCGCATGGGGCATATAAATTTAAAGGAATCACCCACTTGGATCTGGAGCGTCTGAAAGAGATCTCGAAACGTGTAAAACTCCCTCTTGTACTGCATGGCGCGTCAGGAGTGATGGAAAACGTCGTGGAATTAGCCGAGAAATATGGCGCTAAACTTGGTGAAGCCCGTGGCGTTTTAGATGAAGACATCAAAAAAGCGATCCCCCTTGGAATCGCCAAAATTAATATTGATACGGATTTGCGTTTGGCGTTTACGGCGGGAGTGCGAGAAGCCTTACACGATCTTCCAACGGTGATTGATCCGCGAAAACTCTTGGAACCTGCGAGCTTACTTATGACGGAAGTCGCAAGATACAAGATCCGACTGTTTAGCAGTCATGGGAAGGCTTAAAATCCCTCTTATTCAATCGTTGTTCCTAAGAAGGCTTTGCCTTCTAGGATTTTTTTGAGATTCATGAGATCCGTGCCTTTAGCGATAATGACTTTTAGCTCATGTTTTGCGGCAAAGGTTGAAGCAATCGGATCAAATGGAGCATTTAACCCGGGTGACCATTTAGTTCCTACAATTTTTCGAAATTCTTTCCATTCAATGTGATCAAAAGGGACGGCATCAACGTGCTTGCCAGGATCTTTGTCGTAGACACGCTCGATATTTGTAAGATTGATAATCTGTTCAGCATTGTAAAGACATGCCAAACGAGCGGCAATATAATCCGTTGACCAGCCAGGACGCCAGCCAGCTCCGATCAGAATTTGACTAGTCCAGCGCATCTTGCGGCGTGGATCTTTACAAACGACTGGATGAGCGTGGTCACGGAAGACGGTACGCAGCAAATGAGCATTAATGCGCGTTGCATGAATCCCCAACCAATCCATATCCTCTTCCTCAAGAGGAACAACTTCTTTGGCGGCATGCATATAGACACGTGCCGTCGCTCCTCCGCCTATAACAAGAATAAAGCGTTTGCCCTTGTTTACCTCCTCGGTAATCAGAGAGCGAAACGCTTTAAGAAAGTCTGTATTTATCCCCGTTGGGGGTGCCACGAGGGAACCACCGAGGGAAATGACGATGGGAGCGCTGGATTGCATATCTGCCTCGCAGAGTACTGAAAAAGCCCTGGGAGAGCAACCTCGCTCAAAATAGCTCGTTATTCTCAGACGACCACGGCAAGATACATCTCTCCTCGTCCCCCATAGCCGGTGTCATCCCGCAGAAAATCGAGAGAACGTACGTGCCCCTGAAAGATCATGCGTGGATATTGCGTAATGTGTGACCGCTTCACCGACTCCCAGTTTTGGACAGAGGTTCCGAGAGCCATAACGGAAGCGAACTGACCTACATCATACCTCTTCGAAAAAGCGAGGACTTCTCGAAAGGTCGCCTGGCGCTTAATCCCGGTACGTTTATGCGCGGCATACTCGATGGACTTGTCATACGCAAAGCGTGCGTATCCATCCTGCTCCAGGTAGTCATGAGCGAGATTAACGAAGGCGAGTTTTACAGGTCCGCTCTTGCCTCTGTCCACATCGACGAACTGACTCAGGTAATAGGCCAGATGCTCTTCAGACCAGTACTCACTCTTATCCCCGAATCGGTGTACCCGATCTCTGAATTCGCTCGGCGTCAGAGGGGCATCCGATACCTCGATGTCGACGATCAGATCCGCTGACAGCTGCACGCTCGGTTTTTGATAGAGGTCTGGCAGGTGCGGAAACAGCCTACTGTATCCCGCTTCCAGCCCACGCCGCACGAGGAAATCGTACGGGAACCTGGCGCGGTATTCTCGATGCCACAGAATCCAGTGCCCGTCACCGAATTCTTCGTAAATCTGCCGTCCTTCACGGACGGTCACCTCGACCATCCCCGCAGAATCCAGTTGGGCGGAGACAAGAGATTCTCGCGTCACGTAAACGACGAACTCGTGTCGCGACCTCTTACCAGGCTCATTGGGCGGTTGGATGTCTCCATCTGAATAGAGAATGAACTGTGCGTCTCCACTGTCGTAACGGTCGACCTGCGTTTCCATGGTGATCTCTCCTCATAACAAGGATACCTCTCTTTTTTTAAAATCGGGTTAACATCGTTCTATGTGTAAAAATATTTTTACATTCTATTCTGGCAGCTGTCGGTAAATAAATTGGAAGAGCTTGCGGTGGTACTCTGCTAACGCTTTATTTTCAATCATAAATGCGACCTGTTTCGTGAGGTCGACGAGAGCGATCGTGTCTCCAAAGATAAATTGCGTGATCCCCTGCTCAAAGCGATCAAATGAGACCGGTAATTTGCGAGAAGCGCATTCGACGCGTTTTTTATAGGCTCCTCGGCGTAAGACGTCGTTTGTAATGACAAAACGCTCGAGCTTTTTGTCCTCGATGATTTGGTAGTTATTTGCGGGCATGATCCCGGCCAATGACTGGCTGGAGCCGTAGCCATCATAGCGATAGAAGATGGCCTTTTTAGGTAATTCTTCCAAGAGACGCTCCCACACCTTCCGAATGTCTTTCCCACGATAGACCAGTACGTCTGGATCCGACTTGGGATGACGTTCCCCTTTTCGAGGACGGTCGAGTGGATGCTTAGCTTTATTAAGAGCATAGACGATGCGCTTCTCTTTCTTCACCGCGAGGACGAATTCGTCTTTCTGTAAACGATCAAGATATTTGTAGATCGTAGGTCGCGTTTTTTCGGTGAGGCTCGCTAACTCGACGATCGACAAAGGACTCTTGTGCGCCAAGGCATTCCAGATCTTTGTTCCTGTTTCGTTGAGACCTGGACGTAGCGGTGAGGACATAAAAAGAAGACACGCGGGGTTGATCCCGCGTGCGTGTTCATTGTTGGTCTATTCGCTCACGATGAGAGAGTTTGTTAACCACGAGACAATCCAGAATACCAGTGCGCCCCAGAAAGCTGCCGCGAATCCTGAAACGCGAAAGCCTGAAACAAAGGAGGAGGCTAGCCAGAACATGAGGGCATTGACGACGAGAGTGAAAAGACCGAGCGTCAGGATATTTACGGGCAGCGTTAGGATTAATAAAACTGGACGGACAAGAGCATTCACTAACGCGATTACGACGGCAGCGATGAAGGCTGACGGAAAGTTTTGGACTGATACACCCGGCACGAGATACGGAACCGCCATCACGGCGAGCGCGTTCAGAAATAAACGAAGCAGGAGAAGCATAGGGAAATGGATTGTAGGGATTAAGAATGCACTTCTTTAATCACATTTTCTACCTCAATGAGGCGTTCGCGCAAGGCTTTGGCGAGTTCGCTGGCGCGGGTGAATTTTTGTAAGCCTTGTTCGAGATCTGGTTCACCTCGTTCGAACCAATGAGCGATGTCTTCTAGCTCTTTGAAGGAGCTCGCGAAATCTAGGTCGGATTTTTTCTTGGCCATATAGTTAAGAAGAAGTATCGAGAATCGGGTATTCAGTATCGAGTATAAAGCGGACTAGAGCAACCTTAGATTCTTAGGGGTTTCGCGCTCTACCTCTATAACTACCTTGCCATCTGCGAAGCGGAGCGACAAGGGTTCGCCGGGATGGAGATCGCTGGCGCGGACTTTGACTTGGCCTTCAAGTGTGGTGACAAGGGCGTAGCCTCGTTTGAGGATGAGTTCGGGGTCGGCAGAACGAATAACGCGCTCCATGGTTGTGACGCGGTCGACGAGACCGGTGTGCCAACGTTGCGCCCCTTCTAGAGCCCGGGCAGTGGCCATATCCAGACGTCCGTGAACCGTTTGGAGCCAATGGCGAGCACCGACAAAGGCACGCTCAATGCGGATGAGATGGTCTTGGATTAAATTCTGTAAGCGATTGGTAAGCGTCTCCTCTAGATTTGCGAGCTCAAGAAGAACGTCGCGACGATCTGGCACTAAACGACGCGCGCAATCGGTGGGGGTTGAACCACGGACGTCGGCGACTTCTTCGGCGAGGGTGATGTCGCGTTCGTGGCCAATGCCCACGAGCGTAGGAATTTTTGAAGCGAAGATAGTACGTACGACCCGTTCATCGTTGAAGGCCATGAGCTCTTCGAGTGACCCGCCACCACGCGTGACAATGAGTACATCGTAGGTATGTTCTTCTTTTTTGTTGGCACGTTCAATCGCTGCTACCAAGCTGTCTGGGGCGTCTTTGCCTTGAACAAGGACATGATACAAATCAATTTCGAGACCACTCCAACGCTCTTGGAGGATGCGGATAAAGTCCCCGTAGGCAGCGCTCTCGCGGGAAGCAATTAAGGCGATGCGTTTGGGGAAGCGTGGGAGTTCACGCTTGCGACCTGTCTCAAAAAGACCTTCTGATAGTAGTTTTTGGCGGAGTAATTCCAACGCTTTGCGCAATCCCCCTTCGCCTACGATCTCGACACGGTCGGCGCTGAAAGAAAATTTGCCGTATTTAGGGTAGATACGCGGATAGCCGTAGAGACGCACGCGCATCCCATCTTGCAAGGGAAGAGTGAGATTGCGCAGCACCATGAAGACGGAGACGAGGGCTTCGTCATCTTTAATATCAAAATTTACCCATTGCCCTTGGGAAATACGAAAACCGGACACCTCTCCTTCGAGCGCGATCTGGGTTGGGTCCCAGATGGCTTTAAAGGTGTCGTTTACGTAGGCGAGGAATTGAGCAACGGAGAAAATGGTCATAATCGCAGCTCTCTTTACCCTACACCATTCCACTCTTTTAAGAATTGCTCAACATATTTCTCTAGAAAGAGATGTCCTTCTTGGGCAAGCTCGGTACCTGTTTTCGTATTCATTTTATCTTTTAAATGCAGGAGCTTTTCGTAGAAATGATGAAGGGTTGAAGGAGCTTTAGATTGTTCGTTGACTTGCCAAGGCGCGTCTAACGAGAGGGGTGGATCCGGAACATACATCGGACGCTTAGCGTGAGCTCCGTACATAATACACCGAGCTAGACCAATGGCTCCGAGAGCCTCAAGACGGTCTGCATCTTGAACGCATTTGCCCTCCAAGCTCGTCATGCCATTTTGAGAACGCAAACTTCGAAATGAGTTGTTCAAAACAATATCACAGACGGCATCGATCACGACTCTTTCAACATGTTGTGATTCGAGCCATTCGCGTGTAACACGGGGACCTAGAGTATGATCACCGCCGTTGAATTTATGATCAGCGATGTCGTGAAGGAGAGCACCGAGTTCGGCGATAAAAAGATCCGCCCCTTCTGCGTGTGCGATTCTGAGGGTGTTTTTACGTACGCGATCAATATGCCACCATCCATGTCCTGCTTCGGCATTCGCAAGGGTTTTTTGGACAAATTCTTCCGTTTTCTTGATGATTTCTTCGGGAGAGAGAATGGACATATGAGAGAATCGATATTTTGCCAGGCTACTCGTCCGAAGAAAGGAGTGCAAGACTACCGGTAGAGACTCAAATCGATATTTAAATCCTTCGGACCGAAGGCCTGGGGGAGGAGTTCGTTTAGTGAGGTACGAATAATCGTATCTTTTTTGGTGTTTGAGGCGAGAATCTGGATATCCCCAGAGCCGAGTTGAGCGAATTCGTGCAGTAATTGTCGGCAGATGCCGCAGGGCATGACAGGCTCTCTACTCATTCCCTCTCGCGGCTTGCCGATGACGGCTAACGTAGAAAATTGTCTGATTCCTCGTGTATTCGCTACGGTAAGCGCTGCCATTTCTGCATGGATTGTTTCGGTATGGGTGGCGTTTTCCATGTTTGTGCCGATATGGATCGACCCATCTAGAGCGAGCAGGGCTGCGCCGACGCAAAAGGTTGAGTAGGGACTATAGGCAAAAGCCATCACTTGTTCGGCGTGAGTGAGAAGTTCCTGCTCAGAGAGAGAAAGAAGCGCCCAGGTAGTTTTTTCCATAGATTATTCCGCAATAACGATCCTTCCCGTTAAAATCTGCTCCTTTAAGAATGGGTCTGAAATTGCTGAGAGTTCTTTTAAGCGTTTTTCGCGATCTTCCCCTTCTGCCAGCGAGGGTTGGCTGAGATTTATCTGCAGCGGAATTGGCTCAAGGACGAGCTGCGCATCTTTTATCGTGACTTTCATGGCTAATCCTTCTTTGGTCTCACGCGAGAAATCTTGGTCAAAGATAAAGTTTCCTAATGAATATACGATTGGCTTATTTTTATAGAGCTCTATCCCCTGCACCCAATGTGGGTGTCCACCAATAACGATATCGGCTCCGTGATCGATAAGCCACTGCGCTTCTTTGATAATGCTCGCGGGAGGGCGGTTCTTGTACTCTGGCCCCCAATGCATGTACACGATAACGTGATCCGCAGAACTCTGTGCCTGCACAAGCGTACTGGAAGCCGCGACCAGATCGAGAGGATTATCCGTCGTATTAAAACCTATAAACGCAAAGCGTTGACCGCGAATTGTGGTTGTAGCGAGTGCGATCGCATCGTCATGCACTTGGTCACCGAAGACGAGCAAGCCCGCCGCTTGGAGACGCGTACGGGAATCTTCTGAGCCTATACGTCCTTGATCGAGGGCATGATTATTGGCTTGGGAAACGGCATCAATTCCCTGTTCTTTCAAGATCGGGATAACCGAGGGATCAAACTGGAAGTCGATGGTTTTTTCTGGTGGGCGACGTTTATCGGTCACTGGCCCTTCTAAGTTTGCTATGGCGTAATCCACTTGCTTGAACCAACCAACAGGAAGTTTTTGAAAAGGATAGGCAGGGTCCTTTGCTTTCTGACTGCGCTCGGCGACTTGGCGGTCAAGCATGATATCGCCAACGAACAGGAGGGTGATCGGCTCAGGCTTAATGAACATCGGCATGACAGGCTCTGGGAATGCTTCAGAGGTTGCCTGCGTGAGTTGAGGAATTACGGTTGGAACATATGCTGGCTCAGATGACCATTGATGTAGCGCTACATTTCCTAGGGTCATTGCTATTAATCCAAATAAAATCCCGACGACAGTCGCAATACATAAGCGCGGACAATGAAACGATGAACGAGACATGACTAGGCCCAAAGAGGGATCAGAAGGAGGTGGAGCGCGCCCCAAAAGAGATTGGTGAGGAGGGCGTCGACTACGAACCACGCATCATGTTTTGCTCCGAAGAAGCCGTGACCTTCGAGCGGCATGAGCACGAGAGCGGAGCCGAGGAGCATGAGGGTCGCAAAACCGAACATGGGGAGGATGTGAAAGCCAGAGATCCAGCCTTGTTCAACGCCGTAGGCAAAGATGATACCACTCGCAATACTCGTGCAAAGATGGACAAAAATTCCCAGAAAATGCGCTTCGCGATGCGAAATCCTGCGTCCGACAAGATGCGGATCATCTAGGTCACGGATAAAATTCCCGACGCCAAAGCGCGGCGCGACATGCGCAATAAGCGTGAGGAGTGCGCCCGCGATGCCACCAGCATAGGCACCCGCGAAGAGGAGAGGAGACATAGAAAAACATCTATCAATCCCTACGCTTCAGGCTCCATGATGATGACGGAAGGCGTTCCACGAGGCACATCTCCCCCATTCCAATCACGAATGGCTTTAAACAAAATTTCGCGATCGTAGATATAATCTGCGCCTTTGCGCGTGCCCGGATCATTTACAATCCAACGGCCATCAGGCAGATATCCTTTGATCACAAGCATGTGATAGGGTGGCCCCCCATTGCGGAAGTTTGGATTTTTTAGTGCTTTACCATCTGCCGCGGCGATCACAGGAATGCCCTTGGCGAGATATTCACGAATTTGTGTAATCGTAGGGTTTTGGATGACGCGAGCTTTACGCTTGGAGAAATATTTCGGGATCAACGTGGCTGCTTCGGCGGCGGTTATATCTACCGCTAATCCTTGTGCTTCTTCAAAGGCCACCAAATCAAGAATCGCACGATCGCCTGTATCAGGGGTGAAGGCTTTTGTATTGTCAGCAAAGTAGGCATTCACCATGATTAAAGAGGCCTCTTCGCAGGCTTCTTGATAGGGCATGTCCCAGTTTTGCTTTGGGGCTTGAGCGAGGAATGGGACGGCGAGATTTACTTGCGTTGGAAGGGATGTCGTCGTTGGCTCGGCGGAAGGGGGAGGCGTAACGGGTGCAGGAACAGGAGCCGTCCCTGTAGGAGCTGCTTTGCCCGGAGGGGTTGAGGTGGGAACGCAGAAGCCTTTTTGGCACAAAGACGGCGCGGAGGAAGGGGTGCTCACCTCGGCCACGAAGGGCGTTGGAGGGGGAAGCGCAGGTTTGCGCCATGCTTCGAGAGAATCACGCAAAAATCCTCGAGAAGACCAGGTAATCCCTACAAATACAACAGCAGCTACCGCGATCCACCAAGGCGTGCGTTTCATATACAAGGTAGCGTAGCGGGAATTGGGGGAAACGAAAAGAGCGCTGACGTGCAGCGCTCTTTTTATGATTTTTGATATCGACGCAATTATTCAACCGTGACACTCACCATTTTCACTTCTTCGTTTGGACGATCGCTGCTATTACGTGCCACATCGGCAATTTTGTGAGCAATATCTAATCCTTCGACCACTTTTCCGAAGACGGAGTAGTCACCAGGAAGTGGGTAGTCACCCACCATGATGAAGAATTGTGAACCATTTGTGTTACGACCGGCGTTGGCCATAGCCACCCAACCATCCTCGTAGACCGGAGCGGTCATGGTTTGACCTTGAATCGCGATTTTCTTCGTCGGCATGTTCTTTACCTCGTCATTTTGGAACTGATAACCAGGTCCTCCCATGCCGGTACCCGTTGGATCTCCCCCTTGAATCATGAAGCCAGGGATGACGCGATGAAAAATTGTGCCATTATAAAATCCCTGTTTCACAAGATAGACAAAGTTTGAGGCCGCATTTGGACCCATCTCGACACTCGTCTGAATAACGATATCGCCTTTGTTGGTCTTAATGCGGATTTTTTTGTTGGCTTCGGCCGCAGGAAGAACGCCAGGAAAGGCGAGATTGGAAGGTTGTTGCATAGCAGCATCGGGTTTAGGAGGAGTAGAGGGTTCTGGGGACGCAGGCGGTGTTACAGGCGGTGTTGAGGGCGCAGAATAGGCGTCATTGGTTGGAGTCGCTTGATACGGCATGACTTGAGATTGGTTTGAGGCACAGCCAGCGCCTAGGAGGACAACAGCTGCCAGAACCGTCATGGAAGGAAGAAAAGATCGCATAGTTTTTTGATGGTATCACTTCTCCCACGGGAGCTCAACCGGTTGATAATTCGCTTGTAGCACCTGGGTGAGATGAGGTTCTTTGAGGTATACGTCTGGGATGTGACGGAGGTCAAAGCGAGCGATGTCTATGACCTGACTAAGGTCATCCCCGCGTTCGTTACGGATACGGAGTTGATGCGGGCGCGACTCTAATGGAAGCCACGAAACAGAGACCTGTATCGCTTGCCCAAGTTCACGACCGACACATTCACGGGCGACGGCGCGGGCGAGCCAGCCTCCCACGTTTAATGGATGCGCCGCATGGAGACCTATGCCGGAAGGACTGCTCGGCAACAAAGAACTTGCGCTGTTCATCGAAACATTTCTCCCAGAAGAACCGACGCGATACGCGAGTCCGGTACGCGTTTCTTCTCCGGCGGGATTGATACGAATCGGTCCCGGAATTCCAGCCCCGCTCAAAAATTGTTGGATGATATTACGAACTTCGGCAAGGGGTTTCGCCTCTGCATGGCCAACACGCACGATCGTGACGTATTTTTCTTGCACACGTTCGACCGTAATTTCATAATCGGCGTCCATCCAAAACCAGTCTTCGTCTTCTAGACGTTTTTTTTCAAGAAGCTGAGCTACCTTGCGCGCTAACCCCATTTGTTTTGGCAGGCGCGTGACCGTTTCATTGGTGGCGTACCCGATTACGACAGCTCCTTCGCGCGCACCATGCTCACACGCCCAGTTAGGCGGCATCGGCTCAAGAGCAATGAATGGCTCCATATCCGTTTGGACGCCATTGGCTCCTAGGATACGCCGCACGACCGCAGACACATCAAAATCGGCCGTAGATGAGACTTCCCCCGCCACAAACATGGCGCCATGGCCTCCCATAACGCGAATATGCAAGCGAGCCGCTGGATCGCGACGGCTATACTCTTCTACGATACCAGCTGCAACTAAGTCGCATACCTGGTCTGGGTGGCCGGGGCCTCGCACACGTGCCATGGGCATATGCGGCAACCTTAATGCGTGGTCGAGGGTTGAGCAAGAGAGAATGGATATTCTATTTTTTGTTCTTACCTTCGAATTCCTCTGCGTCAGGATCGTATTCCGCGTTTGGCTGAGGGGTCATTTTCATCTTATCCCTTACCTGTGCGTTAGGATCACCCGCCCACAAACCAAACCAGATAATGAAAAAGATACCAAAGAGAACAGTAAGAATTGTTACGTGCAACCACATTTCTTTAAAGGTTCCAAGACGTGCCTGTGACGGGTCGTTTGGTTGGTAATAGAGCGTGACCTTATCTCCTACTTGTCCTGGAGGTGGATTCGAACGAACTTTAGCGAGTAACTCTCGCGTTACGCCTTTTTCATCCGTGAATTGAACGAGGGGGGCGCTGGTAGACGGGCCACGTATTTGAGAAACCGTTTCGTAGCCGATGATCGTTCCTTTCACACGGATAGAGGAGCGGATGAAGCTCACGTTTCGGTACACAAATACGGCCACGAGCAAGAACAAAATGATCGTTGGGATGAAGACGGGCCAGAGAAATTCACCTTTGGGATGGAACATGGGGATAGTGTACTCTATTCCACCTTATCTTCCCAAGTATTCAAGCTTTTTCCCGCTAAAAATGCTTGTCCAAAAACCTCTTTTACGCGTGCGGAATGAGATCTGTCTTTAGCTATTTCTAACAAGGGTTCGTGATGCCAACGGTTTTCTAGGGTCGCCGCGTGTTCATGCACACTTCCCTGGACGAGTACGATGAGCGGATCTGATGGATCCAATTCTTGGATGACAATTTCTGCGATCGCTATTTGTCGCATTAGGACAGGGATAAACTTTGCCTCGACTGAGGATTTTTTTGTAAGCCAGAGACGTACTTCTTGCATTGCGCTTGCTAAGGCACGGATACTTGCTTGGATACGCTTTTCTCTTGTGTCCATCCTTGGATCAGAGACGCCAAAAGACGCTGCCATTCCATACCCGATCCCATCGATATAACACTCAGACACCTGATTTTTCATGAGCTCATTACCCTTTCCGATCGAGGCAAAGACTCTTAGCGCATGCTGCATCTGTTTTTCAAAATTCTTAATAGGATGTTCTTTTCTTTGCTCGCGATACCGCCCCGCCTCCGCTTCTTGGACTAAATGGCCGATTTCATGCGGAACGACCCAATCCACCATCGCCATCCGTCGCTTGGCTGTCTCTAAATCCTCTCCCATCTCTACAAAAATCCCTCGCTCTGGTTCAAGCCTCTGAACGAGCTCCGTCCGCATGGACATCCCTAATCTTGGGGATAGGCTAACGGTGGCCATGGCTCCGCTATCTTCTTCACGACCAAAGCCGGGTAAAGAGCCTAGATCCGTCCCTAAACTAACCTCATAGACATTCTGTAAATAGTCCGCCTGAAAACCCACGAGTTCTCCTAGATATTCTTTCTGCATGCTTCCGCGCCGCTCCTTACGCCCCTCTTTTTCCTCTTCTCGTTCTGCCTTCTTTTCTTGCATCCGAGCCGCTTTAAACGCCATCCCTCTCCGCTCAACAAATTCTTCTTTTTGTCTGATCACTCCTTCCAGCCATTCAACTACCTCAAAGGCTTCCATATATTGCCTATCTTTATCAATCCCTCTGCGAATAGCCGCCAAGCATTCACCCATGTCTTTAACATCCTCTTCATCGTAATCATCCTTCAATAACAGCCCTGATCGTAGCGTGAGTCGCCTTTCTATTTCTCGTTTAAATTTTTGCGCAATAACATCTTTCGCGTCCGTTTTTGCAACCTGAAAGACACGCGCTTCTACTTCCCGTGACCACTCCGCCACCTTGCCCGCTGTTAAAGACGTTAATACATCATCCTGCCCTTTTCGATGACTCCAAACATACTCCTCTACCTTTTCTTGCACACTCTCGATGCTTTCTCTTTTTTTCTCTCCGGCCATTTCTACACTCAGAACCGGCCATTTTATTATAGGCACCCAGACATGTGGCACCTCACCTCCTCGATAGTCAATGCTCTGGTCACAGACAGAAAACTCTGCTTCAAATAATCCTCTATCAATATGAGCACCCTTAAAACTCTCGTCTACATATTGCAACATCGCCTCTCGATGCTCTTGTCGCAACGCTTTTCTCGCCTCACCATCTTCTTGAGCGCCTTTATTGACAATATGCGGGTGGAAGATTCTTTGCACCATCGAAGCAACTTCATTCGCTCTGTTCCACTTTCCTTCTGGACTATAGTCGATCGCCGTTTCGACCACCCCCCGAACCACTGTATTACCTTCCCCTCTTGCCCGCTCTGCGAGCGCTCTCATTGAATCCACATTCGCTCGACGCCACACCACCATTTGGTTCACGACAAAAGGACCCAGGACGGGATCGTTTAAATAGGGGTGGTTCAGGTCAATTTTTGCGAGATCAAGCCCATCCGTCATCGCTCGCAAGACCTCATTAGCTTCACGGACGTCGCGTCGATGGTATACAAGATAGAATAGATCGATTAATTTACGCTGTTGCTCTGGATCCTTCTTTTTTTTCCTGAGCTCAGCTAAATACCCATCCGTTATTTTTGAAGAAGGGACTGCGGCTATTGCTCGGCGCGTAAGAGGTGCGTTATGTGCGTCTAGCGCAATTGAATAGACTTCATAAGCACCCCCAGCAGATGACTGCCACTGATCTCGGTGTTCAACTTCGTACGCGATCGTCGCATCGACGATGCGGAGTTTTTCTGAAGCGTCTTCTTCTCCCGAACTTTCATCCAAAAATCCTCGGAGTATTTTTGCCGACTTACGTGACGATGGCGACGACACCTGTCTTTCTTCTAGATACTTATAGACTCCTTTGAGTTCCGGAGGGATCGTCCCTTTCCTTCCTGACCACTCAGCCAAAAAATCTTTTATTACCTGATCCGGTGTTTGAGGCCGTTCTTGGCGTTTATCACCTTCATTTTTGTGAACCTCTAACATAGATGAGAGTAAGTATATCCTACTCACTCTTTTTTCGCCTCTGTATGCCTAGATAGATAAACCCAGGGCCTCCTATCTACTCTCCCTTCCTCATCTTCTCCACATCCTCTAATTTTACTGACAACAATTGCGATGTTCCTTCCTCTCCCATCGTGACCCCATAGAGAAGATTCGCTTGTGTCATGGTGGCGCGATTGTGCGTGACAACAATACACTGCGTCTTGTCCGAGATACTGCCGAGAATTTCGGCGAATTTGCGAGAATTTGATTCATCTAGTGCGGCATCGACTTCGTCGAGCACCACGAATGGTGACGGATTGGTGGCCATGATGGCACAAATAAGCGCAATGGAAGTAAGGGCGCGTTCACCTCCAGAGAGAAGGGCGATCGATTTGAAGCGTTTGCCGGGAGGAGTTGCCTGGATATCAATTCCGATAACGTCCATCGTTGATTGTTGATCGTCAGACGAAGATTCTTCTACCTCATCTTCATTGGCTTCTGGTTTTAATTCAAGGATTGACGCCTCTCCGCCACCAAAAAGTTTTTTGAAATAGAGGCCGAATTCTTGGTTTAAGCGCGTAAACGCGACTTCTCCCCGTTCACGGATGGTGAGATCGAGTTCACGCACAACTTCATCGAGGGAGGAGAGCGTTTCGCGCAGATCCTCGACTTGTTTACTTAAAAAGCCAAAGCGGTCTTTGGTGTCTTGGTATTCTTTGATGGTCTCGGGATCAATTCCCCCGATCCATTCGAGCTGGGAACGGAGGCGTTGGA
This sequence comes from Patescibacteria group bacterium, assembly GCA_018061025.1. Lineage (GTDB taxonomy): Bacteria > Patescibacteriota > Patescibacteriia > 2-12-FULL-60-25 > 2-12-FULL-60-25 > JAGOUY01. Next base: position 56,677 of record JAGOUY010000011.1, read on the forward strand.
GACGGGCGGGGGCGTCGGGGGGAAGTGGAGTAGGCGCTTCGCTTAGTAGGGAAGTAGTGGAGTAGTTAGGATCGGAGAGACGCGACTCTAAATCGGGGGCGAAGCGGCGGACTTCGTTAAGAAAGGCGTCTTTGCGGGTTTCGAGGCGAGCGAGTTCGACAGACGCTTCGTTCACGATGCGTTCGGCGGCTTGGGCGTCGTGGCGTTTACGATTTAAGTCGTGCTGCACCGCAAAAATATGTTTGCGTGAATCTTGTTCTTCACGATTCCAAGCCTCGAGACGCGCTTCCGCCTCTTTCATTCGATCCGTGACCTGTTCCATCGCGACACGAATTTCTTTTGCTTCACGCTCGACATCCGGATCAAGCGCAGGAGCGAGCTCAGGCTCGGGAGCGGGGCGCTGTAACTTATTTAATAATTCTAAGCTAGCCTGCTTGAGGCGGGCGGCGGCGAGGCGGATTGCTTCTGGATCGAGATCCTTTTGTGACAAGGCACGCTCTAACGATTCATGTTCGGTGTAGAGGGATTGGACGGTTTCGATAATTTTTGAGAGTGGTAAGGGAGACCACGGTTTTTCGGCACGCACGGCGGCGACGGCGCGCTTTGTGTCTAACTTGAGCTCACGCTCACGCAAGGCTGAGCGTTCGCCCGCGAGCTTGTCGAGCGCGCGGCGGATATCTTGGAAACCTTCGTTGACGGGGGTTGCTTGCTCGAGGCCACGCATCTGGTCTTCAAGCGTCTTAGCGGCTGTTTCACGCGTCGCAAGCTCGGCGCGGGCGATTTCGAGTTGACCACGAACGCGGATGAGCCCGGCGTTTACCTCTTGCCACCCGTGTCCGTAATAGGCGCGTTCTAGGTCGCGGAGTTCAATTTCAAGCTTTTCTCGCTCCTCTAGACGTTTGGCTTGGCGCTCGAGCATGGTGAGACGTGGACTGATTTCGCGTAAGAGCGCTTCGGTCTGAGTGAGGTTATCACGAGCGGCGGTGATTTTTTGCAAGGCGGACTGTCTCTTTAATTGAAACGGGCGCAAGCCAAAGGCTTCATCAAAGAATTCTTTGCGCTCAGTCGGGCTCGCGACTAAGACATGATCGATCATGCCTTGTCCGATCACACTGTATGATCGTTGACCGACGCCGCATTGCGCCAATAATAACGTCACATCCTGCAGGCGTGCGGGTTGGCGATTGACTTCGTATTCTGAATTTCCATCGCGATAGAGACGGCGTGTGATCGCGACTTCGGCCATCTCCCCAAAGGGAGAATCGCTGACGTCCGATTTTGTGTCATTTTCGATGATGAGCGTGACTTCTGCAAAGCCGCTGCGCGAGCGCTTATCAGTACCAGAAAAAATAATATCTTCGGATTTCTTTCCACGCAGGAGCTTCATGCTCTGCTCTCCCATGACCCAACGCAATGAGTCAGCAATATTGGATTTTCCTGACCCGTTGGGGCCAACGACGGCAGTTACCCCGCGACGACCCGTGCTATCTGGCAGGAATTCTAAGACGGTTTTTTGGGCAAAGGTCTTAAATCCCTGAATTTCGAGGCGACGGAGGTACATATCTGCCTCGAATACTAGCGAAGCTAAAGGAAAAAAGCTATACTGTGAACAATTTTATGCTTCAACAGCAATCGTTAGCTCTTTCTTTCCTTTTACTCGTTGGTCTCTACTTCTGGTGGCAACGAAATAAGAATGCTCATAAAGAACAGGGGGACGTAGGCGGTTCTATCTTGGCAAAATACACCCGTGATCTTACGGCTGGCAGTAAAGTCCTCGATCCGGTTGTCGGTCGAGAAGAAGAAATTGATCGAGTTATTCATATCTTATCTCGGCGAAGTAAAAATAATCCATTATTACTAGGAGAACCAGGAGTTGGAAAAACGGCGATCGTAGAGGGCATCGCCAATAGCATCACCTCCGGCAGCGCTCCAAAAGCAATTCAGGGAAAGCGCGTCCTCTCTCTTGATTTAGGGGCGTTAATCGGGGGCACGAAATATCGTGGTGAATTTGAAGAACGAATGAAGCGATTAACTGAAGAAATCACCGCGGCTGGTCGACAGATTATTTTGTTTATCGATGAGCTCCACATGATCGAGCAAGCAAAGGGAGCCGAAGGTGCGATTAATGTCTCAGACATTCTTAAGCCAGCCTTAGCACGAGGCGATCTACAAATGATTGGAGCGACGACCTGGGGAGAATACGAACAGTTTTTAAAACCTGATCATGCGCTCAATCGCCGTTTACAACCCGTGATTGTAGGAGAGCCCTCCGAAGAAGCAACCCAGCATATCTTGGCGGGGATCAAGTCCATCTACGAAAAACATCACGGAGTACGCTACACTCCTGCCGCGCTTGAAGCGGCCGTCCATCTTTCAAAACTCTACATTAAAGAACGGTTTTTGCCCGATAAGGCGATTGACCTTATTGATGAAGCGGGAGCCAAGGTCTCGATCGAGTGCGGCAGAAAAACACAGCATGCGCTCGGACTTCTGCACGCGGCTGGTCAAAACATCGTCGATCGTACGACGGATGAGACCTGTAAAAACGCGGAAGTGACCGCTGAAGATATTCGCTCAATCGTGATAGACTGGACCGGTAAACCAAGTAAAGAGATTATTTAACCACGTTCTTTTAACTGCTCTCCCTAATCCCTCCTTCCTCTTTTTATGCCCTCCCCTACAAAAAAGTCTGTAGCTCCCGTAGCTACGCAAACGCAAACCTCGACGGCTACTTCGACCAAAACAAAGGTCATTGCTCTCACTGTTGGTTTTTTGGCCCTTGGATTAGCGGCATACGGATTTGGATTTGTTCCTGGTCTTGATATGGACAAAGAACAGGCTTTTCAGATGCCTTGGCAGCAAGATACACCTCAGCCACAGGAGATGTCTGGAGACGTAGCAGCCGATATCACTCCTTTTGAAGCCTGCCGCCAAAGATGCGTTCAATCTCAAGCGGAATGTCTCTCATCGCTAGAGGCCGTCGAAGCAAGCTGTACACTTGCCTATAGTCAGTGCAAAGCCGAGTGCTCTCGCCTTGCTGCCGCAGAGGATGCGCCTCCCTCCCCTCCCGCCGTCCCGAGCTGTAGTCTTACTGCGGAAAATATTCGTGATTTTCGCCAACCTACCACCCTTGTTGCTAATGAAGACTGGCAACCTATTACTGAATATAGATTAACGGCAGCCGGAGACGATGTATTAGTACAACAGCTCGTGCTTCAATCTATCCATAACACCGCTGCTTTTTCAGAAGTTGGGATCTTTCAGGGTACGAGCACACTTCTCGCTACGGGTAGATTCCCAAGCGGATCAGGCATTGCTACAATCATTCCTTTGCCACGAGAATTACGTCTCCCCGCAGGTCGTGAGGTTCGTATACAAGTCAGCGTTCGTCTTGCTCCTGTCCAACCTTACAGCACCACTCCCGCAGGCACTGCGAATGTGGCCCGATCCGGGAACTGGATACATCTAGACATGGGTGAGAGCAGCCTTCCTACCTATCAACTTGAAGCGCGTTGCGCCACCTCTGACATGCCTGTTTATGCCCCCGCGCTCCCTGATACGCATGGACAAAGATTCATGGTGCGTAAATCTAAACCAGTTCTCCTTCAACTCCCTCTCATTACGACGACATTCGCGAGTGGCACCCAACAGGATCTTTACCGCTTTCATGCGCAGCCTGATCGTGCTGGAGACATCGCGATAAAAAAACTGTCTTGGAACTACCGCTACGTGGCTGATTACAGAGCTTCTCTCAATAACTTCCGATTGTTTCGTGGTAGCACCGAGGTCGCATCTACCAGTTATCGCATCGTGAATACAGCGGGAGACAATCTCTATATTGACTCTCTAACGAGTCGTGATATGCCAACGGGGCAACTTACTCTCATATTTGAGAATGAAGAGACTGTCAGCGGTTCTGGGAACATCTACAGTCTACGCGCTACTCCGAGGGGTCATGTTCCTGGTGATGTATTTACCTTAACTCCACCACTCGACACGCTACGTCTATATCCAACGGGTTACTTAACTTCTCCTGGTGCTGTCGGTGCTATGGATGGAATTGCTGGCCCTAACATTGATGAGAGTGAGCCTGCCGATGGCGCCCCGGAAGCAGCTTCTGGCTTTGTCTGGTCTGATTTGTCCGAAATTCCTCATTCCTCCATGGTTGGCGGAAGAGCAGGTGGCTCGAGAGATTGGATTGCGGGCTTTGTCGAATACCCACTACAAGGGCAAACATTGTCACGATAATTACAGGACGTACGCGTTCGGCGAATAGCTTCGTTGGAGCCTACGGTGCTCGACACCGTACCTTTCAGTACGCCTTACTCCGCTCCTCGTCTCCGCCTTGCTCTTCATCCAAACGCGTACGTCCTACATTATACAAAAACACCCTTCGACTTGGTTCGAGGGGTGTTTTATTTTGTTTGGGGCTATCCCCTTGTCCTGTCGCTCGCGAACGACAGGACTTGCCAAAACTAGCTTTATTAGGCAAGATAGCTCGTCTTCTATACACTCCCTTTATATGTCTATTTCCATGGAAGCGGGCTTTGAACGGCTCAAAGATGGCTTAGCCGAAATCTTTGCGCGGGATGTTGAATTTCCCCCAGGCATGCTCGTCACGGTCTTAGCGGCCAAAATGACCCAGGACCGACGCTTTGCCAAGATTACCCTATCTGTTTTTCCCACTGGTGCGCAAAAACAGGTACTCGAGATTATCGCCCAATTTAAACATGAGATTAATGACGGACTCGCGAAACGCATGCGCATCCGTGTGATTCCAAAACTCCACTACGTCTTTGACGAAACGGAAGCCGAGGCAGCCGTGATTGATGCCGAGCTGAACCGACTCATTGATGCGGGAGAACTTTAAGAACGCAGGCATCAGGCCTCAGGAACTAGGCATCAGATATAAAACCTGAAGCCTCATCCCTGAGGCCTAATGCCTACCCATCCTATGGATCCCAAACTCGTCACCTTTGGCAAAATTGCTGGGCTCATCCAGGTAGCTGAGCGGGTTTTGCTTGTGGCGGATGGGAAGCCGGATGGGGATTCGATTGGATCTTCGACAGCCATGTACGCATGGCTCAAACGGGAAGGAAAACCGGTTGAAATTTTTTGCGCCAATCCTATTCCTAGCACCCTCCTCTACCTAGATGGAGCGCACGATATAACGAGTGATCCTGCTATCTTTAAACAAGCCTTTGATTTGGTGATTACCTTTGATGCAAGTGATGTGCGCCATGCGGGGATTGAGAATCTTCTCCCCCAACTCCCTATCCCCTACCACCTTGTCGTGATTGACCATCATGCCACGAATACCCGCTATGGACACCTCAATGCGATTTGGACGGATGCCTGTTCGACGGCAGAATTGGTGTACCAGTTTTTTTCCATGCTCGGGATTGAGATAGATTCAAAGATGGCGACCTCTCTTTTGACAGGAATTTTGACAGATACTTCTTGCTTCTCAAATGCCGGGACGACGGCACCAGGGATGGAAGCGGCGGGACATTTATGCGCGCTTGGGGCTCGTCATCCAGAAATCTTGCGACAGCTGGTACAAAATAAATCGATGCCGACGCTCAAATTGTGGGGGTTGGCGTTATCGCGGTTACACTATAACGAAGAACTCAATTTAACCTCGACCTATTTTCTGCAAGAGGACCCTAAGCTTGTTCCGGATGCAGATGAGGAAGCCATGGAAGGACTGTCAAATTTTTTAAACGCCACCTGCGGAAATTCGGATGCGATGCTCGTGCTACGCGAGATGCCACAGCGGATGATTAAGGGGTCACTACGGAGTGTGAAAAGGGATATTTCTAAGTTAGCAAAGCTCTTAGGCGGCGGTGGCCATAAAAAAGCTGCGGGCTTTACCGTTACTGGAAGAATTGCCGTTGATGCAAATGGTAAACCTTCGATTGTGAGTTAGTAACAGACTCTCCCCCTTACCAAGGGGGAGCAGGAGGGGGTTCTGAGCGAGTAGGGGTTGGATTGTGATATATAGGCGATGGGCCCGTAGGTGTGCACAATTTTCTCGTTACGCCCCTCGCATTCCGCCAAAGCTATTTGTGGCAGACCGGAGCCGATGCCTGCAGTCCGCAATCATGTGCAACGGCATCAGCTCCTTGCTCAAACACGCGTAACGAGAAAATTGTGCACACCTACGGGCCCTAGATGAGTAGGGAGGCGGGGGAAGGAAACTAGCACTCGGCATATTTGACTGCTAAATGGAAACAGGCTAGCCTTAGATAGCTGTCTTATTGGACCAAGGTTTCACGATTCACGTTACACGTTTCACGATTATGTCTAACCCCTACACCCTCTCTAATATTGACTCCATGAAAAATTGGTTGATTCCTACGGTGATTGAGAAAACTCACCTGGGTGAACGCGCGTATGATATTTATTCGCGTCTTTTGAAGGACCGTATCATCATGCTGGGCTCTGAGATTAATGATGAGATTTCGAATGTGGTCGTGGCACAGCTTCTTTTTCTTGAGAGCCAAGATAAAACGCAGGATATCAAAATCTACATCAACTCCCCGGGTGGATCGGTGACGGCAGGGCTCGCGATCTATGATGCGATGCAGTATGTGAAACCGGATGTCTCAACCATTTGTATTGGGATGGCGGCGTCTATGGGTGCGGTCTTGCTTGCTGGTGGAGCAAAAGGCAAACGTCTCTCCTTACCGAACTCCGAAGTCATGATCCATCAGGTATTGGGTGGGATGCAGGGTCAAGCGACCGATATCAAGATCCATGCGGAGCGGATTCTTAAAACGAAGGATCAACTCAACAAGATTCTGGCAAAACATACGGGTCAACCCTTTAAGACGATTGAAAATGATACGGAGCGCGACAACTTTATGAGCGCGAATGAAGCACTTAAGTACGGGCTGATTGATAAAGTGATTAGCTAAAGCTAAATAAAACACCCTCCCAATTGCTGGGAGGGTGTTTTATTTTATGCGGCTTCTGCTTTTATCATTCTTTCGATAATCATGAGTTTTTGTAAGAACATTGGGCGAACAGATTTGACCAATCCTTCTACACCCACACCTTGAACCGCCTTAGCGATCTCTGGTCCAGCCATAGACCTATTCAGGGATACAATCATGGCTTGAATATGGTCTATTCTTTTTTGACGGCGTGAAGAAACATCTCCTACACTCCCTTCTGGGTCACTTTGATCCGTATATTTTGGTAAAAGCCTTCCCTGGTTAGCCGCTATGGTGGCCTGGACAAGATCGTACCACTCACTTGAAGTCGCAGGGCGTCGGAGAGGCTCTATCTCATTTAGATATTCGGCATTTAGTGGCGCATCCTTGCCCGGCACACTAATAACTTCTCCCTGAGCCATCCTGCGCACGCGAGATCCCAGAGCTTTTATCTCTTTTACCAACTCGATAATATCTTTTTTCACCCCCTCCTTTAACGGTGGCTCGGCGAGAAGATGTGTGCGGATCTTTTCTCGATAAAACTCCTGGATCTTCTCAACAGCCGCGTTTATCTCTGCAACATCCTCTTGATTTTTGGCTGTTACTACCTCTGCGTAACGAGTAGGTGGATACCTTTCTTCATACTTCTTTACTAAAAGATCATCGCGGTTTTTACGAAGCTGAGGGGTTGCATCTTCTACAAAATAGGTTACGCATTCACTCGGATCTGTATCGGGATTATAGGCATCAAATGGATTAAATTCGTTACTATAATCACCAGATAATCCAGACACCTCATCTATTTGAGGCATGGGTTCTTTTTTCTTTTCTGCGTTGTTCTCTATACCCATAGAAATATTATTTATAAGCCTTTCTTAATTCAATTCCTTGATAGAAGTAGGTAAGGATTTGATCGTAACGCTTGCCTTCATTCGCCATCGCGAGGGCACCGGAGGCGGACATACCCACACCGTGACCCCATAGTGTTTTGCCCTGGTCTTGTGGCACAGGAACGCTCACAAGCCATGGATAATTTGAAGCGCCATACCAGACCTCTCCCCAGCCGCGCGTGCGGCCATCGGAACGAGAGAAGTAGGGTGTGATAGCCAATTTACCTTGGTAGGTGACAATCTGTCCACGGGTGGCGTCAATAGCGGCTACGACATTTGGATTACGACGTTCGGCTCCATAGCCACGATAGACTTGGTCGTATTTGGCATCCACCGTATAAAATTCATCGGCATGTTTTGTGCCGCGCTGCACGTGGTAGGTCGCGTAGGTACGCGCGGTGACGAGGAGGGTGCGTTGGAATTCTGGAGGGCTGATATTGGATGTTTCTGCAATGCCTTTTAAATACCATTCGATAGGAAGCTCATTGATCACCCAGACGCCATCTGTAGCAGGGGTGTAACGAAGCTCAAGCTGTGAGCGGAATGAATTGTCGTTTCCTCCTGGCGTGCCGCTCACGGGACGCGAGAAGTCGGCGAGCTCTAAAGGCGCGATCCCATCTTCGGCGCGAAAGAGGTACAAACCCGATGATTGGCCAGTGCAAGAACCACCTGACAATATGTATACTTTGTTGATGCGATCGAAGCGGACCGTAGCAGATTCTGCTGGGTTTAAGCGACAAATCGTTGTTCCGTTTTGTGAGACGATGACGGGAACTTGCATGGAGCGGACGACCATCTGATCATCGGTGGTGCGGAAAATGCCGACGCGGATACGCGGTTCATTTGGCAATGTAGACACATCGCCCGTTAACGGAACCGGGTTAATGGCAGGGAAGGTAATGAGGGGCGCAGGGGTCGGAGCGTTGGGCTGAGGGGTGGGGTTCACGGGAGGAGGAGGAAGGACAGGTTCAGGCTCGATGTACCCATCCGAAGTGACGGTAATCGGAATTTCAATATCTCCGCCTGTCACCGGTTGGCCATCGGCGTGCAGGGTGAACGTAGCTTTATACGTTCCGCGTTTGGCGGGGGCTTTGACCTTAAACGTGAGAAATCCGATCTCGCCTGGCTTTACATCTCCTGCAACGCGTACTGGTTCACTCGTGTTATACCAAGATTCATCCCGTAAGGAGGCCCAACGTTCATTACTCGGAGGATTGAGGGATTTAAACCGCATGGAACGTGAATTCCAGGTTGTTTCGCCCGTATTTTTAAACCCGACCTGAATTTCTTGGCGGCCATTTCCAAGCAGCGTCATCGATTGCACGGAACGCAACAATAATAAGGCGGTACGGATGGGTCCACTTGGTACGGTAGGTGTTGTTGGTGTTTGAGGGGCTGCCTCTGGGGTCGGTAGGGGTGTTTCTACGAACTCTAACGTTGCGCTTGGGATGACGCGAATAGGTAACGTGACAGAACTTCCAGATATAAAGGCGATACTCTCTGCCGCCAAGGTAAAGGTTTCTTTGTAGGTTCCGGCCGTAGAGGGCGCTTTGATTTGAAACGTTACGCTTCCGATCTGGCCAGGACGAACGTGCGTCTCTTTGAGGCGTGCGGCTGCGTTGCCGTTCCATATCATGGTCTTAAAGGAACTACTCCGTTCTTTGGCGCCATCGGTGGCGTATAGAGACACGAAGTTAACACTATCACGCGTCCAAATAGCCGTGCCTTTATTGAGAAATTTTAGGGTTATATTTACGACCTCCTCGGGGTTAAGTTGCCATTCTGATCCAGATTTTTCGACGAGCTCGGCGGACCAACCGCTGGCAGAGGCGGGAGGCGGGAGGGTGCTGAGCTCAGCTCGGTTAGGGGAGGTCGTGGGTAAAGATGGTGAGGATGAGGAAATGACGGGCGTGCTCGTAGGAAGGGTTAAGGGGAGTGCAGGAGCTACAGAGGAAGCGACGACGTCTATTTTAAAGGTGACTTGGCCGTATTTCATCCAGGCGGCGTCTTCGGCGGTGAGGATGAAGGTTTCGGTATAGGTGCCGGGTGCGAGAGGAGCTTTGAGCAGGACGTTCATCCCTAAGGTACTCCCTACCTCGACACGATCCACCGGAAGACGAAGCGGGCGGGTTGGAGTTTCCCAGCTAGGCGCGACGAATTGACTGGCAAGTTCCACTTTTCTGATAGGATCCCAGCGATAGAGAGAGACGAAATTCTTGCCAGCTTTTAACCAAGGGGTAGAACCCGTATTTTTAAATTCAAGACGAGCCTGGGTGATTTCACCGGGAGCGAGCTTACTAGGCGCAGAGACGGATAGGAGAGCGGCTTGATAGGCGGTACTCGGAATCGTGGCGGCATTTAAAACGGAAACGGAGCCGCCAAATGCTAAGGAAAAGAAAAGGGCGGAGTAAATTACGCGAATACATACCTGTCTCCAGGCTGTCCGCTTCTTATGAACGGTCGTTAAAAAGGAAGGAAGGTCCATCTTATTTAAGTATACATGAAACGAGCCACGTTTGTTACGTGGCTCGCGGCTTGTTGTTTTTTATCGATCTAGTTTATTACCCACGTAGTTCGTGCAGCCTTCCTACGAGATGATTTATCCCGATCGAAATTTCTGCGCTATCGCTTAACGAGTATTCGGTCGCACGATTCTTGATAAAATCACGAAGCACATCTGACATTACGTGTGATTCGGAGAGAACTTCTCCTTCTACTTCTTTATGATTGTTTATGGCTCGAGCGGTAAGGCGCAACGGAGAAGCATAGGAGTGCTCGAATTCACCCTTCGACAACGCTGATGTACCTGCCAATAATGCATTTAGGTGCGTCTCCGCTTCTTCGCAAAACGCTAAGATCTGCTCCCTCTTTTTACGCATTTCGGCGTTCTTCTCAATATTTACAGATTGAGCAGCTGCGACGTGCTCTGGGGAATTTCCATCTGGCATATAGTAATATAATAGCACTTTTCTGCAAAAAAATCAAGATCCATAGGTTGTAAGACCATTTTTCCTCACGTACACTTGGCACATGTCTCTCTTTCGTCGTTTGGCCTTGAATACGGCGGCGCAACTTGTTGGAAAAGTTGCCTCGACGGCGATTGGGGTTATTATCGTTGGATTATTGACGCGCTACCTGGGCCAAGATGGATTTGGAGCCTATTCCACCGCGAATGCGTTTTTGCAGATCTTCACTTTGTTTTTAGACCTTGGAATCAACGTCACATTTGTTGCTCTCCTGGGAGAGCATGCGGACGATCCGGCCTATGAGCGGCGCTGCGTCTCGGCCTTATTCACCTTTCGGCTCGTGTGTGCGGGGTTTTTGACGATTCTCGCTCCCCTGCTTGGCTGGCTCTCTCCGTATCCTCTTGAGATCAAGCTCGCGATTGTTGCGCTCACGGGCTCGCTTCTCTTCCCGGGATTAACCCAATTGATTACGGGCGTACAACAGCGGCATTTACAAACTCAAGTGGGAGCCTTGGGAGAAGTTTTAGGACGCGTGGTCTTGTTAATCGGTATTTTTATTGCTCGGGCATCTGGCTGGGGGTTGGTTCCGATCATGTGGTTCGTGTCCTTAGGCAGTGCAGCCAACTTTTTCTTGAATATCTGGCTTACGCGTCCGCGTGGGTTATTTCGTTGGAATTGGGATCTCCCGTTTTGGAAAACGACCTTGATGCGCTCTTGGCCGATTGGCGTCTCGATTTTTTTCAACCTTCTCTACTACAAAGGTGACACCCTCGTCCTATCCTTCACGCGCTCGCAGGCAGAGGTCGGGATCTATAGCGCCGCGTATCGTGTCCTTGAGATCTTGATTACGATTCCCTTTATGCTGGCGGGCCTCATGCTCCCCCTCTTTTCTGAAGCGTGGGGCAAAGGAGACAAGGCGCGCCTGACGTTTTTAACCAAAGAAAGTGCGAGTGCGCTCATGTTTTTGATTGCGCCGATGGTGATGGGTACGGTCGTCCTCGCGGATCGGATTATATTGCTCGTAGCTGGCCCAGATTTTGCGGCCTCGGCGGACATCTTGCGCGTTTTGATTGTGGCGACCGGCATTATTTTTATGAATGTCATTTACGCCCATGTTGTCGTGGCGATTCAAGCGCAACGAAAGATGCTGCCTATCTATATTGCGACAGCCCTGGGAATTGGGGCCGGATATATCTTCCTCATCCCTCGCTATGGCATGTGGGCGGCGGCTTGGCTTACGGTTGCGTCTGAAATTTTTGTGACAGCGGGCTCATATGTGGTCGCGAGGCGCTCTGTTCCGATGGGACTACATCTACGCTCGGTCGTCGTGGCATGGGCAAGTGCAGCTGTTATGGCAGCTGTTCTTATGGCGTTGCCCAACCTCCCTCTTCTTGCTCTGATCTCGTTAGGAGCGGTTGTCTATGGAGCGCTCCTCATCGCCTTGAAGGCGGTGCCCAAAGAACTCATCCTTCAACTTATGAAAAAAACACCCACGGTCTAGCGTGGGTGTTTTTTTGCTTGTTAGGCGGCGGTGCGAAGGGTGATGTTTTTGACTTCTTTCATGCGCTTCTTGCTGTCGCGAACGAAGGAAATGTTGTTACGGCGAACTTTAACCATTTTCGTCAATTCAATCTTGGCGATGATGGGTGAGGTCAACGGATAGATACGTTCGACGCCGATGCCATCCGTCACTTTGCGGATGGTCATGGTTTTGCTGACGCCATTGCCGCCAACCTTCATCACCAAGCCTTCAAAGACCTGGATACGTTCACGTTCCTCGCCTTTGGCGTTAAGATCTTTGATTTTCTGGTGAATACGGACAGTCATGCCCGTTTCTACCTGCCCAGGCTGGATAGCGGCTGGGAGCTTTAATGCGTCGGCCATAGAAATGATGGGCTAAGGATAGCGATGTTTAGGGGAAACGTCAAGGGAAGACGGGGGTGGGTAGGAGGTAGGAGGTAGGAGACTAAAGATCCAGACTCGAAGGTCAAAGGTGAAAAGCTCGCTAAGATTAGGGAAAAAGACAAGACGGACCTGGTGAGGGGTCCGTCAAAGGAAGAGAGAAAGAGCTGCGCTGACCTGTGTGGAGCCGACGGGTTTTGCTCCCGCAACGCCGGATTGAAAGCCCGGAATGTTCCTTTACTACTACGGCCCCTTAACTTCGGATATCAAGGATCTGGGTGGATCGGACGGGATTCGAACCCGTATTTCAGGTGTTGCACACCTGGGTTCTCCCGTTGGCACTACCGACCCGAAGCGTCAATTCAACTTGTTTTCTTGGATTTTGTCAAGTGGCACTGTTGCACTAATTGTGGGTGATCGTCTGCTCCTCGACCCTCAGAAAGAGATCATTTAGAAGTATCTCTGCTGCCTTGAGCGACTTGTTTCCTCGTCGTGTTTTCAGCCTCGCCTCTGCTTGT
>JAGOUY010000012.1 GCA_018061025.1 Patescibacteria group bacterium
CCCCGAGGCGACGGAGGGTTTCCACCGCTTCGTTGGTATGCGTGCGAACACCGTCTGTAATCCCCTGTCCCCAGGCTTGGCGTGGGAGCCCGACACGTATGCCTTTGAGGTCACGGCGCTTTTCAAGCTTGTGTGCGACCGTTGGAACGGTGGTTTGGTCGTGAGTATCCTGGCCGCGCAAGATATTAAATAATAGCGAGGCATCCTCGACAGTTTTCGTCATAGGACCCACCTGATCGAAAGATGAAACCATTGCCATCACTCCGTAACGCGAAACACTTCCATAGGTAGGTTTATGGCCCACAATGCCACAGAAGGCAGCTGGCTGACGGATGGAACCACCTGTGTCGGAACCAAGGGCAGCGACGCACATATCGCCCGCGACGGCCGCAGCGGAGCCACCGGAAGAACCTCCAGGCACACGTTCAATATCGCCAGGATGCTTGGTGGGACCAAAAGCGGAATGTTCCGTAGAAGAACCCATCGCAAATTCATCCAGGTTGGTTTTTCCGAGAAAGACGGCGCCCGCCTCTTTTAATTGGCGAATGACGGTTGCATCATAGGGCGCGATATACTTGTCGAGGATTTTGGATCCGCCAGTGGCGCGTACGCCCTGTATTAAAATATTATCTTTAATCGCGAGTGGAACGCCATCGAGAGGGCCCAAATCTTTTCCAGACGCGCGACGCGCATCTGAAGCACGCGCGGAGGCCAAGGCTCCCTCTTCATCGAGTGTAAGATAGGCATTCAGCGCCACATTCAAGCCACGCGCCTGTTGCAGATATGCCGCAGTGAGCTCTTCTGAGGAGAAGGCTTTTTTTGTAAGTGCTTCGTGAGCAGAAGCAATCGTTTGGTTTAAAAGATTCATAGGGGTTTATTTTTTTGGTTTTTCGAAGACGGCCGGAACGCGTAAGGCACCCGCGAGGCTGTCGGGAAAGTTTTGGAGGATCTGTTCGCGCACGCTTGGATCCTGCGGCAGTAGCTCATCCTTCCGTCCGCTAAACCCTTGGACGACCACGTCTGTTTCTGGGATTCCCCGTGTATCGATTTTGGCTAGACGCTGCACATATTCCAATATCTCTCCCAACTCCCTTGAGTAGCGAACATCCTCTTCTTTATTACGCTCTAAGCGCGTGAGCATGGCTAAGCGCTCCAGTTCTTCAGACGTCATCTCCATATGGGCGTAGAGTACCTGGAGAAAGGTGAGCGGTCAAAATGACTAGAGAGGCAAAACTTGCTATTATTCCCGTATATGAACGAAGTTCCTCCCCCTCTCGCCCCACACGAGATAGCTACTCCCCCTGTCCGACCTGCACGTCCAATGGATGCGCCTCTAGACCCACGGGCTGCGGATCGTCAGCTTAATCGTGAAATGGCAGACGCCGTTAGAAGCGATCCAGAGAATACAGAATATTTGGATAATGCGATGTCAGCGCTACGAGAAATTAAAAAAGCAGATGCTTTAAGAATAGATCTTCGTCTTGACAGCGAATCTCCTAATATGACCCCCGAAGATAAAGCCGTTTTTAATGATTGGGTTAAAAACGTGCAAAGCGGTGAGCAATCCGTCCCTCCTCCGCGCAACAACATGGAGAGTGATCAGACATAATATTCCCCTTATTTACAAGAAAAAAACTCTTCTTTATGAAGGGTTTTTTATTGACGAGTTTACTTATTTCGTGACACGCTTCTTTCTAATCGTGGAGACAACTTTATCCCTTCACGAGATCAGAGGCTCAATGACCAGATGGATGATGTGCAGTCTCATGCTCATCCTCTCTGTATGCTCCCCTGCTACGGTCATTCGCTCAACGCATGAACGATCGTGGATGAATGAAGGCCCAGGTATCACGATGCAGAATACGGACGGCACTCCTGTGAGAGTACCGAGACACTCCCTCTGCGATACAGAGCCACACGGTTCACCTACGGAAGATGTGGTTTTCATTGACCTAGGCATTCTTCCTCAAGGGGCACGCTTTATCATGCTTTTTGATGAGAATAACGTAGAACTAGCGAGTGGGTTCGTCATTGCGAGACAAAATGAATCTGCTACATGCTACCTTCGTGTCGCACACGGGAGAAGACACGTACACATTCTCATCCTGGATGATTCAGGTTCCCTTCCTCGGGAGCGACAACAACCCCTCTATTAACTGGCCTATCTCTCACGTTTCCCTCCGGGGATTCTTTTGCTTTTAGGCCGTGATTTTTTTCAAAAACTCCTCCTCGCTCAAGATCGTAACACCTAGAGCCTGCGCCTTATCCGCCTTTGAACCCGCCTCTTCCCCTACAACTACGAAGCTGGTTTTTTTAGACACGGATTCAGATACGGTCGCACCAAGGGCGCGGACTTTTTCTTTGGCTTGATCACGAGACATGGATGTGAGCGTCCCCGTAAATACCCAGCTCGTCCCCGTGAGTGGTCCTGCCGCC
Source organism: Patescibacteria group bacterium (assembly GCA_018061025.1). Classification (GTDB taxonomy): domain Bacteria; phylum Patescibacteriota; class Patescibacteriia; order 2-12-FULL-60-25; family 2-12-FULL-60-25; genus JAGOUY01. The sequence continues at coordinate 2,437 of JAGOUY010000012.1, forward strand.
TTCGGCGTAGCGCTTTCAACTTGTACTTCCGCAAGGAGGTGGGTTAAGCGCTCTTGTTCGATGCTGTCCATAAAAAAGTCGAGCACGGAACGCGCGACCACTTCCCCGATCCCATCAACGGAGAATAATTGCTCTTCTGTGGCGGTACGCAAAGCCTCGATTGAGCCAAAGGCGTGGGCGAGATCGATAGCCGTCTGAGATCCTACGTGACGAATGCCAAGGGCGAGAATGAATCGTTCTAAGCTGATTTGGCGATGCGATTGAATTTGCTGGACGAGTTTGTTCGCAGATACTTCTGCGAACCGTTCGAGAGCTTCTAGATCCCCTACGGTTAATTTGAAGAGATCCGCAGGTTCATGCACCAAGCCCTCTTGGATCAGCTGCTCCATGATCTTGTCACCAAGGCCACGCATATCAAATGCATCGCGCGCCACAAAGTGAAGCAGGCGTGCCAGCTCTTGCGCGAAGCATTGGCGGTTGACGCAGACAATCGCTACTTCCTCTTCTTTGCGCTCGACGGCTGATCCGCAAATAGGACAATGGCGCGGCATCTTAAAGGCCGTTTCTTTACCGGTGCGCAGCTTAGGCAGAACTTGGATAATTTTTGGGATGATATCACCAGCTTTTTCGACAATAACGGTATCTCCGATTCTGACATCTAAGCGATCAATTTCATCTTGGTTATGAAGAGATGCGCGCGTAACCGTCGTGCCCGCGAGGGCAACCGGATCCATGATCGCGACAGGCGTCAGCGCTCCCGTGCGGCCGACAGACACTTGGATATCTCGCACGATCGTCGTCCCCTGCTCGGCGGGAAATTTCCAGGCAATGGCGCCACGAGGTGTTTTGCCAACAACGCCTAACCGTTCAAATAACGCATCATCATTGATATTAATGACGATCCCATCTGTCCAATAACCTAGGTGATCACGCTGTTTGATAATCTCGGCATGAAATTTCTCAACCTCATCGAGTGTCTTGCACAGATGGTTGCGTGGATTTTGGGCAAAACCGATCAGCTCAAGCATACGATGCGCTTGAGCATGCGTCGTGAGTCCAACGTCATCGATGATATCGTAGGCAAAAAATGAGAGCTTGCGAGCCGCGGCAATGCTCGAATCAAGCTGACGAATTGAACCAGCAGAGGCGTTGCGTGGATTGGCAAATGTTGGCTGGCCAGAAGCCGTGAGTTCGTCATTCATGGCTTTGAATTGACGCTCTGTCATATACACCTCACCGCGAATTTCTAATCGCCCCGAGGGACTCTCCAACGCCTGACGGACACGTTGTTGATCACGCATCATCGGTTCTTGCTCAAAAAAATCTGCCAACTCTTTCTCTGAGGGAAGATGCAAACGCAAAGGAATGGCATCGATGGTTTTTAGATTTTCCGTCACCTCTTCTCCAATACGTCCATCTCCGCGCGTTGAGCCTTGGACAAACACTCCGTCTTCATAGATGAGTGAGACGGCCAGCCCATCCATCTTTATCTCCGTGAAAAACTCAAACTGACCCAGCGGTTCAAGCTTATGTAAACGCGTAAGCCAGTCCTCCATTTCTTGGCGTGAAAAGGCATCCTCCAATGACAACATGGGAACCGAATGAGGGACTTTTTGAAAACCGCTGGCAACTTTACCCGCCACGCGTTGTGTCGGAGAGTCGGGAGTGATGAGGTCGGGATAGGTTTGCTCAAGCGTATATAATTCATGCTTCAACGCATCGAGAGCGGCCGGGGAAATCGAAAGCGCGTCGAGCACATGCTCTTCGTAGCGGTAACGATCAATTTCCAGACGTAACTTTGCAATACGCTCTTTCGCTTCTGGTTTATTCATACGGATTTTGTCTTAAAATAACTCTCTGATCCACGCTTCTACAACAGGTCCGTATAATACCGCTCCTAGTGTACCTAGGGCGAGCAGAGGCGCAAAGGGAATGCGTGAGCCTCTGCGAACCATGCCGAGTAAAAACAGAACGAGTACGATCCCGCCGCCTAAGATATAGGTTAGATAGAGCGCAATCCCCACCTGTGGCCAGCCTAAAAACGCCCCCATGAGAACCCCAAGCCAAGGATCACCTCCCCCCATCGCGCGACCGCGGCTGAGCCATACCTGTGCACCTAAAAATCCTCCTCCGACCAGAATCCCTATCAAAACCGACATCCAGGGCAAGGTTCCTGACAAAATGTTCCAAGCCGCGGCGATAACGGCTGCGATGACCATTGGTTCAATCGGCAAGACTTTCCAACGGAGATCAAACACGACCAAGGCAAGAAGCAAAAGCAGAAACAAACTCTCTGTGACAAAGAGTGGCCAGAGAGAGGGGTTTGCGAGAAGTGGATAGCGTACATAGACGACCACCAAGATGATGGCAGCCGCTAATTCAACCAAGGGGTACTGAATATGGATTGGATGCTGACACGTGGCGCAACGACCACGTAGCCATATCCATGACAGGACAGGAACGAGATGCTGAGGGCGTAAGGTGGTGCGGCAATGCGGACATTCAGACCGTCCCATGATGGTTATCCCTTTATATAAACGGATAATGAGTACGTTTAAAAATGAACCAATGATGGCCCCTAACAGACCCGCCAACAGATAGACGACAAGCATCACACGATCCAAAGACTATTTTTCTTCATCTTTTCCATCGATGACCCCATTGGCGTGCGCGTAAAATACATTTGCTTTGCCGAGATCTGTATCACTTTCTGTAACGAAACGAATGGAGTAGCCGTTGGCCCCGCCTTTATAATAATAAAATTCATTGACTTTGGGTCCCGTAGACAAACGATCTAGGTAGATGGGTTGCTGCGCGCTTTGTCGAGCCTCGAAGCCACCCGCGGATAAGACCTCTGCATTTGAACCAGGCTTGCCTAGCTCGATCCCGGCACTTGAAGGATAGGTAGCTTTTTCTAACCAATATCGGCTAAGACCGGCCGAGATCGTACTCACATCTGATAACCGCTGGGCATCACGGACGCGAGCGCGGGCGCTATTTAAAGACAGAACCGCTAGCGTTGCCAACAAGCCGAAGACGGCCAGCACAATCAGTATTTCCAAGATGGTAAACCCGGGCTTTAAACGTCTCATCAACATATGAGGGAAGTATAGCAGTTTTGTCTTATTCCATCACTCCTGCCTGGTTTATCGTATGGGTGCGTCCTCCTTCAAGACTATCCCGATCACGAGCTAAGAAAAACCGTAGTTTAAAGGCCGTTGTCGAGATTGGTTGCGCCCCATCTGGCTCGATCGCTACATGGCAGGGGACGGTGCTCGCTGTTGTACAGGTGTGCTCTGGATCTAAGATGAGCGTGTATCGTTCATAGTCTGGTTTAGCACCCGTCCAGTGCCAAGGGGTAGGTAAGGAGGCCTGACAACTCTCTTCCTTACAGAGACGACATCCCAGCAGCTGAACTGGACGGTCTGCCGCCTCGGTACATCCAACTAAGAGAGTGCGCTCTTGTTGGGCGGCGACCATGGCAGACACGGACGCGCGCATGACCGCGAGCTGACCATCATCACGGCGCACATCTAAAACTCGCCGTATTTGCAAAAAAGTAAATCCTATCGCTACTAAAAACGCTGCGCAGACGACGAGCCATTCTGGCAGGGTGAATCCATTTTGTTTTTCTCCTTCTTCAAATCGTTTGGCGACATGTCGCGCCACTTCATGCGGATGGTGCTGGCCTTTTAAAAAATATTCGCACGCTCCTAAGGAAAAACAGCGCTGTATATCTTCTTGCGAGGCAAGTTGTGACCACACCATGAGAGGTATATCTTTGGTACGTGGATCTTCTTTTAAGGCCTGCAAAAGTTCAAAACCATTTAATTTAGAAAGACGTAAATCGAAGAGCACAGCAGCCGGCTCATGTTCTTGCATTAAGTCTGCCACGTCTTCGGCGTTTGTCGTGTGAACAAGATCGATGCCTTGCGCACTAAAGGCGCGTTTGACGCCTTGGGCAAAAAATTGATCTTCTTCGGCGTAAATAACGATCATAGGGAACGACTCGTCCACGCCATACCATTCGGCACTACGTGACGTTGTAAGATTGAAACGGGGATATGCGCGTATTGGAGCGGCTCTGCCCAACGCACATCAGGTGTTTTTTGATACGCCACGACGGGACGTCCACTTAAGGCGGCATGCACCGCTTCTTCTTGATACTCTTCTTCTTCAACCTGATAAACCGCTGGAAGGTCGGGCTGGGTGCGCCAATGCGCTTCCTCTTTTTCAAGTAACCACCCTTGTTGCTCGGCTCGGGCTTGTACCAGATCCTGTCCGGAAGCCACGAATATCAACATGCCCTCAGGATGCTGCGTAAATACCTCAAAGGCCTGCGACCAATCAAGAGGGTGCGTTTGTGCGGCTTGGTCTTCTTGACGTTTTAGGGTGAGAACGGCTCCGTGGCTTGTCGCCGAATGAGAGATACTCCAATCCGCAAAGGCCCGCTCTCGGTGACGTAAAAGATGCATTGCAAGAGCAGGTGCGCTCGCAGGAGAGTGCGTTATAAGATCTCGGTCTAAGGCCTGAACACTTTGATGAGAAACGTGCCACCCGTGCGTATCACACCCTATCTCCACGTGAGAGGTTGAAGCGTGATCTAAGCGATTCTGTAACTGACGACGAATACTGCTGACCGTGGCCAACGGAGGAGTATACGCGGGACGAACATCTGACCATAACGTGACAGCAGGGACGAGTTCGAGGCCATGAGCCTGTACAGCACTCGCAACCGCTTTAACGGCCTTGGCATCGGAAGGATCTGCGAAAGCTACCAAGAGAGTAGATACATCTTCATCAATCATGACGGCTCGCTGTTCAACAAGCCAGTCTGCATCTAGACGTGGCGCTCTACGTGCGGATCGTGGAAGAGCGACTCGTCTCGTGAATGGAATGTCAAACATGTGGGTCAGCGCTTCTCCGTATTGGTCAGGCGTCATCAGACCCGTTCCAATCAGGGCTTGTTCTGGATGGAGACCGTGTTCGAGCAATACGCGCGTCTTTTGCACGGTTTTTGGCGTTAGCCAACCCTCCCCTTGGCACACAGCCAGGAGATCAGAAACGACGTGAAGGTCGCGAAAAAACGTAGCGGACATGGTTATTTTATTCAATATCGCGCATGGCACAGCCAATGGCAACGGCGTAGCGGGGGCCCATCTCTTCGAGCGTTGGACGTAAATCGAGCGGGTACACTACGCGTGCCCAAGGGTTGCCTAGATAGGTACTCACACTCATTTGTTGCGTTAAAAATTCTGGCAAGCGTGGCAGGAGCGCCGAACCACCGGTCAAAATAATTTTATCAATCCGTTTTGGCGGGCCGCCCATCGATTCGTGTTGCGATTGATACAGACTGAAAGAATATTTTATTTCTTCTAAAATTGGCTTGATGAGCACGGTCAGGATGGGCGAGATGTCCCCCGCTGGAGCAAACGATTGCATCGATTTGATGTCGCGCTTCATGGATTCGGCTTGCTCCATCGGTAATCCGAGCGTTTTTGCAATGGTTTGCGTGATCGCGTTTCCACCCGTGGCGATCGACCGGGTAACGAAGGGAACGCCCTGTTCTACGATCATGACGTTTGTACGCAGCATCCCCATGTCGACGATCATGATGGTAGAACGATCCTTACCGATGAGGGAACGGATTTCGGCAAAGGCTTCCGTTTCGAGAGAGACGAGTTCGAGGCCTGCTTGTTTAAAAATCTCCATGTACTTATTCACCAAGGTTTTGGGGGCGGCGGTCACTAAAATACGCGTGGAAGGCTTCATCCCCTCTTTCTTTTCGCTCTTTTCAATCACCTTCACGTCTAACGAAACTTCTTCTAATGGCATGGGGATGAGTTTTTTTGCCTGCGCCGCAGCCAGATCTTTCATCTCTTTTTCGTCGATCGTAGGAACGTTTAGGACGGAGGAAAAAATCGCTGAGATTGGTAAGGCCGTGACCACACGCTTCGTCGTGGTACGTGCTTTTGCCAGCATGTCTTTAATAATTTGTGCCGCATTCACTGGATCATTTAACAATGATTGCTCCATGCTATCAGAAGGAACGTTGGCGTAGGCATAGGTATTCAAACGAGCCCGGCCTTTTTCATTGCGTAATTCAACCAGTTTGACGCCGCCGAAGCCAACATCAATACCAAGATAGCTGGCGTGTTTTTCCTGAGAGAATAGAGAGAGAAGACCCATAGAGACGAGGGTAGGATACCACACGAGAGCGATCATCGCATCCCCTTTATTTTGGCCTATTCTTCTCGGTTGGGGATGTTTAACAATCTTCTTAACATCGCTATCGTTTCTTCATCCTCTATCCCATCTAGAACACTTGGATCGGCATAAGTGATGGTCCTGGGCCCTCCCACTCGGATCCCTTCTTGCCTCATAAGGCTAAACGCTCTCTCTGTAGCTAATTTATCGTCCGATATACTGGTGGGATTCATGTACTCGCTGAGAGGCGTATACGCGACACCAAAACGATCCTCATTTTCCAATCCAGGACCTCGCCATATCAACACAGGAGCAAGACCCTCCTCCCAAATTTTTACGAGGCCACTAAAAGGGTTAGGCGAATCTTTTTTTAGTAGCAGCTTTTCATCTATCTCTGGATAAAATACCGCTCTGTCAGCTTCTTCCTCCAGTCCTAACCACCACATCAACCTATCCTCGACATCTCGTAGCTCAAATGGCGTATGTGCGCTATGCGCGGAAAAATAGGTTTCTAGAGCCGTTGGCGACAACGCCACATTTCGCTCACTAAAATACGCAAATGCTTGAGACATCATCAAATCTATATACGCGCCGGTAGGATGTGAAGCCGCCAAAATTTCAGGCGACTGTGCCCATTTATCTAGTCCACCCGGTAGAACTGTACTCAACATGTTATAACGAGCTGCTTGCGCCAACCCAATACACAGCCCATTATAAAGTCTCGTGTCAGACAAGACGCTCCGGGTAAGAATCGGCGGAGTAAAATCGTGAGCCCGGCGCATCTCTCCCTCACGATTCACAATCGCTCTTGAAAAGAAATTATCTTCTGGCGGTTCTACATATATGCATTCAATGGGTTGAGACGGATTTCGCCCCTCTCTTTGACCGTGGATCGCCGCTTCTAAATTTGCTTTCGCTTTTATGAAGGCTGCTTGATGAACAACGAATGAGCGTAATTGAGTCAAGGAAGCAGGGTGCTCTTCGGGGTTCTTGCCGATACTAGGTAAACACGATCCTACGTTCCTTATTTCTAGAAATTCTGTGGGCTGATACTGCCTTACAACCCTAAACCTGAATTGGGAAATATTCTCGGTCGTAATAAGATCGCGCGCCTCGCACGCTTCTTGCGCCTGTATCAAATAACCTGCACGTATCTGCTCTATAACAGCTAATACTTTATCTATTTCAGCCCATCTTTTTTTATCTTCTTCGCGATCATTCGTGGTCGCTAAATCCCCCCCATCTTCTCTACGTTTATCAAAATCTGCTAGCAATGCATCAATCTCCCCTTGCTCCTTTGCATAGTCTCGGAGCACTTCTGTAACCGCCTGAGAACGGGCGGCGTCAACCGATGGTTTGCATAATTTCCTACGAAATTCTTCCAAACTCCTCGATTCACAGACGCCTCTGAAGAGATGATCTGGGTTTTTTATTTGCTCCATATAATAAAATATTATTTCCCCACATCCATTGCCTTATTTGCCAAGGCATCTGCCGCTTTATTGAATTCACGTCGTACATGACGATAGTGAACGCGGCCAAGCTGCGCTTCTAAGCCCTTCATTTCACGAAAGCGGAGTTGCAAGTCTGGATTTTTGACGCGATATTCTCCATTGGCCTGCTTGATAAGGAGCTCACTATCGGCGACTATTTCTATTTCTTTTGCCCCCAAAGCCACGGCACGCGACAAAGCGAGGATAACGGCTTGGTATTCGGCTTGGTTATTCGTGGTTCTGCCTAAAAATTTGGCATGCTCCTCTAGAACCTCTCCTGTCTTCGCATCTTCAATCACCACCCCGATCCCAGAAGGACCTGGATTACCGCGAGAACCGCCATCTGTACGCGCAAGGAGATACATGAGCTAGGAAACCTTTTTAAAATCTAGTAAACGACATTCTGCGTCCTTTCTTCCGTTCCACTCGTTGACAGCCACAGTATAGACGAGATCGATGGCCGCGCCAACGGACACTTCTATGACACGTTCACCGAGCTTGAAGCCTAAGGCTTTGACGCGACGGCCGCGCGGCGTGATGAGCGTGAGACGAAGATGATTTTTGTTAGCGCCGATGAGATCGAGCGCAGCTATCCGGACATTCCGCGATAAGAAGATGGGGCGACGATTGCCTTCGCCAAACGGTTCAAGCCGGGCAATATCCTCCGCAAAAGGCATATCTACCATATCAAGCGACATGTCTGCATCGATCTGAATTGTTGGAACTAATTGATGCGGTTCTAATTGTTCTTTTGCATGTTTTGCCAAGGCTTCGGCGAATTCTGCGAGGCGCGTTTCATCTTTTAGGGCAAATCCACAGGCTTGGACATGTCCGCCTGAACGGGTAAGAATCCCCTCCCCTGCCAAGCGCACGCCCTGGGTAATGTCATAGGCAGGAATGGAACGTCCCGAGCCGATCCACGTCCCTTCGTGCTGTCCGACGACGGTGATAGGTCTTGCGAATCTCTCGAGAAGCTTCCCCGCAACTAACCCTACGAGTGCAGGCGACCAATTATCTTTCCAAAGCGTAATTGCATGCGGAAGATTGGCGAGATCATACCGCTCTTTTAATTGAGCCTCTGCCTCCACCATCATGCTCTTGGTCGTTTCTTGGCGTTCACGATTGCAACGTTCTACTTGCCTTGCGAGATCTTTCGCTTCGTCTTCGGTAGTAGCCAGCATGAGACGCAAAGCGAGTTCAGCGTGCTCCATTCTCCCTGCGGCATTAATACGCGGACCGAGTGCGAATCCGATGGATTCGCTATCCATCTTGCCATATTCTAAGGCCGAAGCCTCAATCAAAGCTCGTAACCCAAGACGGCGCGTCTTATTGAGTACCTTTAAGCCGTATATTTCTAAGACACGATTCTCCCCCACCAACGGAACCATATCTGTCACTGTCGCGATTGCCACAAGATCCAATAGCCATTTCTCCCAACCGGGTTGGATATCAAGTCCGCGAGCACGAGCGGCGTCCAAAAGAGCGCAGGCAAATTTGTAGGCAACCCCAACGGCCGCGAGTTTTTTAAAGGGATACGTCTCTTCTGGTAAGCCGGGGTGAATCAAAAATCCATCTGGGAGTGTGTCTCCAAATTGGTGATGATCGACCACAATCGTGTCGATATTCTCCCCTTTGGCGAGGGCGATTTCCTCAACACACGCAATCCCACAGTCAACGGTGATGATGAGGCGAGTGTCACGTTCTTTTAATTTTGGGACGGTTCCTTTGTGCAAGCCGTACCCTTCTTTGTCGCGATGAGGAATGTAAAAATCAACAAGAGTATCGGGTATCGTGTATTCAGTATCGAGTATGGCGGATGGATCAACTGTAATTCTTACTTCCTGGTTGTCGATCCCCTTTATTTTTTGTTCTATCTCTCTCAAAGTTGTGATGATGACGGTTGAACCGGTAACACCGTCTGCATCATAGTCGCCGTGGACCGTGATCCGTTCACCGGCTTCCAAGGCAGCAAAAATACGCTCAATGGCCGCGGGCATGTGGCGGAATTGAGTTGGGTCGTGGACATGGTCCTCCCACGAAGGTGATAAAAAATCTTGCGCGGCTTGTTTTGTTTGTAATCCCCGATTCCAGAGCAATTGCGCAATTACAGGCGAGGGAACATCTACCGTTTGGGTAAAGTCTGCTGGGGCAGGATCAGCCGTTTTCCAAGTACGTGTCATGTTTCCATCATGGCAATCGAGAGCTGGTTGAGCAAGAGGAGGTTTATTTACCTAAAACCCTCCCCCAATAAGGGGGGCGACCAAGAACAGGATGGTGGCTACGATCATAAAAGCAGCGAAGACTTTCATGATGGCGGTGGTATATTTGCGTTTCATAGTTATGCAGCACGACGGATTGATTGCAACGTCGCCTCCCTTTCTGTCATCCTACGCCTTTCTTCCTCTACATGTTGTCGTAATTCCATAAGGACATCCGCTGCTTCTGGTCGATTATTCTGCATGATATCTGACATATCATTTAGCATTTCTGTGCCACTTGCCAGGGCAAATACTGCCCCAGCTATCGCGCGAAACAATTGCTGCCTTCTACGTGCCAAACCAGAAAATTGATCCCAGAGGCTGCGAGGGGCATCTGCCTTTGGCTCAGGAGGAGTCTCAGGGATAGATGAAGTGAGCTTTGTCAACTCTGCCAGTATTCGTTCTCTCTCTGCAGGATTACCCCACACCTCATGGGTGAACTTTCTTGATGCTTGAGATTCAACAGACATAGACTATGCTCCGGCCACGGAAGCCAACTCTTCCATATATTCTTTATAATTTGAGCGATACTCAAGCAGCATGACTTTTATGTTGGAAAGCATGGCGTTTAATTCCTGCTCGGTCATGGGATGGTCCATATAGTCTACATATTACCCTCTGCGCAGGACTTTGATAAAGGCCTCCGATGGGATTTCGACTCCGCCTTTACCATGTTCAAGCATGCGTTTCTTGCCTTTCTTTTGCTTCTGTAAGAGCTTCGACTTACGGGAATAGTCCCCACCTGACATTTTAGCGAGCACATCTTTGCGGAAGGCTTGGATGCGGTCGGAGGCGATAATCTTGGCGCCTATTGCAGCTTGTAATTTTACGACAAACTGTTGGCGTGGGATTTCTTCGGCCAATGTTTCCACGATTTCTTTGCCACGACGATAGGCTTCACTTTCGTGTAAGAGCGTTGCTAAGGCCTCCAACGGTTCGTCCGCAACGAGGATATCGAGGCGAACAACTTCGGAGGGACGATAATCGAGAAAATCGTAGTTTAGGGAAGCATACCCCGCGGTTACTCCTTTGAGCTTATCGTAAAAATCCACGATCACGGAGGCGAGCGGCATTTGATAGTGCAGGAGCGCGCGCGTTGTGTCGATGTATTCCGTGTTTTTATATTCCCCGCGACGGTCTTGGACGAGCGCCATGACGTTGCCGATGTAGTCTTTAGGACAGAGAATATCTACTGTCACATATGGCTCGCGTGTTTCTTGAATGCGTGATGGCTCTGGGAAGGCGCCTGGAGCTTTGATTAAAACTTCTGTCCCGTCGGTCTTTGTGACTTCATAGCCTACGGAAGGTGTCGTCACGACAACATCCATATCAAACTCACGTGATAAGCGTTCTTGCACGATTTCGAGATGAAGCATACCGAGCAAGCCACAACGGAAGCCGAAACCAAGCGCGAGAGAATGTTCCGGCTCAAAACTTAAGGCGGCATCGCTTAATTTAAGTTTTAGGATAGCGTCACGCAGTTTTTCATACTCACTCCCATCCATAGGGAATAACCCCGCATAGACCATGGGATGGACTTCTTTATAGCCCGCCAAGGGTTGGATATTTTCTCCCACGGCAGCGATCGTGTCGCCCACACGCACAGCGGAAATATCTTTCAAGCCTGTAACGATGTACCCAATATCCCCTGCTTCCATGCGTTCCGAGTCAACGTGATCCGGCTTCATATAACCGAGCTCGAGAGCAGTGCCCGGGGAATCGGTGGCGATAAAATGAATGGAGGTTTGTTTGGCGATGGAACCGTCCATACAACGCACGTAGGCGATAACCCCTTGATAGTCGTTGTATTTGGAATCGAAAATGATGGCACGGAACGGGGCCGTAGGATTTCCGGAGGGGGGTGGCACATCTTTGACCACGCGTTCGAGGATGAGATCGACACCGACACCCGTCTTACCAGAGGCGCAAATAATTTCTTCGCGTTTGCAACCGATGAGGTGCATGAGCTCAGCGGCACGTTTTTCTACGTCGGCATTTGGAAGATCGATCTTATTTAAAACCGGAATGATGGTGAGATTTTGTTCGATGGCGAGATACAAGTTGGCGATTGTTTGCGCTTGCACGCCTTGGGTGGAATCGACGAGTAAAACAGCGCCCTCCACGGCGGCCAAGGAACGTGAAACTTCGTAAGTAAAATCGACGTGACCAGGGGTATCAATTAAATTTAATTCGTATTCATTGCCATCCTTCGCTTTATATTTCATGCGTGCTGGCTGGAGTTTGATGGTGATGCCACGTTCACGCTCCAATTCCATCGTATCGAGCAATTGCTCTTTCATTTTGCGCTTTTCAATGGTGCCCGTGATCTCCAAAAGACGGTCGGAGAGAGTCGACTTACCGTGGTCGATATGGGCAATGATGCAGAAATTGCGAATACGAGCTTGATCCATGGCCGTAGAATGCCCAAAGATTAGCGAAAAAGCAAGGGATCTATATTATTAAAACTCCCCGATCTGCTCAGGGAGTTTTTACTGCTTTATTCCTTATTTCTTCGCGGCCTTCATGGCTGCCAAGAATGTCGCACGCGCTGCCTTTGCATTGGCTTGATATTGAGTGCGTGCTTTAACTTCTTCTGCTGTGCGCGTTGTCTTAGCTTGCTTCATGGTTGCTTGGTAGGCGTTGTTAGCGGCGGTTGTCGCTTGACGATAGGCTGTTTGAGCCTGCGTGAGCGCCGCGCGGAAGGCTTTGTTCGCGGCCGTGCGTTCGTCTTTGTTGGTTGAGTTGCACTTCTGTTTCCAAGCTGCCTCAGCCGCATTGACCGCCGTGCGACGGACGTTAATGGCCTGGTCGTGGGCCGTACGACGGGCTGCGAGGGCCTGGGTTTGCGTCTTACGAAAATCTTGTAACGCTGCATCTAACACATTGCGGCGGTTTTGGATCGCGATACTCATGGAGACGCGATAATATTCGACGGCGCGTTTTTGGGCGTCGTTCTTCGCCACACGTTCATCTTGCTTAACCTCACGCTGCATGCGAGCTGCGTCTGCTTCGGCGCGGCGAGTCTCTAGCTTTGTATCAACATCGGCTTGCGTCTTAGCAATCCGCTCGTCAGCCTTGGCGCGAGCCGCTAAGAGCTTCGCATCTGCTTCGGCGCGGGTGCGTTCAAGTCGGGCTTCGAAGTTGGCGACGCGGTCCATACAGGTAACCGTTGGTGCCATGACCGTTGAGGACGCATTGCTCTCGGCTAAAACGGCGACAGGAGAGGCGAGGGTGGCGGTTAATAAGCTTGCGGAGATCAAGGATATAAAGGATTTGTTCATATATAGAGATTATGATGAAGGAAAGCGTAAAAGTCTACAAGTAGCTATACCGTTATCCCGTAAAAATGTTACAAAGGTCTCTATTGAGACGCCGAAATCTGAGAATCGGTCGCATCCACGTCTGGGAGGGTGGCGCGCCGCTTCCAGACCCGTTCGCGGATGAGGCGTAGGATCTCCTCCCATTCATGGATGCGCGTAAAATGTGCGACAAGACCATAGACAAGGACGCACACGAGTCCGGAAAGGCCCGCCTGAAGGACGACTTGCCAGGTGAAGCGCAGTGGGAAGATCGTACCAATCACATGACGGACGAGATAACCCGCGATGAGACTCGTAAGCAATGCCAGTACGAGCTTCCAGACATCTTTCCAAGGATTTTTATATTCTATTATTTTACGTTGTACCAACAACCAATACAACCCGATCCCCTGCACCACGGCGGCTAACGAAAAGGCGATGGCCAACCCAGCGACCCCGAAGTGGGCACGGAGCAAGAACGCGGCTGCGATATTCACGACCTCTGCGACAACTCCAACGAGGAGTGGAATGCGTACGCTTTGATAGGCGTACCAGACACGCGCAAAGAGGGGCACGAGGGCTTGGGCGGGTAGGGAGACGGCAAACCATCCGACGAGGAGGGCGGTTTGGCGTGTGTCATTCCAGTCAAAGGCGCCCTGACCGAGCAACAAGCGCACAACCTGCGCACGCAAGAGGATGAGCCAGGCAGCCAAAGGGAGGATGAGGAAGAGTACCTGTCTCGCGACCGTCGTCACGAGCTGTGTTGTTTGCTGACGGTCTTTTTTAGCGGCGGCCTCTGCGAGAGCGGGCAAAGCGGCAACAGCGAATGAAATACCGATCAATCCGAGTGGTACACTTTGAACATTGTTCGCAAAGGACAAAACGGATACGGAACCATCGCCGAGAGAAGAAGCGAGAGCGAGGAGAATGAGTAAATTCAATTGCGTGATGGCGAGCCCCAGAGTCCGTGGCCCCATGAGGACAAGCAGGCGACGCAAGCGAAGATCGTGACGTTTGGGAAGAGCAAATCGCAAGGCACGCGCACGTAGGACGGGCCAGGCCTGTATAAGGGCGTGAAAGGCCGCGCCGATGACGACCCCGAATGCGACCCCGCGAATGCCGAATGAAGGCGCGAGACAAACGATCCCAAAGATAATGCCGAGATTATAAAAAATAGGTGCGAGGGCGAACGCTAAGAACCGTTTGGTTGCCTGCAACACCCCTCCCATAACGGCGGATAACGCCAATAACAGAGGCGAGAGGGCCATGATACGCGTGAGTGCGACTGTTTCCGCGGCTTGAGCGGAAGAAAATCCTGAGACGGTGGCGGGCACAATCCAGGGTGCGGCGATGATCAGAAAAATACAGACGAACAACATCACCCCCGCGACAAGACTCAATGTCCGTCCTGCAAAAAGCGCGGCTCCCTCCTCCCCTTCTTGCTCTCGGCATTCTGTCAGGACAGGAATAAAGCCCGCCGTGAGGGCTCCGACAATTAATAAATTATAAAGCGCATCCGGCCAACGGAAAGCGGCGTAATAGGTATCCAAGGCGACTCCCGCGCCAAAATGAGAAGCGAGTAACCGATCACGTACCAGACCAGCGACACGGGAAAGAAGGGACGCGATCCCCAAAAGCATCGCAGCGGAGGTCACGTGCGTGGTTTGACGATGAAATAAACGCGGCAGAAAACGGAGCATGTCTTAAAAATCGAACGGATCAGGGGGAAGTTCTAGGGTCGCGAATAATTGGTCGCCTTCAATGGTCAGTGAGATCGGGGTGAGCATACTCCCTGCGGGCGCTTGCCCATGAAGCACCTTGCCCGTAGCAGGATCAAACTCGGCTTCATGCCAGCGACAACGAAAGCGCGGCACACCTCCTGCTTGTTTGAGTTCAACGGGCCCACCCATGTGCGTGCATTTATTTACAAAGGCCTTGATCGTGCCGCCGTCATTATACGCAATCCCCTGCGCAAGCCCAAACTGAAAGGTCTTGGTATGTCCAGGCAAGATTTCACCGACACGGGCAACGGGTAATTTTCGCGTGATCGCCATAGCAATATTTTATTATTTTAATTTATTATTTTTTGTAACGACGCAAAATATCGGCCACGATCATCGCGGTTTCATCAGGATAGTCAACAGGAACGCGTTCATCACTGGTGAGCCACGATTCTACCTTTTCAACAAAGTCTGCCCCAACATCCTCGAGCGTAGCGACTCCCATGCGGCGAAGCGCTTCCGCATTACACAACTGCTCGTACTGTCCCTTCATGGGAATGACAAGCAATTTCTTGCCCAAAAAGAGAGCCTCCGCAGCGGTTTCAAAGCCACCAGCGGTAATGACTCCGGTACACGTTTCTAAACTGGTTAAGAATTTCTCTGCGTTCACGGGCGAAACGCTCACGTTCCCCTGCTCATATGGAGCCTGGACGTGCTTGGAAAAGACCTTCCACTCGATGCCGCGAATGCGTTGGAATTCACGTGCGAGGACACGATCATCATGCGCAGGTAAATAGACCGTGACTTGAGGGCGTGCAACCGGCGTGAGACGACGAACTTCCGTGCGGATGATGGGGGTATGAATGAAGGTGTCGTACCGCTGAAAATGGAATCCGATGGTTTCTGTGCCAGGAGCGAAGTAGCGCATGACGAGTTCTGATACGCTCGGGCCATCAGAAGGACGTGGGGTTTTTGGCGATAAGAACGCGGCTTGGTTGCTCATGGCAACGCAAGGAATATGATGGAGCTGGGCGGTCCAGGCACTGATCGGCTCAAAATCGCTGATCACGAGATCGTAATCTT
The DNA here is from genome assembly GCA_018061025.1 of Patescibacteria group bacterium. Lineage (GTDB taxonomy): Bacteria > Patescibacteriota > Patescibacteriia > 2-12-FULL-60-25 > 2-12-FULL-60-25 > JAGOUY01. Next base: position 18,498 of record JAGOUY010000012.1, read on the forward strand.
TAATCGGAAATGAGCGCAGGTTTTTTATAAAACTCGCGAGATGCAACTCTTTAATAGTACGTGCGTAATCAATGCCCCCATTCTTCCCAAAAAAGAACCCTAGGCCATCGAGTTTATACGTCCAGGGCTCGCCGAGGCTTACTTCGGAGTGAAGACCGCTCACGAGCGTGTCTACTTGCTGATCATAGTCTTTAAGACAACGAAACACATCGCGCGCACGGCTGATGTGACCATTTCCCGTTCCTTGGACGGCCAGTAGAATTCGCATACTACTTCTATCGCTAAATTCTTGCTGTACGGTTCAACTCCTTGGCTAATTGAGTCAGTACTTGAGTCGCATCTCCCATTTGCTGTGCCAGCTCACAGGCACGATTAAATCCAATTACTGCTTCACCCCGCTGTAAATGATCTACATAACTTGCAGACCCTCCTTTTTGGTTCAGTTGCGGAAAACTTATCGTATACCCGTAACCGGATGTCTGGCCACTTTGGCAGAGTATACGAACTCCGTTAACTTCTGTATTTTGCTCAAATTCTCTTTCTCTTACGTGTGCCCAAGAAATTTCTCCGGTTCGCTCCTTTGCAGCAGATACACGATATATCGATATATCTTTGTTGTGACTAATCTCATCATTCGGAATCGTTTTGAGCCATTGCACAACCTCCATTGCTTTCTCTTCTGTCATCTCTTCAAGACCCTCTTCTAACGTTGCGCGATGTTCAGGATTGGCAATATTTAAGAGGCTAAGAGCCTGCTTCCATGGGGAAACGATCTTTTCACGAGGGATTACTTCCATAAAAATCTACGTTAAATCTTATTATACCCCCATTAAACGCGGTGCACTTAGACTTGGCAAGAAGCTTTATTTGCTTACAATTGCCCAGCTTGCGATTCCCGCGGCCACCGCGACGTTCATCGACTCTTTCACTCCTTGTTGTGTGATTTTAATCACTCCTCCATCACATGCGGAGAGTAACGAGGGCGGGATACCCGTCACTTCGGTTCCGAGGAGAAGAGCGAGACGGTCAGGGGCAACGAACTCTTTTAGATCAACGGCTTCTGGCGTCAACTCCAAGGCATAGACAGGGACGCCTGCTTTTTTCAAGGTCGCAATTACTTTTTCTACATCCGTGTATTGCTCCCATACGACAGAATGCTCTGCGCCTAAGGCGACTTTGCTGATTTTTTCATCGGGAGGAGCGGGGGTGTAGCCCGTGAGCCAAAGCTTGGACACCCCTAAGGAATCCGCGGTACGAAACAGCGAACCAACATTCTCTCGCGAGCGAAGATCATGGGCAATAAGATGAAGTTCACGCATACACATCTGTCTGAAAAAAATACGACCTCGGGAGTGGCCCAAGGAGGTGAGAGGAAAAGAATTGACCTTAGTCGCAGCAGCCGTAGCCGTAGCCGCCACCGGTTGAAGACGCGGGCGATCCCTCTGGATCGAGAGGATAGGTTGCGCGGCGCTCAGGCGCTGCGTCACTGGAATCTGGGACAAGGAGCCTGGGATGCGGAGGCGCCTCCGTGGCCTTGTCGGCGGCAGCGGCGAGAGGCGCTGCGACCCGTTCTGGATCACTGGACATGAAACACCTCAACTTTCGCCTTCTTTTTTTATCAAGCCAATCGACATCCGTCAACCTAAATCATGCAAAACGTCTTTACCTAAAACAAAAAGAGCACCCAGTGAGATAGCGGGAGAAACCGGCGTCTCAATAAGGATGCGAAGCAGAGGTGTCATTTAATCATTCTTCCTACCATCTCTACAAAACGTCGAGGATCGCGGTAATCGCTCTTTGCGAGAGCATACAACCCCCTATCGTTATCGTTCCAGTCAGGAACAAGGTCTCTCCAGTGTGTAAAAAGGAGGCGCGACGTATGAGGGTACATACGCTCTAGTTCACGGATCACTACCCTCCCCGTCGCCATTCCTCCCAACAGGTCAGGATCATGAATGTTGAACACCGTTCCGGGCGGCATCACCATCTCCGTGATGAATAGATTCCATGTTCTACTATGATCCACGGCCACACGCATGAACTCATCAACATCTGTCGTGAAACATACATTCGCACCCCAGGCCGTAAGCTCATCTTCGTAGCGAGCTACGCTGATTCTGTTAGGATCGACCCAGAGAATAGATGGACCATCCCTTTCACTCATCGCTGTCCTCCTTCCTTGAGAACACCCGTACCTTATCTAGCCCTATCTATAAATACAAGTGACATTCAAATTACATCTTCACCAAGAAAACCTTCGTATAAAATAGAAGACCGCGCCACCCGAGAGATGAAGCCCGAGTGGCGGGTCTTCGTGGGGGACGCGGTTTAATCCTTGGCGGGTTCGAAGAGGACGACGCAGCGAGCGAACTCGCCACCCAGGATCCTGTCACGGAAGAGCTTGAGCGCCGTGACGTTCCGTGCGCTGTACACGAGCTTGCAGCCGCCGGGGCGGGAGCTGACGGAGTAGTCGGTGATCTCCACCTGTGCCGCGGCGCTCAGCGAGCGGAAGCGGCCGAGACGGAGGTTGGGGCGGGTCGGGCTGGATCCCTCGACGAACTCCAGTCTGGTTACGCTCACGACCTTCGTCTGGAGCTCCGGGGGCAGAGTCGGCCGCGCGTCGTCCAGCTCCATGAAGAACTCTCCGGAGTTCTGCCCGACGCCGATCTTGACCTCCTGACCAGCGCGCTGGACGATGAGCTGCCAGCCAGCGCACTTGTCCTGACGCAGAGTGAGGCCAGTAACCCTGAAATATGCACGCATGTTCGACTCCTTGATCAGCCCAGGTTTTTTTCTGGGTCTGCCATGGTTTGTCCGCACCAACCGCATGTTGGCAAAGACGATATATCATATATAAAACATGCGGTTTTGTCAATGGCGGCTTCATAATTTTTATCTAAAATAAGCCAAAACTAGACTATTTTTTCATTTCCGGCTACTGTCCCTCCATGAAATTTGGAGATGACTTGCAAGGACGGATTGAGCGCATGGATGAGAAAGGCCGTGGCGTTTTTACGTATCAAATGCCGCATATCGCAGATGGGACGCGGCAAGTTGCTGTCCCCTTTACGACCACCGGGGATGAGATAGATGCGACCTTTATGAAACGTGACCAAGGGAATTGGATCGCGAGTCTTAAGGAGGTTACACATCCGTCTTCAGATCGTGTTACCGCTCCTTGCCCACATGCAGGCGTTTGTGGCGGCTGCTTATGGCAGCACATGAGCTATCCGGCACAACTTGAGTTGAAACGCACGCAAATCAACCAAGCCTTGGAACGTGCTGGCCACGAAGAACGCCTTAAAGACGTTGTTCCCTCAACCAATACCCTGCACTACCGTAACCGCATGGATTACGTGGTGGGTTGGCAAGGGACGGTGGGACTTAAAGAGTATGGTTCTTGGAATCGCTATTTGGATTTACAGACATGTCTCCTATTAGATGATGCGACGCCGACGATCTTGCAACACGTACGCGACTGGATGAAGGAACATGAACTCGCTGCGTGGGATGCGCGTCGGCATACGGGGTTGATTCGATATTGCGTCATCCGCTTAGGCAAGAATACAAATGAACGGATGGTAACGATCATTGTCAAAGACGCGGCCGCGATTTCTGAGACGGCTCGCAAGGGGCTCACGGATCGACTCGCTCCTCTCACAACCACACTCTATCTCGGTGAGAATCCGGAGATTACAGACTTGTCACTTGCGAAGACATTGACATTGCTTCATGGCAAGGAATATCTCAGCGAAGAAGTGAATGGACTTCGGTATCTCGTCCATCCAAACTCCTTCTTCCAAACCAATTCAGACATGGCCGCAACATTGCAGACGACCGTGTTACGCTTTCTTGGCCTTGATCGAGCCGTCTCCCCCTCCCCTTCTCCCTTCGTCATGGACTTATATTGTGGATCAGGATTCTTCGGGATTGCGTGTGCGAAAGCGGGGGCGAGAGTTTATGGACATGAACTGGATGCGCCTGCGATCGAACTCGCTCAAAAGAATGCGATTGAGAACGACGTCGCAGAACAAGCGACCTTTGGGGCAGGGCCAGCGGAAGACTTGGATTGGAAAGCCCTTAGCCCTGATGCGGTGATTATTGATCCTCCTCGCTCAGGCCTGCATCCCCGCGCCTTGGAGATGCTGCTCGAAAAGAAACCTCCTACCATCGTCTACGTTTCGTGCAGCTATCGGCGTTTGGTGGAAGAATTGAAGCAATTTAAAACGTTATATCGAGTAGAAGCCATAGAGGCACTCGATCTTTTTCCACAAACGCCCCATGTAGAAGTTGTAACCAAGCTTGTGCGCATCACGTAACCTGCTATAGTCAGTCTATCTTTACTTACTTGCCATCCTGAATACCGACGCTTGGTCGGCTATCCTCAGAATGACAGCTCACCTCAACTATGACTACCTCAAAAAAATCTGGATTCGTGACACTCGTTGGTCGCTCTAACGTTGGAAAATCCACCCTGTTAAACGCGCTCATCGGCACAAAAGTTGCCATTGTCACTCCCCGTCCTCAAACCACACGTGAGCCGGTCCGGGGTATTTTTAGCGAAAAACGTGGACAGCTCGTGTTCGTGGATACTCCAGGCGTCTTTTTAGGCAAAAACGATGTTTTATCAAAACATTTAAACACGGTCGTCGATACCCAATTGGAGGGAATCGATACGATTGTGTATGTCGTGGATCCAGGACGCGAACCAGGACCAGAAGAAGAGATGATCCAACAAAAATTACGTGCGCTCACGACGCCCATCGTCATGGTCATTAACAAAAGTGACCTCACCGAGGCGCAACGTCCGTTCTTACATGTCGCTCGCGATATCGATGTTGGGCAACTCAGCACCTTAGAAATTTCTGCCTTGCGGGGAACAGATGTTAATCGTTTGGTGGATACCTTGTTCGCACTCGTTCCTGAGGGTGAGGCGCACTATCCAGCCGAGCAACGCACGGATCTCACCCATCCACGTTGGCTAGCGGAACTGATTCGGGAAAAATGTTTTCTGCATTTACGTGAAGAAGTTCCCTATTCGATCCATGTGGAAGTGCAGCAGCTTGAAGAACGAAACCCAGAACTTATGTACGCGGCTGCCATGATTTTCACCTCGGATGAACGGTATAAACGGATGATTATTGGCGCAGGTGGGAGCATGCTTAAAACGATTGGGAGCGATGTGCGCAAAGAATGGCAAGCCTCTACGAACCGTCGCCTCTACCTTGATTTACAAGTGTCAGTCGATCCTAAATGGATGGTGCGCGTGACGCAACAAATGTAACAAAAAAGATCCGCTCTCGAGAAGGAGTGGATCTTTTTTTGACTCGTTTATTTAACACCTAACAAGAAACGGAGGTTCACGCTTTGCGCACCCGGAATTTGCAATCCAAACTGAGCAAGATCAATCATCGCTCCCCCTTTCAATCCACCGCCTTCGCGAACGAATGGAATGGACACTTCTTTGGTTACTTGGTTAAGGGTGAGCATCCCAACCGCCACTGCGCCTCGTTCTTCTCCCTTATCAACACGCGTGATGGCATACGTAGCTTTCGTATATGCCTCCTGTGCAGCCCGCGTCCCAAATGCACTGAGCAGACGCTGATTGGTAGCGACGGAACCGGTATTCAGGCTTTTTAGATCAACGACGACGGTTCCTGCGCGCATGGCTCGATTTTCTACCAGCACATCCGCCGTGATGCGATCGAAGGTACCTCGAATGGTTTCGGAAGCTGTTTTTACTTCGACTTCAAGTCCGGTTAACGATGCGTCAATCTCATTCTTTGCTTGACCCGTTATAACGAAGGATGCGCCGTTTTTCTCCATGTGAAGATTGGTGACATTCGCTACGGGAAGCGTTGAGGTTGTAGCCGTTGTTGGCAGTTCAACTTTTTTTGTCGGCGACGCGGCGGGAGTTGTCGAATACATGACATATCCGCCCACCCCTAACATCAACAAGATGAGGAGAAATAATTTAATATGAGAAGGTTGCATAGAAAAATAGTGGGTATTTATCTAGGAAGCGTGAGGTCGGTGATTTCATACCCAAAGAGGGTGTTTAGGTCTGTGCTGCCTTGAGCGGCGCGTCCGATGCCAGGAAATACAGGGTTTACCGTGGTTTTCAAGATGAGAGGATTGTCTTGGTTGGCTAAAATAATCAATTCGCCAAAGCCATTTTTTGCCTTCCAGGCTTTAACCGTCTGGCGCTTACCATTGATGACGAGTGGCCAGTCGAGGAGCCCTCCATCGAGACGCAAACGGGCGGGCTCTTGCGTATCTGCAACCCGAGCGGACTGCGTGCGTAAACGCGCGATGGCTTCCACCCACTCTTTCGACGACTTGAGGAGTTGAGCAGCGGCGTCGCTTGAAACATCGAAGTATACGATCGTTGAACTCGCACGCTCTAATTCGCGATAGCTATTTTGTGAAAGCCAGATTCCGCTACGTGTTTTCGCCACATCAATGATACCTGGCGTCCAATACGTGGGTAAGGACAGGGTTTGGCTATCCAATAAATCAATGGATTCTACATTGCCCCGTGCCGTGACCAGTTCATTACGCACAGCTGGTGGTGGTGGGTATTCATCACCCTTTTTGCGTTGTGCTATGCGCGTCTCATAGGCCGCGCGAGCTTGAGCAGATTCTTGCGTCTCTTGTTCTGTTTCTGCTCGCCAGGACAGACGCGCCGTCTGCCGCGGCTCAAAGACCTCGACTTTGACGGTGCGGCCTAGCTCTTTGGCTTTCCAGAGAACGGAAGGAAGTTCACCCAGGCCAAAAAAAGTTTGCTTCACTTCAAACGTATCTCCGGTACGGAAGACGAGCTGTTGCGTTGCCGCCTCAGAAGAGACTGGGGCGACTTGAGCGTCTTCCGTGATAGGTGACGAGGGCATACACCCCGCTCCCATCGTGATCATTCCAACACTCGCCACTCCCAGCCACATCAAGCGTGTAAACATAGATAGCCATTACTATATACGATGTGTAGCCTGCCTGAGAAGACTAATACGCGGAAAATGTCTAGGAATATCCTCTAAACCCGTGGACAGGCGAGTGCTTGTAGCGTATAGAGATAGGGACGGCTTTTGGCCGTTTCAGCTCACCACTCATGGGACGCTGAGTATTTAATGGACGTTATTATGACCAATGAACCAAAACCTTTACCTTTTTCCGGTGGGCTTGATGGGATCTCAGAAAAGACCCTGACCGTCCATCACGATAAATTATACGCGGGATATGTAGCGAAGAAAAAAGAGATCCAAGAAAAGCTGGAGGTTTTATCGCATGGTGGCGACGTATCGAGTGCGAACCAATCCTATTCAGAACTCCGTGGCCTTAAAGACGGTGAAACCTTTGCGGTGAATGGGGTCTACCTTCACGAATGGTACTTTGATGTTCTCGGTGGAGATGGCAAACCAACCGGCGCACTCGTTGATGCTCTTACCCAACAATATGGCTCTCTTGAGAACTTCACTGCGTACTTCTCTGCCTGTGGGATGGCTGCACGCGGATGGGTCGTCCTGTGCTGGGACACGCATGAACAAGCGCTTCGTGTCTACACGGCGGACAGCCACAACCAAGGAGGTATCTGGGGTTGCATGCCAGTCCTCGTTCTCGATGTATACGAACATGCTTACTTCATTGACTACGGCTCTGATCGCAAAGCTTACATTGCTGAATGGTGGAAACACCTTGATTGGAACAAGGCGAGCGAATTGTTCATGAGCGCTAAAAAATAAATATTTACCCCCCCCTTATGATCCAAGTCGATACGAAAGCTCCTGATTTTTCCAACATCACCGCCTATCAAAAAGGCAGCAACAAGGACAACAACGATTTTACCAAAATCAGCTTGTCTGATTACAGAGGTAAATGGCTCGTCTTCTTCTTTTACCCACGCGATTTTACCTTCATCTGTCCGACGGAATTAAAAGGGTTCTCGCAACATGAAGCAGAATTTAACGAGCTTAACTGCAAAGTCCTTTCCGCTTCTACGGATTCGGAATGGAGCCACAAAGCATGGTTCGAACGCGATCTTGCGGATGTTACCTACCCAATTCTTGCAGATACGACCCACGTTATTTCTCGTGACTACCAAGTGTTCAACGAACAGGATGGATTAGCCGAACGCGGTCTCTTTATCATTGATCCAGAGGGCAAGGTGAAATATTCTTTGATCAGTTCTGGCTCCGTTGGTCGTTCCGTCAAAGAAGTGTTGCGCGTTGTCAAAGCCCTTCAGAGCGGCGACCTGTGTCCGATGGAATGGAATCCAGGAGAAAAGACGTTGGGTAAAGCCTAGTATCCTTTTAGCCTGAGTGCTACGTTATTTATCTGGATTACTTAATCTCATATCCTTACCTCTATGTCTAAAGCATACGCCATTCCTTTGCTGGCTTTGTTTGCTCTCGTTAGCACGGCTCTTCCTAGTCAGGCTCAGGTGTTCGCTCCAATCGTAAACCCATTTGATGGTATCCGCGTACCGACGGTCATCTTCCCCTGTTCTAATGCCTATGGCGCTGCCGATCTTCCTAGTACAAGCGCGCAACTCACCGCTCGTCAATTTACGCTTGGGCAAGTGGGACGTGCCGTATATGCCGCCTTCTTGAACCTGAGCTTACTTGATTGTAAGGTGAAAAACCTAACCGCGGCTGTTGGGGTAGGACAAGCCAATTCCGCGATTGATGACAGCGCTCCTCACAGCGAAGCGGCACGCAATCACTCTCTCTATCAACGCACCATTGACCTCGAACGCTCCATTGAATCATTGCGCGCAGATGTACAAGCGCTTTCTGCCGCACTGCGCCTGCAAAATCCAGTGAACAATAACCAAACTCCTCAAAACACCTTCATCCCGATGACGCCTCCGGTGCAAAACACCCCTTCCCCACAGGAAACGTTTATTCAACCTGCTACTCCCCCTGCACCGTCTAAGACCGTAGCGAATGAAGAATGTACCAACGCGTGTTCCCGTACTCGCATCACGTGTATGAAGATGGCCCAAACATCAAAGGCATTGCAACAATGCCAAGTAGATGAGACGGCTTGTATCGCCTCGTGCTCCCGATAAGAACATAATAAAACACCCACGACATGCGTGGGTGTTTTATTTATTGAGCGAAAGCTTAAGCGGCGAGGGCGTGTTTTTGGTGCGTGAGTACATCTTCCAAGGCTTGCTTGTTCCATCCGACAATAATTTGACCGTTAATATCTACGACAGGGACACCCATCTGGCCGGAAATCTTGACCATCTCTTTGGCGGCTTCGCCATTGGCGGCGACATCAATTTCTTCAAACGGCATTTGCTTCTCGCGCAGGTAATCTTTGACGAGCTTACAATACGGGCAGGTAGGAGTTGAGTAGACAGTAATCTTCATAGAAGGTTCGAAAAAACGATATAGGGACAGTATAGCAGATCTCGCTCTCCCTCACGAGCGACGCTGTGTATAACCCCGACGCGTTGAACGTTTCTACGTTCCCCACATGAACCCCACACCCTGCCCCCACCTTAGTCTCTTGCCTCCTTTAACCCTGCCACCTAAGATGCGCCTATATGGCCAACCTCGAACGACTCACGCCCCAGAATCTGGAAGCAGAACAGTCGTTTTTAGGCTCTCTTCTCTTGGATAAAGATGCCATGATTAAGGTGGCCGACTTGCTTGGCCCGGAGGATTTTTATGCCGATAAACATCGTCGTATTTATGAGGCCATGCTCGACCTCTATCGACGGAATGAACCGATCGACTTACTTTCACTCGGGAACCGTCTCACAGAACGCGGAGAGCTCGAGCAGATCGGGGGACGTGCGGAGCTGATCGCGCTTGCCAACGCGGTGCCTACTTCTAGCCATGTCGTCCACTATGGAGAGATTATCCAGAAGAAGGCGACCTTGCGTCGGCTTTTGCAAGCGGCGGGTGAGATCACCGCCCTTGGATACGAAGAAGTGGAAGATGTTGAGCACCTTTTGGATCAAGCAGAGCGAACGTTGTTTGATGTCTCACAACGATTCTTGAAGCGTTCGTTTACGGCGATTCGTGATGTCTTGGCAGATGCGTTTGACCGTATTGATGAGTTGCACCGCGAAAAGGGCAAGCTACGCGGCATTTCGACAGGCTATCCTGACCTTGACCAGTTGCTAGGTGGATTACAAAAAAGTGACTTGATCATCTTGGCGGCGCGTCCGGCCTGTGGGAAGAGTTCTTTTGCTTTGGACTTAGTTCGCCATGCGGCCGTAAAGAGTAAAGTATCAGTGGGGTTGTTCTCGCTCGAAATGTCCAAAGAGCAGTTAGTCGACCGTATGATTTGTGCGGAGGCAAACGTGGATCTCTGGAAGATGCGCACCGGTAAACTCTCAGAAGATCCTGGAAACGATGATTTTCCGAGGATTGGGCACGCGTTAGGTATTTTGTCGGAAGCTCCTATCTATATCGATGACACAGCCAACGCCAATATCATGGAGATCCGGACGAAATGCCGACGGCTCCAAATGGAACATGGCTTAGGCATGATTGTCATCGACTACTTGCAGCTGATGGAGAGCAGAAATAAAAGCGGAGGTGAATCAAATCGTACCCAAGAAGTGGCCGAGATTACGCGTGGGTTAAAATCAATCGCCCGTGAACTCAACGTGCCAGTCATCGCGCTTTCCCAGTTATCGCGTAGCGTGGAGTTGCAAAAACCAGCCATCCCACGCCTCGCTCACTTACGTGAATCGGGTTCCATCGAACAGGATGCCGACATTGTGATGTTCATTTACCGTAAAGCCGCGGACAGAAACTACCGTCCAGAGGATTTGTCACCTGAAGAACAGAACTTGGCAGAAATCCATATCGCAAAACATCGTAATGGTCCGGTCGGAGTCGTAAAACTCTACTTCGATGCGGCCCGTACCAGCTTCCGCTCCCTTCAGAAATCCCCGATGGGCATGCCGTCTGGCATGAACAAACCCCCCTTGCCACCCTCCGGCGCAGGCTCCATGATAGGGTCGGGAAATCCATTCTAATAAGGCCACTCCTACTCACCATTCTCTATACAATCTATGTCCATGTTCTCTAAATTGAAACAATTCAAAGACTTAAAAGACCGTGCCAAGGAAATTCAGAGTGCGCTCTCCCAGGAAACAGCGGAAGGCGCTTCTGGTTGGGGCAAAGTGAAGGTTGTGATTAATGGTAATCAGCAAGTGCTGTCTATCACGATTGATGATAGCGCCATGTCAGACAAAATAAAGTTACAAGAATTAATCGTCGAGGCCACGAACGATGCGATTGGCAAAATCCAACGCGTGATGGCCAGCAAATTAAAAGATATTGGTGGTCTTGATTTAGCACAAGAGTTTGGCGATGCGATGAAGTCTTAGTTCCATCTTGCTACTGAGGCCTAGTTCCTGATGCCTGACGCCTTTCGTTATGCCCCTCCCCGAGCCCATTCATGATGCGGCGGCGGCCTTTGATAGTCTCCCGGGCGTGGGACCAAGGGCGGCTTTGCGGTATGCGTATTGGCTCGTGACACAACCGAGGGAGAGTATCGAACGCTTTGCCCGTAGCGTACAAAAACTCGCGAGTTCAATCGCGCATTGTTCGGTCTGCCACCAATGGGCTGACCGTTCGCCGTGCTCAATTTGCAGCAACTCGTCTCGTGACCAAGCGATGTTATGCGTGTTAGCGACAAGCCAAGATGTGCAATCCGTAGAAGAAACGGGGGTCTTTAAAGGGCGCTATCACGTGCTCGGGGGAACATTAGACCCGATTGAAGGACGCACACCGGATACGCTCACCATCGCTTCGCTCTTAACCCGTTTACGCGAACCCTCCTCCCCTATCCGTGAGGTTATTTTGGCACTTGATGCGGATCTTCCGGGTGACACAACCACATTATATTTACGCAAACAACTTTCCCCCCTAGGGGTCAAGGTGACACGCTTAGCCCGCGGACTTCCAACAGGCGCGGCCCTTGAGTACGCAGATGCGCACACCTTGGCGGATGCACTTGTGAATCGGAAAGAGTCCTGACATTTATTCTCCCCTCCTCCGGCGAGAGCTTGCCCCGCACCATCCTGCGGGGAGGGGCAGGGAAAGGCGTTCTGCACAACTAAACGGGTATCCCTCGGGTTACCTTTTTTTTAGAACCCAAGGAGTATTGACTTTTTTCATAAAATACCTTCTAAATACTGATCGAAGTGCACCATGACACACGAAGGAGACCATCGGCCAACGTATATTCGAGCAGCAGTAGGCCCATATCGAGATACTTCAGATGAGGAGCTGAGGGAGCGAATCCGCACTCTCCGTACCAATATCAATACTCGTTACAGCTCCCTCCATGAACGCCAGGAGGGCGATGATGACCCTACCTATAGCATGCGTCAGGCAGTGGTCATGTTCTTTCTCGGAGCCATTTACCTCTGTACTTACGACTCCTCCAATCTTCTACGCTCATGGCCGACTTACTATCTCCTGTTCTTTTCCTTCGCTGCAGGCATAGGATCAATCATCCTAAAACAGAGACAAGCAAATGCCGCGCATCTACGACAACGTCTGAAGCGTTATAAAAATTTCATCAACGCTCGGCTCGTGAAAGCATTTCTTATTAGCTGGTTTAGTTTAGTGCTATGTGTGACTACTCCTAGCTATCTCTGTCTACTTTTTACGGCCTTCGTCGCGGTCTCTCAGTTTTTTTCGTCTTTTGACCTCAAGCGTTACATAACAGCCTCTCACGATCTACACGAGCTTGATGAGATAGAGCAGCTACGAGAAGATCTATATAATCTCGAAGGAGAATTGCGCAAAGCTGAGGGCACAATTCTCGAAACGCAACCCGCCTCTAATAGAGAAGTGTCCGATCTCGTCCGCGTACAAAACGGGTAAGCACCCACCATATCGACTTCTCGTTTACACCCCTCCCTCGGCCCCTCATCCGAGGGCTTCTGTTTTTTAGATGCAAGGATTGACTTTTTTCATAAAATACCTTCTAAATACTGGCGGAGGTCGAACCATGACAACTAAGACAGATGATAAGCTTACGTATGTGCGGGTTGGAAATGGCCCATTCCGTGCCGCGTCTGAAGCGGTGCTCCGCCTTCAGGTAGAAATGCACAGACTGCAAGCCGACATTGCGACCAGTGACGCTGAACTCCAAACCACAAGAGAGACGGAGCCAGCCCGTCGTACCGCCTTTAAAAGGATGCATGTTACTTCATCGTTTGGCCTGCTTTTCCTTATTACCGCAGCAGCGATTCCTCGGCTTACCATTTATACTGGGCTAGCGTTCTGGATCTCAGTATTTATCGGGGCACTTTCAATACTCGTTGGGGATGTGCGTCGGCAGAGGGGGCAACAGTACGTAGATGACATTGAAGACTTGCTTCTGGAAGAGGGCGCGCGTATTACGACATCCGTCATTTTCATCGCACTGCACCTCATCTACCTATACCTCCTGCATGCATGGTGGCCCGTCTGGCTCCTCTCGCTCATCTACTACCTTATTCTGTCGATGCAGATTAGCTTCAGACGCATGCACGTTGGAAGAAACGTCCTTCTCCTGAATGACCGGCTCACAAAAGCAGGAAAAGAAGTTGAACGCCTCGTGAGTGATTCTCCTAATACATCCGACATGGCACACATCTTGGTTACCACGAAGGAAATAGATGCTTCTCATGGAGCGGATCCTGAAAAGCTTGCCCTTGCACGCCGTCGCTAAGCACACATCTTCTTCCCTCCCCTAACTTAAAACCCCCCGGACGTGTCCGAGGGGTTTCGCTGTTTTTACGCGATTTGGGAGATCTTCACTTTGGTGAAGGATTGGCGGTGTCCGGTGCGGCGGGTGTAGCGGGACTTGGCTTTGTATTTGACGACCTCGACTTTAGCGTCGCGGCCTTGTTCTAAAACCTCGGCGGTGACGTTTTGGCCCAAGGAAGGGGTACCAAGCTTAACCGTTTCGCCTTCGGCGGACATAAGCGTCTCAAACATGACTTTGTCGCCGACGTTGGCGTCAAGTTTCTCGATTTTAACAATATCGCCTTGTTTAACGAGATATTGTTTTCCTCCGGTGTGAATCACAGCAATCATAGTAAAGGGAGCCAATGGCTTGAAAAGATGGGCAAATAATACGGGAATCTCCCCGACTTGTCAATGCGTCATGGTTCTCCCTCTGTATTCTAAGGATTTAGACAAGGAAAAATAAAACGGCTTTCTAAGTTTTTGCTAAGATAAGCCGATAAAAAGAGGGAAGAGGGAAGGGACGTTGCTTAAGCCTGACCACCTGGGTTGAACGTGAAGACCGCATTCCCCATGGTATTTAGCAGGTCGAGTGCGGCATTGAGTTGGGGAAGGGACAGGTCTGCAGGATAGATATCTTCCCCGTAAAGGTACTCGATCACTCGCAGCAATCGGAAGAGAAACATGGGCGGGTGAGGAGCGCATTGTGCCGCCATCAGGATGCGTCTGACCTGAGGAGGTTCACATTCCGTCAGCAGAAGACCCACCTTGCACGCCTCGGCCACACGGGCGTCATCCACCACGATATCAGCTACGCCCCGCTGCTCCGTCGGGTCTGGGCTATTTGCATCCAGGTACCCGATGGCACAGGCGACGATGAGCTCATACAGCATGCTCAGAGCCTGACGCCCCCGCAAGAAGGTAAGCGGCTTCACATGCACATTCGCTTTTGCGGCAACGATACGAATAAGCACGTAGGCAATCACCCCAGGGACAGGCTCGTAATCGGGCGCGGTGATAACAACGGTAAAACGATCGCTCGCGTATACCATCATTCTCCGGACGGCCCGCATTAGCCGCGCCTCCTCGATCTTGATCTGCAAAATAGTAAGGTCCGTACTCTTCAGCTGCTGCATGATATTGGTAATGACTCGATCGACATTGACCTGCGGCATTGTCTTCCGACATTTGCCCCGCAGAACCTTGTTAACCTCGTCGACGAGAGCGCCGAGGAAGGTCGCGAGCGTTTCTGTCGGAGGAGAAGGGACTCCACCTTCTGCCATGCGTGCCTCCTTTCGAGAAGCGGCTTCTGTGTAACAAAATCTACGTGTTTATGCAACTTTGATAACCCCCGTATCAAAATCCTCTTACTTATCTTTCGCTGTACCAATTTCCAACTGCGGAACAATTGCTCCTTTTAGGAAGCCGTGGACAGCTGCCTGACCAGCAACAAGTTCGAGTACCCGATCCGCAGGCTCTGCGGGAGTATGACGAGCGGGGATCTCTTGTACCAAGGTCGGTGCCGGTAAACGGACCACATCCACGATACGTGAGCCGTTTAGCCAGATAATATCTAGATCAAATTGCATGCGCGGCATCCAGAAGGTGTAGCGATCTGGCCTTGGAAAGACGAAGAGCATGCCGTGATCGGTGCGCATGGAAGCACGGTCGCTTAAGCCTTGTTCGCGTTCTTGCGGGGTATCGGCTATTTCAAGGAAAAGTTTTTTATTTTGTAATTGGATTTCTTGTACATCTGAACTGCGGACATACTCACGCCACAATCCCCAGATGGACCAGGCTCCCACTGCGAGCGTAATAAGAGCTGTGAGGATCAGGACTCGCTTACGCCACGTAATAGAGATAGACGAACGTAAACGCGCAGCACCCAAGGCTAACATGAGAGTCACGGCAATTAACCCAATAATCAAAACGGTCTTACCACGCGTTTGCAATCCAAGCGCCGCTAACCCAAAGATCAGCGTAAGCATCCAGAAAAAGGCGGCTACCTGTCGCGGGGTAAACTGGAGATGGAGGAGTTGAAAATGGAGGTGTGTATCATCGCCTTGAAATGGTGACCGCCCTGCGTGAATACGCCTGAGGATGACTCGCAGGAAATCCACCAAAGGAATTCCTAATGCCATAAAGGCGGTAGCAACCTTAGCCCCAGACACGATCGCCAAAAACCCTAAGCTAAACCCGGCGAGCGTACTCCCCGACTCCCCGAGGAATTGGCGTGCAGGAGAAATGTTCCAAGGCAGGAAGCCTGCGAAGGCACCTAAAATAATCGCCGCGATCACCACAATCTCAGGTTGATAGAAGCGTGGACTCAGGGCGAGCAAAATGATGAGTAAAATTCCAATGACCGTCTGACCCGTTACAAGACCATCAATTCCATCCATGGTCTTTGTAGCGTAGGTCACGCCTAAGAGCCAGGCGAGCGTGAGCAGGTCGGCAGGAAAAACGAAGCGGAGCGCGTGACCGAAGAAAGTCGTGCTCGCATGCCACCAATCTAAACTCCAAACCCCTTTACCCGCTAAACTTGAAATCTCTAAGATACTCGTCCCGGTAAGCATGACACACAGGGCGGCGGCAATCGGAAAACAAATCTGCATCCAGGGCTTCAAATTGTAGCGGTCATCTAGACTGCCTCCGATGAGAAGCAAGATGATACCGGCTAAAAATCCGCCAATACGTACTAAAAAGGTCTCCTCAAACATTCCGGGATGCATGAAGATCGTACCGACGGCGACAAAAAGAATGGTTAGACCAATTCCTAACCCCCCTAACATGGGGGTGGGCTTGGTGTGGATTTTTCTTCCTCCCTGGACCGCGTCGATGGCTTGAACCTTAAAGGCGAGGCGGCGCGTAAGAACGGCGGCGCAGAAGGAGAGGAGAGCGGAAACGAGTATGAAGAAGAGCATGGGGCTTATGTAAGGGCGCGCACGAGACGAACAAATACTTCTCCACGATCGAATTCGTTTTTAAATAGTCCAAAGCTCGCGCAACCGGGAGAGAGAAGTACGATATCCCCTATCTTCTTTTCTTGATCGATAGACGCAAACGCATCAGCGAGATCTTTTACTTCAAGATACGATACGCGCGCTTTTTTGAACGTGGTCACAATCTTCTCATGCGCTGTTCCGGGCAAGAGATAGACGAACGGCTTTTTTTTCTTAAGCAGGCTCGCGATCTCCTCAAATTCTAACTCTTTATCTGCGCCGCCAAAGATAAGATGTAGGGCAGATCGGGACTCTTTAAAAGAAGGGGTGAAGGCATTTAAAGCCGCAATCGTGGCATCCGGTGTCGTGGCAGTTGTGTCATTTATATACTTCACTCCGTTTATGGTTGCGATCTCTTCTAATCTATTTGGGAGACCCGTAAATGTTGTGAGTACTTTTTTTATCACTGTCTTTTTTACTCCTATTTCGAGACAGAGAGCGACCGCAAAGGCGGCGTTCTGGCGGTTATGCTCACCCGGCAAACGAAGCTCTGTTTGCTCGACGAGCTTAGACGCTTCATCTTTAGGACCGCCAACGCGAACGACTTCGCCGGGAGCGCTTTGGGCGTAATGGATAAATGTTTTGTCGGCGGGCAACAGCACAAGTCCGTCGCCGGTTTGATGGCGAAAGATTTGCGCTTTTGCTTCGCCATATTCCTCCATTCCGCTGTAGGTATTGAGATGGTCGCGCATGAGATTGGTCCAGACGGCGTACGGAGGGGAAACGCCTTTGCGACCCGTGAGCTCAAGCTGCCAACTGCTGAGCTCTAGCACGACCCAATCCGTCTTCTTCACCTTGGACAAAAACGCGAGCGGCGAGACTAAAATATTTCCCCCGAGATGAACGGTGCGCCCATCTGCTTTGAGCATTTCTGCAATGAGCGTTGAGGTCGTACTTTTTCCTCGCGTACCGGTGACGCCGATAACCGGAGCGGGACACTGCTCGAGAAACAGTGAAACATCTGACTCAATTCTTTTTCCTAGACGAACAGCTTCTTGAAAGAATTGGCTATCGGGACGAACACGGGGATTAGGGACGACGATATCTGCCCAGGCAACATCCTTGAGACGATGTTCGCCTAAAATGAATTGGATGTTTTTATATTTAGAGAGACGTTGGACATTATCCTTCAAGTCTTCTTTTAATTTGAGGTCGGTTACGATGAGGTTTACTCCTTGTTCCGCAAAAAAAACGGCGGCCTCTATTCCGCTTCCATGAGGATATTGGCCTAGACCAAGGATCAGGACATTCATAGTCGATCAAAGGAGTCGATCCTACTCTCCGCGCAAGGAAAGATCGTAGCGGATTTCCTCGAGTTTACGGAGATTTTGCTTGGCTTGATCGAGTTTGGTGCGTAAGGCTCCGGTGAGATCCATTTCCATCAAAAGCTCAACGACACGGCGTACATCTTCAAAAATACGTTCGACGGTTTCATGGTCGCCTTCGGTGGCATGTAACACAGAACGACGAACGAGTTCACCGGTCATGTCAGACAGACCGCCAAGATAAATCTCGGCATCATCTGCAATTCCATCTACCTTGCCGAGCTGACCACGCTCTAGGTATTGCCGTAAAAGATCTGCTTCTGCGTATTCTTCTTGCGCGGCGCGAAAACTCCCTTCTTGAGCGAGTTTCGTGACTTTTTTTACGATGCCTGCACCAGTTCGCAAACGTTCTTGCGCCATACTCAACTGTTCATGTGCGGCGGCTTCATCATCCCGATGAAACGCAAAAATGGCTCGCTTACTGGCCGCCAAGGCCTCAGACGAGACTTGCTGCAATTCACGGCGGCTCTTGTCGAGAAGCGCCATGCGCTCGATCATGGATTTGGCGATAGTAGAAGAAAGCATATGGATGCTCCAACTCTAGCAAATACGTGTGTTTTCGTCACGCCATACGAAGATGCTTACGCCGATGAGCAAAAGGCCACCGATACAGGCTGGCGTCATATAACCGACTCGGAAAGAAACTGCTGACCAAAACCCAAGACCCGATACGAACGCGAGACACCAATAGAAGAGCGATCCCTTTGTGATACGTAGAGAGGAGGTGGTCAGCCACGCGCCAAGTGAGCTGGATAAAATCCAACCCATAAAATTTGTCCACGGTACATCGTGATACATCCCTCCGGCTTGATACTTCCATAAGCCTAAAGCAACGGCCCCTGGATCAAGGACGAGATCAATCGCGAGTAAGATCCAGGCAGACAGGAATATGGTTGAGGCAACGTTGTTCGTTACGCGTGCCGCGATCTGCCAGGCAGCGAGCATAAGGGGAACCCAGGCCAACGGAAGGAGCAATGGTACACCTACGAGGAGTGGACCGAGACCGTCGAGATAGACAAAGGATCCATACGGGAAACCTGTGTTAACCCCTATTCCTTCAATCAGGTACGCGAAGACAGAAAGAATGGCGAGGGTCTTGAGCGCGGTACGAAGACCGTATGACGTTACGCTTAAGTACGCAGAGACTGCGGCACCGAGCAACAGAAAAAGCAGCGCGCACACAGCAAAGATCGGCGTCTGACGCCAATCAGAGGCCATCCAACCACCGAATGCTGATCCGAGTACGACGAGCAACCAGAGGAATATCCTATTCATAAAGGCTTTTCGGGGTTAGGATAGCACCATGACATCTTTTTTTACATCTCTTTGGCAGGAAATTCGCTGGGTGGTGCGCGTAAGCCGCCCCCGTTTTTGGCTGTATTTATTTGGTCCGTTTTTGATCGGGATTGTCAGCACCCTTCGTTTTGAGACGCCGTCGTCCATGACGTTTACGAACCGGCTGCGAACGCTTGCAACTCTAGGACATATTCTGTTCATTGAAATTCCTCCGGCCGCGTGGCGGCTCCTCGTTGAACAACCCTTTATTTTTCTTATCCTTTTAGGCGTCATCTTGTTAACGTTTGGATATTTTCTCCTGCCAGCCAACCTGCTTATCTATGGAGTCAATGACCTGTCTGATGCAGATACAGACGCACATAATCCAAAAAAAGATACGTATGAGACGCGCCTCCTCCCCTCTCAACGTAAGCGCTTGATTATCTACATTATTCTCTGCCAAGTGCCGTGGCTTATCCTCTCGGTTTGGTTGTTAATCGTACAATTTTGGTATTCGCTTCCAGCTGTTCTTTTGTTTTATCTTTTTATTTTGCTTGGGGTGTTTTACTCGCTCCCCCCTATTCGAGCAAAAGCACGTCCATTTCTGGATAGCGCATCCAACATCTTTTACGCCTTTCCGGGATTGATGATATACGTATTTTATCCTCGACCATTTCCTTGGATAGCGTTTCTCGCCGCTTCGTGTTGGTGCATAGCGATGCATGCCTATAGTGCCGTTCCAGATATCCGCGCGGATACACGGGCAGGCCTTCAGACGATCGCCACGAAACTCGGTGCCTACAAAACACTCATCCTCTGCTCTGTTTTGTATGGAGCATCATCGGTACTTGCCTGTTTCACGGTTGAATCCATGTGGTTGAGATATATTTTTCTCCTCTTGGGCTTAGGCTATGTTATACTTGTGCATATCTCACTCACACGCATAGATGATCTCATGCCTGTCTACAAGCGTTTTCCGCTCGTGAATACGTTGGTGGGCATGATCCTCTTCTTTGCTCTTCTTCTTGGTTAATCCCCTATGGACCAACCCGTTCGCCCTTCCACCCCTTCATCAGCCTCTGCACCTGCCCCTCAAGACAAATCCGGTAAGATGGCGCTGTATATTGCGGTCATCACGCTTTTACTTGTGTTAGGCGGGTTATGGCACATGGGTCAGCGTTTTGACCGGATGGCAATGGATGCGCGTGCCCCTCAAGCTAATGCACCGACGACCCCCCTGCCTCCGACACCTGTCCCCGCCGCTCCGACCGCGCTTGAAGCAGCGCCTACGCCTCCTGCGGCGGCCCCAGAAGAAAAGTGGTACAATGTTAATTCTTTGTCTGTAGGGACCAAGAAAGGCGCGATTCAAATTCGCCATGAATGTAACCAAGTGCCAGAAGCGGTTTCTTTTGATGGCGCAAGCTATAAAGGCACGGTATGTTTTGGAACGAATCGCCTTCTCCTCGTAGATGCTATGGGCAAAGAACGCATGATTTTGCCTGCGCGTGTATTGCCAACAGATGAGGATGGACATTCTCTGGCTCCTTTCTTATTTTCCGCGGTCGCGCAAGAGTTTGCGAATGGAAAACAGGACGTGCTTATCAGTTTTGATGCGGATGCGTGTTCGAGCACGGGGAATTGTGGTGCTGGACAGCCAACGGCACGCGTCACGTTTATTTATAGCGTAGATGAGGATCGCTCTTCTGCCATTACGCCTGTCGGTGATCGTCAGAGCGTGTTCTGGGGCGGAGACAGGCGCGCCGTGCTCGTTGATCTTACGTGTGGAGGTGCTGGCTGTAACAATCCTCAAGCGATCCGCGGATTCAATCTCAATACGAATACCGTCAAAACGCTTACGACCCTCAAGGCAGATTGGAACGAAGGACAGCCAACGGGTGATACGGGGATTGGACGCGCAACCGCGCATTGGGAATCTGTAAAATGGGTAAGTGCCACAAGAGCAGAAGCGGTATACGTAGGAGCAGATGGCGTGAAACAGACGGTTCCACTCGTGTTCTAAGACCTAGATTTAGACAAAACCGCCCCATTACAGGGGTGTTTTTGTCTCTTGTCCTCGCTCTCCTACCTTGACAAATTCGCATAAATAATATAATAAATAGACGCTGCAATCCTGAGATTCACGAAGGATGAGCAAACAAGAAGGAGGTGAGTATGCTTCGTCCGCAGTGCGTATGGTTCAAATGCAAACCGTCAGAGGTGTCTTTCGCAAGAGCCATTCATAAGGCTCAAACAGAGGCAACCACGCACCGGCTCGCGACCTACATTCGCCGCATGAGTGCTGATGAGCTGTCTCGATTCCTGGCCAACATGAGTATCTTGCCGGAGAACATCTACGCCGACGACCGTGAAACGGCGCGCTCATACCTGGCTCAACAAGCACGTGTGCGCGGAGTTACGCGGGAGTACACCGAGGAAGATGACGACCTGGTGGTCGTAGGCGATACCGATCCCAACACCAAAAATCCCGTATACTGGGTACACCTCATCCAGACTAGCCTCTGATTGCTCCTTCCACCCCCCCCCTGAGAACCGACCCCCTGGTCGCACTTCTCTTCTTCCACTATTTTCTCAAATTATGATTTGAGACCATTGAGAAGAATTACAGTGATGATAACGGCGCGCCGCTCTTATCCCCCATTAAACGCTTCACGACTAATTCAGCACTAATTAAACAGATAGGCATTCCAATGCCTGGATTCGTGTTTGCGCCTACGTAATAGAGGTTTTTTACCTTTGGATTGATATTGTTTGGACGGAAGGTCGCGGTTTGTTTAAGGGTATGCGCCAAACCAAGCGCCGTCCCCTGAAAGCTGTTATAGCGCTCCACAAAATCTTTTACACAAAAAGTCTTTTGATACACAATTCTCGAGCGTAACTCGGGGATATTCATGGATTCAGACAAGGTGTCTAATATCTTTTCTGTCTTTTGCTTGAGAAGCTCTTCCGTATACTCAAGACCTGAAGCGATTGGGACTAAGACAAACAGATTTTCGTGGTCTGGGGGGGCAACCGTCGAATCCGTGACGGATGGGGCGCAGACGTAGATCGAGGGATCGGTGGGCCAGCGGGGTGTGTCAAACGTTTCTGCAAAGTTTTGCTTCCAATCTTTAGAGAATAATAAATTATGATGCGTGAGTGATGGAATGCGTCCTTTGACCCCAAGATAGAGAATGAGAGCCGAAGGCGCTAAGACGCGTGACTTCCAGTATTTCTCGTCGTATTGTCTATATTCTTTAGACAAAAGCTGCGTGTCGGTGTGATGAATGTCTGCATTTGAAACGATAATATCTGCCCGTACTTCTTGACCGTTGGCGAGACGAATACCGACCGCTCGACCATCTTCTACTAGAATCTTTTCGACGGGAGCATCTGTTTGAAGCTTGACTCCATACTTTTTTGCAAGACGAACAAGTGCGTTGATAATTTCATAGATGCCCATTTTTGGATAATAGACCCCCATCTTGAAGTCTATATAGTTCATGATGCTATAGAGGGCAGGCGTCGCATACGGAGAACTACCTAGAAAGACGAGTTGGTACTCTAATATCTTTTGCAGCGCATCACTTTTAAAGAAGCGTGAGATGTAGGCGTGCATGTTGGTGAAGACGGATAAACGCCGTCCATTCTTGAGCGCTTCCCAAGTGAAGAGGTCGCGGAATGTATCGTAATTTTTGTACATGAACGAGCGCTTGGAGAGCGTATATGCTTCGCCTGCTCGCTTGAGATAGTCTTTTAATTTTTCGCATGATCCAGGCTCCAACGCTTCGAGCGTGGATCGGTCGCGTTCAATGTCAGAATAGATGTCGACTTGCTTGCCTTCATCTTTAAAAAAGATCCGATACGAAGGCCCAAGGCGGACAAGGTCAAGATGATCCTCGACCCGCTCCCCCATCAGTTCAAAAAAATGTTCAAAAATATCTGGCATGAGATACCACGATGGCCCCATATCAAAGCGAAAGCCCTCAGCCTCAAAGATGCTCGCGCGTCCGCCGAATTGTTCATTCTTTTCGAAGACTTGGACGGCATACCCTTGTTTGGCAAGCAGACAAGCGGTAGCTAGGCCTCCGATGCCTGAACCGATAATAATGACGGATTTCATAGAAATATAGCTTTTATCTTTTCGAACATACTTGTTCGTGCCCGTTGCCGATAGATGTCGTATCCTTGCTGCTCAATCTTGCGGAGGATCAGACGATAGAGATCACTCCCCGCTCGCACACCTCGTCTGCCACGTGGATGAAGAAGCGCGATGCCTTGATTAGCCTCTTCATAGAGGGCGTCGGCGCGAGCGATTTGGAATTGCATCCAAGCCATAAATCGTTCATCTGCGATATGATTTTCAATGTCATCATCAGATAATCCAAACTGTTTCAATTCATCCTGCGGAAGATAGATACGACCTCTTTCCTCGAAATCTTCACGGATGTCTCTTAGGAAATTCGTGAGCTGCATGGCATATCCAAGCTTCTCTGCGTAGGGAAGCGCCTCTGGGCTTGTAAACCCAATAACATATGTCATCATCAGACCAACCACGGCCGCGGAACCATACATGTATCGCGTAAGATCCTCATATGTTCCGTAACGTGAGCAGGTCAGATCTTGCTGCATGGCCTGTAAAAAGTCCGTCGCGTAGTGCTCAGGGATATGGTAGCGCTGGAACAATTCACGTGCGGCAGACAGAACGGGATCGTGGACCGTACCCTTGCCCGACTCCTGCCATGCTGCTTGCCATACGCGCAATGATTCAAGAGAAGAGAGACCTTCCGTCATTTGCGCGACTTGATATTGGTCACGCAGATGTTTTGCTCCCGTTACGGTATCCACCATCTCATCTGGCACGCGAAAAAACGCATACAATACGTGCGTTGCTTCGCGGATCTCGCGCGGAAAGAGACGCGTGGCCCAATAATAACTCGTGCCGTATTCATGATGAATACGGCGACAGACCTCAACAGCCTCAGAATAATTCATTATTAGTGTGTGCGCTGGCGGATGAATTGCACCAGACCCTCTAATTCTTCGGTTTGGACACGTTGTTTTTTGAGACCGGCGAGGGCTTGCAGAGCATTCTCGAATAGGACATTCATCCGTGTCTGACCTGCTACAAACGCTCCGGAGTCTTCAAATAAGGCCTGGACTGCGGGGCGGTCGGCTTCCGTGAGCTCTTTGCCGAGATAGCCCTGTAGCGTCTGCTTTTGCTCCTCTGTTCCATGTTTTATGACGTGTTGCGTAAAGACGGTATGTTGGCGCTCTCTTAAGTCTGTGAGGACGGCTTTCCCGGTATGTTTTGCACTTTGTGTGAGATCAAGATAGTCGTCTTGAATTTGAAAGGCGAGACCAATGGCCGTTCCAAAGGCATCGCACCCTGATAAGACTTTTTTAGAGGCGCCTGCTAACACCGCTCCAATACGAAGTGGACGGACGAACGTATAGCTCGCCGTTTTAAGCAGCATTTTAATATCAATCAAACCTGTGTCGACGGATGCGCGCGCGGCTGAATCAATATCCACCATTTCGCCGATCATCACTTCTTGCACCATCACATCATACTCCTCCAATGCAGCGCGTAGACGCTTTTGTGAATGGCCCGGTACGCCATGACGCAACATACGATTGGCGGCGGCATGCAATAAATCCCCTAAAAGAATGGCGTGACCACAGCCAATATGTTCTAAATCTCCAAAACGCACTTCTTGTTTCAATACCTCTTGCGCAAAGCGATGAAGTGTGGGAACACCGTGACGCTCTGTTCCATGATCAATAATGTCATCATGGACCAAGGCGAATAAATGGAAACATTCAAGGCCGGAGACGTAGCGCAGCACATCATCCGTAACCGTTCCTCCTAGCATCGCATATCCAAGGGTGGCGACATACGGCCGCACGCGTTTCCCGCCAGAGGCGGCCAACGTCAATACGTGGTGCGACGTTTTTGTGAGAAATGGGTCTTCTGACAAGTGAGAAAACGCTTCCACCTGCCGACGCATTTCGTGTAAAAAAATAGGGTCAAATTGTTGTTTGAAGGTTTGGATATTCATACACGAGAGGCAAGATGGTGGAGAATCCGTTTTGCGAAGGCGGTGCCGTCATCCGTAGGAAAAAATGCATTTGCTCGCTCCCCCATGGCTTGCCGTTCTGAGCGATCCTGCAAGAGAATTTTGGCACTGCTTACCACATCCTCATCAAAGGTGGAAGAAGCTTGATCGAATACCATCACCGCTCCGCGCTCTTCAAAAGCGTGCGCATTTGCTTCTTGCTGAGTATCAGGAATAGGGATAATAAGAGCGGCTTTTTTTAAGCCTGCTATTTCTGACAAGGTGCCGATACCCGCACGCGTTATCTCTAGATCTGCAGCCGCATGCGCACGCCCCATCTCTTCTCCGCTTAACAACGAACGGACGACATAGCCTTTACGTTGTCGCTGTTGTAAATGCGTATCTTTACCTTGTCCCGTGACATGGATGATCTGCGTAAAGCGCAATAAGACGTCGAGCGTTCGCTCCACAAATATGTTCAAGGCATGCGCTCCCTGTCCCCCTCCGTAGACACACACGATCGACTGATGAGGATCAAGTCCGAAGGCCTTCACCGCGGCTTCACGCGTAGGGAGAGCGATATGTGCATACCGCATAGGCGTGGTTAACGGTTCATCGCTTACCCGTTCACCAAATGGACGTTTTTCATACTCAAAAGAAGTCGTCACACTCATGCACTGCTGAGCAATCAAACGATTGGCGAGACCTGGTTCAAGATCTAACTGATGTGCGAAGCAAGGAATGTGTTTTGCGGCCGCCACTCGGATCACGGGTACCGCGGTAAACCCTCCAACGGTAATAACGGCATCTGGTTTCAGAGCTTCTATCAATTGCTTAGCCATCTTACGTGCTTGCAACCACTGGTAAGGGAAGGTGATCCAGCCTAAAGAGGGATAGCGCGGCCACTTGGCGACGGCTAATGTAAAAAATTTTATCCCTTCCGCTTCGATCAACATTTTTTCAGGACCGTTAGGCGTCCCGATCCAGCTACACGTGAGTTGGCGCGGTCCATGACGTTTCAACGCCTTAATTACTGCTAATAAAGGCGTCACCGGCCCCAGACTTCCTCCTCCCACAAACACAATATTCATACATTAGCGTACCCGGGCATTATTACTGCGCGGAATCCCTGCTAATAGCCCTAGGGCAGCCAAAAGTGAGACCATGGCAGAACCACCGTGAGAAATAAGCGGGAGCGTAACCCCCGTCATCGGCATCAACCCCGTCATAGAGCCGACGTTCAAAAATAATTGAACAGCGATCCACACTCCGACTCCAGCCGCGATATATCGACCAAACGGATCACGCGCTTCACGGGAGATCGTAAAACAGCGCCAAATCAAACCGGCGAACACCAGTAAGAGGGCGAGCATGATCACGAAGCCAAGCTCTTCTGCAATCACGGCAGAGATCGAGTCCGCCTCGACTTCTGGGAGGTACAAAAACTTTTGGCGTGAATGCCCATACCCAAGACCGAACCAACCTCCTGATCCGACCGCTAAAATAGCTTGGTTGATGTGGTATCCGACTCCTAATGGATCGAGTTCAGGATGAAGAAACGCAGTAAAGCGACGAGCGCGATATTGGGAGTGACGAATGAGGAGCGTCAACATCCCTATTCCCATGACAGATAACCCCGCGAACCATACGACGGGTGCCCCCGATAAAAAATAGACGAACAAGGACATGAGCACAATCACGGCCATCGAACCTGTGTCAGGCTGCAAGATCACGAGGAGCATGACGGCTCCCAGTGCCGCTAAGAATGGAATCAACCCATTTTCTAACGTGTGATGGTCACGCTGTCCTTCGCGATTTGCAAGCCAAGCTGACAAGTAGATGAGAAAGGTTAGTTTTACAAATTCTGTCGGCTGGATCGTAAAGGCCCCTAAATCAATCCAACCCCGTGCCCCACCCAATTCAAGGCCGATCCCAGGAATGAATACGAGCGTAAGCGCGATAAGGCTCCCAATCAGGGCAAAGAGCGCAAAGCGTCGCCAGACACGATAGTCAATCAGGGCAAGCGTGAAGAACGCGATGAGTCCCGGTAAAATGCCGTTCGTGAGTTGATGTTTTACAAAGTAAAGACTTGATCCAGAACGTGAGAGCGCGACCGGCCCCGTCGCAGACAACAACATAACGAGCCCAAATACTAATAACCCTAGGGTGGTCCACAGGATCCCCGGATCAAGAGCACGAAAGCGGTCGAGGGCGCGCATGAGAATTTAGATACGATCAATCAAGGCGAGGACAGAACCGATCCCGGCACATACGAATGAGATAAGCCAAAAACGCATCACGATTTGTGGCTCGGTCCAGCCCACGGCTTCAAAGTGATGATGCACAGGCGTACTGTGGAAAATTTTCTTGCCACGGATCTTCTTACTTGCTACCTGCACGAGGACAGATAAGCTCTCCATCACAAACGGTAAACCGATCACGAGGAGCAGGAGCGGTTGATTTGTCATGAGGGCAACCACACCCAGCACGGTTCCAAGTGACATTGCTCCCGTATCTCCCATCATGATAGAGGCAGGATTAACATTAAACCAAAGAAATCCTAGGAGGGTTCCAATAATAACCGCGCACAGCGTGGCCAAATCTGTACGTCCTTGTGCCCAGGCGATCACGGCGTACGCTCCAAAGGCGGTAAGCAATCCCCCTCCCGCTAACCCATCCAAACCGTCTGTTTCGTTGACGGACAGGGAGGTGGCTACGATCGTCAAGATGAAAAACGGGACATACCACCAACCAATATTATATGTTCCAACAAAAGGGATATGTAATTGATCCCAACCTAACTTTGTATAAAACCACCACGCTCCTACGACAGCAATGAGTGTATACGATAAGATTCTATGTCGTTTGCGTAACCCACCCCCGCGTGGACCCAAACGACGCACGTTCCAGTAATCGTCGATTAAACCAACCACGGCGGCGGCGAACATCAGGCCCAAGGGTAACCAGGTTTGCCCACGTGACAGGAAGGATATTTTGCAGGCGAGACTCCCCTCCCCCATCAGGTTACAGGCTTCCCCAAAGACTAGGGCAAGCACGAGGACAACGCCCCACATGGCAATCCCGCCCATGGTCGGCATCCCTGCTTTTGCTTTATGCAGGGTCGCCATAACAGGCGCGCTTGCCAAGTCACGAATATTTTTTCCCATCTTGGCGGCACGCAGGAGCCGGATCAAGATCGGCATGAGTAAAAAAACCCCGCCAAAGGCCAAGGCCATCATGCCCAACGGTCGCGCTACAAAAAAGGTGGGGTCCGTCATAAGATACGTTACGTATTTATTCTAACGAGGTGCCACAAGGCCATCATCCAAGGGATACTCCAGAGGATGGCTAAGAGGAAAAAGCTCCAGGCTTGATAGAGGTCTTCACGATAGACGCCGTAGGCCCAGATAAAATCGGCCATGACTAACACGAGCCAGGTGGCGGGGAATAAAAAAATCCATCCCCAAGCTCCGATAGCATCGATCCCGACATAAATATTATAATGTAAGACGAGCAGACCACTCGTCGCTTGGCCATGCAGGCTCACCATGCGTGCGATAAACCAAGCACTCCCTCCTACCATAAAAAGGAGGGTGGCAATCGTTACCACCTTTACCCACGGGTCCTGCCAAGCGCGCTTAGCAGAAAAGAGCCATTGTTCAACGGTCATCTAGAGCTATTCTACTCAAGAATACGTGAAACGTGAAGCGTGCAACACGAATCTCTGAATATACACCCCTTAATGCTCCCAGGACGTACGTCCTAACCCCGTTATTCGACCTGTACGACTTCCTTTACTTCTGGCACCATTTCCTTGAGCGTATCCTCAATCCCCGCTTTTAGGGTCATTTCTGACATAGGGCAGCCAACACAGGAACCCTGCATACGAACCTGGACGAGACCTGTTTCCATATTTACATCGACTAACTCGACATTGCCGCCGTGCATGGCTAACCCCTGGCGTAGGACTTGTAGGACATTTTCGATATCTTGGGATAACTGTTCTTTGGTTTTGGACATATTTAGGTAGATTAAGCCAAAACTCGACGCTTGACAAGCTCACGGTATTCCTCTAAGATAAGCCCATATTTTTAAGGAAAGGCCTTAGGCGTCAGGGATTAGGCATCAGCCTTGATCCGTCCTGAAGCCTCACGCCTGACTCCTGATTCCTAATATCCTATGGCTCACAAAAAAGCAGGTGGTTCTACCAGTAATGGGCGCGATTCCCATGGTCAACGCTTAGGCGTGAAAAAGTACGCGGGCGAAGTTGTTCGCACCGGTAATATTTTGGTTCGCCAACGCGGCACGAAAGTTCGTCCTGGCACCAACGTCGGTATCGGCAAAGACGACACCTTGTTCGCCTTGGCTAACGGCATGGTCAAATTCACCAACCGCCGCGTCCGCCGCTTCACCGGCGCCTTCAAGATGGTGAAGTTCGCGAACGTGATTCCTTACGTCAAGCAGACGGCAACGGTGGCTGCGAAATAATCTAAACGATCAAAATAAAACACCCTCGATAATCATCGAGGGTGTTTTATCTCTATCGGTGGTTCATGATCTATCTATTCCGGATCGAGAGGAACCTCTCCCCTCCTGTCATTCCCGCGAAGGCGGGAACCCAGCCTCGATGGCTCCGTACTCCGTCAGATCTCATCATACAGATCTTTCCAGTCTGGATTTCTTTCTTCAATGAGCCGTATCTTCCACGAGCGATTCCATTTCTTGAGTTGCTTTTCTCTTGTTATTACTCCTCGAATATCGTCACCTTCTTGATAATAGACGAGCTTATCTATTGCATGCTCTTGGGTAAAGCCTTTTACAAGCTTTTCTTTGTGTTCGTATACTCTCTTTTTTAAGTCACTTGTAACCCCAATGTAGAGTGTACCGTTTCTTTTGTTTGCAAGGATGTACACGCAGTATGTCATAGCCTTCTGGGCTGGGTTCCCGCCTTCGCGGGAATGACAGGAAAAGGAGCCGCAAGAAACCAAGCCTGATAAATCGTTATCTCGCTGCCGCTTTCACGAACCCAACAAACATTGGGTGAGGACGGAATGGTCTTGATAAGAACTCTGGATGGAATTGGCTGGCCATGAAGAAGGGGTGGTTTTTCAATTCGACAATTTCGACCAAGCTTCCATCAGGCGAGAGACCACTGGGGATGAGGCCAGCCTTTTCTAGATCTTCACGGTAGTCAGGATTACATTCGTAGCGATGGCGATGGCGTTCCACGATCTCGTTTTGGCCGTAAACCTCTTGGGCTTTGGAGCCGGGGCGAAGGAGACAATCATAAGAACCTAAGCGCATGGTGCCACCGTAATGTTTGTTTTTCATGCGTTCTTCCTGCTCGTTCATGAGGTGGATGACCGGATTGGAGGTTTTAGGGTTGATTTCGGTGGTGTTGGCATCCTTCAACCCAAGGACGTTGCGAGCGAATTCAACCGTGGCGAGCTGGAGACCATAGCAAAGACCGAGATATGGGACCTTCTTCTCACGCGCATAGCGGATGGCGAGCAGCTTGCCTTCGATACCACGTGTACCGAATCCTCCCGGCACAAGAATGCCATCGAGATTTTTGAGAACATCGGGAACGCTCTTTGGGTTCATTTCTAGTTCTTCGGAATTGATCCAGACGATTTCTGGCTTGCGCTGAATGGACCAGGCAGCATGTTTGACGGCTTCTAAGACGGATAGATAGGCGTCGGTGAGAACGAAATCGCCGGTCGAGACGTATTTTCCAACAATGCCGATTTTGATTGGTTTCGTAGAAGACTGAACACGCTCCCACAATCCTTGCCAAGCGGTAAGATCAACCTTATTTTTTCTCAGTTTGAGTTTTTTTATGACGCGCTCTGCTAAGCCTTCTTGTTCAAGGTTGAGCGGGACTTGGTAGATAGAGCTGACATCGGGTGCACTAATCACGTCTTCGGCTAACATACTGCAGTTAATCGCGATCTTTTCTTTGCGCGGCTTATCGATGGGGTGAGTGGAACGGCCAATGATGAAATCTGGTTGGATACCCGTCCCATTCAACGTACGCACGGCGTATTGAGTGGGCTTGCTCTTCATTTCTCCCAAGGCGCCTGGAATAGGTAGGTAACTCACTAAACCAACGAGGACATCGCCTGGCGTTTCGCTCTTCATCATGCGGGCGGCTTCGAGATAGAGGACGTTTTGATATTCGCCGACTGTGCCACCGATTTCGATGATCGTAACATCGGCATCATTGAGTTTGGCTGCCGTTTTGATGCGTCCAATAATCTCTAACGGGACATGAGGCACGACTTCGACGGTTTTCCCTCCGTAGCCTAAGGCGCGTTCGCGTTCGATGACAGAGAGGTAGACACGACCCGTGGTCATGTAGTTGACACGAGTAATATCTTCGTCGAGAAAACGCTCGTAATTCCCAATATCTTGGTCGGTTTCATCCCCGTCTGAGGTCACGAAGACTTCTCCGTGCTCGACCGGATTCATGGTGCCCGCATCCACATTGATATACGGATCAATTTTTACGGCGGTGACACGCAGGCCACGCGCTTTGAGCAAAGCCCCTAAAGAAGCCGAGGCTATCCCCTTCCCGACTCCGGACATAACCCCTCCCGCGATGAACACATAGGTGCGACGACGTTTCATATTCGGCGATGATAGCACGCCGACCGCCCAAGGACAGGGGGCGTGTCAAAGGGTAGATCCGACCCTGATCCCATTCGTCATTCTGAGGTGAAATCCACTCTCCTGATTCTGTCATCTCGATCGAAGCTCGACTATTAAGAAATAAAATGCGGAGTGGAGAGATCCCTTTCCCTTGCATTTTTCTGAGATTCCGAAAGGGTTTTCTCCGCTTCGCACATATCTTTATCCTTATTTGAGCTACGGTCGAAATGACAAAAAATGAAAGATTTCCCTCGATATTTTTGTATTAAAATTTGACGAGACTTAGGAAAAATGGTGAAAAGAAGGGGCAAAGGAGGTGTCATCATGAGTGGCACGCAAGATGAGTTCCACCGCATCGCAGAAAGACTGAGCAAAGAAGCCGTCCCTCTCTGCCAGCGCGGCAGGGGCATGATGTCCACGGACAGGCTTACTGATGAGGAAAGCCCTGTTCGGATCGAGCTGGTCAGGATGAGCTCCTCGTCATTCAGCCTGAAGCTGTTCTGGGGGCCGGAAGCGCGGCCTTACGGGTACCTGGTTCTTCGCTGTGACGAGCCTACTACTGAAGGATCGGGTCTCACCTGGATCGTGTGGGCACGTGACGGACTGTGGGCGACGAGCGAGGATCGCGAATGGTTCGTCCTCGAGAGACTGGCCACTGCACTGAGCCTGCGCCAGTCCTTTCCCTGCGGTCGTGAGCACCCCGTGACCCCCGATCGCCTGGAGCAAGTCCTCGTTATCATCGCCAAGGCGTACCTCGCCCAATCCGGCCAAGGCTTGGCACCGTGATACGACCAACGCGAGTGACCAAGACATCAAGTGTCATTTAAGAGCTCGCAAATCTATCTCTACGCACCCACGCTCGAGGCACCCCTCGACGTTTTTTATTTCTACCTATCTGTCACTGTAAGGAGATATCGACTCTCTCCACTCTGTCATCTCGACCGAAGCTCAAAAGCCGAAAAAACATAAACGCGCAGTGGAGAGATCCCTTTCCCTTATATATCGAGGTATTTTCTAATATCCAACAAGGGTTTTCTCCGCTTCGCGCATGTCTTTTTAGCTATTGAGCTCCGGTCGAAATGACAAGAAACAAGGCAAAGTACAATAGCTTAACACTTCAACTAATAGTTTCAGATAAATCCTTCCATTGAGGATTCATGCTTGCGATCAACTTTTCTTTTTTTGATCTACTCCACTTTTTTAACTGTTTCTCCCGCTCAATCGCACCAACGATATCATCGCCCTGTTCAAAATAAACAAGCTTACGGCATTCGTATTTCTTTGAAAATCCTTCAATAGTTCCTTGCTTATGCTCAAAGATACGTCTGGATAAATTTGAGGTGACGCCAATGTATAACGTACCGGATTCACTGGCCATGATGTACACGTACCCGGTGCGCATAGATAAATGAATGAATGAATCGGAGATATTTACTTACGTATTACGATATACACTAATACAAGGGATTTCTCCACTTCGTGCATATCTTTTATCCTTATTTGACCTTTGGTCGAAATGACCAATCAGAGATAAATATCCACTATTTCCCGTACCGTCGTTGGCGGTTGGTGTAGTCTTCGAGGGCTGTGTCGAGATCCTGTTCTGAAAAATCGGGCCAGTTTTTTTTGCACCAAAAGAGTTCGGCGTAGGGGGCTTGCCATAAGAGGAAGCCACTGAGACGTTCTTCGCCGGAGGTGCGGATAATCAAATCTGGCTCGGGCATGTCGGGCCAGTACATAACGGAGGTGACTTTTGCTTCGTCTACTTCTTGAGCGGGGACGCCGGATTGGATGAGATGTTTTACGGCATCGACGATTTCGGCGCGGCCGCCATAGTTAAGGGCGATGACGAGGGTCATGCGGGTATTATTTTTGGTTCGCTCTTCGGCATTGTTAATCCCCTCGATGATGGAGGGACGCAAACGCTCACGTTGGCCAATAACTTTAAGACGGATGCCTTTTTGATGGAATTCATCCACATCGTTGCGCAAGGACCATTCTAAGAGATCCATGAGGTAGCCCACTTCTTCTTCCGCACGCTTCCAGTTTTCGCTCGAAAATGCCCATATTGTGACGATTTCTAAACCACGCGCTAGACACCAATCGCCGAGCTGTTTCACCGTTTTATACCCGGCACGGTGGCCTTCTAGGGTCGGTAAGCCTCGTTCGCGGGCATAGCGACGGTTGCCGTCCATGATCAGTGCCAGGTGACGAAGGGGGGGCGTAGCCATAATAGAAAGATGATAAAGAAAAGCCTGGCCGCGCGCAACCCTTCCCCCTGGGGACGATTTGGGCTAGGCTATGGCCTATGCATTTGATTCATGGAGAAACATTGGCTAAACAGATCCGTGCGGAGGTTGCGTTACGGGTCGCGAAACTATCCCGGATTCCCCGTTTGGCGGTCTTGCTCGTGGGCGATGATGCGGCTTCGCATTTATACGTGTCTTTAAAACAAAAACGGGCGGAAGAAGTGGGTATCGATATGGAAATTGCGAAAGCGTCTGCGGCGGTGAAAACAGAGGAACTCATCTCTCAGATACAGGCTTGGAATACGCGGGAAGATGTAGATGGGATTTTGGTGCAGCTCCCCCTCCCGGAAGGATTGGATGAAGATGCGGTTATTGCCGCGATTGATCCAAAAAAAGATGTAGATGGATTCCACCCGGAAAATACGAAGACGCTTTTTGCAGGTGAGCCTACGCTCATTCCTCCGGTTCATGAAGGGGTATTGCGTTTGATTGCTTCCACTCCATTGACATTGGCAGGGAAGACAGCAGCGGTGATTGTAAATTCCGCCGTGTTTGGAGATCCCCTTGTACGTTTATTAAAATC
Source organism: Patescibacteria group bacterium (assembly GCA_018061025.1). Classification (GTDB taxonomy): domain Bacteria; phylum Patescibacteriota; class Patescibacteriia; order 2-12-FULL-60-25; family 2-12-FULL-60-25; genus JAGOUY01. The sequence continues at coordinate 53,342 of JAGOUY010000012.1, forward strand.
GACAGGCCTCTTCGTTCACACCATGAAGGCGGATGAACTTGAAGCACAAACCTTGCGACGGGCGGATGTCGTCGTGATTGCCGTAGGACGAGCGAAGTTTTTGCATGCAGGCATTACCAAAAAAGACGCGGTCATTATCGACGTGGGGACAAACCGTGATGAAGATGATGTGCTGTGCGGCGATGTGGATATTGCGACGTATGAACCGTACGACGCCTGGGTAACGCCTGTACCGGGAGGGGTGGGGCCGATGACGATCGCCCTTTTACTTTTAAATGTCGTGAGGGTTGCGGAAACAAGAGATTGATAGAATCAAGCAAACAAAAACCCCCGCCTCATTTTGAAGCGGGGTTTTTTGTTAGGCACTTAGACCTTCGGGCATTTGTGCTTGGCGGTTTTTCTTTTGAGTGTAGAGACCGGCGAGGATGGTTGCTAGCGCGTACATTACGAGGAGGACGAGACTCTTCGCATTAAACTGCGTGAATATGTCGGTGAGGCTTGCACTTGTCATCCAGATATAGAGGCCCATTTCCCATACCACCCCGAAGACGAGCGTAATCACGGTTACCAAACCGATTTGCTTGGCGGTAGGAATGCGGCCGCGCATCGTCCAGAGGCCAAATACGAAGGTAATAACAAAATGTAATACGTAAGCCAAGACGGCGACCGTCCATTCAGGCAACGGTGACGGGTCGAACCGATTGAGGCCGAGTACCATGGCCAAGATGAGGATGAAGCGCGGGACAGTGAGGAGGATGGCGCGCAAGACAAGGGGCATATGGGGACAGTATACAGGAAGAGGCGTCAGGCGTCAGGGATGAGGGGCGAGGAGGGGAGCTTATGAAGACTGAATTCCTTGTAGGTATCTCAATAATGTCCTTACTCCATATCCCGTGCCACCAACGGGCATATCTGGCCTTGTTTCTTTTTCGATGTAGGCGGGGCCGGCGATGTCGAGATGGGCCCAAGGGGTTTTGCCGACGAAGTGTTGCAAGAAGAGCCCGGCCGTGATGGCTCCGCCCGCACGTCCACCGCCAATATTTTTAATGTCGGCGACTTTGGATTTTATGAGTTCTTGGTAGGGTTCATGTAAAGGCAGTGGCCAGAGGTACTCCCCTGCTTGTTTAGATGCCTCCATTAATCCGTCATTCAATTTTTTATCGTGTGTCATGATGGCTGAGATATCGTCTCCAAGTGCGACGACACAGGCTCCTGTCAGGGTGGCTAAATCGATGATGACATCTGGCTTTACTGTATTGGCGTATGACAACGCATCAGCAAGCGTAACGCGCCCTTCGGCATCCGTGTTTAATACTTCGATCGTGGTTCCATCCATGGCTTTGACGACGTCGCCGGGGCGATAGGCGTTGCCAGAAGGCATGTTTTCTACGGCTAGAAAAATCCCGTGCACTTCTACATTGAGATCGAGTTTTGTGAGGGCTTGGAAGACACCAATCACAGCTGCGGCGCCAGCCATATCACACTTCATGGTCATCATGCCGTCGGCGGGTTTTATGGATAGGCCACCAGAATCAAAGGTTACCGCTTTACCGACGAGGACGATGCGTTTTTTGGCTTTTGTTTTCGGGCGATAGATGAGATGGGCTCCTTTTGCACCATTATATGACCCTTGCGCGACCGCGAGTGCAGCATTCATGCCTAAGTCTTTCATCTTCTGCTCGTCTAAAACGGTGATGGATACGCGTTTGCCCTCGGATGCAACCTTTTTAGCCACACTGACTAAGTCAGCGGGCAACATATGATTAGGCGGCGTATTTACGAGCGTACGCGCTAGGAGTGTGCCGTCAGCAAAAATGGTCGCCTCTTCAATCCCGCGTTGGATCATGTTTACGGTCGCCTTTTGTTTGTCGACAATGATGACTTCTTCAATATCCTGCTTATCCTTCATTTGAGCTTCATGGATTCGGCCTTTGAATTCATGAAACACGTAAGCGCCTAACCACATGCCTTCGCTCAACGCTTCGGCCATGTCCTGGACGGATTCTCCTTGAATCGTGACCTCGGGCCAGGCGATAGCTGCTGTTTTTACTTTGAGTTGTTTGAGGCGTTTTATGAGCTGTGCGCCGAACTTACGGAATCCATCTAGATCGAGCTTAGTTTTTTCTCCCAAACCAACGACAACGACTTTACGGACGGGAAGGTTACCAAGCGTGGGAAAGGTGACGGATTCCCCACTCTTCCCCGAAAAATGATCTTGTTTCAACAACGTCATGAGTCCGCCTGCGAGCGCCTCGTCTGCGCTCATAAGAGCGATATTGGAGGCCAGCGGAACTCCTTGAGGGTGCAGGATCAGTAAAACATCCGCTGCCTGCTTGGTAGCGATGCCGGGAAGGGATTTGAGGGTGAACATATGACTTCAGCCTAACGAATATAGGCACTTCTGACAATGTGACCGAATAAATAACAGTCTACTTACCCATTTCATGTTATGATATACAGGCATTTATTTTTTATCCTTCTATGCATACACGATTTGCCTCGTTCGTTTCTGCGCTTACCTTGAGCACATTGTTTGTGTCTCCGGTATCCGCACTTAGCACTCCGTACGCGGAAACCATGGCGGCAGTACCTATTCCCACGATTGCCAGCTGCCAAGAGACCGTGTTACCCGTGTACCGCCTTTCCTTGGAAGCAGCTCTTGGCGATATGCGCGGCTCGGTTGTTGACGAGTGGAAAGATCAGGTCACTTTCCGTGTTAATGCGGCCACACGCACCCGTCGCGCCGCCGCGCAACGCGCCTTACAACAAGCTGGAACCCAACTTGATGGATCCTTAAATACGTTTTATAAAACACAAACTAATGGCGTAGACGCGGATGTACGCGTGGCCGTGAGAGCGCTTGAGATGGAAGATATGGAAGCCAGCGAACTGGCCTTGGAACGCTGGTCAAAACAAACAGTCTCTTTCCGTGCCCTGGATACCGTGCTAGCCCGCATGGAACGCACATTGCGCCAATATGCGACGGCTCGTGAGGCTACTACCATCAGCCGCGTTTGGAATGAGACGCGCAAACAAGCACAGTCGGAGTTCAATCAAGCACGCTTGAATGCGCGCGAGGTCTTCATCCAAGAGATGAATGACTGTTTAGCAGGAATCGTGAATGAAGAGGCAACGGAAGAGTTGGCACCAACAGAAGAACAGAAGCCAGCGGAACCGATAAATAAACCCGTCGATTCTCTCCTCGTGCCACAAGATATGAACGGCGGCACAGCAAAAACAGGTACGCGTATCGTTGAGGTACAGTTTGCGCGGTCAGGCCTAGAACCGATCTACGTCTGTGGCGATTATACCGTCGAGTATATCGGCTTTGTCCGTTTATCTCAGCCCGGCGCTTCCTTTACCTATCGAATTGAGCGCAGTGATGGTGCGAGAACCCCAGAAGCCGTTGCCACCACGAATGCCTACGGTGTCGCAAACGTGTTTTACAACTGGAATCTGGGTCGCCCTATGTATGGCTGGGCACGCTTGATCGTCACGCTGCCATCTGACCCCACACAATCGATGGATAGTTCAACAAGCTTTACGGCGGTTGAAAAAACGTACTGCCCCACGCCTGGCGCCGTGAATAATCCATTCACCCCGGCAAAGCCTGCAATAAATACGCCTACACCTGACCAAGAGAACGCACCCAGCAACAATGACCTAAGAGCAGAAGCGCTCGTATCAAGCAGAGCCGAGGCAGCCGTGTGTGGCAATTACCTCTTTCAATTTAAGGGGCGCGTCAGCACCACCTCGCCGACCACCATCACCTATCGCTGGGAACGGAGTGACGGAGTTGTTTCCCCAGAACGAAAAATGTCATTTGACGCTGCGGGCGACCACGTCGTGACCCCAGAATCCTGGGATCTAGGCGGAACATACTCCGGCTCGGTCAAACTTCATATCTTAAGCCCTGTCGACCTTCTCTCCAATCCGGCACCGATCAGAATTACCCAGATGTGCCGCTAATCTAGGCACCATAAAACCCCCTGATTGCACTCAGGGGGTTTTATGTTAGACTCGTTTTACCTGATTCTTTTCTAAAAGATTATGCGTATTTCTTCTCATATTTTTCTGTTAGGCCTCCTGATGCTGGTAGGAGCGGGCTGTGGAAAAACATCTCCAAGCCCTATTGATCCACCTACGAACCATGAAAAGGAGATAGCGCAACAGGGAACAACTCCCAATGAGTATTCTCGACTCGTGTTTGGGGCAAAAAGTTGGTCAAAACCTGGTCCAGTTGCCCTCGTCTTTCGGATTCTTGGGAAGGACGGTGGGGACTTGAAAGAACAAGACCTAAAAATTGTACATGAAAAGCCTGTTCACCTTCTTTTAGTACGTGACGACATGACGCAGTTCCAACACCTACATCCAACCTACCAAACCGTCGAGGGAAACGGACGCTGGGTCGCAGAAACGATTATTCCTGAACAAGGTATTTACCACGTATACGTAGATATCTCTCCAGAAAAGGAAGAGCCGGTTGTTTTAAAAACCGTGCTGCAGCTTGTTGGTCCCGCGAGAACAAAGGCCTTCCCCTCTCCGACATCAGATACCTCTGTCACCACGGATGGGATACGAACCGCTCTCACAGCTCCCTCCCCGATCGTCACAGGCCAAAGCACACGCTTGATATTTTCTCTGACGGAGAATGGGCAACCGGTTAAGAATATCGATCCGTACCTGGGTGCGTTTGGACACGTGGTCATCCTTCGTCATAACGCTCCAGAAGATTTCCTCCACGTTCACCCTGTAACCCAAACAAAACCGACAGATGGCAAAGTGGAATTTGAGACGACGTTTAAAACGAAGGGAAGATACACGCTCTACGCACAGTTTGCTGCAAATGAATCCGTTCAGACGTTTCCGATCACGATTGATGTGGGTGAAGGGGCTGTGCCTTCGATGCAGGACATGCACCAAAATCATTAGAACGCATTTAGATACAACAATAACCTGCTCATCACAGGTTATTTGTTATTTTATTCATTATTTGCTTATATACCTGCGCACTATAGACAAGGGCAAGGAGGAACTGATGGATCACATCGACGCAGAGAGCAATCCTGATACCCTCTTCAAATGCTCCCCTCTTCTCCAGCTTTGCCAGGAGAGTAACGACCCGCCGGGTCTGTTTGTTGGTTTGCAATGCTCTGCCTGCAATAACAACTCGATCTGTCCGGTGTGCAGAGAGTGTACGCATAGTTACTACTGCGCCAGCGTCAGAACCTGCACCTGTTCAGACCAATCCTACTAATTCGCTACATTCTTGTAGCTCCCTAACCCACCGATTGTACTTCGGTGGGATTATTTATTTTAAGAAGTCAGTAGGCATAAGTCTGTAACAAAAAACAATCCGCCTTAGCGGACTGTTAGATGCCGAATGTAAACGATTGAGTCATTGTGAGTCGTCCCCTATCACACCCCCCCCCTCGCCAATCTCAACGCTCATCGCACCAACACAAACCCCTCCGCAAGACACGCTTCGCCTTCTTCTGAAAGGCGAGTTGACCGCCGGAGAACGCGCGAAGGGTATCACCACAGAATTCCCATTATCCGGACTCGAACTCCAAAAGGGCGTCATCACAGAGAGCGCAGCCACGCTCACGTTCGCAGGCCCTCAAAACAAAACGACCGGAGGATCCTGCCGAGCAGGCATCCTCTGGGCACAAATCGAAGCAACCGCGAAACAATTTACCGGAACCACTCCCGTACGATTCTCGCCGGACAGTTTGTTTCAGCCCTAACGAAACGTACGGCTCGTAATAAAGACTAGGGGAAGAACGAATCACGCTTTAAATCCGCCCCCTCGAAGAGACGTGATCTTTTCTAGCGCTGCAAGCAAACGATCCGGATGATTTGTGGGAATAAAAAATGGTAGGTCTGCGCGAATGCGTCTCCCAAACAATCCTCCCCAAGAAGGCGTGGTGTGTTTTGGTACAAGGAACACCGCCTCCGATAAGGAAAGCCTCATCTTATCAGGAAAAACATGAGGAAAGACCTGACATGCAATAAATCCATTCCTAACATCTCCTTCCTTCCGAAGTACATGTGCAGAGGCATACCTGGATCCCGGGTATAAATGCTTTCGTTCATACTGAACGATGTCTCCCTTTGAAAAAGAAATTTCTTGCGCTCCATGCAAAAGCATCAAACCTTCAGAAGTGACAATAATCCTCCCGCTTGTCAGGACTTGCTTCACCAAGACCACGAGATGAAATGCACACAGAACAAAGCCTAGACCGATAAACAACAGTGCCCCTCGGTCCTCATGCTCAAGCAGTGTAAAGAAGAGTGCCAAAGAAAGAAGGAGGAACATACAGGTAGACAAAAAAGAGAGCCATCTCATTCGTAGCTTTGTATACCATGGAGACACGAGCACTTCTTCGTAGAGAATGGGAGCAACGGGGTTCATAGGATGAATCGAGTATAGCATTCCCTCCTAAAAGGAGGGCTTTTACGGATAGTAAATCTCCACCACGCAAAAACCACCCCTTCAATGGGATGGTTTTTCCGTGGTGCACCCCAGACGATTCGAACGTCTGACCTCTTCCTTCGGAGGGAAGCGCTCTATCCAGCTGAGCTAGGGGTGCGGGGAACGGAGCGATAGTAACCGGTTTTGGTTTGACAAGCAAGCGAAATCCTTCTACCATACCGGCACTTTAGAATATCCCTAGGTAGGTGTAAATTCACTCATTTGCAGCGGTAGCTCAGTTGGTAGAGCAGGGGCCTCTTAAGCCCAAGGTCCTGGGTTCGAATCCCAGCCGCTGCACCAACAAAGATCTCTCCATCACGGGGAGATTTTTGTTTGGGTTGAGCGCTGGAATCAAGCTCAAAACGTTAGGTACCGAGGTTTTTACATCTTCTTTTTTGTACGCGTTGACCGCCTGTTGCCCAAACTTTTCTAATTCACGATCTTCGGCGCGTTGTAAGGCTCGTACGGACTCATGCAGCATGGAAGGCGCTAAGTGAGCATAACGCATGGTCACGCGAATATCAGAGTGTCCTAAGAGCTGTGAAACTGCTGTAAGGGGTATTCCTTCTGATACTAACGTAGAAGCATATGTATGACGGAGCGTATGCCACCCAATAGGACGTAAACCTACTCGCTTGCAGACTCGTTTGATTGCCCCACCATTTATGCTCTTACCCAGAATCTCCCCATTTAATCCGTGAAAAACTAGACCCGTCTTTTCTGCCCTTGCATAAAGCATGGCAAAAACGTCATCCGTTAATGGGATAGTTCGTTCTCGATGGTTCTTGGGCGTTCCAATTTCGCCCCCCGCGTAAGCTCGACGCACGGTAAGCGTACGACGCGAAAAGTCTACATCAGACCAATCCAATGCTATCAACTCCCCTCTCCGCATTCCTGTGCGTGCAGCCAGACGCACCATCTCGTTCCAAGTTGGCTCTGCCTTATCCTCCAGGATCTTGGCTGTTTCCAGAGGAGATAGATAATCGAATTTTTGGGTTGGTACGCGTAAGAGTCCAATCTTAGGAGCAATTGGCATCCTACCCCACTCAACCGCCGTATGCAGACACTTGTTAAGGCAGATTAGATGATTGTTAATAGTTTTTTGGCTGAGACTGCCTTGCTTTGAGGCTTTATATCGTTCAATGTCCTGTTGTTTTATTTCATTGATCTTTTCTAAGCCAAAGTACGGCACCAAATGACACCTCAAGATAGTTTCTTTTGTTTCCTGCTCTGACGGTTTGTTATTGGTACGAACGTATGTCTCTAGCCACTCTTTTGCAAAGGCGGCAAAGGTCGGCATCTCAACAGTAGAACCCGTGTCCTCTAACGAACCTTTCCGTGCAAGTTGCTGCCTTAATACAGCCTCATAGGCCATAGCGCCCGTTTTAGAGCTTTCAGGACTACGTTTTCTATAACGCTCCCCTGCGTGGCGGAAATCTACCCACCACGCATTACGAATTTTTCTTGCAGCCATATACTCATCTTGACCGTCCAAAGCCTTCTGTTCTTCCTTCTTGGATAAATGTTTCTACATCCCCTCTCGCAAACCTAATCGAACCAGAGAGGCGATGAAAAGGAATCTGCCGCCCTTCGATAAGTCGGTACACACTAGACAAGCTCAGCCTAAGCAATTCTGCCAGCTCTTTAGGCGTCAGAAACCTAGGGGCATCTCCAATAGTAGAAAGAAGACCTTTAGACATAGGGAATTAAATTGTCGAGGAGCAACGCTGCTTCGTGGGCAACGCGGCTACTCTACATGAATAAAGTTTGAGACGTCTATGCCTCGTCTAGTCCAAATCGTCGTAAACGCTCTATATAGAACCTCCAGAATAGATATGTAGACGTGACAACCACTTTTAGCAGACCTGGCCTTACTAAAAATCTGCATAGAAGAAAGAAATAGTTTCTACTATATACAGAACGTTGGCTCAGACGAGGCGGATCTGACGCATGGCTCTTTGCGTTATTTCTGAAATTATAAGATTTTTCTTAGACCTGGTAGCAGCAACGTATGCTAAACGCACTTCCTCATCATGGTTCTCGTTTTTTAACACCCTACTTGTCGTATCACGCAAAATTACTACTGTGTCAGCCTCTAATCCCTTACTACTGTGCATAGTCAAGCATTCAACACGCGGGAGAGTGGGATCGAAGATCTTACCTCCTTGATTATCACTTGATACAAGGGATGATGTGTCTCGTTCGCGAAATAACCTCTCTAATTCTGAGCTTCCATATTCCCTGAAAAATCTTGGCCAGTTCATCCATGCATTCGGAGTAGCTTGCATTTCCTGCCTCATACGACTCTTTGCTCCACGCTTGAAATAAATTCGAGCGTCAAGAACTGGGGAAACCAGGAACTTAAATTGATAATAAGTTAAGGTTTTAGCTGGAGAGTGTATAAGTTTCGCAAGCTCAATTCTAACTTCATCATTCTCGTCCATGGACATGTTGAGGCCGTACTCAAGAGCAATCTGCCTTGCTTTATGCGCGATGCAATTTGTTCTCCCTAGAATAAAAACTTCTCCATATTCTTTTTTACTTCTAGAAAGCGTGCTACATACGTCCTCAAATGAAGGATTATAAGTCACTGAGCCTATCCGACTATTCCCAATGATTCTCCCCTTTGATCTAGTGCTCGCCTGAGTCAAAGTTAAATGTGCATAGTCAGCTATTTTGTCAGGTACCCGCCAAGATTTTTGAAGATCTTCTGTTTCGTCAACATTGAGTAACGATATATCTTTAGGGTTGGCACCCGCCCAGGAATGAATTGATTGATCAGGATCGCCAACGAAGTAAACTTCCTCGCCTTGTATCTTTCTAAGCAACTCAATCTGAAGACGCGTGCAATCCTGTATCTCATCAACACCCACAAAGTCAGCTTTGATACAAAATTCAGATTCTACCGCTCTCTCCAGAAGATAGGTAAAGTCCCAGTATCCACGCTTAAACCCAGCGGACATTAACCTATGCATACGCAAAAGCTCGTCAGCCTCCCATCCGTTTAGCTTCGTTTCTTTTAAGTTCTGCATACGCGCTCTTAAACGCATTAGTTCATTGTATATAACATCGTGCGGAGTCTCTGGTTCGTCCCCGCTAAAATCAAGCTCGTCCAAACGATTACCAGAGACAGAGCGTAGCCTGTTAGATCCAAAATATAATCTCTGTTCATGACCTTTAGTAATTAGTAATTTAGTCATATTCTTATCTAGCTCAGCTCCTACATGATGAAAACAAAGAGAGTGGATGGTTCGTATCCGACACGCATCATTCTGAGTCGGAAGCGAGAGTTGTATTTTTGCCCTCAGATCCGCTACGTTCTTCTTCCCAAAACTGGTTGAGACCACTGTCCTGCTCTGTCTCAGTGCTTCCTGAATCTTGCTTGCAAGAAATGTCGTCTTCCCTGATCCTGGCTTCGCTAATATAAGTTTCCTTTTCATAGAGCTGCTCATAAGAAAGTTGATAGAAGGTCGCTCTACCGTCTCCTTTTCTAACTTGTTCTGCTCCGATTGACGTCAATGCGTTAGCGATAAATCTATCTGCTGCAACTTTATCAAGCTTCTTTTGCACATGCTCCCTAAATCCGATAAAAGGGATAAAAAATCGTTTACCATCTCGGACACAGGTTTGCGTTTGTTTAAAGGGAGCGTCGGTATCTGATTTGCTAATAGAGCGCGTACAGTAATCGCGTAGAACCCCTAGCACCTTGGCTGTAGTAGACAGAGACGAAGAAGGTGTAATCAGCGAAAGCCATGCACCAACCACTTCCTGAATCCAAAGCTTTTTCATACTATTTGATCCTTCATACTCACATTCAAAATCAGTTCGTCTCAGTGCGTGCCGACAAGCACGAGCTATAACGTCAGGCTTCTCCATATCTTTCGCCGTACATTCCAATAAAACTTCTTCGTTAAGAATTTTTAACCGCAATGAGTAGTTTTCGCCGTCTCCAACACCCTCGATCAGCGCCTCTGCCCAGTTCACTTTTTCCTCCTTATCCGCTTGCTTCCCCTCCATCCATTCTTCCGAGTGATTCTTTTGTTTAGCGTAGTTCTGATAGTTCTGAAAACGTGTAATGATTCCCTCCACAATGCCGTCAGGAAGAGGCTCACTAAATCCAGCGTTAACCTTTCGAGCTTCTTCCGCGGCCGCTTTTTGAGATAAGGATAAGCTATTGCCGTGCGCCAAAAGTACAAAATATAGCTTAGAGATAAAGGAGACTAAAAAACCGTTTCGATAATCACCGTCAATCAATCCCGTCTTCTCCATGATCTTTGTCCACTCTTCACCCTTATCAATAGCCTGCCTGTCCCAAACAGGTATAAGAAGAATACGTAGCGGTAAATCCGCAATTTCAGCCGCGCCCAAGGGCAATGCCCAGCGATATTCACCAGATCCAAAAGAAGAGGGCGGCAATATGACACCAGCATGCCCATAAGATAAGAAATCTACCTTTCTACGTTTATCCTTTCCTGCAACTCCGTATGATGGATGGTGCTTGTAAAGATCTATTTTGGTTTTTAACTTAATTCCATAAGGTATCCGAAAATGAACCACCCCGCCGCAAGCGGACGGGGTATCGTCTATAATTCAAGCTTTTGCTGATGCAACCGCGTGTACTCTACTTGTTTGCCCTGGTTCTGAATATATTTCATGATCACCTGTTCATTTCCA
>JAGOUY010000016.1 GCA_018061025.1 Patescibacteria group bacterium
AAGCAGAGGCGAGGCTGAAAACACGACGAGGAAACAAGTCGCTCAAGGCAGCAGAGATACTTCTAAATGATCTCTTTCTGAGGGTCGAGGAGCAGACGATCACCCACAATTAGTGCAACAGTGCCCTCCACCTTGACGGTTTAGTGTAGTCTCTTCATTCTGGCCTTATGACCCCTACGGAAGATATCAAAACTCGCCTCGACGTCGTCGACGTTCTGGGAGACTACTTGCAGCTCAAGCCAGCCGGCTCGGGAGCTTTTAAAGCCCTGTGCCCCTTTCACGCCGAAAATACCCCTTCTTTTCATATCTCCCGTCCACGTCAATCATGGCATTGTTTTGGTTGTGACGTCGGTGGGGATATTTTCTCCTTTGTCATGAAGATGGAAGGGATGGAATTTCCCGAAGCCTTAGAGCTATTAGCAAATAAAGCCGGGGTTACGCTTCCTGCCTTTGATAAACAAAAAAGTTCATTACGTAAGCGTCTTAACGAAGTCAATGATCTCGCCGCTCGCTTTTTTCGCGGTTCCCTCCTTACGCTCCCACAAGCCCAACACGCCCGTGACTATGTCGCCAAGCGTGGTCTCGATGATTTAACCGCTGACCTCTTCAAGATTGGCTATGCGCCGGATGGTTGGACGAATCTCGCCGACGCGCTCAAAGCCAAAGGCGTCACCGAAGACGAACTCCTCCAAGCCGGTCTCGCCGCCCGCCGTGAAAAGGGGAGTGGGGTCTACGATCGCTTCCGTGATCGCATCATGTTTTCGATCACCGATGTGCATGGCAATATCGTTGGTTTCACGGGCCGCATTCTCATCGATGACAAAACGCAAGCGAAATACGTGAATACGCCAGAGACGCTCATCTATAAAAAATCCTCGATCTTATACGGACTCGACAAGGCGAAAGGCGAAATTCGTCGCCAAGATTTAGCGGTGATCGTGGAAGGGAACATGGATGTTGTGAGCTCGCATCAATTCGGCGTTCTCAATGTCGTGGCCGCGAGCGGGACCGCTCTCACGAACGATCAGCTCAACCTCATCAAACGCTTCACGGACAAACTTGCGATCGCCTTCGATCAAGATGCGGCAGGCAAAGCCGCAACCCTGCGTGGGCTTGATTTGGCGCGTGCCCAAGATTTTTCGATTAAGATCATCACGCTTCCTCCAGAAGCCGGCAAAGATCCTGACGATGCCGTGCGTAAAGACCCAGAGCTTTGGCGTACCGCTATCAAACAAGCCGTGAGTATCATGGAGTGGGTGTATCGCCAAGCCTTTAAAGGAAAAAATTTACAGAATCCCGAAGATAAAAAACAAATCGCTCAAGATGTGTTGCCGGAAATCCGGCAGATTGCCGATCCGGTCGAGCGCGACCATTGGCTCAAACGCTTGGCCAAAGATTTGGCCGTGAGCGAGGATGCGTTACGCGAAGCCATAAAAAAAGCCCTCCCACCTAAGCCTGCCTCCGTTCAACCGATGACCACCCGTCCTACCGCGTCTACCTCCGCGCCCGCTCAAGCTCTCCCCCAAAAGCCCACCACGCAGCAACAAATCGAGCGGCGCTTGTTGGCGTTAAGTCTTTTTCGCCCATTTTTATGGCAAGAATTGGTATCTAAGCACCCGGACGGTCTTTTTCAAGACACAGACCTAAAAACCCTTTACGAAACCTGCGTCTTAGCGTATGCTGAGGCCAATCTCTTTTCGGCCTCCGCTGCGGCGGACCGGCCTATCCCGCCTCCAGCGCCCCTGACGCCGGAACTCGCGAGCACCCATGATTCCCTGGCCTTCCTGGCCGAGCGCGAATTTCAGGACATGTCCCGTGCCCAATGGACAGCAGAACAAAAGAGCCTCCTCGAGTATCTGCGCACGCTTGCCAAAGCGCGCCAAGGCAAAGATCTCGAAGCGGCCATGCGCGATGCCGAGCGTGTTGGTGACGCGTCCCTGATCGCGGAACTGACGCGTCGATTTACCGAGTTGTCCTAAGGGACGACTCCTGGTCGGTTTCATCCCCCAATCCCACGTCCAGACAACCCTGGCGTGCCTTCTGCCTCATTTTTCTATGCCCACGTCCGTCAAGAAACCTGCCCTCAAGAAAAGCACAACGAGCAAACCGTCCAAGCCCCTCCCAAAGCCTGCCCTCAAAAAACCCATTTCCAAAAAACCCGAAGTCCGCACCGGGCCTGTTCGTCTTGGTCCGTATGTAAAGTCCAAGCCGCCTTCCACCGAAGCCTTGGAAAGACTCTTTGAAAAAGCCCGTGGCCGTGGCTTTATTACGGAAAACGAAATTTTATACGTCTTTACAGAAGTAGAAGACTATCTCGATACCTACGAAGCCTTTGTCGACCGCCTCGACGCAGCTGGTATTAGCATGGTCGAGCAAAAAGAAGGCATCTTAGGCCGTGGCAAAGAACGTCAAGATATTTTGCACACCCTCCACAGCTCCGAAGAGGGCAAGCGTGGCAAAGTTGATCCACTCGAATTAACGGCCGAGTCCATTCAGATTTATTTGCGTGAAATTGGAAAAATACCTTTGCTCACAGCAGACGAAGAAATCAGCTTGGCCAAACGCAAAGAAAAAGGCGAGAAAGAGGCCGAGCGCATGCTCATCGAGGCCAACTTACGTCTCGTGGTTTCCATCGCCAAAAAATTCCAAGGCAAGTCATTATCTTTGCTCGACTTGATCCAAGAAGGGAATATTGGTCTCTTCCGTGCAGTGAAAAAGTTCGAATACCGCAAAGGCTTTAAGTTCTCTACGTATGCCACCTGGTGGATCCGCCAAGCGATTACGCGTGCCCTGGCTGACCAATCTCGTACGATTCGTATCCCAGTTCACATGGTGGAAACGATCAACAAGTTCCAGCAAGTTGAGCGTGAATTGATCCAAGAACTTGGCCGCGAACCAATGCCAGAAGAAATCGCCGCCGAAATGAACCAAGAACTCGACAAGGTCCGTCACATTATCAAGATTTCGCAGGATACGGTCTCACTCGAAACATCTGTCGGTGATGACGATGATGACTCGACCCTCGAAGACTTTATCGAAGACGTCAAAAACGTTACCCCTGACCGTTCCGCGGCCCTTCAATTGTTGAAGGACTACGTGCGCGACATTATCAAAGACTTGAATCCACGTGAACAAAAGATTTTGGAAATGCGCTTTGGGCTCACCGACGGCGTCGGTCACACCTTAGAAGAAGTTGGAAAAGAATTTGACGTCACACGTGAACGTATCCGTCAGATCGAAGCCAAGGCCTTAGAGAAAATCCAACAACATCCCCTCATCCGCCGCTTGGCTGATTACTAAATTGAGCCTATTTCCTGTCACCCCCGCGAAGGCGGGGGCCGAGCCCAGACGTTCGATCGGTCTCTGGGCTGGGTTCCCTTCTTCGAGGGAATGACAGAAGTATGAATGGTGCAAGAAAAAAAGTTTTTTTAGTGAGCGCATTGTTGATAGCGCTCCTTTTGGCATTTACAGGCTACGCCATTGCTCCGCTCCGTCAGCCGATCGCACCCCTCTCTTCGTCTAAAATCCTGGATCGAAATGGAGGCTTGCTTTACGAACTCACCGCTCCGGATGCGGCGCGCCAAACCGTCATAACTCGTGCAGAGTTGCCCGTATCTCTCGTGAACGCAATTATTGCGTCTGAAGATGCGCGTTTTTACCAGCATCACGGAGTTGATATTCGAGGGACGTTGCGCGCATTGTCGGAGCTTATCTGGGAAGGAGAGATTGTGAGTGGAGGCAGTACCCTCGAACAGCAAGTGGTGAAAAACCTGTATTTTCCAACGGTTCCGCGTACCTTCTGGCACAAAGCCCGCGAAATGGTCGCAGCCATCTATTGGTCCGCTACTCATACAAAAGACGAGACGATAACGACCTACGCCAACGTCGTCTTCTTTGGCAATCGCACTGTTGGTGTCAAAGCGGCTACACAGAATTATTTTCATAAGTCACTTAACGATCTATCGCTCGCGGAAAGCGCGTTACTCGTCGGCATCCTTCCTAACCCTTCTCAATACGACCCGTATCGTCACGCCAAGCAAGCACGCGAACGCAAACTGGAGGTGTTGAAGCGTATGCAGGAGCAAGTCTTCATCTCTTCCGAACAAGAAGCAGAAGCTATTGCATCCTCCATCACCCTCTTCGAGCCACAGCAGAACATTCGCGCTCCGCATTTTGTCTTTCGTGTGCTTGAAGAGCTTCAAGCGCGCTATCCGCTCCTCGAACGGGGAGGATACATCGTCCACACCACCCTCGATCCAGAGGTGCAAGCGCTGGCGGAAGAGCGCTTGAACATGCGCGTAGTACAGTTAGAAGAGCAGGCGGTTTCAAACGGAGCCTTAATGGCCATGAATCCGCAAACCGGTGAAGTCTTGGCCTATGTCGGCAGTCGCAATTATTTTAATACGCGTATTCAAGGCCAGGTCGACATGGTCACAGCCAAACGTCAGCCAGGATCTGCCTTAAAACCATTCCTCTTTTTTCAGGCGTTTCAACAAGGGTTTACGCCTTCGACGATCGTGCCAGATTTACCCGTGCGTTTTGAGACGAGTGGGGGAGAAAGCTATTATCCACGCAATTACGGTTTTCGCTATCATGGACCGGTATCCCTGCGGAATGCGCTCGGCAGTTCATTAAATATTCCAGCCGTCCATGTCCTGTCTCAAATAGGAGTCTCAAGCTTTGCCGGGTATTTATCTCGCTTCGGCATTCAGTTTCCAGAATCGGCTGACCATTATGGTCTAAGTCTCGTCTTAGGAGGAGGGGAGACCTCACTCGCAGATGTTACGACCGCGTACGCACGTCTCGCTCTCTACGCGAAAAGCGTCACGCCCATCTCTGTTCAGCGTGTAACCGATGATAGCGGTCGCGTGTTAGAGCAGGCGGGTCCTCAGCGTCATGAACCCCTCTTCCCCCAAGCTCCACATGCTGAGCAAGCCGCGTGGCTCATCAAAGATGTGCTCGTGGATCCACAAGCACGCTTCACCTCCTTCGGAGAATCAAACCCATTGGATTTTGGCAAAGCCGTCGCGATAAAAACGGGAACAACCAAAGATTTTCGTGATAATTGGGCCTTTGGGTATACACCTGATCTTGTCGTCGGCGTATGGGTGGGGAATGCGAACAATGATCCGATGCAAGGCGTCTCGGGTATTACCGGCGCGGTTCCCATTTTGCGCGATGTCATGACCGCCCGACTCCGATTCCAAAAAGATATTCAATGGCCAATGCCTCAGGGTCTCGTCAAAACCCGCATCTGCGCTCCTTCCGGGAAGCTCGCCACCCCGATCTGCGCAAAAACACGTGACGACTGGTTCATCGCCGGTACGCAACCCACAGAATCCGATGATTGGTATGAGCAAGTCGAGATTGATCGAGTGAGCGGACTCATCGCAGCCGACGGATGTCGGTCTCAGGTCATCCAAAAAACCTACTTCCATCCACCGCCGGAGTATGATGCCTGGCTATCCACGAAAGGCTTCGAGCGTTTACCAGACAAAGATTGTCAGGGTCGAGTGCGTTATCCAACCACCCTCCAAATCCTCGCCCCGCTCGAAGGTGATCGTTTTGAAACGAGTGAACTCCTCACACAGCAGACTCCCGGCATTCCCTTTATCGCGAGTGGAAATCACGCAAGATATCGCTGGCGCCTCAATGGTCAGCTGATTGAATCTGAGACCGCCACCTATCTCTGGAAACCCGTCTCGGGCAGCTATACGCTCGAGCTGGAAGGATCAGATCGCGTCATTCACTTTTCCGTGCAATAATAAAGATAGCTTACTTATCACTCTTCTATGACTTTCTCCTTTTCTTCCCTGACGCAGTTCCTGCGTACCCACGTCAAAGCCATCGTCGGTGGGCTCGTAGCCGTGGTCATCTTGATCGTCGGCTCGCTCGCTCTAAGTCCTGCTCCACACGCTCAGGGCGCCCTTAAAGGCCACCTCGTCGAGATTTCTCGTAACGGCTCGATCCGTATCATCTTTAGCCAGCTCATGAATCGTCGGAGCGTCGAATCGGCCTTTACGATTTCTCCGGCCGTTGAGGGGGTCTTCGTATGGGAAGGAAAGCAACTGATCTTTGATCCAACCAATGATTTGGAAAAAGGAAAAACGTATGAGATCAAGGTCACAACCCAAGCCAAGAGCTTGGTCTTTAAACCGTTAGCGGAAGAATATCGTCAATCATTTTTAACGGTTGATTATCCAGAAGTCTCGCTCGTGGCGCCAGTTGATAAAACCACGGTCATGCCGGACCAAATCTTAACCGTCTTATTCGATCGTCCTCTCCGCATCCTAACCGGAGATTTAAGCGTGCCAGATTTTTTACGCATTTCTCCAGACGTAAAAGGACAGTATCAATGGCTCGGCACGGCTGGCTTTGAATTCGTCCCAGATAATGGCTGGCCTGCTGCGCGTACATTCACCGTCACGATTCCAAAAGGAACCAAGGTCGCGGATGGCGGTTCAACCATCGAAGACAAGGCCTGGAGCTTCTCAACGCCTCCTGTCACCGCCATGTTCTTAGGAGCCTACGACCACCAACGTCCCAATGAACCGGTAAATATCCAGTTTAATTATCCTGTTACACCTGAGGCCGTCGCCAAAGACCTCGTGATCAGGGAAGGGGATCAGACCCGTTCCAACGACGAGTATGCGTTTGCGGCGCATAAAGATCTTGCTAACACGATCTCTATTAGTCGTAAGCAAGGCTTTGAATTGGGCAAAAGCTACACATTTAATTTAGCCAAAGGCGTCACACTCGGGTTAGGTGACTTAGGACTTGTGAATGATTGGCAGGGGACGGTGAAGACGGATGAGCTCGGCTTTAAGCTGGTAAAATCGTTTCCAAAAAATGGAGACAAGAAAGAGGTAGGTCAAGAAGTCGCATTATGCTTTAACAATCCTTACGAAGAGGTCACGCTCAAGAACGCGATAGAGGTTACGCCCGCGCTTGAGAACTTCCAGACCTCTCCCTACGCCTATTTAAGTGACGGATGCCCAAACCAAGATGCAACCATGATGATTTCTGGACGTTGGAAACCATCTACGGATTACGTCGTGACTCTTAAGCCCACGATTGCAGACATCTACGGACAAACATTGTCCGAACCAATCGTAATCCGCTTTACGACCAATCCCTATCCAGCCAACGTAGAAGTCTCGACATATAGTATTTATGGAGTGCTCGCTTCCCATCTCCCTCGTGTGTATCAGTTACGCACCATGAACTGGGGAAGACCGGTCAATGTGAGCGTCGAAACGGCTACGTTTGAGTCATTCCCGAGCCAGTTTTCTGCTGGAACCATGATCGGAAAACGTGGGTATGATACGACCGCCGCGCTCAATGCCTCGAAGATCTTGGATATCGATCTTGACCAAGTCGCCGGAAAAAAATTAGCCAATGGCTACTACCAATTAACTTTTGATAACTTGCGCAAAGATGGCATAGACGTACGCAAGCTTATCATTACGGACACCGCTCTCACGCTCAAGCGTGATAATGCCGACGGTCTGCTTATTTGGGCTACGGATCTCAAAACCGGAGCGGTCGTGCCTAACTTAGCTGTCCGTGTCTGGGCACCGGTAAGTAGCTATGATCGCACTAGCTTAAAGAAGGTGGTCGAAGGCAAGACGAACGGCGAAGGGATCGTCCGTTTGTCGCTCGACGAGTCGGTAAGAATGGAAGATCTCATCGTCGAAGGATCGGATGGAGCGCGCTTAGCCTACGCAGAAACCAATTGGAATGAGGGGATCTCTGTCTGGAACTACGGCTTAGAGCGGAATTATGCACGCGGCAACAAGGGTCACATTGGCTACGTGTACACCGATCGTCGTATCTACCGCCCGGACCAAGAGATCTATTTTAAAGGGGTTGTTCGTCTTGACCAAGATGCGCGTTTAAGTTTGCCAACGGCGAAAGAAGTTGACGTTGTCATCGAAGATGGCCAAAGCAAGCAGGTCTGGGCAGGCAAGCTTCCGCTTAACAGCTACGGGACGTTTAATGGTAAATTCCAGCTTGACCCTTCCATGTCGCTTGGGACCTTCCGTATCGGTGCCACGGCCGTATTAGACAAGGAATCCAGCACCTTCGATGCCTATGTAGATGTACGCGAATACCGTCGTCCTGATTTTAAAGTCGAAACAAGTGCTCCTGCGGAAACCGCTTTCACAGGTCAACAAATCAAGATCCCCGTCAAAGGAGAATACTATTATGGAACGCCACTCGCGGGCGCAAAAGTTACGTACCAAGTAAACCGTACAAAACTCTTCTTCCAGCCGATGCAAGGTCAATGGTGGAATGATTGGTATAGCTTTACGATGGACAGTGACACGTCGTGTTACTGGTATTGTTCTACTAGTCAAAACGCCGAATCGGTCCAAAGCGGGGAAGGTGTCTTAGATGACAAGGGAATGTTGACGATTGAGCTCCCAAGCAACCTCACCGATTACGCAAGCAGCGCGAACTATACGGTGGATGTCACCGTTATCGACGTAAATCAACGCTCCGTTTCTTCTCGTGTTGATTTCCCTGTGTATAAAGGTCAGTACTACATGGGAATTCGGTCCAACTACGACAAGGGCTGGAATGATCCAACGGCGACGTTTGATGTCGTAAGTATGAATGTTGATGGCTCTATCCGTGCCAACGTCGACGCCACCGTCAAATTATATAAACGTGTCTGGACGAACAGTCGTAAGGCCGCTCTTGATGGCAGCAACATCTACGACTGGCAAAAGACAGACACGCTCCTTGAGACCAAGACGATAAAGACCGACCGTGAAGGCAAGGCAATCGTTACCTTCTCCACCTCAAAAGATGGAGAATACGTCGCGGTTGTCGAATCAAAAGACGGACGCGACCAAACGATCTCCTCCGCCGTGTCTCGATATGTCTATCTTGGCTTGGGTGATGCCGTTCGCACGACGGACGATCATCAAATGAAGATCGTGCAAACCAAAGCTAGCTACGAGGTCGGCGACACCGCTTCGTTGGCGGTACAAACGCCCTACGAAAATACCAAAGCGCTTGTCACGATTGAACGCAATTCCATCCGCGAATATCGTGTGATTGATTTGGGCAGCAAACAACGTACCATCGAAGTCAAAATCACGGATGCAGAAACACCAAACATCTACGTTTCCGTCTTAGCGGTCAAGGGTGGGGGAGAAACGAATATTCCTGAGTTCCGTTTGGGCTATGCGAACCTGCAAGTAAATACGACGAAGAAAATCTTGAGCATGACGGTCACGCCTGACCGCGAAGTTCATCGTCCAGGCGAACCTGTCACGTTAACCGTAGAAACGAAGAATAGTGCCGGTACAGGCGTGCCAGCCGAAGTCTCGATTGCGGTTGTCGATGAACGCGTCATTGCGCTCTTAGGTAACATTGATAGTAATATCCTAGGGAAATTCTGGTTCCCACGTTTGATCGGGGTTGAAACGGGACAAACGCTTACCATGCTCGTCAAAAAAGTCTTCTTCACAACCGAGGGCGGAGGAGGAGGGAAGGGTGACAATAGCGGTCCAGCCGTCCGCGGCAACTTCAAAGATACGGCCTATTGGAACGCAACAATCGTCACAGGAGCAGATGGGAAAGCACGCGTCACCTTCAACTTGCCGGATAATCTCACGAGCTGGAATGTGATGGCAATCGCGACGACAAAAAATACCGAAGTCGGACGCGCCGAAGCCAAACTCGTCACGCGCCGCGATGTCATGGTCGAGCCACTCTTGCCACGCATCCTTCGTCACGGTGATACGGCCACGATCGGAGCAACCGTCGTAAATAGCACCGATCAAGCGGTTGAAGCGCGAGTCGACCTCAATGTAACAGGCGTCACGATCTCTAATGCCGGTACACGCACACTTCGTCTCGACCCTAAATCTCGCAAGGTTGCAACGTGGGAAGTAAAAGTGCCTGTTACAGGCACGGAAGCCAAAGTGACCGTCAGCGCCAAAGCTGGAAATTATCAGGATGCCTTTGAGATGAAGATTCCTGTCCTAGACTTCTCAGTTCCAGAAACCGTGTCTGCTTCGGGGATCATGGAAAAGAATGCGACGGAAACGCTCCAGGTGCCAGACGGCATTATGCCAAACAAAGGCGGAGTAGATATCTCGGTTCAACCAACGATTGGGAGTGGATTAGAGACGGGCATCACCTATGTAAGAGACTATCCGTATACAAGTTCCGAGCAACAGGCGAGTGCCTTGATCGCGAACCTCATGCATGCGGAGCTCGTAAAACTCAAGGTGATGAAAGAGTCAGCCACGACCACGGAAGCTGTCAACCAATTAATCCGTGATCAAATAAAAATCTTGGTGTCCACGCAGCGTGGAGATGGAGCCTGGGGCTTCTGGGTCGATTCACGCAACTACTATGGATGGTTAACGGGCCATATCATGTGGAGCTTGACGCAAGCTCAAAAGGCTGGCTTTACGGTCGACGCAGCTACCCTTGATCGTGCGGACGCATATCTTCGTTCGACGATCTCTCTTGGTGGTAGCGCGTATCTCTCGGATGCAGAACGTACCCAGATCCTCTTCATGCTCTCGGAACGGAGTACAAGAGATTTAGCCGGCTACGCATCAAGTCTGTATGAACGCCGCGCTGACCTCCCACACTTTGCCAAAGTCTCCTTAGCGCTCACGTACACCAACTTGGATGCGAACGTCACATCCGCTCGTGCGACGCAGCTCTTGAACGAGGTGAAAAACGCGGTCATCTATCTCAATCCAAGCACGGCCTACGTGAAAGAGACCGACGGATACTATGATCTCTTAAGCTCTGATCTACGTACGACGAGCGTCTACCTGCAAGCGCTCTTACGCGTTGATCCAAAGAACGAACAGAATGAACGCTTAGTCCGCTACTTGGTTCAGAATCGTAAAGATGGGTACTGGTACAACACCAACCAAACGGCACTTACCCTTCTCGGTCTTGTCGAATATGTCCGCGCCAATCCGATTGATCAGGGTGCGGCGATGGTCACGCTCTATCTCAACAATCAAGTCAAAGGCACGCTGTCATTCCCACAAGGTGACGTATCTGGCGCGCAGACGAAGAAATTCTCCTTCAGTGAATTGGGTGGCATGGGAGCGATGCAGCAAATCGGCTTAGAAAAAGATTCGACCAAGCGCTACTTCTACGACATCAACATGCGCGTCTATCGTGAGATTCAAGATATTGAATCCTTCTCAAACGGCATGACGGTGGTCGCAGATACCTACGCCCTCACGGATACAAAATACCAACGTCCACTCACACAGGCTGCGCAAGGCGAAAATGTCCAAGTCCGCCTTAAGGTCTTAGTGCCAAAACGTCAGCGCTATGTCTCGCTTGAATATCATTTGCCTGCGGGGTTAGAAGGAGTCGACTTCCAATTAAAAACGAGTCCACAAAATCTCGCCGGACAAGAACAACAATGTTACCCAGGTTGGGATGGTAAACAACGTTGTTTAGCCACCGGCCAAACAGATTGGTGGTGGGAAAACATCTGGAGCCACATCGAATACCGTGACGACCGCGTCTACCTCTTCGCCGACACGATCGAACCAGGGGTTTACGAATACAGCTTCATCGCGCAAGCCATGACGCCGGGGGAGTATCGCGTGCCTCCAGCCCGGGTCTATGAGTCCTACAACCCATTATCGAATGCGCATAATGAGGGGAAGGTGTTCAAAGTGATGGCAAAATAGGGAAGTGATCGGAAAAGCCCCCCTCCTCAGGCGAGGAGGGGGTGGGGGGAGGAGTACCAACCCAGCCAAAAACGTAGCCTAAAGCTCATAGCTTGCACGTTTTAAGCGGAATTGGTAGCATCCCCCCACTACCTATTCCGGGGTAGCTTTGCCAGCAATCCGCCGTAGGAGGACAGCGGTAGAGCAGTGCCAGCCAAAGCTGGTCAGTCTGCTGGCTGAGACTGTATCCATCTCATGTTTTCCGTCTACGTTTTACGAAGTGTAAAGAACGGCAAGCGTTACGTGGGGTACACAGCAAAAACAGCAGAAGAACGATTACAGGATCATCTGCACGGTTCAAATAAATGGACGAGAGCAAATGGGCCATTCGTAATCATTCATACAGAGGTCTTTGAAGAAAAATCGGAAGCTATCCGTCGTGAACAGTTTTTAAAAACTGGGAGAGGCAGGCAATGGCTCGACGAACATATTCCGGGGTAGCTCAGCGGTAGAGCAGTGGACTGTTAATCCATTGGTCCAGGGTTCGAATCCCTGCCCCGGAGCCATAACAAAACTCAAAGGCTTTTCACAGAGCATTGAGCGGGCAGCCTTCACGGCTGCCCATTGTTTTTTTACACCACCACCCACCACGTTTTGATCCACGTTTTTCCGTACCACCACCACGTTTCCGGAGGGGTTCACCACGTTTTCCCCAGTTTCCACCACCACGTTTTCGGGGTACACCACCACCACGTTTTCTTGCGTGAGCAAGAGGTTCGAGCCAAAGATTTCTTTGGCCGTGACCTTTTTGGCAAAAAGGTCAGAAGCCTGTGCGATTTTTTTCAACTTTTCTCCATCATTAAGCCATTTCTCCATAGGTTCGAGCCAAGCGTTTGCCGTGTGCTCTAAACGTGCTCGTTTTTCTTCGAGCGACTTCTTTTGACTCAAGAAATCAGCCTTCTTTTTTAGATAGATCTCTCGTTCAATATCCTGCGCCAGATAACCATCAAGAAGGCGCTCAACTTTGATTTGGATATCTCGAATCGCACGTTCTGTGTCATCTTGTAGGATTTTATCAGACGTCGATACGTCTCTTCGATCTTGCTCAAGCTTGCTTCTAAGCTCCTGTGTCCATTCTGACGGCAAAACCATATCGCTCAGGAGCTTAGAAAGCTGATCATCTAATTTCTCCTCTCGAATATACGTTTCTTTGCAATTAATTGTTTTACTTTTCTTCGTGCAGCGATAGTAGGTATACCTATGGATATTTCCATTCCGCTCATGCTTCAGATGGTGTTCACCTGTGATCATCATGCCGCACGTGCCACACGAAAGAAGGCCACACAAGGCTCTTGGTTCTTTCGTAACCGTATGATGAACACGGGAACGTCCTTTAAGAACCTCTTGCACCTTATCGAACAGTTGTTTTGTAATGATCGGTTGATGTTTTCCTTCGTACAATTCCTTTCCATATCGAAAGAAGCCAGTATAGAAAGGATTGGAAAGAATGTACGAAATTCGATCTTTCTTGAGTGGATTGCCAAAAGATGAAGTGATGCTATGCTTTGCTAAAAAGATAGCGATCGCTTCCAAACAAGAATTATTTTCCGCATAGAGTTCAAACGCTTTGCGAATAGTAATGGATCGCTTGCGATCAACCATAATTGTCTTTGCTCTGACATCATTGAGGTATCCAATAGGCGCAAGCCCTGGGTATTCGCCTTTTCTCACTTTTTGTCTCATTCCTCGTTTAGTATTTTCTGAGAGTGCGTCTACGTAGTACTTACTCTGTCCGAAAGCAATGTTCAGCATGAACTTTCCTTGAGGCGTATTTTCAAACCAGAACTGAGGAGATTTCAAAGCCGTCATCCGTTCGCAGTCCAAAAGGTAGATGATCTTTCCTCCGTCGACGGAGTTACGTGCTAAGCGATCCGGATTCCAAGTGACGATACCAGTTGCTTCTCCTCGTTCGATTCTGTTCATCATGGTATTGAAGATTGGCCTTCCTGGTATTTTGGCTGATTGCTTTTCAATGAACTCTTCTGTAATGGAAAGATTTTCTTGCTTTGCATACATGCGAAGTTCTGTAAGTTGCGCTTCTATGCTCAGTACTTGCTTGTCTTCTACGTCCGTTGATTTACGTGCGTAGAGAAAGAATTTTTGTTCCATATAATAGTTGAGAAAGTTCTTAAGTCAGAAATCGCAGAAATAAATCGAACCCTAGTCTTGTTAGAATCGGAAGCTCATCCGGACTATAAAACGAGAATAGAAAACTTGAAGAAACAAAAAGAGATTGAAATTGCTGCTCATGAAAAGAATATACCGATTGATGTTCCAGATCCTTCAAAAGAAACTGGCGTACTCGATAAGCAGAAACAGGACATCGAGAAAATAACTAAAATAAATGGTGAAATATCATCACTGGAAGAGCAGAAGAATTCATATACTGAAAAGTACAATGACCTAGTAAAGGAATTGGAAGACTTGAGAAGCTTTAAACTCTCTCTAGAGCTAAAAGAGAAAGATGTCTTGGATTTCCAGGAGACACACTCAGAGATTGTTACGAAATACTTTGTATCTTGGGATAAGCTTTTTACGTTAAAAGTAAACTACAAGCAGGTAGACTCAACAATCAACGAAAAGGAAAAGAAGCTGGCTGAGTATAGAGATCTACTTATTCCTTCGGAATCTTTGGATGTTATAGAGGAAGGGACACGGAAACAGATGCTGTCTAACGGCAGTATTAATTTAAAGATTGAGCGAAAAATAGCTGAGCGTGATGCGCTTAAGCAGAGTTTGGATGTTCCTACCAGAAAATACCAGGCATATCTTGAGGTCAAAGCAAGATGGGAGGTACGAAAAAATGAACTTGTTGGTGATGAGGACACGAACGGAACCTTGAAATACCTTGATGCACGCATCGCGTATCTTAAAGACACCCTTCCAGCTCTCATTCGGCAAGAGCGGGAAAAGCGTCTTGAGAAAGCGGTTCTGATTTTTAACAAGAAAAAAGAGATCGTTGAAATCTACCAGACGATAAAAGATTCTATCGACGAGATTATTGGATCGAATCAAAATCTGCTTAATGAATACAAGATTGTTTTGAATACGGGTTTTGTTTTTTCAGATGATTTTGAAACGCGTTTTTTCTCGTTCGTAAATCAGCAGGTTAAAGGAAGCTTTCGTGGGGTCGATGAGGGAAGAAAAACGTTAAAAACAACGACCGCTGATGTGAATCTTGATAACTTAGAGAGCGTAAAAGCTTTTCTAAATAAGCTCATTACTCTTCTCGAGCAGGATCAACGCTCGGAGGTGAAAGAAGAAGAGCGTCAAAAATATATCACCGATCAAATTGCTGACCAGACGGGATTTTTCGATTACCTTTTCTCTCTTGAGTACTTTACCCCAAAGTATCAACTTCAATTGGATGCGAAAAATATCGATACCCTTTCTCCGGGTGAAAAGGGCGCTCTACTTTTAGCGTTTTATCTCATGTTGGACAAGAATGATATCCCTCTTATCATAGATCAGCCTGAAGATAACCTTGATAATAAGAGTGTTTCTCGTATTTTGGTGCCGTTTATCAAACAAGCGAAACAGCGTCGCCAAATTATCATGGTCACACATAACCCGAACTTGGCGGTTGTCGCTGATGCGGAACAGATTATCTATGTAAACATTGATAAAGCGAACGGTAACGCTTTTAGCTCATCTACCGGAGCTATCGAAAACCCTGAAATGAACAAGCGTTTAGTTGATATTCTTGAAGGAACGCGTCCGGCCTTTGATAAGCGTAGGTTGCGGTATAAGCAGAATGAATCATAAAAGGTATTTCCGAATACTACACAGCCCAACTCGCATGTTGACTGTCTAAGTGTGTTAGAACCTTATTCTTCTATAGCCTTATCGACATCCGAGAGCTCTGCAAATTTAGCCGTCATTGTAGGATTGCCGCGCGTTAATCTTTTGACTGTCAAATCTTCTGCTTTATTATTAGCGAGCCGAAGATTGTTTTCAGATGATAAGAGAGCCTCCTTGGTTTTTTGGAGATGATCTATTGTTTTGTCTATTTCGTCGATGGCTGTTTTAAAACGGCTAGAAGCAAGCTGGTAATTTTTTGCAAAACCCTCTTTAAACGTATTTATATTTTCTTCAAAGTTTGTGATATCGACATTCTGGTTCCTTACTAGGGCGAGTTCGGCTTTGTATTTGAGGCAATTTAAGGCTGCGTTTCGTAGCAGAGTTATTATAGGAATGAAAAATTGCGGACGAACTACATACATTTTTGGATGTTTGTACGAAACGTCAACAATGCCAGTATTATATAGTTCATTTTCGGCCTCCAGCAGTGTCACGAGTACCGCGTACTCGCACTTTTTCTCCGTACGGTCTTTATCAAGCTCGCGTAAAAAGTCCTCGTTTTTATGTTTTGTAGCCGTCTCATCGCCTTCATTTTTCATTTCAAACATGACAGAGATAATTTCATTACCAGCCTCATCGGTTTCGCGGTAAATATAATCACCCTTGCTACCATTTTTTGCATCGTTATCTTTTTCAAAATACGCATTCTGGAAACCAGTGGCACGAAGCTTGTTAAATTCGGTCTCGCAGTGCTGTTCGAGGGTTTCACCAACCATCTTGGTTGAAAGTTTGACCTTCATATCTTTACGAAGGGCAATTTCCTCATCTTTCATCTTTATAATGTCGTCCTTGGTCTTGATCTCGGCGACATATTTTTCCTTTAATGCTGTTTCGAGTAGCTGCTTCTCGGTATCTTTACTCTTCAGCTCACCGGCGAGTTCGTCACGCTCTTTCTCAACCTTATTGACCGCTTCGCTGATAGCAAGTTTTTTTTCGAGCTCTACATTGTTCATTTTTGATTTTATTTCCGCTAATTCCGTCTCCTTCTTTGCAAGGTCTGCTTGCAGTATATTTGTAATATTTGCCTCGGCGAGTTTGACGGAACTTTCTTTGTCCGCAGCAAACATGCGTTCGCGTTCTTTTAGATCTTTGTTAAACTCCTCATCTCGAACTTGTTTAAGAATGTCAGCAAAACCCG
This sequence comes from Patescibacteria group bacterium, assembly GCA_018061025.1. Lineage (GTDB taxonomy): Bacteria > Patescibacteriota > Patescibacteriia > 2-12-FULL-60-25 > 2-12-FULL-60-25 > JAGOUY01. The sequence goes on from JAGOUY010000016.1 coordinate 16,732, forward strand.
CCTCATCGATTTTAAAAGAGGTCACGCATTTTGGACATTTAATTTCGTTCATATGATAATTGTTGAGATTTTTATCATTTTCCAGGCTAAAAGTCAATAAAATATAGAATAATCCTCATACTTTAAGCAGTAAGACGACGCGAAACAGGGGCCCGCTTGCTATTCTGTTGGTTGATTAACGATTGTAAAAAAAGTCACGGTACGAAACCGAGACTTTTTTCTACTCGTTTCAAGCAGCGCTTAACGGGAAATGACGGCGGTTTTTTGATCCTTACGTAACACAATTGCCCAAGCTGCCAACAGCACAACTTGTACCCAAAACATAAGTGCATTCAACCCGCCTGTGCTCGGGCTTGTCCATCCGGCGGCAAAGTAGAAGTTCAGATTCATAAAAGCTCCTCCCAAGAGCGCTGCGACCGCTATGAAACGTGCAAGATTTTTGGATGATTGTTGCTTGCTGAACGCATACAGAACGAGAGCCGCGAGCAATCCAACTCCGGCAAGCAATTCGCCCCATTGAACAAGCATGCTGAATACGGTTGGATGACTTTTTGCGACGCCCAGTACGGAACGGACATACCATTCATGCGGGTTACCATTCTCAAAGCGGGCGAGTGACTTACCGATATTCGGGACAAACTGGCCTCCACGGACTTTCTCCCA
>JAGOUY010000013.1 GCA_018061025.1 Patescibacteria group bacterium
GTCCGTCGCGCTTCAAAACTGCGGGGAGTGTCGTGGATGATGTGGTCATACGGAGAAAAATGAACAAAATAAAAACTCACGGTCTGTGAGCTTCGAGAGCTTCTGTGGGTTCAAACGGAAATTATGTGGATTCTTTTTGGGAATCCCAGCTGACGCGGTTGGGGCACTTCTTAATTAAGCATAAAAGTTCATTGAATTGGGTGGCTTGAATAACGCTTAGTTCGTGGCAGTACTTGCATTTAACTTCGATGGAGCCCTCAACGAGCAATCCTTTGAAGAACAGCTTATGGCATGATTTGCATCGATACTCGGTTACGCAATTCGGCATAAGCTGTCTTCACAAGATAGCCCCCAAGAAGGCTTCGGTAAAGGGATGAGAAACAAGCCATTTTTTTTGCTTATACACAACATGTAGTGGTTGAAATAGAAATAGGACACAATATGTAGTAGTGATGAAAAAAAGCTGCGCCGTCAGTTTCGGTCGCTTTGTTCGTTTGATCCTATACCGGATGCTCGAAGAATAAATCTTCTCACTTTTCTTTTTATGTCGAACCTTTTACTGAATGAAACACGCACAAAGACGCTTTATAAAATCGGTGACATCGCACCCGTACACGGGATGTATATGTGTATTCCCTGTGGTTACGTACAAGAATTCCAACAGGGTGCCTTGTTTACCACCTGTGAGCTGTGCTTGGCCGGAACAGATGAAGGCCCTGAAGGATACAAAGAGGCGGAAACAGAGTTTTGGGAGTTGATATCATGACCCGGTTCCCTCGACTTCGTAGTCCGCAGTAAGTCCCAGACGATGGTGGTGAGCTAATCGCAGCTTTGTATCGAATGGTGCGTCAGATTTTTCTATCTTGTGATACTTCTTCAGAAGTGGGACACTCATATTATATGGATCAATATCAATTAACATTGAAAGAGGTAACAGACATGTTCGAATCTTGTGGTTGCAATGCCAATGTATCAACGCCATCTTCATCTCAGGTCGTTTTGACTATCCAAGGACCTGTTAGCATATGCCCTAGCTCGATTTTTGAGGAGCATGTCGAGAGAGCAAAAGAGCTGATGCAAGTAGCTTATCCAAATATATCTTTTCACGTTGAAGTTGTAGAGACGGAGTTGTGACAAGATAGATGATTTCTACCTAAATTCCGAGTATAAGCAGCCACCCTATGTATTAAAGGGTTCGATTTTTGTTTTGAATTGAACAGATTTTAATGGTTCTAGCGAGAGGCAGAATCGGACACCCAGTTCGATCAACAATATCCATTATTTAGCTCGTCTTGTCTAATATACCCCCTAGGGGGTATATTAGGTTCATATGCACCAAGACAACCACAAGCTCATTCGTCGGTTGAAGATCGTTGAAGGTCAAGTTCGGGGCCTTCAAGAGATGATCGCGAAAGACGCGTATTGTATCGATGTTATTACGCAAACCTCTGCCGTGAAGCAGGCGCTCTCTAACATCGAAGACGTGCTGCTCGAAAACCATCTTTCCCACTGCGCGCTTAACCAGATCAAGAACGGCAACGAGAAGAAGGCGATCGGTGAGATTCTGAAGGTGTACCAACTTAAACGTAAATAAAACAAACCATATGAAAGTTATATGGCTAGGAGGATTAGGAGGAGCGCTCATCATTTGTCTCATTGGTCTTGGTATTTATTTCACAAAACAAACTACACCTGTGGTGGTTCCAGTTCCTTCCGAAGGCGAGACTCGATCTGAAATCCCCATGACGAAAGGAAAGGTGTACGTAGCGGTTGAGAATGAAGGTATTATTGCGGTACTTGGTGAAGACGAACATAAGCTTCTGACTCGTATATCGTTGGAGAAAAAAGATGGTTTGAAACGGCAGCGATATACAGCTCATAACGTGCAGGTTTCGCCCGACGGAAGAAGCGTTTGGGTTACTGCAAATGCTGTAGGGTCTTCCGGGCACGGTGCAAAGAAAGCTGCTGCCAATGTTGATGATGAGCTGATCGTTATCGATCCTCGTACAGATACGATCATAAAACGAATCAGCATGGGGAACGACAACCACCTCTCCCACATCGTCCTTTCTCCTGATGGAAAATTTGCGTACGTCGCATCGCAAGAGAAAAGCATGGTTACAGAAATAAATACCCAAAACTACGCCATTACAAGAACGTATTCTCTACGAACCGATAGCGGTCCTCATGGTATGAGGCTTTCGCCTGATGGACGTCTTGCAATTCTCGCCCTGCTCGAAGGAAAAGAAATGGGCATTCTCAATCTTCAAAGCGGAATGACGGAATATATCCCACTTCCGGGAGCCGCCGTCCAAACGGCAACGACACCAGATGGAAAGTACGCCCTTTCTTCGGTGTACGATCCAGCCGGGATCGCTGTGTATGATTTTGCTACGAAAGAAACCCGTTTTGTCCCTCTGCCATCTGAAGCAAAAGGCCCGGTACAAATCTATTCCTCCGCAGATTCGCAGAAGGTTTATATTGCCGACCAAGGAGTGTATTTCGAAAAAGAAGCCGGATCAATGGTCTATGAACTGAACCTTCAAGAGACGAAGGTGGTACGGAGCATTCCGGTGGGGAAAGCTCCTCACGGAGTTGTTGTTTCCGCCGATAACAGCCGTTTGTATGTTACCAATCTTGAGAGCGACGATGTCTCGGTGGTTGATCTCCAAAACGGAACGGAGATCGCGCGTATTTCTGTCGGTGATGCACCGAATGGTATTAGTGTCTGGTCAGGTTCATTTTTAGAAAAGAATCCATAACTATATGCAAAAAATAACTGCTCATGTGTCTGGGATGCACTGTGCTTCATGTGTGGCCAGAATTGAAAAGACCATAGGCAAGCAAAAAGGCGTACAAGTCGTTTCGGTCAACTTTGCGACTGAAGAGGCTCGCATTACGTTTGATACTTCGCAAACCAATATCGGCACGCTTTCAAAAGCGGTTGAACCGATGGGCTATAAGCTCCATGCAAAAGAACAGGCCATGGTTGAAGGGCACGAAGAGGGGCATGACCATGTAAGTGCGTTCGAGGGAGAGGCATCAATACTGAAAAAGAAGATCTTTATTTCGATACCGCTGGTCGTTTTCGCGGCCGTGGTAATGGGCTGGGATATCCTTGCGAAGTACGCAATCGTTCCAGAAATGTCAGAAACGCTCTACGAATTTTTCCACCATCTTTTACCGATTTTTGCGACGTACATGCTGTTTACGGTCGGCACACCATACCTCCGCGGTCTTTGGATGTTCTTCCGCCGGGGCGTTGCGGACATGGATACTTTGGTAGGGCTCGGAACGATGACAGCCTTCCTTTACAGCTTTGCGCTGGCCGCATTTGAGGTCCCGCTTGCTCCATATTTGGATGTGAGCGCCACCTATTACGACGTGACAATTGTGGTTATTGGTCTCATCACTCTCGGGAAATATTTTGAAGCTCAGGCAAAACAAAAGACGGGGAGTGCGATTAAAAAACTCATAGGTTTACAGGTAAAAACAGCGATCGTGCTTCGGAATGGGAAAGAAGAAACGCTCCCTATTGATCAGGTGCAGAAGGGCGACTTGGTCCTTATAAAACCCGGCATGAAGATTCCAGTTGATGGGATGATTGCTGAAGGCTCATCGTTTCTTGATGAGGCGATGCTTACGGGCGAGCCAGTGCCCATTGAGAAGAAAGAGGGGGACAAGGTATCAGCAGGAACCATGAACACGACGGGCGCATTTACCATGCAAGCAACCGGCATAGGATCTGAAACACTACTTGCCCATATCATCACTCTGGTCGCAGACGCCCAAGGATCAAAGGCCCCTATTCAACGTTTGGCTGATAAAATTTCAAGCGTTTTCGTACCGGCCGTGCTCGTTATTGCCGTGCTTGCACTTATGGCTTGGCTGATCATTGGCGGGCAATACATACCATTCTCTCAAGCGGTATCCTTTGGATTAGCGTCATTTGTAGCGGTACTTGTCATCGCTTGTCCCTGTGCGCTCGGACTTGCGACACCAACAGCCATCATCGTGGGGGTTGGAAAAGGGGCAAAGGAAGGGATTTTGATTAAAGATGCGGCCACCCTCGAGAAACTTCATAAAGTAGATACGGTCGTGGTTGATAAGACGGGGACGATCACGAGAGGAAAGCCAGAACTTGTTGGTGTGCAGATATTCTCTGATCTTTCTCAGAAAGAAGTTATCTCCATTATTGCCTCCCTTGAAAGCAAATCTGAACATCCAATTGCACACGCGATCACAGAACACGCCAAGAAAAAGAAGATTGATCTTGTCTCTGTAAACGGTTTTGAAAGTATCAAAGGGAAAGGTCTAAAAGGACAAATCAACACTATTGAATACTTTGCTGGGAATACGAAGCTCATTGCTGATCTTAAGCTGCCATTTGATGCAGAAAGTCCTGGTATGAAGCAAGTAACGTTTGAAGGAAAGACGCCAGTTATATTGGCAACGAAGGAAGAAGTTATCGCAGTTATTCTTGTGGCGGACGCGATTAAGCCTGAAGCGGTTCAAGCCGTGAAAGATATCCACGCGCTCGGTATCAAAGTTGTCATGCTCACTGGAGACATGAAAAACACGGCGGAAGCTATCGCGAAGGAAGTGGGGATTGATGAGGTCGTTGCCGAAGTCATGCCCGAGGACAAGCTAGATATGATCAAAGAATTGCAGCGGCAAGGCCATCTGGTGGCCATGGCAGGAGATGGAGTGAATGACGCCCCAGCTCTTGCACAAGCGGATGTTGGGATTGCTATGGGGACGGGAACAGATGTTGCGATTGAAACAGCCGGGATCACGCTTTTGAATGGCGATATCTCGAAGCTCGTTAAAGCGATCCATCTTTCAAAGATTACCATGACCGGAATCAAGCAGAATCTGTTCTGGGCATTTATTTACAACATCGTTGGCATTCCACTGGCAGCGGGTCTGTTCTTCCCATTCTTTGGCTGGCTCTTGAATCCAGTGTTTGCAGGGCTTGCGATGGCTTTTTCAAGTGTGTCCGTTGTTGGTAATTCCTTACGTCTTAAGGCGAAGAAACTTTAATTCCATTTCTATGCCGCAAACATATACATTTCACGTCAAGGGAATGCACTGCAACTCCTGCGTGATTCTTACACAAAGCGAGCTAAAGGGTGTAAGAGGAGTCACGGACGCCAAGACCTCGCTCAGGCATAACAGCGTTGAGGTCACGGGAGAGTTTGGAGACAAATCACAAGAGCAAGTCATGATTGAACTCAGTGAGGTAGTAAAACCGCATGGATATTCGTTATCTTTCGAAAAAGAAGCGAAGGTCACAAAGTGGTCGGATTTTACCTACGCCTTGCCAATTGCTTTTGCCTTTATCGTTGTCTTTGTCCTTCTACAAAAGCTTGGAATCGTGAATCTTGTAAACGCGTCAGACGTCACCTATGGGACGGCATTTGTCGTAGGACTGATCGCTTCGGTTTCAACCTGTATGGCCGTTGTTGGCGGGATCGTCCTTTCGCTTTCCGCGAGCTTTGCCAAAGAAGGGGATAAAGTTCGTCCGCAAGCCATGTTTCATATTGGTCGTCTCGTTTCCTTTTTTGTTCTTGGTGGCATTATTGGTGTCTTGGGATCGGTCTTCCAGATTGGAGCGACGGGAATGCTTGTGCTCGGGTTGGTTGTGGCTCTCGTCCTTCTCATACTCGGGCTCAATCTCCTCGATGTCTTCCCTTGGACGAAAAAGCTACAACTCACGATGCCTACGCGGTTAGGTCATCGGGTTCACGGACTCAAGAACGCGAACCACGTGCTCACGCCCCTTCTGGTTGGAGTCGTGACCTTCTTCCTTCCCTGCGGCTTCACGCAATCCATGCAGATCTATACACTTACCACAGGAAATTTTTTGAAGGGTGGGCTTACGATGCTCTCATTCGCACTTGGAACGTTACCGGTCCTTGCTCTCCTTAGCTTTAGCTCACTTGGGATTCACAAAAAGACGCAATCGGGGATCTTTTTCAAGACAGCTGGATTGATCGTGATCTTCTTTGCGGTCTTCAATCTCATTAATACCTTAGTAGGAGCAGGGGTCATGAATCCGGTCTTTAGCTTCTAACTTTTTTGTCCCTTTTCTTATTCTCTATGAACAAAGTCATTATCGGTTCTTTGATAGTCATGATTCTTGCGGTTGGTGGAATCTTCATGCTCTTGCGTAGCGACTCTTCAGATACCTCAACCAATATGAACGGACAAACGAACGTGAGTGTGGTTGATGATGGCAAGCAAATCATCCAGATCAATGCTAAGGGCGGCTATGCGCCTCGTGTGACAGTCGCTAAGGCGAATATGCCGACGGTGATCAACGTCCATACAAACGGAACCTTTGATTGTTCGTCCGCTTTAACGGTTCCGGCGGTTGGATTTCGTAAGAACCTTCCCGCAACGGGGGTGACCCCGATTGAGATTCCGCCTCAACAGCCGGGAGCCACCATTAAAGGAATTTGTTCTATGGGAATGTATAATTTTGCGGTTAACTTTAACTAGAAGTACTTAACTTAGGGCTAACCTCAATAACGAAGCAGAAAGGTAACGTAAAACAGGGATCGGCTTGCGCCGATCCCTGTTGCTTAGCTCAATTAACTGATCTTCTCAACCTGTCGGAGGTAGAAAAGATTCACTGTCTTGGCGAACTTCTGTATCACCTCGCCTTTTTCGTCCTTCTTTTCAATCATCGTAATGGATTTGATGGCTTTCTCGCCTTTCTTTACTCGATAGCCATGTTCAATCCATTGCTTGAAGGTTAGACAGTTACATCTTGGATCGTAATTACTGGCTTCCTCCTGACCCCAGCGGTCAAGAATCTGCTTTCTGACTCGTTCTGCTGTGTTCTCCGAACCCTTCCAGTTGGAGACGATGGTGTATTCCATATAATGAAAAGACGGCCAATAGATATGATCCAATGGACTGGCCGTTTACGTCGCATCGGATGGCTAGAAGAAAGCGGCTGATAGCTTGCCTTTGTCACGGGTGGAGACGAGGGTAACGAGTTCTACCTTGACGAAGGAAAAGCTGACGCTAAAATGAATAGCCCTGATGCGAAGAGAACGGATTGATCCCGTGTTTTAAAAGCTGCTGAGCTAACAAAAAACAGGCTCTCAAAAGTCTGTTTATCCATGGCTTAGGTTTTTCCTTATCCGCTGGTTTTCACCCTCTCACCCCCCCCCTGTGTTGAGCCTATTGTCGGTTGTGTCTTTCCGTTTGTTCGTTGCTCCCTTTTCCCCACATCCGCCACCCCCATCCCCTCATCCCTCTTGGATTCAGTTTCCCTCAGAGTCAGTCAACAGAAAGTAAAGAAAAAATAGAAATAGAAGTTAATAAGAGAACTAATTAGTATGATAAAGAGAATTAAGAATAAGTGAAAGAGTGTAGATGTTTTAAGTAGTAGTATGTATATATCCTTTGTCGTTCAGTTGATTGTGTTGTCACATAGTAGTCGAGGATTTTTGGTTTTGAGATTTGGCTAAGTGAATATGTATTTTAATGGTCTGCTAGTTGAACGCTGATTCAACTAGCTGTTCAACTAGCAGAGCCTTGAAAGGAATGGGGCGGAAGACCTCCCCATACCCCTCCTTCTAGTCAGCTTTGGGACTGAAAAAAAGTTCGAGCCTCGTTGTAAAGCCAAGCCATGAGCGACAGTGTCTGGCGACCCAGACACTGTCAATCAAAAAAGCACCACAAACGTGGTGCTTTTTTGTTGTTTGGCGACACATACGATAGTTCGATCCCCAGCCTGGGCAAAAAGTATGAAAATGAAGGATTCATTTATTCTTAGCGAAGATTTTTAGTTCGAATCCCACCCAGGTTTTTTATGATGTATGATCGAATAATATTAGAAATTTCGCTGCACACTTGCTATCATTTTTCTTACATATGGATACTCAAGAAAAAGTTCGTCCCTCGGTAGGCGTCGCTACCGTTGTTGTAAAAGAAGGAAAAGTCCTTATTGGGCGTGATACACGAAAAGGAGATGAAGTATATGGCGTACCAGGTGGACACTGGGAAAGCGGCGAAACTTTGAAGGAATGTGCAGCTCGAGAAATAAAAGAAGAAAGCGGGGTCGTTTGTAAGAATATAACTCTGGTCTCTGTGTTTGATTTTTACAGAGAAGATAAGCAAAAGAGTTATGCTTCTATTGGCATGAAGGCCGACTATGAAGCAGGGGATCTGGCGAACCAGCTTGAGGAAGGGCGAATGGAGTGGGCTTGGTATACGCCTCAAGATGCCCTCAACCTTAACCTTTTCGCCCCGGATCGGGTTTTAATCGAACGATATTTATCTGGTGTCATATTTGAATAGTATGATTAACGGCATTAGTCATATAACTTTCATTGTACGAGATCTTGAGAAATCGATGGCATTTTTTCGTGACGCGCTCGATGCGGTAGAGGTCTATTCAAGTGGTGATAAGACATTCTCACTTACTAAAGAGAAGTTCTTCACCGTTAACGGTATGTGGTTTGCGATCATGGAAGGAGTTCCGCTGGAACGATCCTATCATCACGTTGCTTTTGATGTGTCTGATGATGACTTTGAGAAGTATGAGATAAAGCTAAAAGCATTAAACGTCGAAATGCGTGAGCCAAGAACTCGAAAGAATGACGAAGGGAAGTCACTCTATTTTTATGATCTTGATAACAATATGTTTGAGATCCATTCTGGAACTTTGGAAAAGAGGTTGAGTTTCTATAAAGCTTCATAAACTATAGGATTCCGACGATTCTTTAGAAATAGAAGCATTCACCAATAATTTCACGGTTCGAGAAGCTCCCTGAGAGCCATGAGCGACAGTGTCTGGCGACCCAGACACTGTCGCTCAAAAAAGCACCACAAACGTGGTGCTTTTTTGTTGTTTGGCGTATGGATTACACCAGTCTCAAATACGCTGTCAAAATCAATTAAACTTCTTCTGAGATAAAACAGAAACACCCGCCTTATAAGCGGGTGTTTCTGTTTCCTCTTTCATCCTCAGAGAGAATGGTAAAGGGATTGGGACGGCCAGCACAGCACGTCCAAGAGTCGGAAAGGAGCTTTCGTCACCTACATAGGACAGGGACGCCCGGTGGTCGGGTCGAAAAATCCCGGTGAGAGCCGGTCGTTCACGCATACCCGCACGCAGCGGTGCCCGGGACTGTCGGGGGCGGGCGGGTCATTCGCTCCCGTGCCGTAGAGAATGCCGCGTGTGCACTCCCTTCCGACGGGGTTGCCACCGCATTGGCTTCCAGCCAGCACGTGCTGGCCCGGGTTGGTGAGGGAGCGGACGGTGCACAGATACTCGCACCCTCCCTGCTGGTAGAGGCACCCCGGAGAGCAGCCGCCGCAGCCCAGCGGCAGGCAGCCGTTGTCGTCGCGGACGCAGGCGGACACGGCGCCGTCCGTGCGCACCGTCCCAGTCGGCGGCTTGCAGCTAACGACGAGGAGCAGGAACGTGACGAGAACGAGGAGACTACGTAAACCCATCATGATGTTCACCATGAACGCAGGAGCCGGGCTCTCTGACAATCAAAACGGACCGTCCGCTGACTGTTCCAAAGAGCCATACTTAACTACACGATTTATTATAAAAAGTCAATTAACGGCCTGGCTTTTCGGCTGTGTCTCACATGGCGCAGGTAAGTTGTCTAGCAAAACACAATTTGCTTAAAATGGATATTGCGTATGTACTCATGCTACTCTGATTCCTGTCTTACGAGCGATACTTTAACCCCATATTGTTTCCCCATATGAAAATTCTCAAATGTGACCTATGCGAAGTAACGGCTCAAGGAGAAACATTCGAAAAGTGGATGATGGCTCTTCAGCCGCACTATATGGAAGCGCATGCCGATGTCATGCAAGATCCAAAAAATGGAAAAGCAGAGATGGAAAAATGGATGGGGGAGAACAGAGCAAGATTTGAAGGGGTTTAAAGACTCGAGCTAAATGATCAATGTAACCATCAACCCTCTCCACTATGCCCACCGACATCGCCCTCTACAACGCTGCCCAATCAGCTGAATACAAAAAAATCTGCAAAAAGCTCAAGGAGGTCATCACACAAGAACTGAAAAAAGTGGAGAGCAAAGTCTGGCACGGCAGCCCAGTCTGGTTCCTCGATGGAAATCCCATTGTGGGCTACAGCGTGCGTAAGCGCGGGGTGCAGTTGTTGTTTTGGAGCGGTCAATCGTTCACGGATACTACGTTAAAACCCGAAGGCTCCTTCAAAGCCGCAGAGATGAACTATACGCAAAGCGATGAGATAAAAGTCACCGAACTTCGCAATTGGCTCAAACAAGCCAAGCGCATCCAATGGGACTATAAAAATATCGTGAAGAGAAGAGGGGCGCTCGTGAAAATTGGTTCTTGGTAGGGGATGGTGTATTAATACGCATAATTAAAAGACAAGTCCATTTACATACCCCCAGGGGTATGTTTAACTATGATCAGCTATGCCAACCAGAGATTGTAAACCACTTATAGACCACATTAGTCGTCTCGAAGGTCAGCTCGCGTCTATCAAAAAAGAGCTTCAAGCGGAATCACCGAATTGCCTTAAAGCAGGAGCAACGCTTCGCGCAGCTTCTCGCTCATTCAGCTCTCTCAAGCATGCGTTTGTTTCGAGTTTTTTACAGAAGAAATTTTTCACCCGGCAGCAGGCGAATTCTTTGCTGGATTCTCCCGAGTACAATGCCTTGCTCGATTTAATTCGCTCCTAAGACAGCTTCAACCCCCCCCATGAAACACATAAGTATTTCTGCATTTAAGTACGCGCTGGAAACAGACAAAGCAAATCCAGCGATCGCATTTATCAATGTGTGTACCCCAGATGAATATTCGGCTAAGCATATCGAAGGGGTCAGAAGTGTTCCTTTGGACGAACTCGAGTCTCGCGTAGCGGAGTTCCAAGATAAAAAAACAATTTATCTCCATTGCCGGTCCGGGAATCGGAGTAAACGCGCGGCAGAATTGCTCGAGCGACGAGGGATACATGCCGAACTTGTGAACGTGGAAGGGGGGATTATGGCCTGGGAAGCCGCAGGGTTGAAAACGGTCTCGGTGTCTTCTAGGTTGCCGATCACGCAGCAGGTATTTATTGCTGCAGGATTGTTGATTTTAATCGGCACGCTGCTTACGCGTTGGCAGGGAATGATGTTTCTTGTCATCCCAGCCTTTGTAGGGGGTGGCCTCTTGTTTGCAGGAGTAACCGGATGGTGTGGGATGGCCGTAGTGCTTTCGAAGATGCCATGGAATAAGAAATAAGCGTCATCATATGTCTACACAGCCAAAGATCCATTCCTTCTTTGACCCCCACACGTACACCGTGACGCATGTGGTGGCAGATCCAGAGACACACGCGGCCGCGATTATCGATAGCGTTCTCGACTATGACCCCGTCACCGGAGGAATTTCTCACGAAAGCGCCGACAAGGTGGTTGATCTCATTCGTGCCGAGGGATACCGAGTAGACTGGATTCTCGAAACGCACGCGCATGCAGATCACGTCACTGCTGCGTACTATTTAAAACAGCAGCTCGGTGGACAGATCGCGATTGGAGGACGGATCACCGAGGTTCAGCAGGTGTTTGTGAACATCTTCAATCTTGGAGCGGAAGTTGGGGTGGACGGCCGGCAATTTGATCATCTATGGAAAGACGAAGAGGTTTTTCGCGTGGGATCAATTGAGGCCCGCGTCCTCGCGACGCCAGGACACACGCCCGCAGATGTGACGTATCTCATTGGGGATGCCGCGTTTGTGGGGGATACCATGTTTATGCCTGACTACGGCACGGCCCGCTGTGATTTTCCAGGCGGAAACGCCCAGATACTGTTTGATTCCGTCCAGCGTCTTTACACCCTTCCAGATGAGACGCGCGTCTTTCTCTGTCATGACTATCTTCCCGAAACCAGAACGGACTATCACTGGGAAACAACTATCTTGAATCAGAAGCAGCAGAATATTCATGTTGCAGAGCGTATCCAAAAAGAGGCCTTTGTGCAGATGAGACACGCTCGAGACAAAGAGTTAGCCCTGCCACGACTCATCATTCCGTCCATTCAGATCAATATCCGTGCAGGGGCACTCCCAGAATCAGCAAGCAACGGCATCGCATACCTCAAGGTGCCAATAAACAGCATTTTTGCAGGCAAATAGACATGAGGTTCGGCCGGGATGAGACATACGAAGATTGAATTTTTAGCTCCCGGTATCCAAGCAAGCATTTTCTCGTTAGAATAACAGCATGGATATCCAATTAAGGAACGCGGGAAAGCTTATTTTTTGCATCTGTCTTTGTGAACTCGCGGGTGCGCTTGGGACTCTTTTTACTGCGTCAGCAGTCCCGACGTGGTATGCCGGACTTGCGAGGCCAGCACTTAACCCGCCAGGTTGGGTGTTTGGTCCCGTGTGGACGATCTTATATGCGCTCATGGGAGGAGCAGTCTTTCTGGTTTGGAAGCAAGGTTGGCGGCGTCGGGAGGTGAAGAGGGCGATCGGTCTGTTTAGTGCCCAGTTACTAGCAAACGCGCTCTGGTCGATGCTGTTCTTCGGAATGCAAAATCCTTTTTATGCGTTGATTGATATATGTCTGCTCTGGATGCTTATCCTTGCAACAATGATCGCCTTCTATCGAATATCAAAACCAGCGGCGTACCTCCTTTTTCCTTACCTCGCCTGGGTGAGTTTTGCCGCCTATTTAAATTACATGATCTACGTGCTCAATTGAATGACCAGAAGTCTGGTACAGTTCGTCGGGGAAATGGTTAACAAAATCTCGGAGGGCGATCGCAAATGTATTGCTGAGATGTTTTTTACATTTAAATAAGGTTCGCAATAAACAGTACCGCCCCCGCGCTCAGCAAGCATCCAGACATTTTTCCCACGGCTGAACCCAACATCGTGCGTTTATCGCTCACCTTTGCGGCTCGTGCCCGTTCAGCGATCAGGCCTTCAAAAATCCCTGCAATCCCATCCGTGACAGCATTCCCCACGACTCCGCCGATGACCGCTCCTGCAACACCGCCCAGCTCACCTCCAAAAATTGCCATGATCGATAATATGCCATTATCGATGATCCCGAAAACGATGTCGGGCCAGATTCGTTTGAGGGGGATGCGAAATGGAATGAGCGAGACAAGGCAGAGGACGCCGAGCCCAATAATCACGAGTCCGATGAAATGCGTGTGGTAAATGAAGTAGGAGCTTACCGCTAAAATGATGGCACAAAGCAGGAGAATGTTTAAAATGGCCGCGAAAAAATGGTTCTTCATAGATACTTGAATGAACGTTTGTGATAGAGGACTATGAACAAGGATAGTGGATAATGCGTAAAGGCGATAGCCTCCTCACTGATCATAAAGGCTCTAGAAGAGCAGAAGGGATAACAATCATCCGTAACTAACAAGACAAGGATCGTTCGCCTATATACAGATCCTGAGATACGGAGTAAGCATAGAGTATATGAATACGCGCAATTATTGGGTCTTGCTGATCGTGGTTCTGATTGCGGGAAGTGGGATATATGCCTCATGGAAGGATCGAGAACAGGTGCCCGCCCAAAACACGCCTGTGCCCGCTGTCGGGATCGTTGATCCGCTGAATGCGACGTATCTGATTGATGGTGTGTCGGTCTCATTAGTGAAGGGGAGAGCCGAAGCGGGTTCGGGGAGTGCTAAGGTGTCTACCGCTGTTTTTGGTCAGCCGGTTATAGGTGATCTCAATAGAGACGGCATAAACGATGCAGCTATGTTCATGACGCAGGACATGGGTGGCAGCGGTGTTTTTTATTATGTGGTCGCCTCGATCCACTCTGCGACGGGCACGCGTGGCACAAACGCCTCACTCCTTGGCGACCGCATTGCTCCGCAGAACCTAGAGATCAATGCTGGTCGTATCATTGCCAACTACGCCGACAGAAAACCGGGCGAACCGATGACCACCCCTCCCTCGGTTGGCATAAGCGCCTCCTATACGGTAGAGGGTATGTCCTTGCAGAACGTCGCGGCTCCTGTGACGACGCTGACGTATCTGTCTTCCACAGCGAAGGCAACAGACTATTGTAATGGCGCAGATATGGATAGCGCGGGATATAAAAAGACGATCACGGTCGAACACACAACGAGCACCCTCGAAACCAACCCCACCCCGCTTCAATTAGTAAAAGAAACAATTCGCGCCGCGACCGTAGGCATGTGTCACACAGTCTTGGATCAAGCCGCGATCAAGGTAGAAAACGGCGTCGTGACCATCCCACCCATTAATGGATGGGCAGGTTCATCGATTACCCTCTGTAGCTGTAAGCCAATAGTTGAGACGAATGTCTTACGCATCCCGGGGATGACGAAGGTGGTTTGGGAATAGGTTTTTCTCACGGAGAATTTTTTTATTTTTTTTAGATTGTGACCCACGCTGCCGAGGAGAGAAGGTAAACGAGAAGTGGTTTTTTGCGCAGTCGTATTAAGTCATTGTCGATGTAATAAAGAGTTGTGAGGAATATTTTCTGCTTTGATAGCAAGGCTGCTACCATACTAAAAGCCGAATATGAGAAAAAACCAACGAATTACCCGCATCGATGGGCACGTACCGGATGATTTTATCGTCTGTCTTAGGTCATCCGTTGATTTTGATCGTGGTCCTGACACCGAAGAAGATGATGTGTGGGTAGTTCGGGTCGTTAACAATAAGCCGCAACTACTCTTTATCGGGCCCGGTGTTATTTCAGATTGCGCTGTTCTTCCATCCGGACAGGTTCTCCTGACCGGGGTGATTGGCGGAAAAAGTGGAGTTTTCGCTCTTGATTCAGCCGGACACGGAGCGAATCTCTTACAGGAGGGTCTTTTTCTAGGCGTACGAGCAATCGATGATGAGCTTGTGATCGCTTGGGGCGGTACAGCGCATGAACCTGTCTGTTGGAGGATGTTGAATGGAGAATGGGTAGAATATGTATCACAGCCATTATTAGTAGGTGTGTACGGGCTACACAAAGATCTAGTCATTGCGACTACACAATCAGGTGGTGTGCGGCGTCTACGGGGTGAAGTATCAAAAGAAATGCCCTATGCAATTCCTGAATTGATAAGCGACGTTTTCATTGAAAATGAGACAATGCTATGGGCAGTCACGATGCAAGGAACCGTGCTGCAAAGTTTTGGTGATGAGTGGCATCGCTATGCTTCCTTATCTGGCCACCACACGAACCCCATGGTGGTCGCGAACGGTATCGTCCAATGGGAAAAGAAGCTCATTGTATCTTTGGGAGTAAATGGATTAGCCCAAGTTATAGACGATAAGCTGGTCGAGTTAAACAGATATTGTAAGCCGATACAAATTGTAGGAATGAAAAATAGCTTGATAACCGTTGAACGTGAACTTATTACCATCTGGAAGACAGAGACAGACAGAAAAAATCTGCTATTAACGGATATCAAGCGGACAGTTTCTTACGCATGAGCGAATAAATAATTGCCGTATATATCCGACAAATAAAATGCGCTGGCATTTGTGGCGTCTTTTATGTTTCCTTGGAAACAATCAACATACGTTTACCCGGCAGGAAGCTCGAGAGTTGGTTCCTGCAACGAATCCATTTTTACAGCACTTTTTTGATCATGTAGTTGGCATTCATTTTCCGCAGCGTCTTGATACGATCGTGACTGAGCTGTGCGAAGTATTCTCTCATGCAGATGTAAAAGCATTGATGCAAGAGTACTTTAAAAAGATCAACTTGTAAGGAAAGACATGCATACTGAGATTAAAGGAGCTCATTTATAATCAAGACGAGCTCCTTATGTTAGAAAATAAATTTGACACCCTCCTCATCTTCGCTTTATCCTCCCTACAAAGCCAAGAAGGGGTTCCCAGCCCTGGAGCTGTCTGCGATGAGCAGGACCGGAGATCTCGCCGTTATAAAGAGAGCGCTCGTGATCGCGAGTGCGTAAGATCGAAGTCGAAATACTTCGGTAAAGACAAGGTGGTACCACGAGAAGTCTCGTCCTTGTTAAACACGTTTTTTAGACGTGTTTGATGAAGACGAGATTTTTATTATATGGCCTTCCAAAAACAACTCCCCAAGAAATCCGAAGACGTCTCCGCTTGGTATAACGCCTTGATTCTTCAGGCTGAGCTCGCAGATTATGGTCCTGCCAAAGGCACCATGATTTTTCGTCCCTATGGCTACGCGCTTTGGGAGGCGATCCAGCGCGAGTTAGATAAACACATCAAACGTCGAGGCGTAGAAAGCGCCTACTTCCCGATGTTTATTCCAGAACATCTCCTGCATAAAGAAAAGGAACATGTGAAAGGATTCTCGCCAGAACTTGCCGTCGTCACGATCGGAGGCGGTGAGACACTGCAAGAACCGCTCGTCGTAAGACCAACGAGCGAGACCATCATGTATGACACCTTCTCGCGCTGGATCCAGTCCTGGCGTGATCTTCCCTTGCAAATCAACCAATGGAACAACGTCGTTCGTTGGGAAAAACGCACCTACCTCTTTCTGCGCACCACCGAATTCCTCTGGCAAGAAGGCCACACCGTTCACGCGAGTCACGAAGAAGCGCTCAGCACCGTTGTCTGGGCAATGGAGACCTACAAAAACCTCTACCGAGACTTCTTTGCGTTACCTGGCTACGTCGGACGAAAATCTGAGAGTGAAAAGTTCGCGGGTGCAGACATGACGCTAACCTACGAAATGATGATGCCGGGCGGCAAAGCCCTCCAGAGTTGCACGTCCCATGATCTTGGCCAGAATTTCTCCAAATCATTTGAGATCCAATTCCAAGCCAAAGACAGCTCAAGACAATACGCCTGGCAAACCAGTTGGGGCTTATCGACCAGATCCATCGGCGGCCTCATCTTGGCCCACGGTGATGACAAAGGCTTACGCTTGCCACCAAAACTCGCTCCCACCCAAATCGTTATTCTCCCGGTAAAATCAGATGACGCGATCAACACGTTCTGTCAGAATATTTCAGACATGCTGGAAGCAGCTGGTTATCGAGTAAAAGTCGATACGCAAGATGAAAGAATCGGCTGGAAGATAAACAAATGGGAATTAAAAGGGGTGCCGCTCCGCATTGAGATTGGCAAGAAAGAAGTAGAGGAGGGTACGCTAACCCTCGTCCGCCGCGATACTGACGAGAAGACATCTATTCGTCTAGAAGACTCTGCCTTAAAAGTAGGGGAGCTGCTTGAAGCGATTCAAACAAACCTTCTCACACAAGCAGAAGCATTCTTAAAGAGCTCAACGCACGAAGTAAGCGATTGGAATGACTTCAAATTGCGTATGGAAGGGGAGAGGGGATTCTTAAAAGCCTACTGGTGCGGCAGAAGCGACTGCGAAGCCAATATCAAAGAACAGACTAAGGCGACAACGCGATGCTTGGCGGAAATGAGCGAAGAGAGTATTTGTATCTGTTGCGGGGATAAGACGAGTGAGAAATGGTTCTTCGCGCAGTCGTATTAATAGGTGGATAAGATCCAACGCATAATATAGAAGACCCTTGCTTTTTCCCTATAAGCATAATATAGTGCATGTACTATGCTAAAAAAGGATAATAAGCATAGTAAAACATAAATACTATGCTAAAAAGTACCGTTGCTAAGCAAAAACAGGATAAAGAGAGGCTTCTCTCCCTTCCGTACATAGAACGAAGCAAAGAAAAAGACACGCAAAAGTGGCTGTCTTCGGATTTGATAAAAGTTATCCTTGGCCCTCGCCGGGCGGGCAAATCCGTCTTTGCCTTGATGCTTTTGAAGGATCAATCCTTTGCCTATTTTAATTTCGATGACGAGTCTCTCCCCGGAGAAGAAAAGATTGATCTTGATGAATTGATGGCAGAGTTAAAGGTCGCGTATGGTGAAACGCAATATATCCTATTTGATGAAATACAAAATCTTCCTCATTGGGAGCTGTTTGTGAACCGTTTGCATCGAGCCGGATATAACCTCGTTCTTACCGGATCGAATGCCAGCCTCCTCTCAAAAGAACTCGCGACACATCTTACCGGCAGACATATCCCAATAGAAATATTGCCGTTTAATTTTGCAGAATTCTTAAAAGCCAAACAGTATGAAGTTGCGGCCGACACACCTTCACTGCCCGACGAAAAAGCAAAATTACTTGAATACCTGACCCAATACATGGCAAACGGTGGCTATCCGGAAGTTGTTACGAAGGGGGTTGACCCACGCGGATATCTCGACGTGCTATTTGACGCCGTCCTGTTTAAAGATGTCGTGAAGCGTCACAAGGTGCGTTTTTCCGAACAGATAGATAACCTGGGATCGTATTTGATAAATAACATTTCTGGCCAGCACAGTCCCAAAAAACTCGCGCATGTTTTGGGGTTCAAGAGCCAGGTTACCCTGGAAAATTATCTCGGTTATCTCACAGAGGCATATCTGATTTCTCCTTTGGTACGCCATTCTACAAAAGTCGGTATGCGTCTTAGGTCGCCTAAAAAGACCTATGCCGTTGACAATGGATTCGTGACTGCCAAGGCGGTACAACATTCTCCGAACACGGGTAAGCTCATGGAGAATCTTGTTTTTACAGAACTTGTGAAAAAAGGCAATCAGCCCGGCCGTGAATTATTTTATTATAAAACCCGAAATGATCGAGAAATAGATTTCGTGCTTAAAAATGGATATCAGGTAGCGGAGCTGATACAAGTTTGTTATGACCTGTCTGGTCCTGATGTTGAGCGGAGAGAAGTGAAGGCGCTTGTTGAAGCAGGAAAAGAACTAGGCGTTACAAAGCTCTCGGTACTCACCTGGAACGAGAAACGTACAGGAGAAAAAGATGGGATGACTATACACTTCAAGCCACTGTGGGAATGGCTTCTTGAAGGGAAGAATATTGCTTGAAATATGCCGAAAGTCACCAAGATGGGCCACTTCCTAATAACCGACCAAAACGGCTTTTTTATCAATGAATCGTCCATCGAAAAGATTCAGTCTCCCTGGAAAGACGCTGTCGAAGAAATTAAACAAGTCTACATCAATCATCTTGGGGATGTTCTCAAAAGCATCTACGTTCGCGGTAGTGTTTCCAAGGGTGAAGCCATCGGAGAAGTCTCAGATGTCGATGCCTTCGCCGTGGTTGAAGGAGGTGTTGATTCACTCGACTTATCTTGGATTCCAAAGGAGCAGCTGCGTCTAGAGCAAAAATATCTTTTCTCAACCGGCTTTGATCTTGAAGTAAAGGCATACGATGACATTCTTTCAGGGAAGAAATACTTTCATGAACTGACAATTACGGCTATGTCCGCTTGTATCTATGGAGAAGATCTCGCGCCTAGTCTTCGGAAGTTCAAGCCTAGCCTTGAAATTGCACAAAAGCTGCACGGGGATTTAGCCAAAAGGATCGAACAAGCCAGGGTTGGACTCAATGCCTCAACAGATGAACGAGAGATAAAAGCCTGGTGCAGTTACATTATGAGACGCATCGTAAGAAGTGGGTGCGCTATTCTCATTAGTAGAACAGGAAAATACACTCGCGACCTCTATCCTTGCTACGAAATTTTCTCAGAATATTATCCAGAGAAGTCTAGGAGTATGTATGAGGCGTTGGAACTAGCTCTGAATCCAACGACGGATAAAGGTAAGATCACTTCTCTGCTCGATGCGTTTGGCGTTTGGATGGTTGAGCAGGTTTCACAAGCTTTGCTTAACGAAGCGTCACCCATTAAATGACGTCATTTTGAAAGTCAGTGTCTTTTACGTACCCTCAGAAACAATCAACTTATATCCCCAACGCCTGCAACATCTCCCAAGCCCTTGCACGAGCTAGGTTCGCCGATTGCCAATCAGCGCGATCTATTTCTAAACGCGCCTTTTGTCTCTCGAGTGACATTTGCAGATATCCTCTATCTCCTCCTTCTAATTTCTTGTACAGCTCAATCTTCCAAGACTGCGCATCCGCAGACAGTTCGCTCATATACGGAAGATCGATTTTTCCCGTCTGGTTGTATCGTTCCAAATTCGCTCGCGCGATAAACGCGTCTGGATTCACCAGGTTAACCGTAATTAATAAGACAACCAAGGAAAGCAGTGCGCCAAACGCGAAGAACGATTCACGTTTGAGGACGATGAATTTAATGGCCAAGAGAATAAACAATGCTACGAGAAACACAATGAATCCCACGGCATAAAAGCGCAGCGCCGTCATGCCATACGCATCGATGTATAAAGATAAGCGTTTAAACGCAGATACCATCAGCACGCCAACCTCGGCGATCAGGATCAAGGCCGGTACTAGAAAGGGTTTGTCCTTTTTTCCTTCAACGCCCGCATATTTCTCAGAAGCTAAGAGCACTAAGAGTGACAACGCAGCTACCGCTAATAATTCCCAGAACCCTTGGCGGGCATATTCTGCATACGTAAATCCGGCGTTCAGGATATTCGCTTCCCCTCCAAACAAGTAGGTGACCTGAAAGCCAATGAAGAGGAGGAATAAGGCGGCAATAAGTCCTAGAAACACCATCACTTCTATGCTTTTGACGGACTTGGTGGCTTCGGAGGTTTCCGCGATGTTCGACTCAGGGCGTTTGGAAAAAAAGATATACGAAAGAAAGCTCAACGTTGCCACAAAGGCAAATAGCCATTGAACGACATATTCGACCATGCGTTCCGTAATCGTGATATCAACAAAGCTTGTAAGGAATTGCGAAAAGGCCAGGTCCGCTTGGGAAAATAAAATCCCAAAGACAACCAACACCGGCACGGCCATGACAACGCCTTTAAGGACGCGCAGCCACACATCCCGATGCTTCACCTGGCCATGGATCTGCGTGAGAAGAGTGATCGTGGACACGGCCTTACCAAACATCCGGAAGGGTACGCGTGTCATCAAAATGAAATAATCGTATATCCGCATCAAAAACGTCGGAGTGCCGATTAGTTCATGCGCGAATAACATCAGCAACCCAAACGTTGCGCACACATTGAGAAAAGTGAGGAATTCATTCGCCCGAACCCCTGGCATGAAGGCAAAGAAGAGAATGAGAGGGACAAGCCACCACGCGTTCCGCAGAGATACCTGTTGACGTAGTCCGAGCAAATACACTGCTCCTATTAAAATCGCGGTGATCACCACCACGGAAATTCCAATCAGCTTGTCGAAAAACATGAAATTAAACACGAACGCGAGACCAAGGCTGGTGGCAATGACGGATAAGGCGTTTAGGATCTTTGAGTCCATATCGATGTCAGGACGGGCGAAGCCCTGTTACGAAGTATTAGATATAGATACCGTATGTTACGCCTTATTGTTTGTCAATATGTTTTTATTGTTATTTTACTGCCACGGCTTTCCTTTAATCATCTCTTGAACACCTGGATAACAATCTCGCTGCTCAAACGCAGTGATGGTGGCTTGCTTATAATTAATACCCTTACGACGTTCGCGCAGGTACGTATCAATACACGTACTGGGGCAACACGATTCCGTTTCCTTCCAGGGTTGAGACGTCTCACATCTACGCATCTGATTCACGCAGTGATCTCGAGTCTTATCGGTGATACTGTGGCAATTAATAAGCAAATCTAGACATCTTCCTCGGGCAGTAAGAGGAGTTTTAATCGATCGATCAATTCCAAGGCCAAGTGATCCGCTTCGCGATACGACGGGAATTGTTGTAGTGGCAACTCCTCGTGATTGAATCGGTGAATCAGCAGGGGAGGCACAGCCGCTTCCAAAGCCAAATACACACAATACAAATAAAATAAGGACTCTTACTGTTAATTGATTGTTCATAGGGTTTCTTTATGCCCAAAAATTTCCTTGCAAAGAATCGACCGCTCCGCCGCTCCGCCAATCTCATGCACCGCCACCTCATCCGACCATAGCAATGTTTTTCCAGCCCAAATTCTCCGCACATCTATATGCGGTTGTTCGATAACGATCTCATTGCCCTCAACTCGGTGTAACCCATATCCCGTCGCAATCAGAATCTTTCCCTGCCATTGCACCATTCCATAGATGCTTCCCATTTGCACGCCCACCTCTTTCCAGCCCGTATCCGTGCGTTTAAACACACGTCCATAGTACGAAGCTCCATAGATCTCGCCCGATGGCGTTACCTGGACAAAACTCATGTCCATCGAGAGTTGAGCAAGGTCTTTCTCCCACTGCGTTCCATCCCAATAGGCGATAAGTCCATGGTTTCCAACCGCGACCAAGTCATCTATCCTCCGTCCGCCCATGCCATGCACCCAGCCCGGACCAGGATGCTGCATCCAAGTATCGCCGCTCCCGATCCAGCAGGTCGGGAGATCAAGCTGCACGGGTGGGAGACCGGAATCCGAAGGAGGAGAAGGGGTTAAGATCCCACCACCCCAACAAATCACCTCATTTTCTGACACGCCCCACGCCTCGCGCACAAACGTTGTCTCGCTCCGTACCGTTTCTTGTAGTCTCCAAACATATCCATCCGTGCTAGGGCGGCCAACATGTAACCCATATCCTTCATTCGTACGCGCAACAAGATAGATGGTTCCCGCTGGTGAGACCCATAAGCTGTCCGCCTCACCCGGTCCTGTGAGAAAGGGAAGACGAGTTCCCTCAAAAAGATGGATCAAAGACCATTCCATTTCTTCGGTATCCTTAAAGTCTTCATACAGGGAATATTCCACCAATACAAAGCAATCATCCAGAGATTGTCCCTGTAAGAAGCGAAGGCGAGAGTAACGTTCGTCGGTCATGCTCGCATTTCAGCATAAAATCCTTCATTTGACGAAAAACCCTTAGAACGAGAAAATTACTCTATAAATCAAGCTGATCATATCTCCTTACCTATGTTCACCCTCCAAGACATCGACGCCGCCCACGCCCATGTAAAAACCGGCGCAGATTTTCCTCGCTATGCACAAACGGTCAAAACGCTCGGCGTACAGCGCTATGAATCTTTTGTCATAGATGGCCACACGGAATATTTCGGCGTCGATGGATATCGCATCATGTCAGACGCCAAGCATCCCGTGCTTCAGATCGCGGATGAAAGCAATTCGGAACAACTGTTAGAACGCCTCGCCGCCCATCAACGTGGGGAAACCGATTACCTACAATTCAGCAAAGATGTGGCTGCTGCCGGTGCCGAGAAGTGGGTGATCGACCTGCAAGAAATGACGTGCACCTACTATGATAAACAGGGTCATTCGCTTCATCAGGAAAAGATTCCAAGTGTATAAAGCCCTTCCAAATTATTCTATTTCCCTCTAGGATAAAACCCATATTCACTAACCCTATCTCCTCCTATGCAAACCAAGCTCAATCCTTACATGGGGTTCAATGGCAACACGAAAGAAGCGATGGAATTTTACCAAATGATCTTCGGTGGAAAACTAACCATGAGCACCTTTAAAGAC
Source organism: Patescibacteria group bacterium (assembly GCA_018061025.1). Classification (GTDB taxonomy): domain Bacteria; phylum Patescibacteriota; class Patescibacteriia; order 2-12-FULL-60-25; family 2-12-FULL-60-25; genus JAGOUY01. Next base: position 23,360 of record JAGOUY010000013.1, read on the forward strand.
GGGGGAATGCCCTCCGAGGGCGCAGAGGGAGACAAAATCATGCACGCCATGATCGTGACCGATGCAGGCTTAACCCTCATGGCCTCCGACACGCCACCTGGGATGCCCTACAATCCAGGCAACAACATATCCATTTCATTAAGCGGATACAACGAACAAGAATTACGCGGATACTGGGACAAGCTCTCGCCAAGCGCAACCATCGTCATGCCCCTCGAAAAGGCCCCTTGGGGAGATATCTTCGGGATGCTGACAGACAAGTTCGGGATTCAGTGGATGGTGAATGTGGTGGTTGGGCAACATTCGTAGTCGTTCGCTATACCAACAAATATATAGGTCGCTTCCAACGAAGCGACTTTTGGTTTGAAAATAAATCGCCCCACGAATCTCGGCGCGACGTGTACGTCGCAGATTCATGGGGATGGTGTAGAGAGAAGTCGTTGGATTACAATTATGTAGTGCCTTGAAAAGAAGAGGCGTTTAAGGCTAGGTGATCGAAGTCACCAGAGGATCTTGCTCAAGGATCCGAATAGCCTTCGGCGTCATGTTGCAACACAGGACGTCATTCGTCGTTGAAGTGATCTGAACATGATCCTGGAGAGCTTCGGGCAGCTTCCAGGTCGACTTCACCACCATGAGAACAGGGATGCACTCGGTACTGCTGGGATCGAGAGCGCGAAGGCGGTGTTCCAGGGATTCATCGATGTGTGCAGTCATGATGCTCCTCCTCTGCAACTGGGAGATGTCCCAATGCGTGATCATGTAATCATATTCTGTTTTAAATGACCAATTACTCCTTCTTCGATGGCCGCCCCCACTGCCAGCGCGGCTTCTCTCCCGTTCTATAACAAATCCGAATCAAAGCAATCGTTAAAAGAGTGATGGGGAGTAAAAACGTGAATACGACTTCACGAGGAGAGGAGATTTTATCGATCGTAAACCCAAAGGCAGTGACGGCCACGACATAAAGAAAGATCACGAGCCACCCCTGCCACGTGGCAGGCGTCCACCCCCAGCCGTAGAGCTTTGCTTTAAACCAATACTTATTTGGGTTATCCTGTAGGGAGTCGAAATATTCCTTTATCATATATCGTAGCGTATACCACAATCAGTCTCTTATGCCACCTTCCCTCAAACCCACCGATATCAATGTGTATCTCGCGAGTGTTCCTGCAACACATCGCGCTGTCTTAAAAAAACTCCGCACCCAAATCAAAAAACTCTACCCAAAGGCAACGGAACATATCGGCTACGGTCGCCCACTCTTCAAGTTAGATGGACATCCCCTCGCTGGATTCCAAGCAGCCAAAAACCACTCAAGTATTTTTGTTTGGAGTGGCACTGCGTTCAAAACACTCGGTAAGCTCCTCGACGGATACGATATCGGGATGGGAACCATCCGTTTTGCGCCAGACAAGCCTCTGCCAGAACGGATCATCAAAGCTGTGCTCGCGGCTCGTGCCAAAGAGATAAAAGCACGGTGGGGTAGTAAAGTCAGTAAAAAGACGCTAAGGTAAAAATATATGAACATGTTCAAATCCTCCGACGCAAAAACAGTCGCGCACTATCTCGCGGCAGTTCCCGCAGATCGCAAGGAGCTCATGAACTTTTTGCACGAGTTTATTCAAGTCTCGGCACCCGCGCTCAAACCGCATTTCGCCTCCAATATGTTGGGGTACGGCTCTTTTCCCTACAAAAACTACAAAAAAGAAAATATCGAATGGCCTGTTATTGCCTTGGCTAACCAGAAAAACTATGTAAGTCTTTACGTCTGTGCTGTCGATCACGGCACATATATTGCCGAAAAATTCGCGAAAGAGCTTGGAAAGGTGAGCGTAGGGAAAAGCTGCATCCGCTTTAAAAAAATTGAGGATGTGCATCTTCCCACTCTCAAGAAGGTGATCGCCTTTGCCGCCACCCATCCCGGGTTAGACGGCGTTGGCGCAAGCAGAAAAGAAACCTAATTATTTTTTTACTCTCATTCCGCCCTATGAAAAACATCACCCCGCACCTCTGGTTTGATAAGGAGGCTGTCGAGTCAGCCAAGTTCTACGTGTCCGTCTTTCCTGAATCAAAAATCCTGCGTCACGATGAAATAAAGGGCACGCCTTCCGGAGATTGTGACATCCTGTCTTTTGAACTATGGGGACACACATTCGCTTCGATCTGTGCCGGTCCTTACTTCAAAATCAACCCCTCCATTTCTTTCATGGTGAATTTCGATCCGGCTCAGGATCCTGACGCCGCGACTCGTATCGATGAGGTTTGGCACAAGCTTGCCGAAGGCGGAACGGCGCTCATGCCACTGGGGGAATATCCATTTAGTAAGCGCTATGGCTGGATCCAGGATAAGTATGGCGTGTCTTGGCAACTCATCCTCACGAAGCCAGAAGGGGAGAAGCGTCCTACCATCATGCCCTCATTCTTGTTCACGCAAGCGGTAAACGGAAAAACAGAAGAAGCGACAAATTTCTATCTCTCGGTCTTCAAAGGCGCAAAACGCGGAGCGCTTGCCCATTATCCTCCAGGCAGCGAATCAGATAAGGAAGGTGCCGTCATGTTCACCGACTTCGCGCTCAATGGCCAATGGTTTGTTGCGATGGATGGTGGTCTTGACCATAAATTCACCTTCAATGAAGGCGTCTCTTTGATGGTGAACTGCGATACCCAAGCAGAAATTGATTATTATTCGGAAAAATTATCCGCCGTTCCTGAGGCTGAGCAATGCGGTTGGGTTAAAGATAAGTACGGAGTCTCTTGGCAGATTGTACCAGCAAATATGGATGAGCTTATGAAGGGGGAGGACGAAGCGGCCACAGCCCGTAAGACACAAGCCATGCTCAAAATGAAGAAATTGGATATCGAAACACTCAAGAACGCGTAGCAAAAAAATACTCACCCATCGGTGAGTATTTTTTTGCATCGGTTGCTATCTTTGCCATAAGAGACTAAGCTAAATATCAGCGAACACTGATTCATTTTTTTCGCTAACCTATGTCACATATTTCCTCTAAAAACGCCCTCATTTCGATGTTCTTTGCTCTCGCGCTAAGCATGAGCCTAGCAGCAACGGCACACGCAGCTGACCTTATTGCGCCTGTCGTGAGTATCGTTACGCCTTTCAGTGCCACCGCTGGACAGGCCACCACTCTCTCCATGACGGCATCTGATGAGAACGCAGGGATAAGGAACTGTTACCTCATCATAGGTGTCACCGCTCTCTCTTCAAACATGACACGTGTGAGTGGGGATGCGATGAGCGCCACCTACAGCCAAGCGTACACTTTTCCATTTGCGGGTTCTTATACCGTGGCTGCCCGCTGTGTGGATCAATCGGATAATGTGGGAACGGGATCTAATGTGACGGTGACGGTCTCCGAGGCCGCTCCTGCAGCAGACACGACGCCTCCTGTTCTTGGGGGAATAACGCCCACAACCGCCACAGCCGGGGTAGCCACCACGTTTAGTGTGAATTATGCAGATGATGGAGGAGTAGATGAGTGTCGATTTAATCCTGGTAACGGGATGATTGTTACGGCGCTTCAGTCCGGTTCACACTGGGCGGGAACTGCTAGCTACACGTATACATTCGCGTCTCCCGGAACGTATTCTATTGGATTTGTTTGTGGAGATTTTGCTGGTAATTCGAGCCCCGTCTACCGTACAGTAAACGTCTCGGGAGGTGGGCCAGACGTGACAGCTCCGGTTGTTGGGCCTGTAACGGGTTCAGCAACAATTGGTGTAGGAGTCCCAACGATATTCGCTTCGGATTATACCGATAACGTAGGCGTCAACTCCTGTTTCTTAACTGTAAATGGTTCATCAATGGGTCTTGCAACCCTAAGCAGCTCGCCAACGGCAGGCGTTGCCAGCCGTTCTCACACATTCTCCGCAGCGGGATCGTATGTTTTAAGAATCTCTTGTAGGGATGCGGCCTTAAATAATGGTGACTCAGTTAACCGTGCTGTTACAGTAACGGCTACTGCTCCTACAGGAGACGTGCTTGCGCCAACATTTACGGGCGCGCTCATGCCTCTTACGGCCACAGTGAATGCTCCTGCGGCGCTCTCTATTGGGTATTCCGATAACGTGGGTGTAACAGAATGTTATCTCTACGTTGATGGCTCTCTTGCAGGCGGTTCTACCTCCGGCGGGATGACGGGCACAACCTCTCGCTTCCATACGTTTACAACGACGGGTGCGCATACCGTTCGTTTCCAGTGTCGTGATGCCGCTAGCAATCAAGGCGTATCCACCACGTATACCGTAAACGTCGCGGCCGTCAGCGCGCCTGGCGGCGGTTCGGGTGGATCAGGTGGAACCCCAACCCCAACCCCAATTCCTACCCCTGGATCCGTATCAATGGGAAATTTAATTAAAGCGATTTGTCCTACCACCGGCATTGTGAATGCCGACCATCCTTGTCGCGCCGTCTACTACTACGGCCAAGATGGACGTCGTCATGCTTTTCCAAATGAGCGCGTCTTCTTCACCTGGTTCAGTGATTTTAACGGAGTACGCGAAGTTTCTGGTACAACCATGGCTTCCATTGGACTCGGTCGTAACGTAACCTATCGTCCTGGAACCCGCATGATTAAATTTAGAACCGTCAATCGTGTCTACGCTATCGCACGTGGAGGTACGCTCCGCTGGGTAACAACAGAAGAGGTCGCACGTCAATTATACGGAGCCACCTGGGCAACCAAGATTGATGATGTCGGTGATACGTTCTACTCCAACTACACGACGGGCGCAGATATCACAGCTAGCACACAATTCAACTCGAGCTACGAAGCAGGTCTTGCCGCAACGATCGACCAGAATTGGTAATTGAAACCCCCGAATATAAAACCCTTTCGTTGCAGGACGATGGGGTTTTTATATTCAGGTAATGTGCTAGTATGCTAAAAAATCTATGAACCCCGCCTATCTTTTTCCTATCCTGGCTTCCATGACATGGGGGATCGTCTATACGCTTGACCAAAAGATCCTGAAGACGACTTCTCCTTTGTTATTACTCGCGATAGATGCCTGTATTACGTTTCTGATATTTATCCCGGTTCTGATTAGTCAACGTGGAGCCCTCAAAGGGGTAGCGATGATGGATAGAAGAAGCATCGCATTAATCATCGGGGTCACCCTCCTCACAATCTTGGCAGATTTCCTGATTCTATTCGGCGTAAAACACCTAGATGCTCCAACAGCCTCCATTATTGAAATCTCATACCCATTTTTTGTGGTGCTGTTCAGCTTCTTTCTGTTTCGCACGTCACTAAGTATCCCATTTTTTATTGGAGCTGCCTGCATTTTTATAGGCACGGTCATTATTATTAAGTTTACTTAATCAGGGCAGCTTCACATAAGAATCGTAACCCAGTAGTATTATCTATATGAAATCCCGCTCCTTCCTAACCGCATCATGCCTCTTTTGCCTAGCGCTCAGCGGCTGTGGCCAAGTTCAATCTCCTATCGTCTCTCCTATGCCAACAACTTCTGTACCAACATCTCCACCCGTTCCTCCGACGAAGCCTACGGATAACGCGGCTTCTTCACATCAAGTCACAGGATCCTTGCGAGAGCAGCTGGAAGCGACTTACGCTGCCATCGGCGATTCCTTTAAAGAACCAACACCTGACACGTATCTCTCGCTCATAGACGCCAAAGACAAAACACCGGACATGATCCAAAAACTCCAAAAAAACTGGGCTGATCCAGAAATAAAACAGATGTTTAAGCAAGCTACCTTCCCTGGCCTCGCCGGAACCAATTTTGTAGATGCGCGTCAACAAGGGGACTACGCCGCCTATTATTTTATTTCCGATCCCCAAGATACCAATTACCTCACCATCGAAGTCATTCGCTTCCACCAAACCAACAACATTTGGCAGATGAGCCAGCGCCGAAACTCAACGTCTATTCCCATTGGAGCCAGCGCCGAAGAAAACCGCCAAAAAACCCTACGCGAGATCGAATCAGATCCGGATCTTGGGCTTATGCCTCCAATGGGCGCTTAAGTCTCGCCACGTTCCTCTAAGTCAAGGGTCGCATTATCCTATATGGTCTACTATCGAGTCGCGCTATTTGTCCCACATGCCCAAACCAATGCGGTGCGTGAAGCGATGAAGACGGCATATGCAAGCGCAGAAAATAAAAAACCATTTTTCAGTTTTTCCTCGGTAGGAGTAGGGAGAGTTGTGTCTAATGAAGGAAAAGAAGAAGAGCTGAAAGGAGAACGGATCGAATGTATGTGTCCAAAAAATGCGCTACCTAATCTATTAGCGGCGATTGTCGAAGTATATCCAAAGGCAGAATCCATGATAGAAGTCACGGAGTTATCGAGTTGGCCGCCGTATACGGTTGGATAATTACATATGAAACTCCTCCTCACCTCCGATGGTCTCTCAAATCCCTCCATCGTCAACGCCTTACAAGAATTAGTCGGTAAACCCTTTCAACAAGCCTCCGTCGCTTTTATCCCAACTGCCGCTAACGTCTACCGTGGCGATAAGCAATGGATCATCGAAGATCTACGCAAACTCCAAGAGCTCGGATTTCGTTCGATTGATCTTATTGATATTTCTGCCGTTGAAAAAGATCTTTGGTTACCAGGATTTGAATCAGCAGATGTTCTTTTATTTGAAGGCGGAAGCACGTTTCATCTCATGGAGTGGATTAAGAAGTCAGGGCTTGAAGCGTTATTGTCGGAGATGCTGAAGACGAAAGTATATGTTGGAATCAGTGCTGGGACTATTGTTGCGGGTCGAAGTTTGGATTTAGAGATGACGCCAGTGTTATACGGAGAACCTACAGGATCCTATACGGAGGATAAAGGGCTAGGATTTTTCGATACGCTTGTACGCGTCCACGTAAACTCACCCAGTTTTCCTGAAATGACATTTGGATCTTTGGATAAAATCGCAAAAGAGCAGTCCAGCTCGTTCTATGCGATCGACGACCAAACCGCTATAAAAGTCGTAGACGGAGTTGTGGAAGTTATCTCAGAAGGGGAGTGGAAAAAATATAACTAACCTATGGATCAGAACGTAAGCGGCTTATCATCTTCAGTGTTGCAAACAGCTGAAGCAGATTATCCAAGAGTGTTTGAATTATTGCGCGCCTCCGGTTGGGATGAGACGCGTCATGTAGCGTTGCCATCAGAGGAGGAAACGCTTGGCTTCGTCCGCCATCAATACGCCGAGGACTTCCTTCAACATTTTTACGGGATAAAGGTTCGCCGTCCGGTGCAAATGAAGGATTACGTCCAGTACCTTGGCTTTGACATAGAGCTTGGTCCTGCCCTAAAGAGGATGGATCCGCCACAAGCTTCCGTCTATATTGATCGCATCGCAGGTACCTCCTTTGTATATCCAGCGCTCATCGCCGGAGATCTAGTTGTCTTTCTTTTGGAGGATGGAAGAGCGCTCGGTGTCGATGAGCTATTCCACGGCTGTGTCTGGACAAAGACGGTTTTTGAGATGATGCACTGGATCCTCTTTCAGGAACGCATGCCTGGATTTAAAATGTGTGAACTGACAAACGAGGAACGGCCTTTGGAGTATCGAACATAAAACGAAGGCAGTACCAGTCTTTTAAGACCACAGACGTATTACGTCTGCTTTGACCTAGGCCAGGTTAAAAACAGTCCAAACAAGATCAAGGAAGCGCTAATAACGATGCTGGCAGCCACCTCATAGGGATAACCTGTAATGGGTGGACCACCTTCTAACCAGGTATAGCCAGTGATGATCGGGAGAAGAATCCCTATCCCAACACAGGGGAAGCCAATATTTTCTTTCCAGGAAGAGGGTGTAGAGGACGAAGGCATAGAATTATCAACACAATATCATAGACGGGGAACAAAAACAGCCTGAATCTTGAAAGACGTAAGAAATCAGGTATTGTAAGGATAAGAGCAGTGTTACTCATCTATATAAACCCCCTATGCAAACACTCCACTTCTCTATTCAGATCAACGCCCCTCGACAACTCGTGTGGCAAGCCATGCTTGATCAGGAAAGCTATCGCGTTTGGACAAAGCCCTTTAGTGAAGGCTCTCGTTATGAAGGGAGTTGGGAACAAGGTTCAGAAATACGCTTTTTAGGCCCTCATCCAGATGGCACAGGCGAAGGCGGGATGTTCAGCCGAATCAAGGAAAATCGTCCCCATGAATTCATGTCGATCGAGCACCTAGGCATCATAAACAACGGTGTGGTTGATACAACGAGCGAAGAGGTAAAGAAATGGCTGCCTGCCTTCGAGAACTATACCTTTAACGAAAAAGATGGTGGAACGGAGGTGGTGGTAGATATCGATATCACCGAAGAATATCAAGATATGTTCCAGGGCATGTGGCCTAAGGCGCTGCAAGCCTTGAAAGAATTGGCAGAAGGAAAGGAGTAAGAAGAATTGACAGTCTATTTAATCTTTCTTACATATAGGCTAGGATAAAGTCCTATGAATAAATTGCGTATGTTGGCTTTAACAGCCATCGCGGTAGTTGGTATTCTGTTGTCACAGAAAGGGGTCGCGTTAGCAACCGATGATAGTACGATATATAACTTTCTCCGTGCAGATATTGCGGTACGTGTTCAATCGGTTTATGACCTTGTCCAGCGTGCGCAGCGGGGTATAGAGCAAACCATAAATGGAAGATTTGATTCCGTGGACACAAAGTTGGATCGCATCTACGCCGTCTGTGGAGGAACGCCTACTCCTACTCGTCGGGTAACCTCCGCGCAAGCGCTGACTTGTATTAACTCCTGTTTTGGTAGCACGGCTATCCAGACACGTCGTAACGGAGAGTTAAATAATCGTCGCGGTGCCTTAGATTCAGACCGGTTTGTCGCCTGTATCTCACGCTGTCCATCCGTTACCTTGCGTAACCAAGAATGCGCACAACGGTACGTTCGTAACACGGAGGCAGGCGAGCAGTTTGAATTTTTTGGGCAATACACGATGTTAGCTCACAATCGAGACGGATTTGTCGGCGTGTGTACAAACGCACAGGCTGAGCGAACGGCGAGCTGTCAGGCCTATGCAGATTCTCTGGTTAACGGTCTCGCATCTTGTTTGACGGATCAACGTGCCTACACCTGTCAGCAAGATTGTGATGGGAACTTCCGTAATCAAGAAGGCTACGCCCAGTGTATGTTGCTATGTAATAACCGTACGCGCGCGACGGAAATTTACAACGGTTTACGCGAAGGAGGTTACCTCAATGAGCAAGGTACATTAGGTGTCAGCACGCTAAACAACACGACCATTTCTCCGGTTGTTCCTACGACTCCTCCTGTTCCTACCCCAACCCCCGCGCCCACCCCAGCTCCAACCACCGAAACGTTTACGCAATGCGTCTACCGTTGTGACACAGAGCGTAGCGCCTGTTTGGCGCGGATCCTTCCACAGCCTGTCTTATGCCAAACGACATATGACTCGTGCTATCTCGGCTGCAACACCCGTCTGACCGCTCCTCGAACATAACGTGTAAAGAATGATGGAAACAGAATCCCCGCCTCACTACGAGGCGGGGATTTTAGTAATGATCATAAAAGGGTGACGGTGATCTTAACTATTTTTTTGAGAATGCAGGAACAGCTCATACTATCACTTCGAAATTAAATCAGGTGTGGTTACCTGTAAAAAGGCTATGATGCCATCCGCAATTCCTTGGGCAGCACGTTTTGGATTGCTGATAATAATCTTCCGATCCTTGACGCTGCTGATAAATCCCGTTTCTAAGATCGCACCCGGCGTCATGGGATGGATGGAATGCTCATAGCGACGACTGCTAAACGCATAATATCCGCGCATATTGCGTGTCACCGTATCGCTCACGCTTAAGAGAGTGCTGCTCCCATACCGTGCTTGAATGAGGTCTGATAATTGTTGCGCCTTTCCAGATCGATCACGACGCGGGGAGGCGATCTTATATCCATTAATTGTCGTATCCGTACTTCCGTCCGCGTGGATGGAGATAAAGGCATCCGCAAGATATCCGGGCGGAATCGTCGTGGGTAAAAGATCAGCAATGATCCCTTTTGCTTCCAAGAGCTTTTTTGTTTCTTCCGCAATTCTTAAATTCGCTTCCCATTCGGTAAAGCCAGAGGCTTGTGCCCCCGTATTATCACGCAGCCCTTCTTGTTCATCTGGCGCTTCACTCGCATACCAGTGTCCCGCTTGAATCCCTACACGTACTGGACCGTCTGGACGTTTCCAATTCACATACGGATCAAGAAAGGGGAGGGGATCAAGGGATAATGACTCGTCTATCTCTTCAAACCCTGATTCTATTTGTGAAAAAGATCCAATAAACCCATTTACGTGACCACCTGCGATTAATAATATAAAAAAGACAACGCTCAACGCTCCAAGAGAAACGTACAAAATATGGCGACGCATATCTCTCTTATCCTTACATGGAAGGAAGATACTCTTCAAGAGAGTGTCATATTAGATTATTACGCTTACATAAAAACTCTCCGATGAGGTCGGAGAGTTTTTATCATCCCTCTTGCATCCTCGTAGAGGATGACAAAGGGAATTGGACGGCACGTGCCATCCAGAGGAGGGGAAGGGGCGTCTCTAATAGCGGTAGCCGTGGATCCTTGCGGCCGAGTACATGGCCGCCGGATGAACTGTGACACCCGCACCGGAGCGGATCATGTATCGGCTCAGGGTGGACGTGATGTCCACCTCGCACTGTCGGCGCGGGATCGGGATGATGTCACGGAAGGCGTCGTAGGTCGAGCAGATCGCGCCATCCGTCAGCATGGGGGATTCGATGACGGTGAACTCACGGTCAGCGACACCCGTGTGGATCATGCCTGCAGTGTCCGTCCAGCGAACACTCACGCCTGGGCGTACCCCGATGTCCTGCCGCACTCCCAGACCGAGTAGAGGAGAGAGCGCATCAGGGGGAAGGATGAGGGCGCGCGCACAGACTGTGTGCTGGTCAAGAGAGGATTGCAGCCAGTCCACGGCTTCGTGCGACCGGAAGTGGTAGATGCGGCGTCCCGGGCTGGGAGGAAAGTGAACATACACGAGTTCGGCGGTGCCGACCTCCATTGCCCAGCCCTCCATCACCCCGCTCACCATGTCGTGACGCACGACGGTGCCCGCGCACTCGAGTCGTCCGCCCGCGCTTTCCTGCAGCCGGAGAAAGCCATGTTGCGGGATCGTGACGAACGGACCGACCTGGAGGCAGGTCGTGAGGGCGGGGCCATCGCGACCGTCACGCACGCTCCCAACGGGGAGGTCCCACTGGAGTGCACGGCTGAAGATCGCGTCCCGACGAGGGAGGAAGTAGATGCTGATGCCGCCGGACCGCGAAGTGGAGACTTCGAAGCCGTGCTCGATCTCTTCTACGCTCATCGTGTTCTCGAGGGCGGGCACCGCGCCATTGTCCAGGATGACGCGAACCAAGAACGCGTCACGCGGATCACCTGCAGACAAACGAGGCGTCAGGTGAATCCTTCCCGACGAAGGCGCGGGAAAAGTGAGGTTGAGCAGGTACCCCTCCTCGTTCCACGGCTCGGCGCCGTGGCAGGTGGTGGCGAGCTGCGCCTGGTTCCCCGCGGGGCATTCCCGCGGCTGCTCGCAGAGGCTTGTGGCCAGCTGCCTCATGGTGGGGTCGAATGTCGAAGCATCGGACGCATCGCTGCCGGAATCGGCAGGCGCCGCGTCGGGTTCGCTGCCGTCCGGTGTCATGCCCGCGTCAGGCTCGACCTCCGGGCAGTTACCCGTGCGCATGCACACGCGCTCTCCGCGGATGCACTCGAGCTCACCCATCGTGGTCTCGACGCTACTCGGACATTGCACGCGGCAACTGCCGAGGTAGTCTCCTCGAGAGCACTGCACGGGGTCCGTTGGTCCGGGGCATTGCAGGCTCGTGTCCGGTACGCACTGCCAGGTGTTGTTGAGGCACCGGAGCTCGTAGGGACGCCTGCCGCCCCGCTGGCAGAACTCTCCTTCTCGAATGCAGGGTCCCGCGACCACGCCGCGCATGATGCACGGCTGACCCTCGGCCGGAGCCGGGATGGTGTTCGAGGGCGTCATGCCCTCGGTGCTGGCGCAGCCCGCGAGGGCGGCGAAGAGGAGGACGAGGGCGGTCAGCGCGATGGTCTTCATTGGGAACCTCACATTGTCGACGAACATCTACAGAGAATGATCGCACCATGCGATTTTTTTACGTGAGTTTGTCACCCGCGTGTTTCTCTCCCAACCGTGAATCATCACGGACAGGGCAACACGCTCTCAAAAAGCGAATTATCCTGGCCACGAAAAGGGAATATTTAGCTATGCTAAGACAAATGACTATACCACAAAACACCCCATTTGTCAATGTATTTACGCATTATTTTGGCTAAAGTAAGGTAAAAAATAACGACCCACCAATAGCCGGTGCTATCGATGGGGAAGGGAAGGGCAGCGTGTTTAGAAGAGACGGAGCCCGTAGGGGTGTTGCGGCTTTAGGCGAGGGAGGAGAGCTTCCTCCAGCAGCGCCATACGCCAGGGCTCGATTTTAAAGAGGAGCTTGAGTGCTTGGTTCGCATCAGGGAGCTCCTGAAGCAGTCTCGTAAACTCTTGCGTTCCCTCTCGGTACATGAGGTTATATTCAAGATACAACGTCCTTGCGCCATATCCATATACCATCCCAAGGATCAAGCAAAGCAAGAGCTGCGTATCTTTAGCGAAGCAGTGCCGAATGGTCAGTACGGACCCAACAAAGAATATAGCTCCCAGGGCACCAAACTCGAACGGAGACGTGCGGCTGTCCCACACCTTCCAAAAGGCCGTGTAAAGAACAGTAACCTGCGAACGAAGCGGATCCTTTAACCAGCTAATTGCTTCGGAGTTACCCACTAAACAACCCACGGGATTCGTGATTGTCATGGCCACCCCCTATCCGTCCACCACCAGGAGAACGGATAGCTCACTGTATGAAAAGTCTTACAGGGTGTCAATTTAGGCAAGGAGGTATATAGTCTCTACGAGCTTACCCTTTATTCCACCACGCCTCGCCTATGTCTTGGATCACGTACGCAATCTTATCGGCGTTCTTTGCATCATTAGTCGCCATCTTTGGAAAGATTGGGATCAAAAACGTCGATAGCAATCTCGCGGTGGCGATTAGAACGATCGTCATCGTCTTCTTCGCCTGGGGGATCGTTCTCTTGCAGGGCAATGCTGCCGACGCCTTTAAAATATCAAAATATTCCTACGTCTTTATTATCCTCTCCGCAATCGCGACAGGATTGTCATGGTTATTTTATTATAAAGCCTTACAGATGGGAGAAGCCTCCCGCGTCGCCCCCATCGACAAACTGAGCGTAATGTTGACCGTTATTTTGGCTTTTATCTTTTTGGGAGAGAAGCCAACCCTCGGAAATATCACGGGTGGGATCTTGGTCACGTTAGGAGTACTGGCGACGATCTTTATCAAGTAAGAAAAGGGACGTTAAATATGATATAGACGCGCACGCAAGATGTGTTATGGTGTAAGAAGAGACTTAGCTGAGTCTCCACAGAGGCCTTAACTCTTCATGTCTAAACCGTATGCATGGCTATGTCGACAATATAGAGAAGCTCTCGCTAGATAACCCTTATTTCCGCCAAGTCTTATATACAGATAAGCGCTGCCAACTCGTGGTCATGGCGCTTCCGGCCAAAGAGGAGATCGGTGAAGAGGTGCATGATGTAGATCAATTCTTGCGCGTAGAAGCCGGTACCGGTAAAGCGATTCTCGATGATGTCTCGCACGAGATTGTGGACGGAAGCGCGATCATCGTTCCCGCTGGCACCAAGCACAACATCATCAATACCGGAGACGAAGACATGAAATTATACACGTTATATATGCCTCCGCATCATCGCGACGGTGTGATCCATAAGACGAAGGCAGAAGCTGAGGCGGATGAGAAAGAGCATTTTGACGGACATATTACGGAAGGGAAAAAAGAGGCGTAAGAAAAAAGATAGATAAAAACCCCGATATCATGTCGGGGTTTTTATCATCCCTCTTACATTCTCAAGAGCATGCCAAAGGGATAGAAGGAAGGTGAAGTGGATTCACCTTGAAAAAGAGAAAGGTGCGGCTATGGCGTCTGACAGATGTTGCCGTGCACGGGATAAGAACCCTCGGGACAGGGAAGCGACGTAAACTCGATCCAGCATTTCGCCTCCTTGCCATTCATGAGACGAGGGTGGCCGTACCACAGGGTCTCCACAGCGCCCCTTACTTCCAGGGCTCCATGGAAGACGAACCTGTGGCTGGTAGGGTCCAGGACGCAGAAAGCTCCTGACTCGATATTGGTACCATCAGATGCCGCACTCTCCCAGGCGACCTGGAGATGCACACGCGAACCATTGGCGAGAGCGGGTATGTCTACCGGCTGATAGCTGCCGTCTTCCAGAATGGTAAGCGCCTCACGCCGGTAAGTGGTAGTACTATTCAGCTGGCGGTCGAGTTGCCGGAGCTCAACCCAGTTCAGGCTCTGACTCCCCTCGGGAGTGAAGCGCACCGAGAGAGGGTGTGGACGGAGTGACTGCTCATTCGTCTCCGTTTGGACGACATCGGTCTGAGGGTAAGTGTCGACGCCCGCGTCTCCTGTGGGCACGAGCTCACTCGGGACGAGAGCGCAGCTGGTAAGGGTCAATGCGGTAAGCAGGATGAAAACAAGGTACTGTAAGCGACGCCGCACGTTATCCATGGGGCCTCCTTGGCTCTGCACGTGGTTTTTAGGATCGTCGAGCCATTCTCAGCTAACCAAAATAATAATAGAATGTCAAACCCACCGACGCGCGGCCAGGCGTAAGAAGTCGGCGGGTCTTATCTCAACAAGGGAGATAATATATTATTCATTTGAGGGATCAGCGTGTATGCGAGAGCTGCCAGTGCTCTGTAACTTCTTAAAAGCGGGGGATTCTCGATAATCGAGGCGACTACTATCTTTGGTGATAGCGGTCAGCGATTCGGTTACATGGAGGTGCGCCCGCGTATTGTCATTGGTCATAATATCCGCTCGGCCTACCGTAAACGTGTCCGCCTCTAAGCGAGCTACATCGTTTAAGGCCGCATACAGCTCCTTCCCGCTGCCTTCAAGAACGATAGAAGAAACGTCGGCTTGTTTTATCTCCAACCGCTCAGCCGTCAGAGGGTCGGCCGTCACACGTGACGCATCTTCCGTCTCAATATTTAGTGAGAGGGCTGTGCCCGAAAGGTTTAGCCGTCCTACGTCTTGCACAGTAGCTGTAACGTGCTGTCCAAGAAGGTTGGCGTTAAGTGAGCCAGCTTCCTGTATATGGAGAGAGAGGTCATTCGTAAAATCTTGAAGAGTGGCGCGACTCACGCCAGCAACTGTCAATGCGTCTAACGTCGGAAGGGTGATCTCTCCTTCGATAGGTCGATGGATGCAGAAGAGGCAAAAACCTCGGGTGCGACCGATGTTGCGCAAAGTTAATGTATCCGCTTCAGACTTCATCACCATTCGTTCTAAAGAATCATTCAACCCAGTCAATTGCACGGCAAACGTTTCACCACGTTTGATGGTAATCCGTTCATTGCCGTTTAAAGAGATGGCGCGGAATGCTGCTGGTTCATAGCGACGCGTCACCGTTTGTTCTTGCTCGACTTGCTCCATGCGGGCTTGGATCCCAGGCCCAAGACGGATCGCCGTGATCCCCACCGTGGTCGCGGCCAGCATCCAAACCCCGGCTAACACGACACCCGTCGCTAAGCGGAATTGGTTTTTACGGGTTAAGAAGCTGATCCCGATCATCATGGCAAAGATGAGGGGTACAAGAATTGCCACCGTCAAGCCGATAATCCCTGCGTAATACCAAGGACTGCGCGCAAACTCTTGTAACGGCACGTCCGTGATCAGTTCTGGTGAATAGAGTTGGAACAAGAGAGCTGAGCTTGTGATAAAGGTTGCGACCATGGCTAACGCCGATCCAACAATGAAGGGGAGAGCGATCAGGATACGCGCAATCGGTCCAATAAAGCGGGCGAGACGCAAGAGGAAGCTCCAGATGGTTCCCACGATGACCACAGGAATATTCAAGAGTCTATAGAATGCAGAAGGATGTTGCTGTTTAAAGTGTCCAACGGCCGCTTTGCCTTCCTCCGTCACAAGTTGAGCTTTTTGTTTGATGAGGCCTTCTATTTCGCTCAAGTTTGCCGACTTTCCTCGCATTTCCAATTTCTGCGTACTCGTCTCCGCGCGTGGCACGGCCACCCATAAAATAAGGTAAGCAAGTAACCCAATCCCATTCGCAAAAAATAACAGGACGAAGAGGGCGCGAACAAACACGGGCTCGATCCCAAAATACGCGGCCAGCCCCGAACAGACACCGGCTACAACCATATCATCTTCATTGCGATAGAGGCGCTTTGATACAGGAATATCCTTCGCTTCTTCTAATTCTTGTGCCACAGAGGAGGGAGCTTCTTCTTGGTCAATCTCCTCCACCTGTCCCATTACAGCGATCACCTCTTGGACATCTAGCTCTGTAACCACTTCTTGTTTTTGCGTTTCTAAACGCTCCGCGAATTTTTCCGCAATGCTTGATTCAATATCATTCATGAGCTCATCGGCAGACGGGTCGTTTACAAAATGCTGCTTGAGGCGAGTGAGGTACGTATCAAGGACTTGATACGCGTTGTCTTCAATGAGGTAGGCACGCCCACCCAGCGTGACAGAAAGAGTTTTTTTCATAGGTTAGTGAAACTTTTTAAGCAACGCATTAATAGAGTGGTCAAGCGATTCCCAGGTGCTAAGCAGTTGTCGTAAGAACGCCTTTCCTTGGGAAGTAATAGAATAATACTTGCGCGGTGGTCCGTTCTTGCTCTCTGACCAATCATAGGTAAGGAGTCCTGCATTCTTGAGCCGGTTTAAGATTGGATAAATGGTTCCTTCCACGACGATTAAGTCCGCTTGGCGCAGTTCCTGCAAGATATCGTTGGTGTAGGTTTTATCTTCCGAGATGATGAGCAAGATACAAAATTCCAAAATGCCTTTGCGCATTTGGGCCTTGGTATTTGCCACATCTAGAGGAGTAAGAGGAGTCATAGATAGACACAGTGTATACCAAGCTACTTTGTAATGCAAGGTAGTAGGTTAAGTACGTCATCCCGAACGGAGTCATACGCAGTGAGGGATCTCGCAGCCTAACGGGTATTCTAGAGTTCCCCTCCTCCGGCGAGGAGGGGTTAGGGGAGGAGTTCCAAAAACCTAAACGGTAATCTATGAGCGAGTAGTGGTTGGATAGTGATATATAGGCGATGGGCTCGCATGGTTTGCTCTTTTTTCTCCCTACGGATCTCGCATTCCACCAAAGCTCTTTATGGTGGACCGGAGCCGATGCCTGCAGTCCGCAATCATGTGCAACGGCATCGACTCCTTGCTCAGACACCCGTAGGGAGAAAAAAGAGCAAACCATGCGAGCCCTAGATGGGGGGGGAGAAGGGGAAAAGAAAACGAGAGAAGATTACTTCTCTCGTTTGTCACAATAATGAGCGATGGCATCTCGCACGAAGACGGCGAGGCCGGGGCGGAATTTGTCGTAATACGCGGTGAAGCGTGGGTCATCGACGTACATTTGACCTAGGTTTCGATACATCGTGAGGGGACACTCGTAGAAAAACTGGATGCCTTTATAGTGCTCTGTCATCAAGGCTTGCACCTCTGGATGGCCAGGAGTTTTATCCATCGCGTCTGCAAGTTTTTGCGTAAAGGCCTTCCCATCGGCTTTCATTTTCTCCATGTCTTGCTTTGTCATCTTGCTCACGCGCGCCATGCTTTGTTTATACGCGTCCGTATTGCCCCAGCGTTGCTTCACTTCGTTTTGATACTGCTTCACATCATCATCTTTAAAGGCATTGTATAACTCTTCATCTTGTAGGGGAGTATTTGTTTGCATTGTCATAATGGTTTTCTCAATACTTTGAATAAGGCCGTCCATACGTTTGCGTTTGAGTTGCATCAGCTTCTTTTGGTCACGCAGCGCCTCGATAATATGGAAGGTGGGACGGTCGAGCATCTGTTTGATCTCTTCCAGGGGAAAATCGAGTTCACGAAAAAACAAGATTTGCTGTAAACGAACCAGTTCTTTGTCTTCATAGTGTCGGTACCCATTCTTGGCGATGGAGGAGGGCGTTAGGAGGCCGATCTCGTCGTAGTAATGCAGGGTACGAACACTGATAGAGGCAAGTTTAGCCAAGTGATGGACGGTGTAGGACATACGCGTCTGTGCTACGATTATGTATACTAAACTATTACGTAACATAAGAGTCAAGGGAGGGGTTCGAGGGTCTGCCATTGCATTTTTCCCAGAAAAGCGTATACTCCATCCGTTATTCTCATTATTCTAATTTTTAGCTATGTTTACGAAAAAAAGCTACGGAGGCGGTGGGGGAGCGCGTGGAGGGAGCGGAGGAAGCCGCGGCGGTAGCCGCTTTGGTGGTGGGAGCAAGCCATGGGAACGTGGCGGTGACCGCACCCCAGAAATGCACTCCGCAACCTGTGATGATTGTGGCCAGCGCTGTGAAGTTCCCTTTAAACCAAATGGAAAAAAGCCTGTCTTTTGCCGCGCCTGTTTTGGCAAGCAAGAAGGGGGAGATGGCGAACGCTTCGACTCCGCACGTCCAGCCCGCTCCGCAGCCGTAAATGGCGATCCATACCGCGACCAATTGAAAGAAATCAACTCCAAACTCGACGCGATCATTCGCTCGTTGAACGTGTAACAGTTAAAAGATCCCATGAAACCCCATCTCCATGATGGGGTTTTTGGTCGCGTTTGCTATACTCCATGGTATATGAATTTTCTAAACCAACTAAACACCAAGCAGGTGCACGTGCTTAAGCTCCTCGGAGCGGGCTTGATCGCGATCATTGTGCTCGCCTTTGTCGGACGCTTATTCGGTTCCTCGTTCTCCTCCTTCTCGCCCATGCAGCGCATTGGATACGGAGGGGCTGCTACGACGGGCTACCCTGCCACCCAGGACTATTATGGCAAAATGATGGGAGGGGCAGCCGACAGCGCCGCCATGCCGGAATTATCCATTCGGAATATTAATCCTTCGATTGCCCCCGTCCCTGCACAACCACCCACCGGGAACGAAGCCGAAGCCTATGAAGTCAGAAACTACCGTGGAGTCATAGAGACGAGCCGCCTCCAAGATACCTGTGGCAAGATCATCGCCTTAAAAGCGGCGAGCTACGTTATCTTTGAAAATGCTCATCAATCGGATCACAATTGTGATTACACCTTCAAAGTCGAGCGTGCTCGCGTCGAAGATGTGTTGACCTATGTGAAGGCATTGGGACCAAAGGATTTGTCTGAAAATACGCAAACGATCAAACGCACCATTGATGACTTCACGAGCGAAGTCGAGATCTTGCAAAAAAAGAAAGCAACCATAGAAAAGACCTTGGAAGACGCGACGAAGGCCTATGATGAAATTACGGCCGTCGCGACACGCGCCCAAGATGCCAACAGTCTCGCCAACATCATTACAAGTAAATTGCAGATCATTGAGCGCTTAACCCAAGAACGGATCAATATTAGCGAGCAGCTTGATCGTCTTTCCCGTGCCAAGGCCGAACAGCTCGACCGGCTTGAATACACCTACTTTTCCTTGGCTGTTTACGAAAACAAATACCTCGACGGAGACAGCTTAAAAGAATCCTGGAAAAATGCCCTCCGAACCTTCGTACAAGACCTAAACAAGATCGCCCAAGACTTGAGCATTACGCTTGTCGCCCTGTTCTTCTTGGCCATCCAATACATCATCTACTTCTTCATCCTCCTCATCATCGTCAAATACGTGTGGCGCACCGCGAATTATATTTGGAAGAAGTAAGAAGGGCAGAGTAAAAAACAAGGGCTAGACGAATATCTAGCCCTTGTTTTTTTGACCGAATTGTGATAGGAACGAAGGAGAGCTGCGGCTCGGAAAGAGAGTTAGTCATGAACAAGGGTAGCATGTGTTCGTTCCTCGCTCGTCTGCTGGTCGCCGCGTGCCTCCTCCTCGGGCTGGGGGACTGCACCACCCCGTACATCGTAACACAGACCCCGTGGGAGACTCAGGAATATCATCCGTGGGGGGTGAGCGATAGCGTTGTTTGTGATTGCGGTAATCAGATGTGCCGTTGCCCCGGAATTTTCCATTCCATTTACGTAGGCGGCGCTCCTCCCAATCCTAGGTTCAGTTACACCTACATTAGTTGCATCGGAGCTGCACCTCCCCCCGGGTATTCTCCCACCCTCGGATGGCTGCGTGCGAGATGCCCCTATCTAGAGTCCTCCAGCTAAGCATGAAGCTTACTCTATCTGTACTGAGTGGGCTTTCTTTTTTTTAGGCAAAATGCATGGTTTGACACAGATCAAAATCATGCCTAGTATTGTAAGACGCTTAACTATTTTTTCCATTCTTATATGAATAGACAAGAACGCTTGGAAAAACTCTTTCAAACCATGGAGGCGATCACGCGTTGGAAGGCCTATCGTCAACGTCGTGAACCTATGCCCGCAGGCGTACCAACCAGCACACGTCTGTCTGTATTGACCGCAATTGCCTATGAAGATGCCAAGACCATCAAAGACCTGGCCCAACGATTCCGTATGACGTCGAGCGCAGCGACACAGCTCGTCAACAGTTTAAGTGAGGAAGGGCTCGTCACGCGCACGAAAGACACAGAAGACCGTCGTAAAACAGGACTGTCTCTCACGCCTGCGGGCAAAAAGATTTTATCATTGGCGAAGAAACGTTGTTTCACGATTTTGGCAGAATTATTCGAATCTCTTAGTGAGAAAGACCTGCAATCCCTTCAGCTTATCCAAGAGAAAATTGTGAGCCATCTTCATAGCGTATGGACAGCCCCAGACAAGCCCAACAGCCCGTAGCAAAAAAGCCGAGCGTGTTTGGGCTTTTGCGTCCATACGCAAGCTTCGTCGGATTGCTCATCCTCTTTGCCTTGCTGAGTAACGGCTTAAACTTAGTCCTGCCAAAACTGGTTGCTAATGGAATGGATGCATACGTAAATCAGACGTTGATCCTCAAAACCGTGGTCGAGCAGTTTTTCTTCATCTCGATCGGCATCTTTGTCTTCACGTCTTTACAGTTTCTCATCCAAACCTACGTCGCCGAACGTGTGGCTCGTGATTTGCGTGAAAAAATTTCCGATACCATTTCGGTCCAAGGCTATACCTCCATCCATACGGCTCAACCCGGTAAGTTGCTAACAAATCTTACGGCGGATGTCGATTCCATTAAATTATTTGTCTCACAAGCCGTTTCTTCCATTGTTTCTTCGCTGTGTATTATCGTCGGAGCCAGCATCCTCTTGCTCACGATTAATTTTTGGTTAGCTCTCGCCGTATTAAGTATCTTGCCGTTCATTGGAGGAACCTTTTTTGTGGTCTTTGGAAAAGTTCGTAAGCTCTTTGTGTCTAGCCGGGAAGTCATCGATTGGTTAAATAAAGTCATCAATGAAAGTATTTTGGGTGCGTCCCTCATCCGTGTCTTGCATGCAACAGAGGAAGAAGGCCAAAAATTCTTGGCCGCCAATACCAAGGCACGTGACTTGGGATACCGTATCTTAGGCTTATTTGCGGGCATGATTCCGATCATCACGTTTTTGGCGAACATCGCCATGCTGATTATTTTAGTGTTAGGGGGAAGATTCGTGGTGTTAGGAAGCATGAGCTTAGGTTCATTCGCCGCCTTTACGACCTATATCGCTTTGCTTATTTTCCCCATCCTGATAATTGGGTTCATGAGCAACTTGATCGCCCAAGCCTCGGCCTCATACGAGCGTATCTCACAAGTATTGAACTTGCCTCCTGTCGCACAAGCCGGAACCATGGAGGCCTCCTTACAGGGAAACGTTACCGTCAAAGACGTGCGGTTAGCGTATGGAGAAAAAACCGTGCTGAAAGATATTTCCTTTGAGATTCGTCCTGGCCAACGCGTCGCGATCATCGGTCCAACGGCTGCAGGCAAAACACAACTGCTCTATCTATTGACGGGGCTCTTACCTCCCACGAGTGGAACGATTCTCTACGATCAGCATCCAATCGGAGCCTATACCTCCGAAGCCTTCTATCGCCGCCTCGGACTCGTCTTCCAAGACAGCATTCTCTTTAATCTGAGCTTGCGAGAAAATATCGCGTTTAGTCCGTTGGCAACGAACGAGTCATTGCAACGAGCCATCGATACGGCTGAGTTACATGACCTTGTGCAATCATTGCCACAAGGGTTAGACACGATCGTGTCTGAGCGCGGAGCGAGTTTATCGGGAGGGCAAAAGCAGCGCTTGATGTTGGCGCGTGCGTTGGCGATTAACCCGACGGTTCTGTTTTTAGATGATTTTACCGCGCGCGTGGATGCACCGACGGAGCAGAAGATTATTGCCAATCTCCAAAAAAATTATCCAGATCTGACATTGATTTCTGTTACCCAAAAAATCTCTTCCGTAGAAGATTACGACCAGATCATCTTCCTGATGGAAGGAGAAGTTTTAGCCAAGGGGACGCATCAAGAACTCTTAGCAACCTCGCCAGAATACGTGCAGGTTTACAATTCCCAACGCAGTACCAGTCACTATGAATTACACCCTCAAGAGTAAGCCTGCGGATGCAGAGCCTGCCAAACGTCCTTGGCAAACTCTCTGGCAAAATTTGAGCCAACTTCTTGCCGACGAGAAACGGGCCCTCGCCGTGGCATTTGTTGGAATTTTTCTGAATGCCGCTCTCAATATCTGCGCGCCGCTTCTCATCGGACATGCCGTAGATACCTATGTGCTAACCAAGCAATACCAAGGCATATTGATGTATGGAGGGATCCTGTTCGTTGTCTACCTCTTGGCGCTTGTAAGTGGGTATGTCCAAACGCGTTGGATGGGAGGAGTGGGACAGCGCGTCTTGTTCAAATTACGCAACGCTATCTTTACCAAGTTGCAAGAATTGCCTGTTGCGTTTTTCACGCAAAACAAAGCCGGTGATTTGATCTCGCGTATCAATAATGACACGGATAAGCTCAACATGTTCTTCTCCCAGTCACTAATGCAGTTGGTGGGGAGTCTGTTTATCATGCTCGGCGCAGGCATCTTTCTCTTGAGCATCCATGGGCGTTTAGGCTTGGCCGCTCTTGCGCCTGCAGCCTTCTTATTAGTGCTCACACAGCTCCTCTCACCCTGGGTTAAACGTCAAAATACCCGAAACTTGCAAAGCGTTGGTGGGATGAGCAGTGAGATCCAAGAAAGCTTACAAAATTTCAAAGTCATCGTGGCCTTCAATCGCCGCGATTATTTCCGCGAACGCTTCCAAGAAGTCAATCAATCAAACTACGTCACTTCTATGCGCGCGAGTTTAGCGAACGCGATCTTCACTCCTTTATATGGACTGTCAGCCAATCTGGCACAGTTGATCGTCCTTGCTTACGGAATCTATCTTATTACCCAGGGAAGTTTTACCTTGGGGCTGTTGATCAGCTTTTTGGCATACATCCATAACTTCTATACGCCGTTGCGACAATTAGCCGCACTCTGGAGTAGTTTTCAGGTCGCTTTAGCGGGCTGGGAACGCGTGTCAGAAATCTTGGCCTTAAAAACAGATTTAGAGACCGTACCTTCTTCTGAAACATCGGCCTGCAGCAAAGAGGGGAGCGTCCTTTCTTTTAAGGACGTCGCTTTTCGCTATCCAGATGGCAAGGAAGTTATCAAGTATGTCTCGTTCAGCTTAGAAAAAGGCAAAACCTATGCTCTTGTTGGTCCAACCGGGGGAGGGAAGACGACGACCGCCTCTCTCATGGCGCGTTTGTATGATGCAACGGAAGGCAGTATCTGCTTGCACGGACGAGACATCCGTTCATATTCACCCGCCGAACGCGCCCAGAAAATCGGATTTATTTTACAAGAGCCGTTTCTCTTTAGTGGAACCATTGGAGAAAATCTTGTCTATGGAAACGAGCAATATCTTCAGCGCTCACAAGAGCAGCTCACGCAGGCCATCAACCAAGCAGGACTTACGCCGCTTATCCAGTCCTTTGAAAAAGGCTTAGAGACACCTGTTACGAGTGGGGGAGATGGCATGAGTGTCGGAGAGCGCCAGCTTATCGCCTTCATGCGTGCGGTCCTCCGTAAACCAGATGTCTTGATTTTGGATGAGGCTACTGCCAATATCGACACCGTCACCGAACAAAAATTAGAACGAGTCATGAAACAATTGCCAAAAGACACGGTCAAAGTCATTATCGCCCACCGCTTAAACACGATTGAAGAAGCGGACGAAATCTTCTTTGTGAATGGTGGCCAAGTAACACCAGCCGGCTCTCTCGAACACGCGGTCGAGATGTTAATGCAAGGAAAACGGATGAGTTAAACAAGACTTGCTCTCTTTTCACGGCCTGCTATGATGGCGCGCAATGTCTATCCTCATTTCAGGCTCCTTAGCCTACGATTACATCCTGAATGTTCCGGATCGTTTTTCTGATCATCTGTTACCGGACCAGCTACACATCCTAAGTGTAGGGTTTTTGGTAGAGCGTTTGGAGCGAGGGTGGGGAGGAACGGCGGGCAATATTGCTTATGCCATGTGCGCGTTAGGAACGCGGCCGTTGATCGTCTCAGCCGTCGGTTCTGATGGAGCGCCCTATCTCGAGCGGTTGCGTGGATTAGGGCTTGCTACACACTCCATTTATGAAGCTCCTTCTACGCTCACAGCCGCCGCTCACATTATTACCGATAAAGCGAATAACCAAATTACCGGATTTTTCCCAGGGCCTTTAGCAGAAGCAGGAAGGACACACGTACAGGATCTCGTACCAACGCCATCTTTGGCGCTTGTTAGTCCGAACCCGGTCTCCGTGATGCTGAAACACCTCCGCGAAGCGAAAGAATTGGAAATAAGGACCGTGTTCGATCCAGGTCAAGCGATCACCCTCTTTTCCCCTGAAGAGCTGCGGCAAGGAGTAGAGGATGCCTGGTGCATCATGGCCAATGATTACGAGATGAAGTTGTTAACGGATCGGACAGGCTTCTCCATCGCAGATCTTTTGACCAAAGTTGAGTTACTCGTGACAACGTTAGGGGCGGAAGGCTCGCTCATCCAAACCGCAGACGGCCAATCCATCCGCGTCTCCGCCTGCCCGCCCCAAGCCTGTCTCGACCCAACCGGAGCAGGGGACGCCTTCCGCGCCGGCTTCTTTGTTGGATACGAACAGGGGAAAGACCTAAAAACTTGTGCCCAAATCGGCGCCGTCCTCGCCACCTACGTCGTAGAAACGCGAGGAACCCAAGCCTATCAATTCACAAAAGAAGAATTTTGCCAGAGATATGAAAAGGAGTATGGAGAGGTGCTGATCCTGAGCTAACGTTCCTTGGGTTCTGTCACCCCCGCGAAGGCGGGGGCCCAGCCTCGATCGATCGAACTGTCTGGGCCGGGTTCCCGCCTTCGCGGGAATGACAGAAAATAATAACTCTATTTCAATCGTGTTTTTGCCGCCGCCTATTTCCCTTATATTATTATGTCCACTTCCTACAAAGTTGCTGATATCTCCCTCGCTGCGTGGGGTCGCCAAGAAATTATTTTGGCGGAGAAAGAAATGCCAGGTCTCATGGCCTTACGCGCGCAACACGGCGCAAGCAAGCCTCTCAACGGCGCACGCATCGCCGGTTGTTTGCACATGACGATCCAGACCGCTGTTCTCATCGAGACGCTCATCGAACTCGGCGCAGAGGTCCGCTGGAGCAGCTGTAATATTTTTTCAACACAAGATCACGCCGCTGCCGCGATTGCTGCCGCCGGCATCCCTGTCTTTGCGTGGAAAGGGGAATCGGAAGAAGAGTACTGGTGGTGTGTGGAAGAAAGTTTGAAGTTTGCCGACGGTAAAGGACCAAACATGCTTCTCGACGATGGAGGCGATCTGACCGTGCTCGTCCACGAAAAACACCCTGAGATGTTAGCAGAGATCAAAGGCGTATCTGAAGAAACAACAACGGGTGTCCATCGTCTTTACCAAATGATGGAACAGGGAACCCTCAAACTTCCTGCGATCAACGTCAACGATTCTGTTACCAAATCAAAATTTGATAATAAATACGGCTGTCGTGAAAGTTTGGCCGACGGCATCAAACGCGCCACCGACACCATGATCGCAGGAAAAGTCGTGGTCGTGGCCGGCTACGGTGATGTCGGTAAAGGTTGCGCGCAAAGCATGGATGGCTTTGGCGCCCGTGTGCTCGTTACAGAAATTGATCCAATCAATGCCCTGCAGGCTGCTATGGAAGGCTATGAAGTCGTAACCATGGATGAAGCCGCCTCTATTGGCGATATCTTTGTTACCGCTACAGGCTGTTGCGATGTCATCACAGGCGAGCACATGAACGCCATGAAAGACGGTGCGATCGTGTGTAACATCGGTCACTTTGATAGCGAGATCTCCGTCGCTTGGCTCCTCGAACAATCTACGATCAAACGTGAAACCATTAAGCCTCAAGTCGACAAATTCATCTGGCCAAATGGGAAGTGTCTCATCCTCTTGTCCGAAGGACGGTTAGTAAACCTCGGCAACGCCCATGGCCACCCAAGCTTTGTCATGAGCACCTCATTCACCAACCAGACCTTGGCGCAATTAGCTTTGTGGTCGAATGACGGGAAATACGAACAAGGCAAGGTCTACATGTTGCCAAAAGAATTGGATGAAGAAGTCGCAAGACTCCACCTCGCCAAACTTGGAGTGAAGCTCACGACCCTGACGGATAAGCAATCCAAATACCTCGGCATTCACCACAAGGGTCCATACAAACCAGAACAGTATCGGTACTAAGATTCTCTCAGAGTATAAAACACCGACCTACGATGGTCGGTGTTTTATACGAGATATAGTAGATTACTCAATCGCCACCACTCGATACACCGTCACCCCCGCCTCCGTCTGCACGTTCACGATGTCGCCAGGATTCTTCCCAATCAATTCCTTCCCGAGAGGGGACACGAGGGAAATACGCCCCTGTGAGGGATTCGCTTCCGCAGGCCCCACAATCTGAAAGGTTTTTTGTTTGCCGTTTACTTCTACGGTCACTTTTACCCCTAAACGCACCGCCCCATCACTCTCAGCTTCATTGATGATAATCGCATTCTTAATCCGCTCATCCAAAGAAAACTGTCGTCCATGCGCTCGGCTTAAGCGCGCCTTGGCCTCTGTATACTCCGCATTCTCGCTTAAGTCCCCCATAGCAATCGCCCGCGCCAAATCATCCGCCATTTTGGGCAAGTCAGCCTTTAGCTGCACTAAGTCGCGTTTCAGCTTCTCTAATCCCGTGGCCGTAATGTAAAACCGTTCTTGGCTATCGTCTCGCTTTTTAAGCATCTGAGACCGGCGCTTAGGCAATTGCATAGATAATAGGCATCCTAGACGCATAGCGAGGGTTTGTCATCTTCTCCTTTTCCCCTCACCACCCACCTCCCTCCATCTAGGGCTCGCATACCTGCAGCTTTTCTGAGCTACAGCTGTCTGAGCAAGGAGATGACACCGTTGCGGTCGAGTTGTGGTTGCAGGTGTCGGCTCCGGTCCGCCATAAAGAGCTTCCCGCGGAATGCGAGTTCTGTAGCTCAGAAAAGCTGCAGGTATGCGAGCCCATCGCCTATATATCACTATCCAACCATCTTCGATCCGTCTGGGCTGGGTTCCCGCCTTCGCGGGAATGACAGAAGGGGAGTCTGACCGTCAGAGGTTGCAAAAGTCCTTTTTTTCTGGTTTACTATTGGCTCTTTATGGCTACTGACCACGGCAATGTCCTTATCCGCTTTGATAAGGTCGTCTTTCATCATGACGAAGATCATCCTATTTTAGATGAAGCGAGTTTTTCTATTCGCGAAAACGCCAAGATTACCCTCATGGGCCAAAATGGGGCGGGTAAAAGCACGATCTTTAAGCTCCTCACGGGGGTCTACAAGCCCAACGAAGGCCAAATTCACGTGCAAAAAGACGCGACCGTGGCCATCGGTCTTCAAGTCATGGCGCGTGAGCACATGGAAAACACGGTGCGCGAATTCTTTGCGCATGCCTTTAAGGAGGTACCGTATAGCTTGGACGGCCTTATCAAAAATGTCCTCGAAACCGTCAATCTCCACGCTCCGCTAGAGAAAAAAATCAAAGACTTTTCTGGGGGCCAGCAAGCTCGTTTGTTGTTGGCGTATGCCCTTATCCAAGAGCCAGATATTTTATTATTGGATGAGCCTACGAACAACCTCGACCGTGACGGGATCGATCACCTCACCTCCTTCCTCGTCATGTATCCCAAGACCGTCGTCGTCATTTCCCACGATGCCGATTTCTTAAATGCCTTTACCGAAGGCGTGCTCCACTTAGATGTCTACACCCACAAAATGGAGCAATACGTCGGCAACTATTTCGATGTGGTCGAAGAGATCGCTGCGCGCTTAGAGCGTGAACGCATGCAAAATGCGCGTCTTTTGAAAGATATCCAAGACCGTAAAGACAAGGTCAACTTCTTTGCCAACAAAGGAGGAAAGATGCGTAAGCTGGCGAGTAAATTACGGGACCAAATCGAAGAGGCGGAAGATGAGATGGTCGATGTTCGTCGTGATGACAAGACGATCCGTGACTTCACCATTCCTGCCCAAGAGTACAGCGAAGCCGTCGTTACGATGACCTCGCTCTCGATCTTGAAGAAGCACGAACCAGTTCGTGTCGACGTCGATATTGTCTTGCGCAAACGCCGTCGCTTGCTAATCGCGGGGCCAAATGGCATCGGCAAGAGCACGCTCCTCAAAGCCATCGCCGCCCAAGAAGATCCAGGCATTAAAATCGGCGAAGGCGTAAAGGTCGGCTACTACCGTCAAGATTTTTCTGGCCTCAACTTTGACGATACTGCCTACGCCGCCCTCGAATCCGTCATGGAAATGCCTTCCAACGAAGGCTTGCGTGCCGTTGCTTCTGAATTTTTGATTACGTCCAATCTCTTGAAGAATAAGGTTGGATCCCTCTCGGAAGGTCAAAAAGGCTTGCTCTGCTTCGCGCAATTCGTCTTGCAACGCCCAGGTCTCCTCATTCTCGACGAGCCCACCAACCACATCAATTTCCGCCATCTTCCCATCATCGCCAAAGCCATCGAAGCCTACCAAGGCACCCTCATCCTCGTAAGCCACACGCCTGACTTCGTCAGCCAAATTCGCTTCGATCAGACGTTGGATTTGGGGATGTTGTAATTTCCTCCTCAATTTTTATCTCGTCATTCCGAAGAAGGAGTCCGACGACGCCTGAGGAATCTCGACCGGAACGGGTAGCCCATGGACCCAACCCCTCCAACTCCCCTTATCAGGGGAGAGCATAAAAAGAGGGCTACCTGTTCCGCTGCGAGATCCCTCTCTACGTCTAACTCCGTTCGGGATGACGGAGAAATGATGCCTAATCCCTGACGCCTGAGGCCTGTTCTCCCGCCAATCTCCCCGTCGCCCATGAAGCCTGCAAATTAAAGCCACCCGTGTATCCATCCACGTCCAAGAGCTCTCCTGCAAAATACAACCCTGGGCAAATTTTCGATTCCATCGTGGCAGGATCAACTTCCTCTAAGGGAATCCCACCCGCCGTCACAAATTCATCCCCGGCCCCTCGTCCAATCACGTGTAACGGAATCTGTTTAAGCCACAAGCTGCATCCAAACAATTCTTTTTTGCTGACCTCTGCGGCATGTTTTGTTAGAGGAATGGATCGTTCCTCGCACGTCACTTGTGCGAGAGATTTGGGGATTAACGTTCCTAACACGGTCAAAAATTGTTTCTTGGGATGTTGGCGTACAAACTCCGTCAATTCACCCAGAAGCTGTTCATGTGTCCGTTGGGGAAACAAATCAAGGTATACCAGCAGGGGACGCGCCGCATCATATGTCTCAAACGCCACCTGCGCCGACAAGGCAAACACAGCTGGGCCGCTCACGCCTTTGTGCGTAAATAAAAACGGACCCGTGAACGCTGGACGGCCATCACGTTCTGCTACGAACTTGGCTTGCTCGAATGACAAGCCGGATAATGTGTGTGGCCATGTCTCGCGCGTATAAAACGCATTCAAACTTGGCGCGAGGGGAGTGCTTGTATGTCCTAACGCTTGAGCAAACGCATACCCATCTCCGGTTGAACCCGTCTGACGATAGGCTTGTCCGCCGGTAGTTAAGATAAGTTTGTCGACAATGAGTGGTTCGTCTTGGTCCTTGAGTGTGAGGACGAATTGATCACCACGTTTTGCGACGCACGAGACACTCGTTTTTAGATACACCTGAACCTTCAAGTCACGAAACAACCGTTCAAACACCCCAACAATATCTTTCCCATTATTCGATTGCGGGAAGACGCGTAAATCCTCTTCTGTCTTTAGTGGTACGCCGTGTGCTTCAAACCAATCGTATACGGCTTGGGGAGGGAAGTGATACATGGCCGAAGACAGGAACTTACCTCCGCGTGGATACTTCGTGAGGACGGTACGAACATCTCGAATCCCCGTCGTTACATTGCAGCGCCCGCCCCCAGAGATAATCACTTTTTTCCCTAATCCATCATTCTTTTCTATTAAAAAGAGTTCCGCCTCCGGATGCGTTTCCAACGCGGCTACAGCGGCCATCATGCCAGCTGCGCCTGCGCCAATAATCCCAATTCTCATGCCCGGGTTGTAGCACGATTTTGCCTCTTTGTACCACCCCCTCTTCCCTTTTTCTAAGCATTGTGCTATATTCTCTCCAAGCAAACGAGCCCGAGGTGGAGAGTCTTTGAACTTCCGCACACAGGCCAACATTTGCGGATTATTCACTTAACTCCCACATTCTATGAATGGAGTTGTAAAACGCATCACCGACAAGGGTTTTGGATTCATCACCCCTGAAGGCGCAGACAAGGACGTATTTTTTCACACGTCCGCCCTTATGAACGTAGCCTTCGACGACCTTCGTGTCGGCGACATGGTTTCCTTCGACACGGAAGACTCTGACAAGGGTCCTCGCGCCGTCAACGTGATGCGCCTCGACGAACAACCAGCCGCGTAAGCGACTGCTCTACGTCTCACAAAACCCCTCGCAAGAGGGGTTTTGTGTATCCCTCCCATCTTCTTCCTACCCCGTCATCCCTCACTCCGCCACGTCGTTCGCGAACGACGTGGCGGAGTGAGGGATCTCGCAGCCAAAACAGGTATTTCTTTTTCTGTCATTCCCGCGAAGGCGGGAACCCAGCCCCGACGGGTCGTGTAGGGGTTGGGTTGTGATATATAGGCGATGGGCTCGCATGGGTGGGCTTTTTTTAGATTACGCCCCTCGCATTCCACCTACGCTGTGTATGGTGGACCGGAGCCGAAACCTGCAGTCCGCAATCATGGGCAACGGTTT